>NZ_JARVKU010000017.1:0-213411 GCF_029813805.1 Streptomyces sp. DH10
TAACACCGAACGCACCGCGGCCCTGGCAGACTTCCTGCACACCTACAACCACCACCGCTGCCACACCGCACTCGGCGGCCACCCACCCATCTCCCGCGTGAACAACGCTCCAGGTCAATACACCTAGAGCACGAGCGCCGCTCCGCACACCGCCAACGCCATCGTGCACAGCACCGCGGCCGTGGCGTGCCGGGGCGCGAACGCGGCAGGGGTGGCGGTGGCCGAGAGGGCGCGGATACGGCGGTGGGCGATGCTCAGGAAGCCCAGCCACAGGACGCAGCACAGCGCGCACGCGACGAGCCCGGGCGCCGACGCCCCGCCGTGCAGCGCGGTCTTCACGGCGAGCACGGCGGAGGCCGTGCCCGACAGCGTCGTACGCCGCCACGCGAGCCGGGTCCGCTCGGGTTGCAGCCCGGGGTCGCGGTCGGGGTCCTGGCGTCGGGCCGCCGGCGCGTTCACCCCTCCCACCCCACGAGCACCACGAGGACCATGGCGAGGGCGACGATCGCGACGACGAGACTCAGCACCGCCGGGAACCGGGACACCGGCAGGTCCTCGCCCCGGCGCATGGCCCGCTCGCAGCGCACCCAGTGGTTGACCGCCCGCAGCGAGCACAGCACGCCCGCGGCCAGCAGCGCGAGCGCCAGCCCCACGCGCCAGCCCCAGCGCAGGTCCGGAAGGAACTGGTCCACGGCGAAGCCGCCGCCGATCAACGCGAGCGCGGTGCGCAGCCAGGCCAGGAAGGTGCGTTCGTTCGCCAGCGAGAACCGGTAGTCGGGCGTCTCGCCGTCCTTCCGCACCTGCGCGGGAGCGAACCACAACCGGACGTTCCGTACGAACTCGATCACGTGCGCGACCCTACCGGGCACCCGGGTACCCGGTCGCCGGGGAGGGTGTGGCAGTGCCGCCTGCCGCGGTTGGGCCGACCGGGGACAGCCCCGCTCAGTCCATCGACCGAAACGCCCTGAGCCGCTCGTACGCCGCCAGCCCGTCCGGTACCCACTCCCAGTCGCCCAGGCGCCGCCGCACCTCGTCCTCGGGCAGGAAGTCGTACCAGGCCACCTCCTCGGCCTGCGGCTGGACCGGAAGGTCGCAGCGGACCTCGTACACCGCCGACCACCAGGTCTGACCGGAGCCGTTGTCGTAGAGGAACTTGAAGAGGTAGCGCGGCAGCGGCAGACCCGTGACGCCCAGTTCCTCCTCGGCCTCGCGCAGGGCCGCCGTGTCGTAGGTCTCGCCCGCGCCGACCACGCCGCCGACGAACATGTCGTACAGGGAGGGGAAGACCAGCTTGGCCGGCGTCCGCCGGTGCACGAAGATCCGCCCCGCGGCGTCCCGGGCCTGGATGAACACACAGCGGTGCCGCAGACCCCTGGCGTAGGCCTCGCCCCGGGGCGACTGCCCGATGACCCGGTCGTTCTCGTCGACGATGTCGAGGATCTCGTCAGCGGCACTCAAGCCTTCACCCGCAGCACTCATGCCCTCATCCAAGCAGGGCGCGAGGCGTCACTGCGGCTGCGGCTGAAGCTGCGGCTGGAGCCGCCCCACGCGTGCCCGCTCCGCCGACCCCGAGGGCATGGCCGGATGCAGACCCAGCAGCATGATCCCGGCCACCACGGCGAGGAGACCGCCCGCCTCCCAGCTCAGCGCCACCGCGTCGGTCCGCAGCCGGTCGCCCAGGAAGCCGACGCCGCAGATGATCCCGGCGATCGGCTGGGCCGCTGTCAGGGCGGGCAGCGACTTGCGCAGGGACGCGGTCTCGAAGGCGCTCTGCACGAGGAGCAGCCCCGTGACGCCCAGCGCCAGGACGGCGTACGGCTGCCAGCCGGTCAGCAGCCCGGCGAAGCCGCCCTCGGCGAACTTCTCCCCGCTCACCCGGGTCAGCGCGTCCTGCACGCCGTACAGCAGCCCGGCGGCCAGGGCCAGCAGCACCGGCCCGGAGCCCAGCCGGGAGCGCTTGGCGTGCGCCGTGAGCAGCAGGGCGAGCCCGGTCATGGCCCCGATGATCAGCCACTGCCGCATCGGATCGGCCGTCGCGGCGCCGCCGTGCGGCTCGCCCGCCACGATGAACGTGGTCACACCGCCCGCCAGCAGCAGAAGTCCCGCCCAGCCCTGGCGGCCGAGCGGCTGCCGGGTCTGCCGGCGGGACAGCGCGAGCGCGAAGAGCAGGTTCGTCGCGAGCAGCGGCTCCACCAGCGACAGCTCGCCCTGCCCCAGTGCGGCGGCACCCAGCGCCGTGCCGAGCACCATCAGCCCGATACCGCCGAGCCAGCGCGGCACCTTCACCAGGTCGATCAGCAGCCGGAAGGACAGGAAGTCGTTGAGCGGAGCGCGCTGGGCCGCGTTCTGCTGAAGCACGAAGCCGAAGCCCAGACAGCAGGCGGCGCTCACGGCGAGCACCAGGACTAGAACCGACACGCGGTGTACCTCGATCATCAGGTCGGGTTCACGATGGCGTAGGGGCCGACTGTACCGGCCGGCTCCGCCCGGCGCGCCCGTACGTCGTCCCATCCTGAGCGGTGGTGACCGCCCAGCACTATGACGCACGCCACAAAGGGCGAAACGGATAAAAGGGATGCTCGTCCCGCCGTCCTCTGGGACCCCTTTGATCACAAAAGCCTCACGAGTAACAGCAGTTGACGCGTGTAACGCCCTGGCGGCCCTTGACGTCAACCGTTGGCTGACGGTTGGCTGTGCGTGATCAGTTCATGGCGAAGCGCACACACGCGCTCCATCGACCGCCGTGAGCCGAAACACAAGAAGAGCGCGTGAGGAAGTCCCGCGGTGCCCCCACCCCCGCCTCCCCTCGGCCGTGGCCGCAGACGTGCGTCTCAGGCCTTCGACGAGGCCCTCGACGACGCCGACCTCGCGGCCGCCCGCGCCGCGCTGGCGCAGGGCCGCTGGCAGAACGCCCGCTCACTGCTGGTGCACACCGCGGACGACTGGGACCGGCGCGGCCACCGCGTCACGGTCCTCGCACGGGAGCCCTACTGCGCGGCATGGGCCCGTGAGTGGCTGCTCGCCGAACCCGAGTCAGCCGACGCCGCGGTCCTGCTCGCCCTCGCCCAGGTCCGGCGCGCCCTGCACGGCAAGGGCAAGCCGGTCCGGGCCCGCGAGGCCTGCGCGACCGCCGCCGCCCGCGCCCCCGCCGACCCCACCCCCTGGCTCGGCCTGCTCCTGCTGGAGTGCGCGGTCGGCACCGACCAGGACGTGGTCCGGACCTTCGAGCAGGTCCGCGCCCGCTACGCCGACCACCACCACGCCCACCACCTGATGGTCGCCCGGCTCGCCGGACGCCGCACGGAGGCCGGCCCGGACCCCCTGCACGAGGTCTACGACTTCGCCGGCTGGGCCGCCGAGCAGGCACCCGCCGACTCCCCGCTCGCGATCCTGCCGGTCATCGCGCACGCCGAGCGCTACCGCGCGCTGGCCGCCGCCGGGCACGAACCCGCCGACCCGGCCGCCTCGGGCCACTGGACGGGCCGCCGCGCCCGGCAGGTGATGAAGGCCGCCTTCGACTGGTGGCTGGAGTGGGAACAGGAGGGTCATCCGCGCCGGCTGATCGACCTCAACTTCCTCGCCCACGCCAAATTCTGCGAGGGGCGGGGCGCCGAGGCCGCCGCCCTGTTCCACCGGATCGGCCGGCACGCCACCCCGGCGCCCTGGTCGTACCCGGACCGCGACCCGCACACCGCCTTCGCCGCCGCCCGCGCCGCCGCGCTGGGCACGGCCTGACACCCCCCGGAAATCCAGAAGTGAGGACGCTCTCCCGATGACCACGGACAGTTCGAGCACGAGCACATCCGCAGCCGGCGGCATCAGCACGTTCAAGGGACAGGAGCGCGCCCTGCGCGCCGACCGGCTCGGCACCGGGGGACTGCTGCTCTCCGTCCTCGCCGCGACCGCCCCGCTCATGGTGGTCGCGGGTGTCATGCCCACTACATTCGCGGTGATGGGCATCGTCGGTCAGCCGCTGCTCTTCGTCGTCCTCGGCGTCGTCCTGATCCTGTTCAGCATCGGTTACGCCGAGATGAGCCGCCACGTCCACAACGCCGGAGCCTTCTACGCGTACATCTCCCGCGGCCTCGGCGGCACCGCCGGCGCGGGCGCCGCCCTGGTCGCCCTCGTCGCCTACAACGCGCTCCAGATCGGCATCTACGGCATCTTCGGCTTCGAGGTCTCCGGGCTCCTCGCCACCTACGCCGAGGTGGAGATCGCCTGGTGGATACCGGCGCTCGTGGCCGCGCTCGCCGTCGGCCTGCTGGGCTGGCTGAAGATCGACGTCAACGCGCGCGTGCTCGGCGTGCTGCTCGTCATCGAGGTGCTCCTCGTCGTGATCTTCGACGTCGCCGCCCTCGCCGACCCCGGCAAGGAAGGCCTCTCGCTACACGCCTTCAACCCCGACACCCTCACCGGCGCGGGCGTCGGCACCGCGCTGTGCTTCTGCATCGCCGCGTTCCTCGGCTTCGAGCAGGCACCCGTGTACGCCGAGGAGACCACCCGTCCGCACGTCCTGGTGCCGCGCGTGATGTTCCTCGCCGTCGGCGGGGTCGCCGTCTTCTTCGCGCTGAGCAGCTGGGCCCTCACCGTCGCCACCGGCCCCGCCGCGATCGTCGGCACCGCCCAGAAGCAGAGCGCCGGACTGCTGTTCTTCCTCACCGAGTCGCGCCTCGGCGGCACCTTCACCGATGTCCTGCACGTCCTGTTCGTCACCGGCATGTTCGCCGCGCTGCTCAGCTTCCACAACGTCGTCGCCCGGTACGCCTTCGCCATGGGCCGCGAGGGCCTGCTGCCCGCCGCCTTCGGCCGCACCAGCGGCACCAGCGGCGCTCCGGGCACCGGCTCGCTGCTCCAGACCGTCGTGGCCGTGGTCGTCGTGGCCGCCTTCGCGATCGTCGACGACAAGCCGGCCGGCGACCCGACCGCGCCGGTCCTGCACCTGTTCACCTGGTTCGGCAACATCGGCGCCCTCGGCGTGATCGTGCTGATGGCGGCGGCCTCCCTGTCGGTCGTCGTCTTCTTCGTCCGCCGGGGTGCCGCGGGCGCCCAGGCCTGGCGGCTGGTCACCTCCGCCCTGGCGGGCATCGCCCTGCTCGTGATCGCCGGCTACACGGTGAAGGACTTCGAGGTCCTCGTCGGCGCCGGCCCGGGCTCCTCGCTGAGCTGGATACTGCCCGGCACCATCGGCCTCGCCCTGGCCGCCGGCCTGGTCCTGGGCCTGGTGCTGCGCGCCCGTGCCCCCGAGAAGCACGCCCGGATCGGGCTCGGCAACGAGGCGTTCCAGCTCGACAAGGCGGCGTCGTCCTGACCCCGGCCGCGTAAGAAGTGGTTACGGAACTCTGACGAGCACCCGCGATCCCTGTCCTGACGGGGCCGCGGGTGTTCGAATGAGAACGTGAACGAGGACGTACATGAGGGCATGAACGACGAACCCCCCGGACCACGGGGCACCCCGGTCGGCCGCCGCGTCTTCCTCGGCACCCTCGGCCTGGGCGCCCTCGGCGTGGTCGCCGCGCCCCAGCTCCAACGCGGCCTGGAGGGCTTCCTCGGCGGCGCCGCCGACAAGGACCCCACCGGCCTGACCGGACTGCTCCCGAACGGCGGCGGCTTCCGCTACTACTCGGTCGCCTCGTCCGTTCCCCGCAAGAACGCCGGCAGCTACCGCCTCACGATCGACGGCCTGGTCGACCACCCCGCGACCTACACCCTGGCCGACCTCAAGGCCCTGCCGCAGACCCGCCTGGTCCGCGACGTCCAGTGCGTCACCGGCTGGCGGGTCCCCGACACCCCCTTCGAGGGCGTACGCCTGTCCCGCCTCCTCGACACCGCCAAGGTCCGCCCCACGGCCAAGGCCATCCGCTTCACCTGCTTCGACGGCACCTACACCGAGAGCCTCACCCTCGCCCAGGCCCGCCGCGCGGACGTCCTGGTCGCCCTGCGCATGCAGGACAAGGACCTCGGCCACTCCCACGGCGGCCCGGTCCGCCTCTACGTGGCGCCCATGTACTTCTACAAGTCCGCCAAGTGGCTCTCCGGCATCACCGTCACCGACGAGGTCCGGCCGGGGTACTGGGAGGAGCGCGGCTACGACGTCGACGCCTGGGTGGGCCGCTCGAACGGACGTGACGATGAGCCCACGACCTGACACCGCGGTCGCTGTCAGGCGCTTCAGCCGGACCGAGCGCTGGGTCCACCGCACGACGGCCGCGCTCATGGGCGTCTGCGTCCTGACGGCGGCCTGCCTCTACGTCCCCCAGCTCGCCGAACTCGTAGGCCGCCGTGCCCTCGTCGTCACCCTGCACAAGTGGACCGGCCTCGCCCTGCCCATCCCGGTCCTGGCCGGCCTCGCCTCCCGCGCCCTGCGTACCGACCTGGGCCACCTCAACCGCTTCGGCCCGCACGACCGCACCTGGCTGCGCGCCGCCCTGCACCGCGACAAGCGTCCCTCGTCCCGCCCCGCGGGCAAGTTCAACGCCGGCCAGAAGCTCTACGCGTCCTGGATCGCCGGCGCCACCCTCGTGATGCTCGGCACCGGCCTGATGATGTGGTTCACCCACCTCACCCCCCTCCTGTGGCGCACCAGTGCGACGTTCGTCCACGACTGGCTGGCCCTCACCATCGGCATGGTCCTGGCCGGTCACATCGGCATGGCCCTGGCCGACCCGGAATCCAGGAGAGGTATGCGCACGGGCTCGGTGAGCAGAGAGTGGGCAGACCAACAGCACCCTCTATGGCGCCAGTAGGTTCGTCAGGGGCGCGGGGAACCGCGCGACAAGCCACAACACACCCGCAGCCGCGCGACGACAGAACCAGCTACGGCGACTGGGCGAAATCCAACAGCACCTTGCAAGACCGACTCCGGTCAGCAGCCAGGGCAAAGGCGGACTCGGCCTCCCTCACCGACACCACCGCACTGATCAGCCCGTCGAACGCAGCCTCCCCCGCCAGCAGCTCCAGCGCCTGATCGAACTCCCCGTCGAAGCGAAACGCCCCCCGCAGCTCGATCTCCCGACTCACCACAAGGTTCCCCGCGAACGGACTGTGCCCCGCCGGCAACATCCCCAACTGCACGACGACCCCGCCCCGCCGCACGCGCCGCAGACACGTGTCGAGCCCGGCAGCCACTCCGGACGCCTCGATCGCGACGTCCACTTCGGAAGGCCACCCCGGGTCGTCAGGATCATCGGCCCGTACGAGCGTCCCGGCACCGGCGATCCGGGCGTACTCCAGCGCCTCGGGCAGCAGATCCGTGACGGTCACCCGCACCGCCCCGGCCGCCTTCGCCGCCGCGACCACGAGACAGCCGATGGGCCCGGCACCGGTCACCAGGACGTGCCGCCCGGCCACCTCCCCGGCCCGCCGCACCGCGTGCAGGGCGACGGACAACGGCTCGGCGAGCGCGGCCCGGCGCAGCTCGAGGCCCTCCGGCAAGGCCCGCACCTGCTCCCAGGGCACGACCATGTGCGCCGCGAACCCTCCCTGCACATGCGGAAAACGCGCCGCACTGCCCAGATACCGGGTGTCCCGGCAGATGTTCCGCCGACCGTCCGAGCACTCCGGACACACCCCGCACGGCGTCGCCGGATGCACGGCGACGGCGGCACCCGGCGCCGGGCCCGACGCGCCGGCACCGTACCCGACCACCGTTCCGACAACCTCGTGCCCGAGCACCATCGGCTCCCGGAGCCGGAAGTCCCCGACCCCGCCGTGCCGCCAGTAGTGCAGATCGGACCCGCACACCCCGCCGTACCGCACGGCGACCAGCGCCTGCCCCGGTCCGGGCTGGGGAACCGGCAACTCCGCCACGCGCAGGTCACCCTGACCGTGGATCACACAACCCAGCATCACAGCCTCCCGGCAGGTGGTCACAACACGCTCGTCATGCCGCCGTCGACGTACAGCACCTGACCGCTGACGAAGTCGGCCGCGGGGGAGGCGAGGAACAGCACCCCGCCCACCAGGTCCTGGGTGCGGCCCCAGCGGCCGGCCGGGGTGCGCCGCCGCACCCAGGCGCTGAACTCCTCGTCCTCGACCAGCGGTCGTGTCAGCTCCGTCTCGATGTAGCCCGGACCGAGCCCGTTGACCTGCACACCGCTCGGACCCCAGTCCGCGCACATGCCCTTGGTGAGCATCTTCAGCGCACCCTTGGTGGCGGCGTACGGTGCGATCCCGGGCCGTGTCACCTCGCTCTGCAACGAGCAGATGTTGATGATCTTTCCGTGGCCGCGTTCCGTCATCCGGCGCGCAGCCTCCCGGCCGACCAGGAAGGCACTGGTCAGGTTGGTGTCCAGGATCCGGTGCCAGTCGGACTCGGTGAACTCCAGTAGCGGAGCGCGCAGTTGCATGCCCGCGTTGTTGACGAGGATGTCGAGCGGACCCACCCGCTCCTCGACCTCGGCGACCCCCGAGGCCACCGATGATCCGTCGGTCACGTCGAACGCCGCCGTGTGCACCCGGTCGCCGGGCAGCCCGGCGGCGGCCTCGGCGAGCCGGTCCTTGTCGCGTCCGTTGAGGACGACCGTGCAGCCGGCCTCCGCCAGACCACGGGCGAGCGCGAGCCCGATGCCCCGGCTGGAGCCGGTCACGAGGGCCGTACGGCCGCTGATGTCGAAGAGAGGGTGAGCCGTCATGGCCGCGGCACTCCTAGATCACGAGGGACAACAGCAGGACGATGCCGCCGGCGACCACCGAGATGATCGTCTCCATGACGGACCAGGTCTTGATGTTCTGGCCGACACTCAGCCCGAAGTACTCCTTCACCATCCAGAACCCGGCGTCGTTGACATGGCTGAAGAACAGCGAGCCGGCGCCGATGGCGAGGACCAGCAGGGCCGCGTGCGTGGTCGACATGTCGGCCGCCAGCGGGGCGACCAGACCGGCCGCCGAGACCGTCGCCACCGTCGCCGAACCGGTCGCCAGCCTGATCGCCACCGCGATCAGCCAGGCCAGCAGCAGCGCGGGAATCGACCAGTCCTCGGAGATGTCCAGGACCATCTGGCCCACGCCGGTGTCGATCAGCGTCTGCTTGAAGCCGCCGCCCGCGCCGACGATCAGCAGGATGCCCGCGATCGGCGCGAGGCTCTTCTCGACGAGCGGCGAGATCCGCTCCTTGGAGAACCCGGCGGGCCGCAGCAGCGTGAAGATGCCGACGAGCACCGAGGCGAGCAGCGCGATCATCGGGGCGCCGATCACGTCGAAGACGCGCTGGACCAGGTTCTCCGGGTCGTCCACGACGATGTCGACCAGCGCCTTGGCGAGCATGAGGATCACCGGCAGCAGGACCGTGAACAGCGTGGCGCCAAAGCCGGGACGCTTCTCCAGGTCCTCCGAAGCACGCTGCGGAATCATGCGTTCCGGGGCGGGGACGTCCACCCAGCGGGCCGCGTACTTCGAGAACAGCGGACCGGCGATGATCACCGTGGGTATGGCGACGAGGACACCGAGCGCCAGCGTCACGCCGAGGTCGGCCTTGACGGCGTCGATCGCGACCAGCGGACCGGGGTGCGGGGGCACCAGGCCGTGCATCACGGACAGGCCGGCGAGCGCCGGGATGCCGATGCGCATCAGCGAGTAGTTGCCGCGCTTGGCGACCATCAGCACCACCGGGATCAGCAGCACGATGCCGACCTCGAAGAACAGCGGCAGTCCGATCACCGAGGCGATGAGCACCATCGCCCACGGCATCGACCGCCCGCCGGCCTTCGCGAGGATCGTGTCGACGATCTGGTCGGCGCCCCCGGAGTCGGCGAGCATCTTGCCGAGCATCGCGCCGAGGGCGATCAGCACCCCGACGCCCGCGACCGTGGTGCCGAGGCCGGCGCTGAAGCTGGTGAGGACCTTGTCCAGCGGCGCCCCGGCGATCGCGCCGAGCGCCAGCGACCCGATGGTCAGCGCCAGGAACGCGTGCAGCTTGGACTTGGTGATGAGCAGGACGATGACGGCGATGCCCGCCAGGACGGCGATGCCCAGCTGAGCGTGGCCGGCCGAGGTGATCGGCTCGGGTGCGTCCGCTGCCAGCATCTCGACGCTGAGTCTGGTCACGGGTGGGTTCCCTTGCGTTGGAGGGGACTGGGGGAGGGGGACCGGCAGGGGCTACTGGACGGGCTCGGGGAGGTCTTCCAGGGCGAGCGCCGCCCGCTCGGTGATCTCCTCCGGGCTGCCCGAGACGTCCACGTCGGCCCCGGCCTCGTCCGCCTGGAGCGACTGGAGCGTGGCGAACTGGGAGTCGAGCAGCGCCGTGGGCATGAAGTGCCCCTGCCGGTGCGACATCCGGTCCTCGATGAGCGCGCGGTCACCCGTGAGGTGCACGAAGACCACGCCGGGCGCGGCGGCCCGCAGCCGGTCGCGGTACGACCGCTTCAGCGCCGAGCAGCTGACCACCCCGCCGAGCCCGGCCCGCCCGTGCGCCCACTCGCCGATGGCGTCCAGCCAGGGCCGGCGGTCCTCGTCGGTGAGCGGGGTACCGGCCGTCATCTTGGCGATGTTGGCCTGCGGGTGGAA
Organism: Streptomyces sp. DH10; assembly: GCF_029813805.1. Taxonomy (NCBI): domain Bacteria; kingdom Bacillati; phylum Actinomycetota; class Actinomycetes; order Kitasatosporales; family Streptomycetaceae; genus Streptomyces; species Streptomyces sp. DH10. Next base: position 10,501 of record NZ_JARVKU010000017.1, read on the forward strand.
GTCGTCGCCCTCGGCGTACGGAACGCCGAGCCGGGCCGCGAGCAGGGGACCGATGGTGGTCTTGCCGGTGCCGGCGACGCCCATGACCACGACGACGTGGGGGGTGTTCATCGCTGCCTCACTGTCTGCTGTCTCCGTCGACACGTGATGTCGACGCAACTGAAACTCATTAGGTACGACAAATTCAAGGGGTCGTGATGAATAAGTCTGACTTTTTGTCTCCGTGATCTACCCCGTACGCTGAGTGCATGAGCACACCGGGCCGGGGGCTGCACGGCCACGTACTGGACACCCTCGGCCCCGAGATCACGGCGGGCGAATACCCGCCGGGCAGTGTCCTGCGCACGGACGAGCTCGCCCAGCGTTTCGACGTGTCACGCTCGGTGATGCGCGAGGCCGTCCGCGTCCTGGAGTCCATGCACCTGGTCGAATCCCGCCGCCGCGTGGGCGTGACCGTACGCCCGACGTCGGAGTGGAACGTCTACGACCCGCAGGTCATCCGCTGGCGCCTGGCCGGCAAGGACCGCGCCCGGCAGCTGCGCTCCCTCACGGTGCTGCGCTCGGCGATCGAACCGGTCGCCGCGGGCCTCGCCGCCCGGCACGCCACGTCCGAGCAGTGCGCCGAACTCACCGAGTGCGCCCTCGGCATGGTCGCCAACTCACGCGGTCACAAGCTGGAGGAGTACCTCGTCCACGACATGGCCTTCCACCGCGTCATCCTGGACGCCTCCGGCAACGAGATGTTCGCCCGCCTCGGCGACGTCGTCGCCGAGGTCCTGGCCGGCCGCACGCACCACGACGTGATGTTCGAGGACCCCGACCCGGCCGCCGTCACCCTCCACGTCCAGGTCGCCGAGGCGGTCCGCGCGCGCGACGCGGTCCGCGCGGAGGAACTGACCCGCGAGATCACGGTCGGCGCCCTCCAGGAACTCGACATCCTGGCGCCCTAGGGGTCTCCGCAAGCACCCGCTACGGCAGAAACTCCCCGTCGACGTACACCCAGGCCCCGTCGACCCGCTCGAACCGGCTCCGCTCGTGCAGCGAGCCGCCCCGGTACGACGCCCGGAACTCCACCGTCCCGGCGGAGTGGAACGCCGACCCGTCACTCGTCGCGAGGATCTCCAGCCCGGTCCACCGCATCCGCGGATCCAGCTCCAGCGTCCCGGGCCGCGTCCGCGGATGCCAGGTCCGCAGCAGATACCCGGCGTCCCCCTTCACGAAGGCGCTGTACCGCGACCGCATCAGCGCCTCGGCGGTCGGGGCGGCGGCGCCGGAGTGATAGCGGCCGCAGCAGTCGCCGTAGGCCACGAGGAGGCCGCACGGGCAGGAACGCGTACTCATACCGGTCATTGTCCTAGGGCGTGTCCGTCCCGGACGAGGGCAGTGGCGGCAGCGCCGTCCCGTACACCCACGCGTCGAACAACTCGTCCAGCGGCTCGTCAGCGAACCGCGCCACATGCGCGGTGAAGGCCGCCGTGGTCACCGCCCCGCCCCGGTGCAGGCTCGCCCACCCGCGCAGCATGCGGAAGAACGCGTCGTCGCCCAGGGCGCACCGCACCGCGTGCAGGGTGAGCCCGCCGCGCTGGTAGAGACGGTCGTCGAACATCGACTTCCGCCCCGGATCGGCGAGGCGAAGGTCCTGCGGCAGCGCGGACAGCGACCGGTGTGCGGCGGCGGCCAGTTGCCGGGCGCCGCGGCCTCCCGAGCGCTCCGACCACAGCCACTCGGCGTACTTCGCGAACCCCTCGTTCAGCCAGATCTGCCGCCAGTCGGCGATGGACACGCTGTTGCCGAACCACTGGTGCGCCAGCTCGTGCGCGACCAGCCGCTCCGAACCCCGCGCCCCGTCCACGTGGTTGGACCCGAACAGCGACAACCCCTGTGCCTCGACGGGGACGTCGAGCTCCTCCTCGGTCACGACGACCGCGTACTCGTCGAAGGGGTACGGCCCGAACAGTTCCTGGAACAACTCCATCATCGCGGGCTGCCGCGCGAAGTCCCGGGAGAACCGGGGGAGCAGGTGCGCCGGAATGTGCCCGTGCTGCGGCACCCCGCCCGGGCCCGGGTCGCCCAGCAGCACGGTCTGGTACTTCCCGATCGACAGCCCCACCAGATAGCTGGAGGTCGGCGCCGCCTGCTCGTACACCCAGGTGGTCGTCGAGGCCTTCGTCGTGCGGGTGAGCAGGCGTCCACCGGCCACCACCGCGTAGGCCGACGGCGTCGTGACCGAGATCTGGTACGAGGCCTTGTCGGCGGGCCGGTCGTTGCACGGGTACCACGACGGCGCCCCGACCGGCTGGCTCGCCACCAGCGCCCCGTCCTCCAACTCCTCCCAGCCGAGGCCGCCCCAGGGGCTGCTCACCGGCCGGGGGTTCCCCGACCACTGCACCTCGACGGTGAACGCGGCACCGGTGCGCAGCGGCTTCGCGGGGCGGACGCGCAGCTTGCCGCCCCGGTGCGTGTAGTGCGCCGCGCGGCCGTCGACCCGCACCCGGCCCACCCGGAAATCCGCGAGGTTCAGCTGGAACTCGGTGAGCTGGCCACGGCCCGCGATGGCGTTGATCCGCGCGGTTCCCGACAGCCGGTTCGGCGCCGGGCGGTAGTCCAGCGTGAGCTCGTACCGGTGCACCCGGTACCGGCGGTCACCGTTGCCCGGGAAGTACGGGTCCTGACCCACTGACTGCTGAACCGCCACTGTTGCGTCCGCTCCCTGCACTGCGCTCGTACGACGTCCGTCGGCCCCCGGCCCCACGGGGGGCCCGCCTAGCGACGCCATGCCTCGATCGGGTTGCCCAGCCAGCGCGTGTCGTCGGGCACGGACTCCGCGGCCATCACCAGGGACGCCGGACCCAGCGTGGTGCGGGCCCCGACGGTGCTGCCGGGCAGGACGATCCCGCCCGGGCCCAGAGTGGCGCCCTCACGGAGGACCACAGTATCCGTCCGCAAGATCCGGTCGTGGAAGAGGTGGGTCTGGAGCACACAGCCCCGGTTCACCGTCGCCCCCTCGCCGAGCGTGACCAGGTCGGTCTCCGGCAGCCAGTAGCTCTCCACCCACACGCCCCGCCCGATCCGGGCACCGAGCCCACGCAGCCACAGCGTCACCAGCGGCGTACCGGGCACGCGCCCGGCCAGCCACGGCACCGCCACCACCTCGACGAACGTGTCGGCCAGCTCGTTGCGCCACACGAAGGAGCTCCACAGCGGGTGCTCACCACTGCGGTGCCGCCCCACGAGCAGCCACTTGGCGACCACGGACAGAGCACACCCCGCAGTCCCCACCGTCAGCAGCACCACCCCGGCCAACGGCCACGCCCAGCCACCCAGCGCGCTCAGCGCCGCCACCGTCAGCACCGCCAGCGCGGCCGAGCACAGCACCGGAACGATCCGGCACAACTCCACCAGGCCGCGCGCCCACAGCAGCCGCGCGGGCGGCTCGTACGTCCGGCTCTGGTCGCCGCCGCCCGCGTTGCGCGGCAGCTTCACCGGCGGCAGACCCAGGTACGAGCTGCCCTTCTTCGCCTTCTTCGGCGTCGCCGACAGCACCCCGACCAGCCCGCCGTCCGGCACGCTGCGCCCCGGCGCGGTCATCCCCGAGTTCCCGAGGAACGCCCGGCGCCCGATCTGCGCGCGCCCGATCCGCATCCACCCGCCGCCCAGCTCGTACGGCGCCGTCAGCGTGTCGTCCGCGAGGAACGCGCCGTCGCCCACCGTGGTCAGGCTGGGCAGCGCGAGCACCGTCGACACCTCGGCGCCCCGCCCGATCCGCATCCCGAGCAGCCGCAGCCACACCGGCGTGACCAGCCCGGCGTACAGCGGGAACAGCATCTCCCGGGACTGGTCCATCAGTTGCGTGACCGTCCAGGCCTGCCAGCCGACCCTGCTGTGCGTCGGGTGCGTGCCCTCGCGCAGCCGGAGGCTCAGCAGCCGTACGGCGACGAGCAGCAGCAGCGCGTACACCGCGCCGAAGGCCACGGTCGCCGGCACCAGCGCGAGCGCCGCGCCCCGCAGCGCCTCACCGAGCCCGCCGCCGGGCGCCACGAACAGGCCGGCGGTGAGGAGCGCGCCGAGTCCGGCGAGCAGGGGCAGGGCCCTCAGCCCGAACCCGGAGACGCCGTACATCGCCCGCCAGAACACGCCCTTGTCCGGCCGCTCCCTGGGCCAGTTCCGCTTGGCCTTGCCGAGCTTCACGGCGGGCGCCCCGGCCCAGCGCTGCCCGGTGGGCACCTGCCCGGCGACGGCGGAACCGGGCGCGACCTCGGCCCGCTTGCCCACGCGCGCACCTGGGAACAGCATGCTGCGCGTCCCGACCACCGCACCGGCACCCACCTTGACCGGCCCGATCTCCAGCCGGTCACCGTCCAGCCAGTAGCCCGACAGATCCACCTCGGACTCCACGGCGGCACCCCGCCCGAGCTTCAGCATCCCGGTCACCGGCGGCAGCGAGTGCAGATCCACGTCGGACCCGACCCTGGCGCCGAGCGCCCGGGCGTACCTCTCCAGCCAGGAACCGGTGAGCGAGGCCGCGCCACTGAACTCGGCGAGCCGCTCGGCCGTCCACAGCCGCAGATGCACACTCCCACCGCGTGCGTAGCGACCCGGCGTCACCCCGCGCAGCAACAGCCGCGCCCCACCGGCGGCGATGGCCAGCCGTCCCGGCGGACTGAAGAACAGCAACGCCCCGGCACCCACGACCCACCAGGGAGCACTCGGCAGCCAGGAGTACGCCCCCAGCACGTTCCCGAGGGCGGCCAGCGGCACCATCCAGCGCAGCCCGAGCAGTGTGAACAGCGGAAGGAGCAGCAGCAGTTGCACCACCCCGGCCCGCGCCGGCACCGGCTCGACCACCCGCCGGGAGCCGTCGCCCTGCGCGGACTCCTCCAGGTGCCGGGCCAGCTTGCGCAGCGTCGGATGCTGGTAGAGGTCCAGCACCGCCGCGCTCGGGTAGCGGGTGCGCAGCCTCGTCGTCAGCTGGGCGGCGGCCAGGCTGCTCCCGCCGATGGCGAAGAAGTCGTCGGAGGCGCTGCCCACCGGGATGCCGAGCACCTCGCCCCACTGCTCGGCGAGCCACGCCTCGGTCCCGTACAGCTCCTCGGCCGGGCCGTCGCTGACCAGGCCCTCCAGCGGCCACGGCAGCGCGTTCCGGTCGACCTTGCCGGACGTACGGGTGGGCAGCTCGTCGACCGGCGCGAGCAGCGGCACGAGCGCGGCGGGCAGTTCGGCACGCAGCTTCTCGACGGCGGTGGCCTGGTCCCACCCTTCCTGGATGACGACGTACCCGACGAGGAGCTGGTTTCCACTGCGAGCGGTACGCACGGCGGCGGCCGCGCCGGCGACACCGGGAAGCGCCTGCAAGGCGGCGTCCACCTCGCCGAGCTCGATACGGCGCCCACCGAGCTTGACCTGCTCGTCGGCCCGCCCGAGGAAGACCAGCCCCTCCGGCTCGGCCCGCACCAGGTCACCGCTGCGGTACGCCCGCCCCCAGCCCAGCGACGGAAGTGGCGCGTACTTCTCCGCGTCCTTCTCGGCGTCGAGATACCGGGCGAGCCCGACCCCACCGATCACGAGCTGTCCGCTGCCGCCCATCGGCACGGGCTCTCCGGCCTCGTCCACGACGGCCAGCTCCCAGCCGTCCAGCGGCAGCCCGATCCGGATCGGCTCCTCGCCGCCCAACAGCGACGCGCACGCCACGACGGTGGCCTCGGTCGGCCCGTAGGTGTTCCACACCTCGCGCCCCTCGGTCACCAGCCGCTGTGCCAGCTCGGGCGGGCACGCCTCGCCGCCGAAGATCAGCAGCCGTACGTCGTTCAGGGTCTCGGGCTCCCACAGCGCGGCGAGTGTCGGCACGGTGGACACGACCGTGATCTCCTGCTCGACCAGCCAGGGCCCGAGATCGGCGCCGCTCCTGACCTGCGAGCGCGGCACCGGCACCAGACAGGCGCCGTACCGCCAGGCCAGCCACATCTCCTCGCAGGACGCGTCGAAGGCGACGGACAGCCCGGCCATGACCCGGTCACCGGGCCCGATCGGCTCGTCGGTGAGGAACAGGGCGGCCTCCGCGTCCACGAAGGCCGCGGCGCTGCGGTGGCTGACGGCCACGCCCTTGGGCTTCCCGGTGGAGCCGGAGGTGAAGATGATCCACGCGTCGTGCCCGGCACCGGGCCGGGCGGCGGTGTGACCGGCGGCACCTTGGACGGTCAGCTCGTGACCGGCCCCGATGACCGCCCGCACCCCGGCCTCGCCGAAGACCAGATCGGCCCGCTCGTCGGGGTCCTCGGCGTCCACGGGCACGTACGCGGCGCCGGCGGCCAGCACCGCGAGGATCGCCACGTACAGGTCGTTGGTGCCCGACGGGACCCGGACACCGACGCGGTCCCCGAGCCCGACGTCCAGGGCGGCCAGCCGCTGCCGCAGGTGCTCCACCTCGACCGCCAGCGCGCGGTAGGTGAGCAGCCGGCGGCCGTCGTCGAGTGCGGGCTCGTCGGGGTACGCGCGTACGGATGCCTCGAAGATGTCGACCAGGGTGCGGGGGGAGGCCGCGGGACCGGCGGAGAAACGGGCGACGTCGCTCGGGGCTGTGCTCAGCTCCCGGTCCAGCACGGTGAGGTCAGGGCTGTCGTGCAGGGCGGCCATCGGATCCTCGAAGTCTCGAACCCGGACCATCCGGGGCGCCGGTGGGCCCGCAGGTCTGCCTGGGGATGTTCCGTTCCGGTGCGAACAAGCCCAATACTCTAGTGGTCGGGTGACTTCGCCCTGTCATGTCCGCCACGTGGAGGCGAACGCGAGACACCCCGGAGGTCCGGCGCCCCGGCTCCCACCTGTGCTTCTGCCGACCTGGCGAGATGTCGCCCACATTCCCCCGGCGGGAGGCCTTCCTCCCCGGAAAACGACGAAAAGCCCCTCGGTGAGAGGGGCTTTTCGATCTGTGTCCGAGGGGGGACTTGAACCCCCACGCCCGATAAAGGGCACTAGCACCTCAAGCTAGCGCGTCTGCCATTCCGCCACCCGGACAAGGTGTCTGTCGCGCGGGTTCTCCCCGCGGCGACGACGTAAACATTACCAGGCTCTCAGGGGTGGCCGATCACCCCCCGCCCGCACCCGGCCGGGCGTGAACGGCGTGTGACGGGCCGGGACCGGTCTTGGGGCGCGGGCCGGGGAGAGGGAGGATGAGGGGGACCCACCAGCAGTGACACCGGGAGGAAGCACGTGAGCGAGACGGACACGGCCAGGAATGTCACCGGCGAGGACGAGGTCGTGGACCTCTGCCGCGAGCTGATCCAGATCGACACCAGCAACTACGGCGACCACTCGGGTCCGGGCGAGCGCAAGGCGGCGGAGTACGTCGCCGAGAAGCTCGCCGAGGTGGGGCTCGAACCGCAGATCTTCGAGTCGCACCCGGGCCGCGCCTCCACGGTGGCCCGGATCGAGGGCGAGGACCGGTCCCGGCCCGCGCTCCTCATCCACGGCCACACGGACGTCGTGCCGGCCAACGCGGACGACTGGACCCACCACCCCTTCTCCGGCGAGATCGCCGACGGCTGCGTGTGGGGCCGCGGTGCCGTCGACATGAAGGACATGGACGCGATGACCCTCGCGGTCGTCCGGGACCGGATGCGCAGCGGGCGCAAGCCCCCGCGCGACATCGTCCTCGCGTTCCTCGCGGACGAGGAGGCGGGCGGCACGTACGGGGCCCGTTACCTCGTCGACAACCACCGGGACCTCTTCGAGGGCGTCACCGAGGCGATCAGTGAGGTGGGCGGATTCTCCTTCACCGTGAGCGAGGAGCGGCGGCTGTACCTGATCCAGACGGCCGAGAAGGGCATGCACTGGATGAAGCTGACCGTGGCCGGCACGGCCGGGCACGGGTCGATGATCCACCGGGACAACGCGATCACCGAGCTGTCGGAGGCCGTCGCGCGGCTGGGGCGGCACAAGTTCCCGGTGCGGGTCACCAAGACCACCCGCGCCTTCCTCGACGAGCTCGGTGACGCGCTCGGCACCGAGCTCGACCCGGAGGACATGGAGTCGACCCTCGTGAGGCTCGGCGGCATCGCCAAGTTCATCGGCGCGACGCTGAGCAACACGGCCAACCCCACGCAGCTCGGCGCCGGTTACAAGGTCAACGTCATCCCGGGCGAGGCGACCGCCCACGTCGACGGACGGTTCCTGCCCGGGCACGAGGAAGAGTTCCTCGCCGACCTCGACCGCATCCTCGGCCCCAAGGTGCGGCGCGAGGACATCCACGCCGACAAGGCCGTCGAGACCACCTTCGACGGGGCGCTCGTGGAGGCGATGCAGTCCTCGCTGCTGGCCGAGGACCCGACCGCCAAGGCGATCCCCTACATGCTCTCCGGCGGGACGGACGCGAAGTCCTTCGACGACCTGGGCATCCGGGGCTTCGGCTTCGCGCCGCTGAAGCTGCCGCCGGAGCTGGACTTCGCAGGCATGTTCCACGGCGTGGACGAGCGGGTGCCGGTGGAGGGCCTCAAGTTCGGCGCGCGGGTGCTCGACCGGTTCATCGACGCGTCCTGAAACCGCCCATACGAAACACCGCTATTCGGTCGGGCGTGCGAGATCGACTGGGAAGGGTGAATGCGACCATAAGCTCGTAGCCTCATTACTCCCTCCTCGTTACAGGTAATGCGATCGCAAGATAGGTCGCTTTGCCAACTAGGAGGAATAATGATCAAGAAGGTCGTCGCTGCTGCGGCTGCCACCGGTGGTCTGGTTCTCGCGGGCGCGGGCCTTGCCGTCGCCGACTCGGGTGCCCAGGGTGCCGCCGTGCACTCCCCGGGCGTCGTGTCCGGCAACGTCATTCAGGTGCCCGTTCACGTCCCGGTGAACGTCTGCGGCAACACGGTCTCCGTGATCGGGCTGCTGAACCCCGCCTTCGGCAACACCTGCGTCAACAAGTGACGCTCCCCCCTCTTTGAGGGGAGTTATGAGCCATCGGTCCCGGAGCGCATGCCATGCGCTCTGGGACCGAACGCTTCTTTCGAGGAATTCGAGAAGAATTCGAGACAGGCCGAAGGCAGGTATTCAGGAATGCGACAGGTCACCCGCAAGGGTCTGATGACCGTGGCGGCCGCGACCGGCGTGATCGCCGCCGCGGGCGGCTCCGCTCACGCCGACTCGGGCGCGCAGGGCTCCGGCTCGGGCTCGCCCGGCGTGCTGTCCGGGAACACGGTGCAGGCGCCGGTGCACGCGCCGGTCAACGTCTGCGGGAACACGGTCAATGTGATCGGTGTCCTCAACCCGTCGGTGGGCAACTCGTGCGCCAACCAGGGCGGTGGACCGTCGTCGGGGGGATACGGCGATTCAGGCGGTCACGGCGGCTCGCACGCCGGCGGCCATGCCGGTGACTCGCCCGGCGTCGGCTCGGGCAACCACGTCGAGGCGCCGATCCACGCGCCGGTGAACGTCTGCGGCAACAGCGTCGACGTCGTCGCCGTCGGCAACTCCAGCACGGGCAACGACTGCGCGAACGGCGGCTCCGGCGGGCACCACGGCAACCCGCCCGGCGGCGGCAACGGGAACCCGGGACAGCCGGGCGATCCCGGAAACCCGGGCGACCCCGGAAACCCGGGCCACCCCGGGAACCCGGGCCACCCCGGAAACCCCGGTGATCCGGGCGACCCCGGCACTCCCGGAAACCCTGGCGACCCCGGCACTCCCGGAAACCCTGGCGACCCCGGCACTCCCGGAAACCCTGGCGACCCCGGTACCCCGGGCGCGACGCCCGGCGCGGACAGCGAGACGCCGGGCGGCTCCTCGCACGGCAACCAGCCGGGCGGCCAGTTCGTCACCCAGCCCAAGGGCGACGCGCAGCTCGCCAGCACCGGCAGCGACCTGCCGCTCGGCCTCGCCCTGCCGGCCGGCGCCGGCGCGCTGCTCGCGGGCTCGATCCTCTACCGCAAGGCCCGCACCTCGGCCTGACAGCCCCGGACAGGCCTGACAGCCCACGGAAAACGGAGCGGGCCCCGCCGATGCGGGGCCCGCTCCCGTGTGTGCCTTCTCCAGTGCCCCGTCTCAGCTCACCACGTGGCCCGCACCTGACGGATGATCCGCCGGCGCAACCGCACCTTGCGGCTGCCGTCGCGCAGCAGGCTCAGACGGTGCAACTCCCAGTGTCCGTACTCGGCATGGTCCGTCAGCAGACGTGCCGTCTCCTTGCGGGAGACCCCGCGCGGTACGTACACGTCGACAAATTCGTATTCCGGCATCGCATCTATTGTGCGGGCTGGGGCCTGGTACGGATAGCGTCTGCACTATGTCTGATGCTGCGCAGCCCACCGCTGCCGAGGTACGCGCCGCCGCCGAGGCGGTCAAGACCGCGCTCGACCGCCACCTGGCCGCGGTCGAACGCAGGTCGGGGGAGGACGACCCGGCCGTCTACGAGGCGTTCAACCAGCTGGCCGCGGCCGCAGAGGTGTACGACGAACTGCTCTACGACCGTTACGACGAGGTCACACCCTTCGAGATCCCCGGTACGGAGGACGCGCTGCCCCCGTACACCGGGCCCGAGGAACCGAACGCGCTGAGCGTACTGATCCGCCGCGACTACGCGGTGGCGGAGCCGCAGCGGCTGCTCGCGCAGGCGCAGCGGATCGAGTCCGCGGAGGGCGAGGACGGCCCGGCCGCCTCCGGGACGGTCCATGGTGCGCTGGGCCTCCTCTTCGGCGAGTTCGAACCCGACGAGATCGCCTCCCGGCACAAGGAGTTCGGGCTGGAGGAGGGCGACTCCACGCTCTGGGTGACGGCGGCGGAGGAACCGGCCGACCCCGGCGAGTGGCTGGAGGCGCCGTTCGAGCAGGTCGATCCGCAGAGCGTGGTCTGCCGCTTCGACGTCAGTGCCGTGTTCGACGACGAGATCGGCATCGACGACGACGATGACGACGACCCGGAGGAGCTGGTGGAGGACCTCGCCACCGATCTGGACGAGGACGAGGATCTGGAGCCGCTGGACGCCGACCGCCGCTGAGCGCACGCGTCGGCCACCCGACGGCGGTGGTCACGGGGACGGCCCGTGACCACCGCCGTCGTCGTCAGCCGCTGATCTGCGGAGCGAGCAGCACCGGGAGCCGGGTCGTGCGGGGCTTCGCCGGAACCTCGGCCACGGCCCTGGCCAACGCCTGTTCCACACCGTGCACGACGGACAGATGGCGGTCGGCCCGCCCGAACGCCGTGTACACCCACGGCCGGCTGAGGGCCTGCGCGGCATCGCCGGGCAGCACCACGACCACCGCGGGCCACCGGCTCCCCACCGCCTGGTGCGCCGTGAGCGCCCAGCCGTGCCGCACGGACTGCTCCACCCGCTCCTTCGGTACGACGACGTCCTCGCCCTCGCACGACAGGTGCAGCCCCTCGGCATCCGCCTTCACCACGCGGCCCGTCAGCGCACGGCCCGGCACGGGGGAGTAGACGATCCGGTCACCGGGGTCGAAGCCGCCGAAGCGTCCCGGGCCCGGATTGAGCCGCTCCTTCAACGCCGCGTTGAGCGCACGCGTGCCGACGGCGCCGCCGTGCCCCGGTGTGATCACCTGCGTCTGCTCGGCCGGAACGCCGATCGCCCGCGGCACCGAGTCCACGACGAGCTGAACCGTGCGGTGCACGGCCTCGCCCGCGTCCCGAACCGGCACGATCACGACCTCCTTGCCGGGGGCCTCGACCTGGTTCAGCTCGCCGATGCCGATACCGGAGACCAGCTCGCCCAGCGGCCCGGGATCCGGCTGCCGGGAGGCGACCTGCGGGCAGATCCGCGCCGCGAGCAGATCCGCGAACACCCGGCCCGGACCCACGGACCACAGCACCCCCGGGTCCCCGGCCAGCACCAGCCGCGCCCCGTCCGGCAGCGACTCCGTCAGCAGCGCGGCCGTCTCGACATCCAGCTGCGGCGCGTCGAGCACGACCAGCAGATCGAGGTCCAGCGCCCCGTCGGTGTCCCGGCCAGGTCCTTCGGCACCGGAGAGCAGTCCGGCGACGGTGGCGACGGGCCCGTGGGCGCCGGCGGACCGAGCGTCGGCGGACGGGGTGCCGGACCCGGTGCCGGAGCGTTGCAGCAGGGCCGCGAAGCGGGTGCGGCCGATCGGGCCGTGGGTGGCGGCCCAGGCACGCAGGCCGAGGGCGTGCGCGGCGGTGAGCAGTGCCGCGGGCTCCGTCAGGGAGGCCTCGCCGCCGGTGTGCAGGACCAGGCCATGAGCGGCGACCGCCCGGAGCAGCTCACCCGTCGACCCCTGGGCCGCGGCGGCGACCCGCTCCCAGTCCTCGGCCGAACCGTCCTGCTTGGGCACCGAGTTCACGAGCCGGGCCAGGCCGTCGGCCAGGCTCTCCTCCGCGAGCGCGTACCGCTCCAGGCCGGCCAGGACACGGACCGGACGCTCCTCGTCCTCCTCCGTGCCCTCCTCCTCGGTCCGGGCCGGCGCGGCACCGGTGTCCTCCAGGGCGTCCTGGAAGACCAGGGCATCACCCTCCGCGATCGCGTCCTGCACCGCGCTGTCGGGGTCCGGCACGCCCCGCTGGGCCAGGGCCGCCAGGAGCGCCGACATCTCCAGGGCGGTGTGCCCGGCCAGCGCCGCCTGCTCAAGGAGCCAGACGGTGACGGCCCGGCCCCGCCGCCCGTCGTCCGGCCCGCACTCGGCGCCGAGCAGGGCTCGCGCGAACCCGTCGGCCTGCTCGGGCCGCACACCGGTGACCCGCAGCAACTGCCAGGGGTCCGCGCGCAGCAGTTCGTCCGCTCCCTCGCCCAGGGCCGCGGCCACCTGCGGCGCGAGCGTCTCGGGGGCTCCGCCCGCGCCGAGCACCTGCCGCACGGCCTGCACCGCCGCCGGCGCGGGAGCCGCCGACGCGGCGACGGACTCGGCCGCCACCGGCTGCGGCCGTCGTACCGGCTCCGGGGCGGAGCGCCGGGGGGCGGGCTCCGGCTCTTCGAACACCGTGGCGGCCGGCTTCTCGCCGCTCTCCACGGCCCGTACGGCCGCGAGCAGGTCGGCGGCCTTCCCGCTCAGCTTGGTGCCGGCCTCGATCCGTGCCTTCTTCTCGGCCTTGCGCTGCTCGATGCGCTCCCGCTCGGCGCGCTGGGCCCGCAGCTCGGCCTCGGCCGCGGACACCTCACCGGAAGCGGCCGGGTCCCCTTCGGTCCCCTCGGCTGCGGGCGCCTCACCTTCGGTCGCCTCGGTCTCGGGCACCTCACCGGAACCGGCCGCGCCCTCCTCGGTAGCCTCGGTCTCCGCACCACCGGTCGGCGTCCCCGGCTCGGCGTCCTCCGTGGTCTCCGGCTCCGTGCTCACAGCGTGCTCCAGTCGTGATCGGGATAGCGGTGCACGGGCGCCGACACGTCGTCGAGCGCCCGGCAGATCTCGTCAGGAAGACTAAGGGTCTCCACTGACAATGCCGCCGTGAGCTGCTGCGCGTTGCGCGCGCCGACAATGGGCGCGGTCACCCCCGGCCGGTCGCGGACCCAGGCCAGCGCCACCTGGAGCGGCGTCACCGCGAGACCGTCGGCCGCGGTCGTCACGGCGTCCACGATGCGCCTCGCCGTGTCGTCCAGATAGGGCGCGACGAACGGCGCGAGGTGCTCCGAGGCACCGCGCGAGTCCGGCGGCGTCGTGTCGCCCCGGTACTTGCCCGTCAGCACACCGCGCCCCAGCGGCGAGGACGGCAGCAGCCCGATGCCCAGGTCCAGCGCCGCGGGCAGCACCTCGCGCTCGACGCCCCGCTGGAGCAGCGAGTACTCCAGCTGCGTGGCCGCCAGCCGGGTCCGGGTGCCGGGGGCCGCCAGCTGCCAGGTCGCGGCCTTGGCCAGCTGCCAGCCGCAGAAGTTGGAGACGGCGGCGTAGCGGGCACGCCCGCTCGCGACCGCGAGGTCGAGGGCCTGGAGGGTCTCCTCCAGCGGGGTGTCCGGGTCGAAGGCGTGGACGTGCCACAGATCGACGTAGTCGGTGCCGAGCCGGGAGAGCGAGGCGTCCAGCGCGGAGAGCAGATGGCCGCGGGAGGTGTCGAAGCGGCGGTCGGGGTCCGGCACGCTCCCTGCCTTGGTCGAGATGACCAGGTCCCGGCGGGCCACGAGGCCGTCCATGAGCCTGCCGAGCAGGTACTCGGCCTCTCCGTCGCCGTACACGTCCGCGGTGTCGACGAGGGTCCCGCCCGCTTCCCAGAACGTCTTCATCAGGTCCGCGGCGTCGTGCTCGTCGGTGTCCCGTCCCCAGGTCAGGGTGCCGAGCCCGATCCGGGACACACGCAGGCCGGTGCGGCCGAGATGCCTCTGCTCCATGAACGCCGAGATTACTGGCCAGAGCCTTCCGTGTGGGGGGCTGTGGACAGCCGATTTCCGGGGGCCGGCCGCGAGTTGCCGGGCACGACCGCCCACGGCTAGGCCCCGATCGAGCCGCGCGCTAAGGTCTCCGCACGTGCACGTTACTGATCGGTAAGGGGATTCGGCATGCAGCTCGGTATCAACCTCGGCTACTGGGGTGCCGGAATGGACGCGGACAATCTGGCCGTCGCCCAGGAGGCCGACCGGCTCGGATACGCCGTCTGCTGGGCCGCCGAGGCCTACGGCTCCGACGCCGCCACCGTACTGACCTGGGTCGCCGCCCAGACCGAACGCATCGACGTCGGCTCCGCCATCTTCCAGATCCCGGCCCGCCAGCCTGCGATGACCGCCATGACGGCGGCCACCCTCGACTCCCTCTCCGGCGGCCGCTTCCGCCTCGGCCTCGGCGTCTCCGGCCCGCAGGTCTCCGAAGGCTGGTACGGCGTCAAGTTCGACAAGCCGCTGGCACGCACGCGTGAGTACGTCGAGATCGTCCGCAAGGCCATGACGCGCGAGCGCCTGTCCTACGAGGGGCAGCACTGGACGCTTCCCCTGCCGGGCGGCCCGGGCAAGCCCATCAAGCTGACCGTGCACCCGCAGCGCGAGCACATCCCGCTGTACATCGCCGCGATCGGCCCGAAGAACCTGGAGCAGACCGGCGAGATCGCCGACGGGGCGCTCCTCATCTTCCCCTCGGCCGACCACCTCGAAGAGACCACGATCAAGTACCTCCGCGCCGGGCGTGAGAAGGCCGGCAAGACGCTCGACGGGTTCGACGTCTGCCCGACCGTCCCGCTCGCCGTCGGGGACGACAAGGACGTCGCCGCGCTCGCCGACACCTTCCGCCCCTACACCGCGCTGTACGTCGGCGGCATGGGCAGCCCCAAGCAGAACTTCTACAACCAGCTCGCGCAGCGCATGGGCTACGAGAAGGAGGCCGCCGAGATCCAGGGCAAGTACCTGTCCGGCGACAAGCAGGGCGCCGCGGCCGCCGTACCGCACGAGCTGATCGACAAGACCACGCTGCTCGGTTCCGTCGACCGGATCGCGGACCGGATGAAGGCCTACGCGGAGGCCGGCGTCACCACCCTGAGCCTCGCCCCGGCGGGCTTCACGCTCGACGAGCGGCTCGCGTCCCTCCGCGCCGGCACGCAGGCCCTGGAGCGCGCCGGGCTCGCCTGACCCGGCGGAGTTGTCTGCGGCCGTGGTGGGGGCTCGGGGGTCTTCCCCGCCACGGCCGTCACGCGGAACAACGCCGCGCGCCCCCCGGCGGTTACGCCGGGATCTCCCTCGCTCCGGAGGCACGACCGCCTACAGCGGCGCCGGTCTCCCGTGTCCTCCGTTCGGCGGACATGTCCGGCGTACCTGTTGCACCACCTGTCGCCCCGCACTTGACTCGTTCTCGGCGGAATCCTGCGGAGTCACGCAGCACGCGCGCGAGCGCGGGAGAGGTGCTCACGATGCTTTCGGCCAAGAGTGTGTTCCAGGAGATCCTCGCCAACGACGAGTCCTTCGCCCTGTTCTGTTCCATCGCCGCGAGCGGTGAGTCCCAGGGAGGCTGGGAGAACGCCCGGATCGCCGCGCTCGTCCCCGACAGCCAGCGGGAACTCGCCCCCAAGATCACCCGGCACGGCGCCGACGAGGACAAGCACGGCCGGATCTTCAACGCCCTGCTGAAGAAGCGCGGCCTCGACCCCGTCCCGGTCCCGCCGGAGACCGACTACACCATGCTCCTGGAGAAGAACGGCATCGGCCTCGCGCACGAGCACCTCAAGCGCGACGAGCGGCTCACGGTCCAGGACATCGTCACCTACCTCTCGCACAGCAGGGTCACCGAACAGCGCGCCTCCGAGCAGATGGAACTCCTCCGCAAGCACTTCGCCGACGACCCCGACATCGGCCGCGCGGTCCGGCAGATCTCCCACGACGAGGACAACCACCTCGCCTACTGCCACGAGGAACTGCTGCGCTTCGCCCACGCGGGCCACGGCCGGGCCATCCAGCGGACCCTGCGCGAGTGCGCGCTCGCCGAGATCCGGATCTACCGGGACGTCAGCCTCGCGGTCATGGCGAACATGGGCCGCATCCTCGGCTGGTCCAGGGCCAAGTCGGCGGTGCTAGCGGCGGGCATCCACGCGCTGTACGCGTACGAACGGCTGGGCGGCTGGCGCCGGATGGTGTCGCTGAGGATGCCCGAGCACCGCGACGCCCTCGGCGGACCCGCGTCCCCGGCACCCGAGTTCGCCTGAGCCGTCCCCGCTACAACCAGCCCCGGCGCTTGAACAGCCGGAACACCAGCACCTCGAGAACCGCCATGACCACGATCAGCACCGGGTAGGACCACTCCCAGCGCAGCTCTGGCATGTGATCGAAGTTCATGCCGTAGATCCCCGCGACCATCGTCGGGATCGCGGCCATGGCCGCCCACGCGGAGATCTTGCGCATGTCGTCGTTCTGCCGGACGCTCATCTGCGCCAGATGCGCGGAGAGGATGTCCGACACCAGCCGGTCCAGGTTCTCCACGGACTCGTTCACGCGCGTGAGGTGGTCGCTCACGTCCCGGAAGAACGGCCGCGCCCGGTCGTCCACGAACGGCACCGCCACGCCGGACGGCGCCGTGCCCGCCAGCCGGCTCATCGGCAGGGCCAGCGGTCCGGTCGCCCGGCGGAACTCCAGGACCTGCCGTTTGAAGTTGTAGATCCGGGACGCGGTGTGCCGCGAGCCCCCGTCGTCCGGGGAGAAGACCTCCGCCTCCAGCCCCTCCAGGTCGGCCTGCAACTCCATCGCGACGTCCAGGTAGTGGTCGACGGCGGCGTCGGCGACCGCGTAGAGCACGGAGGTGGGGCCGTTGCCCAGCAGGTCCGGCTCGTGCTCCAGCCGCTGCCGTACGGCCTTCAGCGGGCCGCCATCGCCGTGCCGGACGGTCACGACGAACGAGTCGCCCAGGAAGATCATGAGCTCGCCGGCCGAGACGGTGTCGGTCTGCGGCTCGTACGTCACCGGCTTGAGCACCACGAAGAGCGAGTCGTCGTACACCTCCAGCTTGGGCCGCTGGTGGGCCTTGAGGGCGTCCTCGACGGCCAGTGGATGCAGCCCGAACTCCTGGGTCACATGGTCGAATTCGCGCTCCGTCGGCTCGTGCAGCCCGATCCACACGAAACCGCCCGCCGCACGGGCCTCACTCAGGGCGTCGGAGAAGTCCTCCGGCCCTTCCGACCGGTGTCCGTCGCGGTAGATGGCACAGTCGACGATCACGAAAAGACTCTCCCGTCACTCGAAGGACACCGTACGCGCGCGTGCGCCTACGCTGGACCGCATGCCCACGTTGATCCTGGTCCGGCACGGACGTTCCACCGCCAACACCGAGGGACTGCTCGCCGGCTGGACGCCCGGTGTCGCCCTCGACGAACGCGGCGCGGCACAGGCCGCCGCGCTGCCCGGGCGGCTCGCCGAGCTGCCGCTCGCCGAGATCGTCACCAGCCCGCTCCAGCGCTGCCAGGAGACGATCCGGCCCCTCCTCCAGGCCCGGCCGGAACTCACCCCGAACACCGACGAGCGCATCGGCGAGTGCCACTACGGCGACTGGTCGGGACGCAAGCTCGACGAGCTCAAGGACCAGCCCCTGATGGAGGTCGTGCAGGCGCACCCCTCCGCGGCGGCGTTCCCCGGCGGGGAGTCCATGCGGGCCATGCAGACCCGCGCCGCCGAGGCCGTACGCGAGTGGAACGCGCGCGTGGAGCGCGACCACGGCGCCGACGCCGTCTACCTCATGTGCTCGCACGGCGACATCATCAAGTCGCTCGTCGCGGACGCACTCGGACTTCATCTGGACCTCTTCCAGCGGATTTCCGTTGAACCGTGTTCCATCACCGCGATCCGCTACACACGACTGCGACCGTTTCTCGTCCGCCTCGGCGACACGGGCGACTTCACGTCCCTGGTGCCGCGCGAGGAACCGCCGGGCGACGAGGCCCCCGTCGGGGGTGGTGCGGGCGCACCGTGATCGTCGGCCGCAGTAGGGTGAAGCGGTCGCAGCAGTGCCGTGGCCACACGGCCCCCACGATTCCAATGGAGACAGGACGTGTCCCGTCAGGTGTTCCTCTACGACCATCCGGAGCGTTTCGTGGCCGGCACGGTCGGACTGCCCGGGCGCCGTTCGTTCTTCCTCCAGGCCACCGCCGGCTCCCGGGTGACCAGCGTGGCCCTGGAGAAGACCCAGGTCGCCGCACTCGCCGAACGCATGGACGAACTGCTCGACGAGGTCGTACGCCGTAGCGGAGGCAGCGCCGCCGTCCCCGCCGTCGCACCGTCGGAGATCACCGACACCGCTCCGCTGGACACCCCCATCGAGGAGGAGTTCCGGGTCGGCACCATGGCGCTCGCCTGGGACGGCGAGGAGCAGCTGATGATCGTCGAGGCGCAGGCGCTCGTCGAGCTCGACGCCGACACCGAGGAGGACCTCGCCGAGGCCGAGGAACGGCTGCTCCAGGACGAGGAGAACGGGCCCCCGATGCTGCGGGTGCGGCTCACCGGCGCGCAGGCGAGGGCCTTCGCCAAGCGCGCCCTCGACATCGTCAACGCCGGGCGGCCGCCGTGCCCGCTGTGCAGCCTCCCGCTCGACCCGGAAGGACACGTATGTCCGCGCCAGAACGGATACCGCCGCGGAGCGTGACACCTCCTTCGGACGCCGCCGAACTGCTCGCCCGGGGCGAACTCACCGTGCGCGGACGCATCCGTGAGGCGTCCAACGCGGCCCTGTACTGCACGGTGTCCCACGACGGCCGGGACGCGGCCTGCATCTACAAGCCGGTCGCCGGGGAGAGGCCCCTGTGGGACTTCCCCGACGGGACGCTCGCCCAGCGCGAGGTCGCCGCGTACGAGGTCTCCGAGGCGACCGGCTGGGGTCTGGTCCCGCCCACCGTGCTGCGCGACGGCCCCTACGGCGAGGGCATGTGCCAGTTGTGGGTCGAGGCGGCGCCGGAGGCGGAGTTGCTCGCGCTGGTCGACGGGGAGGAACCGGAGCCGGGCTGGAAGGCCATCGGCTTCGCAGAGGTCGGCGAGGGCCGCACTGCGCTCCTCGTGCACGCGGACGACGAGCGGCTGCGGCGGCTCGCGGTGCTGGACGCCGTGCTCAACAACGCCGACCGCAAGGGCGGGCACCTGCTGCCCACCGGCGAGGGGCGGCTGTACGGGATCGACCACGGGGTCACCTTCAACGTCGAGAACAAGCTGCGGACCCTGCTGTGGGGGTGGGCGGGGGAGCCCCTCAAACGGGAGGCCGTCGACGTCCTCGAAGGCCTCAGGAAGGACCTGGCGGAGGGCGGTAACCTCGCCGCCCGGCTCCAGCCGCTGATCACCGGCGCGGAGATCGACGCCACGCGCGCGCGGGTCGGCGCGCTGCTCGCCTCGGGGAAGCATCCGGAGCCGAGCGGGGAGTGGCCGGCGATTCCATGGCCGCCCGTGTAGCAGCACAGCCGCCGGTTCACCGCAAGAACGCCTTCTCGGCCGTCCGGCCGCTCCCATTCGTATATGGAACTTCAGTCCGGTTAGGCTCAAGGCATGCATGCCTGGCCCGCTTCCGAGGTCCCCGCCCTGCCTGGTCAGGGCCGCGACCTGAGGATCCACGACACCGCGACCGGCGGTCTGGTCATCCTCGACCCCGGTCCCGTCGCCCGTATCTACGTCTGCGGCATCACCCCGTATGACGCCACGCACATAGGTCACGCGGCGACCTACAACGCGTTCGACCTCGTGCAGCGGGTGTGGCTCGACACCAAGCGGCAGGTTCATTACGTCCAGAACGTCACCGACGTCGACGACCCGCTCCTGGAGCGGGCGCAGCGCGACGGCATCGACTGGGCCGCGCTCGCCGAGCAGGAGACGGCCCTCTTCCGCGAGGACATGACGGCCCTGCGGATGCTGCCGCCGCGGCAGTACATAGGCGCCGTCGAGTCGATACCCGGGATCGTCCCGCTCGTCGAGCGGCTGCGGGACATGGGCGCGGCGTACGAACTCGAAGGCGACGTGTACTTCTCGGTCGAGTCCGACCCGCACTTCGGCAAGGTCTCCGGGCTGGACGCCGCGGCGATGCGGCTGCTGTCCGCCGAGCGCGGCGGCGACCCGGACCGGCCGGGCAAGAAGAACCCGCTCGACCCGATGCTGTGGATGGCGGCCCGGGAGGGCGAGCCCAGCTGGGACGGCGGTTCGCTCGGGCGCGGACGGCCCGGCTGGCACATCGAGTGCGTGGCCATCGCCCTCGACCACCTCGGCATGGGCTTCGACATCCAGGGCGGCGGCTCCGACCTGGCCTTCCCGCACCACGAGATGGGCGCCTCGCACGCCCAGGCCCTCACCGGCGAGTTCCCCATGGCCAAGGCGTACGTGCACGCCGGCATGGTGGCCCTCGACGGCGAGAAGATGTCCAAGTCCAAGGGCAACCTGGTCTTCGTCTCCAAGCTCCGGCGCGACGGCGTGGACCCGGCCGCCATCCGGCTCGCGCTGCTCTCCCACCACTACCGCGCCGACTGGGAGTGGACCGACCAGGTCCTCCAGGACGCCGTGACCCGGCTCGGCCGCTGGCGGGCCGCCGTGTCCCGGCCCGACGGGCCGCCGGCGGAGGCGCTCGTGGACGAGATCCGCGAGGCCCTCGCGAACGACCTGGACGCCCCGGCCGCACTCACCGCGGTCGACCGCTGGACCGCTCAGCAGGAGCAGCACGGCGGCACGGACGAGGGCGCCCCCGGGGTGGTCTCCCGCGCGGTGGACGCGCTGCTCGGCGTCGCGCTGTAACCGACAACAGACAGAGGGGGCGCATCCCGAGCGGGAGACGCCCCCTTTGGCGTGCGGGGGTTGTGGTGCTGCCGCGGGGTTCCAGCAGGCGGTGAGGGTCTGCGGGGCGCGCTCCGGGGCGCCCGCTTGCCGTCGCCGACGCGGGTGGCCAGGCGCTGCGTGGCGAGGCGCTGGGGATGGGGCCCTGGCAGGCGACCAGGGCTGCGGGCGTGCCCCGGCCCACCCCGGCCGGCCCACTCGCGGCAGTGGAACGCCGGAGGCCGTGCGGGCTTCGTTCGCGTCTCCGGGCTGCTCGTTGTCATCGGCGGTGGGGCGGCGGCGACGTGCCGTGGTTGGGCCCCGGCAGGCTGGACGGGCTCTGGGCGTGCCTGCCGGCCGCTCGCCGTTGAGTAGATGGGCATGGGGCGAGTGCTGCCGTAAGGCTCCGGCAGGCGGCGACGGGCTGCGGCAGCACTCCGCGGCGCCCGCTCGCCGCAGCCCGGCGTAGGGAGACCCGCGGTGGGCGAGGCCGGCCTTCAGTCCTCCGACGACTCCTCGTCGTCCGTACCCGGCTTGGGCGGCTTCGGCGGGCGGGTGCGGCCGCTGGGGTTGTCCCGCAGGTACGACGTGCTGTCGCTGCCGTCCGCCGTGGCGTGGCCGCCGGAGGAGGGCGGTCCGCCGCCGTCGCGGCGGCGGAGATAGCGCTCGAACTCCCGGGCGATCGCCTCGCCCGACGCCTCCGGCAGCTCGGCGGTGTCCCGGGCCTCCTCCAGCGACTGGACGTACTCGGCGACCTCGCTGTCCTCGGCGGCCAGCTGGTCCACGCCGACCTGCCAGGCACGCGCGTCCTCGGGCAGTTCGCCCAGCGGGATGCGCACGTCGATCAGGTCCTCCAGCCGGTTCAGCAGGGCCAGCGTGGCCTTCGGGTTCGGCGGCTGCGAGACGTAGTGCGGTACGGCCGCCCACAGGGACACCGCCGGTACCCCCGCGTGCGTGCAGGCCTCCTGGAGGACGCCGACGATGCCCGTGGGCCCCTCGTACTTGGTCTCCTCCAGGTCCATCCGGCGGGCCAGGTCCGGGTCGGACGTCGTCCCGCTGATCGGAACCGGACGGGTGTGCGGGGTGTCACCGAGCAGGGCGCCCAGGACGACCACCAGTTCCACGCCGAGTTCGTGCGCGAAGCCGAGCAGTTCGTTGCAGAACGACCGCCATCGCATGGACGGTTCGATGCCCCGGACGAGGACCAGGTCGCGTGGCTTCTCCCCGCCCACCCGGACCACCGACAGCCTTGTCGTCGGCCACGTGATCTTGCGGACGCCGGCTTCCAGGAACACCGTGGGACGGTTGACCTGGAAGTCGTAGTAGTCCTCGGCGTCCAGCGCCGCGAAGACCTCGCCCTTCCACTCCCTGTCCAGATGCGCGACCGCGGTGGAGGCGGCGTCGCCGGCATCGTTCCAGCCTTCGAACGCGGCCACCATGACCGGGTCGATCAGCTCGGGAACCCCCTCGAGCTCGATCACCCAGCGCCTCCTTCCGACGTGCCCTCGCGTACCCCCCAACCTTACGGCGTGCCAAGGGGGCGCCCGCAGCCCCCTCGCAGGGGGAGTGACCCCATCACTGCCCCGCGATCCGCCCCTGAACACACCGGGCTCGTCCGAGCCGTCCGTGAGGTCCTGGTCACAGCGTGGAGCGCAGCCACTGCTCCACGCTCGCGATGTGCACCGTCGCCCAGGAACGCGCCGCCTCGGCGTCCCGGTCCCGCAGGGCCGCGAGGATCGCCCGGTGCTCGCGCAGGGTGCGGCCGACGGCGTCCTCCTGGGTCAGGCCGCGCCAGATCCGGGCCCGGGTGGTCGGGCCCGACAGCCCGTCGAGCAGCGAGCACAGCACGGAGTTGCCCGAGCTCTGCACGATGCCCCGGTGGAACTCGAGATCGCAGGCGACGAGGTCCTCCACGGACGGGGCGTCGCCGAGCTTGTCCAGCTGGGCCGTCAGCGCGTCCAGTTGCTGCTCGCTGATCCGCAGCGCCGCCATGGCCGTGGCGGCGGGCTCCAGGATGCGGCGTACGGCCAGGAACTCCAGGACCGTGTCGTCGCGGTGGAAGTCCACGACGAAGCTCAGGGCCTCCAGCAGGAGTTGCGGATCGAGACTGGTGACGTACGTGCCGTCGCCCTGCCGGACGTCCAGGATCCGGATGAGGGACAGGGCGCGTACGGCCTCCCGCAGGGAGTTGCGGGACAGGCCGAGGTCGGCGGCGAGTTCGCTCTCCTTGGGCAGCCGGTCGCCCGGCCGCAGCGCGCCGGAGACGATCATGCCCTTGATCTTCTCGATCGCCTCGTCGGTGACTGCCATGGCCGGCCTCCCTGTCGCTCAAGACCTCCGACGTATCAGGTCATTATGGGGGTCGGGAACGCGGAAGGGGCGGCTCCGTCGGCGTGGAGCCGCCCCTCCCGGCAACGGGATCCCCCGGGCGTGCCTACTTCTTGTCGAGCAGATCCTGCACCTTGGCGCGGACATCGTCCGTGGCCAGGCCGCGGATGGTCAGCGTCGTGCGGCGGCGCAGCACGTCGTCCTGCGTCTCGGCCCACTCGTGGTCCCGGGCCCAGACGACCTGCGCCCAGATCTCCGGGGCGTCCGGGTGGACGCGCTCGGCGAGCTCCGGGCTCTCGTTGGCCAGGCGGGCGATGTCGAAGGCCAGTGAGCCGTAATGCGTGGCCAGGTGCCTGGCGGTGTCGGCCGCCATGCGCGGGCCGGGCGCCGGGCGGTCGGTCAGCAGCCGGTGGGCGACCGCGCGCGGGTTGGCGATGCCGGGCAGCGGCAGCCTCTTCGGCAGGGAGCTGATCGGCTCGAAGTCGTCGCCGAGCGGGTGGCCGGGCAGCGTCTCCAGCTTCTTCATGATCGTGCGGCCGATGTGGCGGAAGGTGGTCCACTTGCCGCCCGCGACGGACAGCATGCCGCCCCGGCCCTCGGTGACGACCGTCTCGCGCTTGGCCTTGGCGGTGTCGCCGGGGCCGCCCGGCAGCACGCGCAGTCCGGCGAACGAGTACGTGATCAGATCGCGGCTGAGCTGCTGATCGCGAACCGAGAAGGCGGCCTCGTCGAGGATCTGGGTTATGTCCTGCTCGGTGACCGAGACGTCCGCCGGGTCGCCCTCGAACACCTCGTCGGTGGTGCCGAGCAGCAGCATGTCCTCCCAGGGCAGGGCGAAGGTGATGCGGTACTTGTCGATCGGGGTGGCGAGCGCGGCCTTCCACGGGGAGGTGCGCTTCAGGACCAGGTGCGCGCCCTTCGACAGGCGGATGGACGGCGCCGCGTTCGGGTTCTCCATCTTGCGCAGGTGGTCGACCCAGGGGCCGGTCGCGTTCAGCACCAGCCGGGCGTTGACGCCGAACTCGTCACCGGACAGCCGGTCCTTGAGCTCGGCGCCCGTGACCCGGCCCTTGGTGAAGCGCAGGCCGGTGACCTCGGCGTGGTTGAGGACGACCGCGCCCGCCTCGACGGCCCCGCGGACCGTCATCAGCGCCATGCGCGCGTCGTTCATCTGGTCGTCGCCGTACACGGCCACGGCCTTGAGGTTCTCGGTGCGCAGCTCGGGCACGTCCTGTGCCGCCTTGGCGGGGGAGAGCAGGTGCCCGACGCCGTCACCGAACGCGGAGAGCGCGGAGTAGGCGAAGACGCCCGCCCCGAGCTTCGCCGCGCCGTGCGGCCCGCCCTTGTAGACGGGGAGGTAGAAGGTGAGCGGGTTCGCCAGGTGGGGGGCCACCTGGCGGGAGACCGCACGGCGCTCGAAGTGGTTCTCCGCCACCAGCTTCACCGCGCCGGTCTGCAGGTAGCGCAGACCGCCGTGGAGCAGCTTGGAGGAGGCGGAGGACGTGGCACCGGCGAAGTCGCCGGCGTCGACCAGAGCCACCCTGAGGCCGGACTGCGCGGCGTGCCAGGCGGTGGAGATGCCCAGGATGCCGCCGCCGATCACGAGGAGGTCGTACGACGCCTTGGCGAGCTGCTCCCTGGTCTCGGCTCGGCTCGGGTTCGAGCCGGAGGCCGGGTGGGTCCCCAGGGCAGGCACGGACTGCAGGGTGGACTGACTGGTCATGCGGTTTCTTACTCCTCGTCCTCGAGCCAGCCCATGGTCCGCTCGACGGCCTTGAGCCAGCTCTTGTACTCACGGGCGCGGGTGTCCGCGTCCATGCGGGGGGTCCACTCGGCGGCCCGGCGCCAGTTGGCGCGCAGGTCGTCGGTGCTGTTCCAGAAGCCGACGGCGAGACCGGCGGCGTAGGCGGCGCCGAGGCAGGTGGTCTCGGCGACCATCGGGCGCACCACGGGGGCGTCCACGAAGTCGGCGAGGGTCTGCATCAGCAGGTTGTTGGAGGTCATGCCGCCGTCGACCTTCAGGGCGGCCAGCTCGACGCCGGAGTCCTTCGTCATGGCGTCGGCGATCTCGCGGGTCTGCCAGGCGGTGGCCTCCAGGACGGCACGCGCCAGGTGCGCCTTGGTGACGTACCGGGTCAGGCCGGCGATCACACCGCGGGCGTCGGAGCGCCAGTACGGGGCGAACAGGCCGGAGAAGGCCGGGACGAAGTAGGCACCGCCGTTGTCCTCCACGGACAGTGCGAGCGTCTCGATCTCGGCGGCCGTGGAGATCAGGCCCATCTGGTCGCGCATCCACTGCACCAGCGAGCCGGTGACGGCGATCGAGCCCTCCAGGGCGTAGACCGTGTCCTGGTCGCCGATCTTGTAGCCGACGGTGGTCAGCAGGCCGCTGTACGAGTTGATGATCTTGTCACCGGTGTTCATCACCATGAAGGTGCCGGTGCCGTACGTCGACTTGGTCTCGCCCTCGGCGAAACAGGTCTGGCCGAACAGGGCCGCCTGCTGGTCACCGAGCGCGGAGGCGACGGGGATGCCGCCGAGCAGGTCGCCCAGCTTGCCGCCGGTGATCTCGCCGTAGACCTCGGCGGAGGAGCGGATCTCGGGGAGGATCTGCTTCGGGACGCCGATCGACTCGCAGATCTTGTCGTCCCACTCCATGGTGTGGAGGTTCATCAGCATCGTGCGGGACGCGTTGGTGACGTCCGTGACGTGCTTGCCGCCGTCGGTACCGCCGGTCAGGTTCCAGATGACCCAGCTGTCCATGGTGCCGAAGAGGATGTCGCCCGCCTCGGCGCGCTCCTTCAGCCCGTCGACGTTGTCGAGCAGCCAGCGGGCCTTCGGACCGGCGAAGTAGGAGGCGAGGGGGAGGCCCGTCTCGCGGCGGAAGCGGTCCTGGCCGACGTTGCGGCCGAGCTCGCGGCACAGGGCGTCGGTGCGGGTGTCCTGCCAGACGATGGCGTTGTGGACGGGCTCACCGGTGTTCCTGTCCCACAGCACGGTCGTCTCGCGCTGGTTGGTGATGCCGATGGCCTTGATGTCGTCACGGGTGATGCCGGCCTTCTCGATGGCTCCGGCGACGACCTCCTGGACGTTGGTCCAGATCTCGGTGGCGTTGTGCTCGACCCAGCCCGGCTTCGGGAAGATCTGCTCGTGTTCCTTCTGGTCGACGGAGACGATCCGGCCGTCGCGGTCGAAGACGATGCATCGGGAAGAGGTGGTGCCCTGGTCGATGGCGGCGATGAAGGGGCCGGCGGTGTGCGCGTCGGTCACTGTGAGCTCCTGGTAATTCCGGGTTTATGGGGCTTTACGTACGGCGCGTGCTGAGAGTTTCGCGAAAGCGCAAAGGATCTCTAGGCGAATGCGACGTTGTAGATGCCTGCCGCGATGGCGCCGCCGATCAGCGGACCCACCACGGGGACCCAGGCGTAGCCCCAGTCGGAGCCGCCCTTGTTGGGCAGCGGCAGCAGGGCGTGCACGATGCGCGGACCGAGGTCACGGGCCGGGTTGATCGCGTAGCCCGTCGGGCCGCCGAGGGAGAGGCCGATGGAGACCACCACGAGCGCGGTGATCAGGGCCCCGAGGTTGCCCAGGCCGTTGCCCTTGTCGTTCAGGCCCTGGGTGAGCACGGCGAGCACCAGCACGACGGTGCCGATGATCTCCGTGACGACGTTCTGCCAGGCGACCCGGACCTCGGGCCCGGTGGAGAAGACGCCCAGCACGGGGCCGGCGCCCTTCTCCTGGGCCTCGACGGCCTTGGCCGTGGTGGCCTGCGCGCCCGGACCGCCGACGATCTCGCGGTCGGTGAGGTGGGCGTGGAACTGGCCGTAGTAGGCGATCCAGACCAGGGCGGCACCGATCATGGCGCCGAGGATCTGTCCGGCCCAGTAGACCGGGACGTTCTTCCAGTCGCCGTCCTTGATGGCGATGGCCAGGGTCACGGCCGGGTTCAGATGGGCGCCGGACAGCGGCGCCGTGGTGTAGACCGCCGTGAGCACCGCGAAGCCCCACCCGAAGGTGATGGCGAGCCAGCCGGCGTTGCGGGCCTTGGATGCCTTCAGCGTGACGGCGGCGCAGACTCCGCCGCCGAGGAGGATGAGTATGGCGGTACCGATGGTCTCGCCGATGAAGATGTCGGAGCTGGACACCCGCGACTCCTTTGTCCTTCGTCCAGGGGTGAAGTTCTATACCGGCCTGGCGTTGTCACACTCTAGCGCGTATTGCCGGTAGCTGTTCGACAATGTCGACCGATGGACGGGAGTCTTGCTTCGGCGTTACGAGCACGTCAAGGGCTGTGTTGTCGAAAACACGATCGTTACTGATCGCCGCGGCCTCGTGGATCTCCGGCGGCGGGTGAGCGCGGGCATGCCGAAGGGCCGGAACGCCCTGCGGCGCCCCGGCCCCATGTCCCGTCAGAACCGTCCGGCGCCCAGGTCCCGCGACACCGCGCGGGCACAGTCCCGGACCGCCGCGATCAGCTCGGGGCGCAGCGCTCGCTCTTCGTCGGACCGGCACAGCCGCTCCACGGCGCCCGTGATGCCGACCGCGCCGACCGGCATGCGCCGCCGGTCGTGGATGGGTGCGGCGAGGGAGGCGACGCCCTCCCAGGTCTCCTCGACGTCCGCCGCGTAACCACGCGCGCGTGTGACGTCGAGGATGTGCTCGAAGGCCTCCGGCTCGCACACGGTCCGGTCGGTGAACGCCTTGCGGTCGGCCTCCAGGGCCTCGCTGTGCGCCACCGGGTCGTAGGCGGAGAGCACCTTGCCCAGCGCCGTGGAGTGCAGCGGCTGCATGGCCCCGATCTCCAGGACCTGCCGGCTGTCGTCGGGCCGGAAGACGTGGTGCACGATCAGCACGCCCTGCTGGTGCAGGACGCCCAGGTAGACGCTCTCGCCGCTGGACCGGGCCAGGTCGTCGGCCCACACCAGGGCGCGCGCCCGCAGCTCGTGCACATCGAGGTAGGTGGTCCCCAGGCGCAGCAGCTCCGCGCCGAGCTGGTAGCGCCCGGAGGCGTCGTCCTGCTCCACGAAGCCCTCCTGCTGGAGGGTGCGCAGTATGCCGTGGGCGGTGCCTTTGGCCAGGCCCAGCGACGAGGCGATGTCCGACAGGCCGAGCCGCCGCTCGCCGCCCGCGAGCAGCCGCAGCATCGCGGCCGCCCGTTCGAGCGACTGGATGTTCCGTGCCATCGCCGTACTGCCTCCGTCCCCTTCGACCGCCGACCAGCGGCGCCCGCAGCCTTTGTTCGGCAATGCCGAACACTACCGGTCGTTGCCGACCTCTCGCTAATGGCGGGTCACCATTTGTTGCGTCGGCGGGTCGCCATGCGGTGCACCGGCGACGCGCCGAGGTGCGTCACAGGTGGCTCATCAGTGGCACAACGGCCGTCCGGGACGCCATGCGCGTCCGCCCCGTGGACGCCCTGCCCATCCCGGGCCGCTCCCGGTTACGCTGGCGCCGTGCGCCTTTCCCCCGGATGCCCCCCGTGTGTCCGGGCAGCCGCATAGCCGACAGCCGTCGCACTCGAGGGAGCCCTTTACATGGCCTCGTTGCCACCGACCCCTTCCGCAGACAACTGGACCCGCGTGTCCGCCCTCCGAGAGGCCCTGGCCACCCGTGTGGTCGTGGCCGACGGGGCCATGGGCACCATGCTCCAGGCGCAGGACCCGACGCTCGAGGACTTCGAGAACCTCGAAGGCTGTAACGAGATCCTCAACGTGACCCGGCCGGACATCGTCCGCTCCGTCCACGACGCGTACTTCGCGGTCGGCGTCGACTGCGTCGAGACCAACACCTTCGGCGCCAACCACACGGCCGCGGCCGAATACGAGATCTCCGACCGGGTGCACGAGCTGTCCGAGGCGGGTGCCCGGATCGCCCGCGAGGTGGCCGACGAGTACGCCGCCGAAGACGGCCGGCAGCGCTGGGTGCTCGGCTCGATCGGCCCCGGCACCAAGCTGCCGACGCTCGGCCACGTCACCTACGGCCTCATCCGCGACGGCTACCAGGCCAACGCCGAGGGCCTGCTCGCCGGCGGCGCGGACGCGCTGCTCGTGGAGACCACGCAGGACCTGCTCCAGACGAAGGCCTCCATTCTCGGCGCCCGCCGGGCCATGGAGGCCACCGGCGTCGAGGTGCCCCTGCTGTGCTCGATGGCCTTCGAGACCACCGGCACCATGCTGCTCGGCTCCGAGATCGGCGCGGCGCTGACCGCCCTGGAGCCGCTCGGCATCGACATGATCGGGCTGAACTGCTCCACCGGCCCGGCCGAGATGAGCGAGCACCTGCGCTATCTGACGCGCCACTCGCGCATCCCGCTGTTGTGCATGCCGAACGCCGGCCTGCCGATCCTCACCAAGGACGGCGCCCACTTCCCGCTCGACCCCGAGGGCCTGGCCGACGCCCAGCAGAACTTCGTCCGCGACTACGGCCTGTCCCTGGTCGGCGGCTGCTGCGGCACCACCCCCGAGCACCTGCGCCAGCTCGTCGAGCGCGTCCGGGACGTCACCCCGACCGAGCGCAGCCCGCAGCCCGAGCCGGGTGCGGCCTCCCTCTACCAGTCGGTGCCGTTCCGGCAGGACACCGCGTATCTGGCGATCGGTGAGCGGACGAACGCCAACGGGTCGAGGAAGTTCCGTGAGGCCATGCTGGAGGGCCGCTGGGACGACTGTGTGGAGATGGCCCGGGAGCAGATCCGCGAGGGCGCGCACATGCTCGACCTGTGCGTGGACTATGTCGGCCGCGACGGCGTGGCGGACATGGAGGAGCTGGCCGGGCGTTTCGCCACCGCCTCGACGCTGCCGATCGTGCTGGACTCCACCGAGGTGGAGGTGATCCGGGCCGGTCTGGAGAAGCTCGGTGGCCGTGCGGTGATCAACTCGGTGAACTACGAGGACGGTGACGGTCCGGAGTCGCGCTTTGCGAAGGTCACGCAGCTGGCGCGGGAGCATGGTGCCGCGCTGATCGCGCTGACGATCGACGAGGAGGGTCAGGCCCGCACGGCGGAGAAGAAGGTGGAGATCGCCGAGCGGCTGATCGAGGACCTGACCGGGAACTGGGGCATTCACGAGGAGGACATCCTCGTCGACTGCCTGACGTTCACGATCTGTACCGGTCAGGAGGAGTCCCGCAAGGACGGGATCGCCACCATCGAGGGCATCCGCGAGCTGAAGCGGCGCCGTCCGAGGGTGCAGACGACGCTGGGTCTGTCGAACATCTCCTTCGGTCTGAACCCGGCCGCCCGCATGCTGCTGAACTCGGTTTTCCTGGACGAGTGTGTGAAGGCGGGTCTGGACTCGGCGATCGTGCACGCGTCGAAGATCCTGCCGATCGCCCGTTTCAGCGAGGAGGAGGTCCAGACGGCTCTGGACCTGATCTACGACCGGCGTGCCGAGGGCTACGACCCGCTCCAGAAGCTGATGCAGCTGTTCGAGGGTGCGACGGCCAAGTCGCTGAAGGCCGGGAAGGCCGAGGAACTGGCCGCGCTGCCGCTGGACGAGCGTCTCAAGCGGCGGATCATCGACGGTGAGCGCAACGGGCTCGAAGCCGATCTGGACGAGGCGTTGGAGTCCCGCCCGGCCCTGGACATCGTCAACGAGACGTTGCTGGAGGGCATGAAGGTCGTCGGTGAGCTGTTCGGCTCCGGTCAGATGCAGCTGCCGTTCGTGCTCCAGTCGGCCGAGGTGATGAAGACGGCCGTGGCGCATCTCGAACCGCACATGGAGAAGGTCGAGGGCGACGAGGCGGGCAAGGGCACGATCGTGCTGGCCACCGTGCGCGGCGATGTGCACGACATCGGCAAGAACCTGGTCGACATCATCCTGACGAACAACGGCTACAACGTCGTCAACCTCGGCATCAAGCAGCCGGTCTCGGCGATTCTGGAGGCCGCCGAGGAGCACAGGGCCGATGTGATCGGCATGTCCGGGCTGCTGGTCAAGTCCACGGTGATCATGAAGGAGAACCTGGAGGAGCTGAACCAGCGCGACCTGGCGGCCAAGTACCCGGTCATCCTGGGCGGCGCGGCCCTGACCCGCGCCTACGTCGAGCAGGACCTGCACGAGATCTACCAGGGCGAGGTCCGCTACGCCCGGGACGCCTTCGAGGGACTGCGCCTGATGGACGCCCTGATCGGCGTCAAGCGGGGAGTGCCCGGCGCGAAGCTGCCCGAGCTCAAGCAGCGCCGGGTCCGGGCCACCGCCCCGGCCGCCGTGGAGGAGCGCCCCGAGGAGGGGCACGTCCGCTCCGACGTCGCCACCGACAACCCCGTGCCCGAGCCGCCCTTCCGGGGCACCCGCGTGATCAAGGGCATCCAGCTCAAGGAGTACGCGTCCTGGCTCGACGAGGGCGCCCTGTTCAAGGGCCAGTGGGGCCTCAAGCAGGCCCGCACCGGCGAGGGCCCGTCGTACGAGGAACTGGTCGAGACCGAGGGCCGGCCCCGGCTGCGCGGGCTGCTGGACAAGCTCCAGACGGAGAACCTGCTGGAGGCGGCCGTGGTCTACGGCTACTTCCCGTGCGTCTCCAAGGACGACGACCTGATCATCCTGGACGAGCAGGGCAACGAGCGCACCCGCTTCACCTTCCCGCGCCAGCGCCGCGGCCGGCGCCTGTGCCTGGCCGACTTCTTCCGCCCGGAGGAGTCCGGCGAGATCGACGTCGTGGGCCTCCAGGTCGTCACCGTCGGCTCGCGCATCGGCGAGGAGACCGCGCGTCTGTTCGAGTCCAACGCCTACCGCGACTACCTCGAACTGCACGGCCTGTCCGTGCAGTTGGCCGAGGCCCTCGCCGAGTACTGGCACGCGCGCGTGCGCTCCGAACTCGGCTTCGCCGGTGAGGACCCGGACGAGATGCAGGGCATGTTCGAGCTGAAGTACCGGGGCGCCCGCTTCTCCCTCGGCTACGGCGCCTGCCCCAACCTGGAGGACCGCGCCAAGATCGCCGACCTTCTCCAGCCGGAGCGCATCGGCGTCCACCTGTCCGAGGAGTTCCAGCTCCACCCCGAGCAGTCCACGGACGCCATCGTGATCCACCACCCGGAGGCGAAGTACTTCAACGCCCGCTGAGCCGCCCCACCGGGCACACTCCACAGCAGCCCCCGGCGCATGCACTGTGTGCCCGGGGGCACAGCGGTTAAACGAGGCACTTCCTTCGCACACGACGTAGACTGGTCGGTCCACTGAAGGCCGGTTCCCACGTGGGAACCGGCCTGATCGTCCCTCAAGGAGGTAGGTGGATGACCAGTACGGTCCCCGCGCTCGGTACACGTACGGCCGAAGGCTCGGCCCTGCAAGCCGTGCTCCTCGACATGGACGGCACCCTGGTGGACACGGAGGGCTTCTGGTGGGACGTCGAGGTCGAGGTCTTCGCCTCCCTCGGCCACGTGCTCGACGAGTCCTGGCGGCATGTGGTGGTCGGCGGCCCCATGACCCGCAGTGCGGGGTTCCTGATCGAGGTCACCGGCGCGGACATCACGCTCGACGAGCTCACGGTGCTCCTGAACGACGGCTTCGAGAACCGCATC
Source organism: Streptomyces sp. DH10 (assembly GCF_029813805.1). Taxonomy (NCBI): domain Bacteria; kingdom Bacillati; phylum Actinomycetota; class Actinomycetes; order Kitasatosporales; family Streptomycetaceae; genus Streptomyces; species Streptomyces sp. DH10. The sequence continues at coordinate 43,458 of NZ_JARVKU010000017.1, forward strand.
GGCCGCACCCTGCCGCTGATGCCCGGCGCCGGCCGGCTGCTGGCCGAGCTGTACGAGTACGAGATCCCCACGGCCCTGGTCTCCGCCTCGCACCGGCGCATCATCGACCGGGTGCTGACCTCCCTGGGCGCGCACCACTTCGCCCTGACGGTGGCCGGCGACGAGGTCCCGCGCACCAAGCCCCACCCCGACCCGTACCTCGCGGCCGCCGCCGGACTCGGCGCCGACCCCGCCCGGTGCGCCGTCATCGAGGACACGGCGACCGGAGTCGCCGCCGCCGAGGCCGCGGGCTGCCAAGTCGTGGCGGTGCCCTCCGTGGCCCCCATCGCCCCCGCCCTGAGGCGCACGGTCGTCACCTCTCTCGAAGAGGTCGACCTGACATTTCTGCATGGCCTGATGACGGAAATGCGCTAGGTGTTCACCCAGCGTGCAGCCGTGTTAGGGCGGTAATTCCGAAGGTGAATTCGACCTCTCCGGAGGGTCGAATTCGCGTACCTTCGAACCCGTTTACGGGTGTGACGTTCCCCACGCAGTCCGGGGTCGACGCCAAGTCCGGCGTGTGCTGCGCACCCCCTGCGGGGGGCCGTGGGCGTGCCCTTGTGTCCCGATTGATGGGACGCTGCACCAAAGCTTCCGCTGTCGGGTTTTCGGTGCGTCCACGCCCGGTTCCGCAGCGTGATGGGTGCTCAACTCCGGTGGCGGCGAACGCTCCTGCCGACCGCGACTAATCTCGTTGCGAGAACATCGCCCCACCCCCGTGATCCGCTGCGCCACCCCTGCATGCCGGGTACACGGAGTCGACAGCTCTGGAGAAACTCGAGCATGAACCGCAAGACTTTGGTGCTGCCGGCCGTGATCGGCCTGCTCGCGCCGGTGCTCGCCGCCTGTGGCGGGTCCGACAGCGGGAGCGACAACGGCGACGCGATCGTCGTCGGCACCACGGACCGGTTCACCGCCTCGAAGGACGCCCCCGCGCCCCTCGACCCGGCGTACGCCTACGACGTCGGCACCTGGAACATCCTGCGCCAGACCGTGCAGACCCTGATGATCCAGCCGCGCGGCGAGGGCGAGCCGGTACCGGAGGCCGCCGAGCGCTGCGGCTTCACCGACACCGGCAACGAGCGCTACGCCTGCACCCTGCGCGACGGCCTGAAGTTCGCGAACGGCGACCCCGTCACCGCGGCCGACGTCAAGTACTCGATCGACCGGGCCCGTTCCCTCAAGGCCGACAGCGGCGTGTTCGCGCTGCTGTCCACCATCGACACCGTCGAGACGCAGGGCGACAGCGAGGTCATCTTCCACCTCAAGACCGCCGACGCGACCTTCCCGTACAAGCTGTCGACGCCGGTCGCCGGCATCGTCGACCCCGACGAGTACCCGAAGAACAAGCTGCGCGACGGCTTCGACCTCCAGGGCTCCGGCCCGTACACCCTCAAGGCCGACGTCGAGGACGGCGAGCTGGTCAAGGCCGAGTTCACCCGGAACCCCGACTACAAGGGGAGCCTGAAGGTGAACAACGGCAAGGTCGACATGGTCTCCTTCAAGGACGCCGACGCCATGGGCGAGGCCTTGGACAAGGGCGACATCGACCTGATGACCCGCGCGATGTCGCCCGACCAGATCCGCAAGCTCTCGGGCGACGCGGACACCGGCGTCGACCTCGTCGAGATGCCCGGCCTGGAGATCCGCTACCTGGGCTTCAACACCGACGCCCCGACCGTGAAGTCCAAGGCCGTACGCCAGGCGATGGCCCAGGTCGTCAACCGCAGCGAGCTGGTCTCCAAGGTCTACGGCTCCCAGGCCGAGCCGCTGTACTCGCTGGTCCCGGCCAGCGTCACGGGCCACTCCAACTCGTTCTTCAACAAGTACGGCGACCCGAACGTCACCAAGGCCCGCTCCCTGCTGAACCAGGCGAACATCACCACCCCGGTGAAGCTGACGCTGCACTACACCACCGACCACTACGGACCGGCCACCAAGAAGGAGTTCGAGGTCCTGCGCGACCAGCTGAACTCCAGCGGCCTGTTCGAGGTCGGCATCAAGGGCACGCCGTGGGACACGTTCCGCCCGGCCGAGAAGAAGGGCGAGTACGACGTCTACGGCATGGGCTGGTTCCCGGACTTCCCGGACGCCGACAACTTCCTCGCTCCGTTCCTGGACAAGGACAACACCCTCGGCTCGCCGTACGACAACAACCAGATCCGCAACACCCTGATCCCGGAGTCCCGCCGTGAGGCGGACCGGTTGTCCGCCGCCTCCAGCCTGACGGACATTCAGGACATCGTCGCCTCCGACGTGCCGATGCTTCCGCTGTGGCAGGGCAAGCAGTACGTCGCCGCGCGCGACGACATCACGGGTACCGCGTACGCCCTCAACTCCGCGTCGACGCTCCAGTTGTGGGAGCTCGGCCGGGGCGTGAGCGGCTGACGGACCCGCTGGGACCCCGGGGCCGGTGACCGCGGCCCCCGGGGACCCGTGCCCCGGAGCCAGGGAGATGCTCCGGGTGTTCTCGAGAACCGACGACAAGGCACACACGTGAACATACGCAACCAGTGGCCGGTCCTGCCCATCGTGGCGGGGCTCGCCTCCGGCCTGCTGACCGGCTGTGGCACGGAGACCGGAGACTCCGCGGGGGACGGCTCCAACGTGGTGGTGGGGATGTCCGACGACGTCCTGGCCACCGACCCGGCCTCCGGCTACGACCCCGGCTCCTGGCTGTTGTTCAACAACGTCTTCCAGTCGCTGCTCAGCTTCCCCAAGGGCGCAACGGAACCCCAGCCGGAGGCCGCCGAGAGCTGCTCCTTCACCGACGCCCAGACCACGGTCTACAAGTGCACGCTGAAGGACGGCCTCAAGTTCAGCAACGGTGACGCGCTCACCTCCGAGGACGTCAAGTTCTCCTTCGACCGCATGCTGAAGATCAACGACCCGGACGGGCCCGCGGTCATGTTCCCCACGCTGGACAAGGTCGAGACGCCGGACGAGAAGACGGTCGTCTTCCGCCTCAACACGGCCGACGCCACCTTCCCGAGCAAGATCGCCTCGGGTGCCGGCTCCATCGTCGACCACCGCGAGTACGACGCGGACGGGCTGCGCAAGGACGGCAAGGCCGTCGGCTCCGGCCCCTACCAGCTCGACTCGTTCGACGACGAGCAGGCCGTCTTCTCCGTCAACGAGAACTACAAGGGCAGCGCCGAGGTGAAGAACACCGGCGTGACGCTCAAGTTCTTCGACGGCGACCAGACCGCCCTCAAGCAGGCCATCCAGAACGAGGAAGTCGACATCGCCTACCGCGGCCTCACCGCCGGCGACGTCGCCGACATGGAGAAGGCCGACGACGGCACCGGCGTCGAGGTCATCGAGGGCAGCAGCGCCGAGGTCCAGCACCTGGTGTTCAACATGGACGACCCGGTCGCCGGAAAGCTCGGCGTCCGCAAGGCCATCGCCCATCTGCTCGACCGTGAAGCCCTCATCAGGGACGTCTACCAGGGCACCGCGACCCCGCTGTACTCGATCATCCCGGCGGGTATCGCGGGCCACAACACGGCCTTCTTCGACACCTACGGAGCCCGCCCCTCCAAGGCGAAGGCCCAGGCCGCGCTGCGCGGGGACGGCATCAACGGCAAGGTGAAGCTGACCCTGTGGTCCACGCCGTCCCGCTACGGCCCCGCCACCGACCAGGAGTTGACCGCCATCGCCGGCCAGCTCAACGCCAGCGGCCTGTTCGACGCCGAGGTCAAGTCCGTCCCGTTCGGCCAGTACGAGAAGGACATCGCCGCCGGCAAGTACGGCGTCTACGTGAAGGGCTGGGTGCCGGACTACCCGGACGCCGACAACTTCACGGCCCCCTTCTTCGGCGAGGGCAACGTGCTGAGCAACAACTACGACAACGGCACCATCACCGGCACGCTCATCCCGCGCACCGCCGCCCTGACCAACCGGGCCGCCACCGACAAGGAGTTCGGGGAGCTCCAGGACATCGTCGCCGACGAACTGCCCGTCCTGCCGGTGTGGCAGGCCAAGCAGTACGCGGTCGTCCGCGACGGCGTCTACGGACTGGAGTACTGCCTCGACGCGTCCACCGTGTTCCGCTTCTGGGAGCTGAGCAAGGACGCCTGACGCACCCGCGGACAAGAGGGCGCCCCCTGCTCGGCAGGGGGCGCCCTCTTCGTGTTCCGGTGGTGAGGAGGCGTGAGGAGGACTACTGCGCGCCGGGGCGCACCAGTCCGCTCTCGTAGGCGTACACCGCGGCCTGCACGCGGTCGCGCAGACCCAGCTTGGTGAGCACATGCCCGACGTGCGTCTTGACGGTGGTCTCGCTGACGAACAGGTCGGCGGCGATCTCGGCGTTGGACAGCCCGCGCGCCACCAGCTTCAGCACCTCGACCTCGCGGTCGGTGAGCGTGTGCAGCGTGTCCGGCACGGGCTCCTCGCCCGACGGCAGATGCGTGGCGTACTTGTCGAGCAGCCGCCTGGTGATGCTGGGCGCGAGCATCGCCTCACCCCCGGCCACGACCCGGATCGCCTGCACCAGCTCGTTGGCCGGTGCGTCCTTCAGCAGGAAGCCGCTGGCGCCGGCCCGCAGGGCCTCGACCACGTACTCGTCCAGGTCGAAGGTGGTCAGCACCAGGACCTTCGCCGGACCGTCCCGCCCGGGGCCGGTGATCTGCCGGGTCGCCTCCACACCGTCCATCCGCGGCATGCGGATGTCCATCAGGACCACGTCGGGCTGTAGCGCCCGCACCTGGTCGAGCGCCTGGAGGCCGTCTCCGGCCTCGCCGACGACCGCGAGGTCCTGCTCGGCCTCCAGGATCATCCGGAAGCCCGTACGGAGCAGGGGCTGGTCGTCGACCAGTAGGACGCGGATGGCCACGTAAGTCTCCTTCGCTAGTCCGGCCCCATTCTGCCCTGCGCGAGGCCGCCGGACTCAGCCGCCCTGGCCGGTCGCCCTCAGCGGCAGCGGGTAGGGCGGGGGAGTGCCGCCGAACTCCGGGCAGTGGGCCTGGTGGTCGCACCAGCCGCACAGCTTCGTGGGGCGCGGCCGCCAGTCGCCCGTCTCGGTCGCCAGCCGGATCGCCTCCCACAGCGCCAGCAGCTTGCGCTCGACACGCTCCAGGTCGGCGAGGACGGGGTCGTACGTCAGCACCTGACCACTGCCGAGGTAGACCAGCTGGAGCCGCCTCGGGACCACGTTCTTCAGCCGCCAGACGACGAGGGCGTAGAACTTCATCTGGAACAGGGCGCCCTCGGAGTACTCGGGCCTGGGGGCCTTCCCCGTCTTGTAGTCGACGATCCGCACCTCGCCCGTGGGCGCCACGTCGACCCGGTCGATGATCCCGCGCAGCCGCAGCCCGGACTCCAGCTCGGCCTCGACGAACAGCTCCCGCTCGGCCGGCTCCAGCCGGCTGGGGTCCTCCAGGCTGAACCAGCGCTCGACGAGCTGCTCGGCCTCGCCCAGCCAGCGCGCCAGCCGCTCGCCCTGAGGATCGTCGGCGAACAGCTCCACGACCTCCGGCCGCGACTCCCGCAGCCGGTCCCACTGGCCCGGGATCAGCGACTTCGCCCGGGGCGCCGTGCGCTCGGCCGCCGGGGCGTCGAAGAGCCGCTCCAGGACCGCGTGCACCAGCGTGCCCCTGGTCGCCGCCTCGCTCGGCTTCTCCGGCAGCCGGTCGATGACCCGGAAGCGGTAGAGCAGCGGGCACTGCATGAAGTCACTGGCACGCGAGGGGGACAGCGAAGCGGGCGGTATGGCGGTTGGCTTGGTCTCGCTCGCCGTCTCCACCGCCGTCTCGATGACCGCCTCCACGGACCCGGCCGGGACCGGCGGATCCACCGCCGCGGCAGGGCTGCTGTCGGGCTGCGCCGCGCCCTCGGTGCTCGTCTCCATGCCTCAGACCATACGGCCCGCCACTGACAGTGACCCGGCCGCGGTCGCGCCGCGGGCAGGAGCGAGGAGGCGGGGCGGAGGAAACTCAGGGGTGCCGGGGCGGAACGCACCTCGGCAGACGCATACCATCGACTCGAGACCCTCCCGTCCGGCAGGCGCGGGAGACGCAGCGAACGAGGGGACACCGGTGGACGAGAGCGGCGGGCGCGGGCAGCCGCGGTCCGGCAACGAGGAGTCGGCCGAGCGTCACGCGGGGCCTCCGGCCCCGGCCGCCGACCCCACCTCCGCCGACGAACAGTCCACGGACGTACGGCGGTTCACCTCCACGAGCGACGACGACGCCCCTGCCGCGACGCCGCCGGCCCGGCCGGACGACCGCCCGTCCCCACAGACACCCGGACCGACGGCCGACGCGGCAGCGCCTGAGACCCCCGGCCCCGTCCGCCCGGCCGCCCCACGTCCGGGAGACCCGGCCCCCGGCCAGGACTCAGCCGCCACGACCGACGGCCCCCCGGACCGGCAGCGCCCGGAAGCCTCCCACCAGGAGCACCCGGGCAGCCCCGGGGCCGACACCCACGCCGACCCCGAAGGCAGCCACCGCCCGCAGACCGGCGCACGGGCGTACGACCCGGAGGCCGCGGCCCCGCGCAAGCCCCCCGCCCACGGCGAGCCCCAAGACACCCACCCCGCGGAGACGGACGCGCACGCCGACCGTCCGGAGGCCGATGCCCTCCGCAAGGCTCCCGCCCACGGCGAACACCAAGGCAATCAGCGCACCGAGACGGACGCGCCCTCCGACCGCCCCGAGTCCGATGCCCTGCGCAAGGCCCCGGCTCACGGCGAGAGCCAGGGCGGCCGCCGTTCGGCGACTGACGCGCACGCGGACGGCTCCGCGGCCGATGCCCTCCGCAAGGCTCCCGCCCACGGTGAACACGACGGCAGCCGTCCGCCGGAGGCCGACGCGCACCCCGACCGTGCCTACGCCACCGGCCCGCAGACAGACTCTGCCGGGGGTGAGCACGACGGCAGCCGTCCGCCGGAGGCCGACGCGCACCCCGACCGTGCCTACGCCACCGGCCCGTACACAGACCCTGCCGCGAGTGAGCCCGATGCGCACAGCCGGCACGCCACCTCCGGCCCCGGTGACCGTCACCTCGCGCACTCGGCGGACGGCAAGGGCCCCGCGCCCCAGCGCCCCCCGGAGCCGCGAGGCGGACTGCTGATGGGGCGGCCGTTCGGCGTGCCCGTCTACGTCGCGCCCAGCTGGTTCCTCGTCGCCGCGCTGATCACCTGGGTGTTCGGCGGGCAGCTGGAGCGCGTGCTGCCCGAGCTCGGCGCCTCCCGCTACCTGGTCTCGCTGTTCTTCGCGGTCGCCTTCTACGCGTCCGTACTGGTGCACGAGCTGGCCCACACGGTCGCCGCCCTCCGCTTCAAGCTCCCGGTCCGCCGTATCCAGCTCCAGTTCTTCGGTGGCGTCTCCGAGATCGAGAAGGAGGCCGAGACCCCCGGACGGGAGTTCGTGCTCGCCTTCGTCGGGCCGCTGCTCTCCCTCGTCCTGGCCGGTGTCTTCTACGCCGCCGTGCAGACCGTGGAACCCGGGACCGTCCCGGGCGTCCTGCTGGCCGGCCTGATGATCTCCAACCTCATCGTGGCCGCGTTCAACCTCCTGCCCGGCCTGCCCCTGGACGGCGGACGCATGCTCCGCGCGGTCGTCTGGAAGATCACCGGCAAGCCGATGACCGGCACCGTCGCCGCCGCCTGGGTCGGCCGCGCCCTCGCCGTCTCCGTCCTGATCGGCCTGCCCCTGCTGACCCAGTCCGGCGCCCTCGGCACCGAGGCCGTGGACAACGTCGGCATGGACACCGTCCTGGACGCCCTGCTCGCCGCCATCCTCGCCGCGATCATCTGGACCGGCGCCGGCAACAGCCTGCGCATGGCCCGCCTGCGCGAGCACCTCCCCGAACTGCGCGCCCGTGCGCTCACCCGCCGTGCCGTCCCGGTCGAGACCCACACCCCGCTCTCGGAGGCCCTGCGCCGCGCCAACGCCGCCGGAGCCCGCGCCCTGGTCGTCGTCGACGCCCACGGCAACCCTGTATCCCTCGTCCGCGAGGCCGCCATCGTCGGCGTACCCGAGCACCGCCGCCCCTGGGTCGCGGTCAGCGGCCTCGCCCAGGACCTCACCGACGGAATGCGCGTCTCGGCGGAACTGTCCGGCGAGGAACTCCTGGACGCCCTGCGCGCCACCCCGGCGACCGAGTACCTCGTGGTCGAGGAGACCGGCGAGATCTACGGCGTCCTGTCCGCGGCCGATGTGGAGCGGGCCTTCGTGAAGGCCATGGCCCGTCCCTCCTAGGGGCCGGACCGTGGTCGGAGGCCCTCTCAGGTGCCGGTAGGCTGGTCACATGTCCGAACCGACCGGTGCCGCCCGCAGGCGCGGGCCCTTCAAGGTCGGGGACCAGGTACAGCTGACCGACCCCAAGGGCCGCCACTACACGTTCACGCTCGAGGCCGGGAAGAACTTCCACACCCACAAGGGTTCCTTCCCGCACGACGAACTGATCGGTGCTCCCGAGGGCAGCGTTGTCCGCACCACCGGAAACGTCGCCTACCTCGCGCTGCGCCCCCTGCTCCCCGACTACGTCCTGTCCATGCCCCGCGGCGCCGCCGTGGTCTACCCCAAGGACGCGGGGCAGATCCTCGCCTTCGCCGACATCTTCCCCGGCGCCCGCGTCGTGGAGGCCGGGGTCGGCTCCGGCTCGCTCAGCAGCTTCCTGCTGCGCGCCATCGGCGACCAGGGCATGCTGCACAGCTACGAGCGCCGCGCGGACTTCGCCGAGATCGCCCAGGCGAACGTGGAGCGCTACTTCGGCGGCCCGCACCCCGCCTGGCAGCTCACCGTCGGTGACCTCCAGGACAACCTGTCCGACGCCGACGTCGACCGCGTCATCCTCGACATGCTCGCCCCCTGGGAGTGCCTGGAGGCCGTCTCCAAGGCGCTGGTCCCCGGCGGCATCCTGTGCTGCTACGTCGCGACCACCACCCAGCTCGCCCGGACCGTCGAGTCCATCCGCGAGATCGGCTGCTTCAACGAGCCGACGTCCTGGGAGACGATGATCCGCAACTGGCACATCGAGGGCCTGGCGGTCCGCCCGGACCACCGGATGATCGGCCACACCGGCTTCCTGCTCACCGCCCGCCGCCTCGCCGACGGTGTCGAGCCGCCCATGCGCCGCCGCCGCCCCGCCAAGGGCGCCTACGGCGAGGACTACGCCGGCCCCAACGCCGACGGCGGCAGCGGCCGCTGAGACGGCCCGCCGCCCCGCACAACGCACAGGCGCCGTGGCGGAGTTCCCGGACCCGGTCCGAACTCCGCCACGGCGCCTCACTGTTGCCCGGGGTGGCCGGGCGGCGAGTGAACCAGCGTGTGTCTGTTTGACCTGAAACAGGCCCCCCACGGACCGCCCTTCCGATGTGACACGGGCCGGCCGCGGCCCCGCGCCGGCAGGTGCCCGCTGAAACAGCGGCAGGGACCGTAACCCTTCTGACTTCCCCGGCACGGGACGTGCACACCCCGCCGTTCCCTCGCCGTGTGACGTGTGGCACCATGCTGGCCACCCCACCACCGGCACAGCCCTCAGGAGACACTCCTAGTGCAGCCTTCCGCCGTCCCGGAGCTCGCCCACACCCACACCCGCCCCATCCACTGGCTCGCCACCGCGACGGCAGTCGCCGGTGTCGTGGCCCTCTCCTCGGTCCTCCAGCCCGGCGCGGCGACGGCCGCTCAGCCGTCCGCCCCCGAGACCAGAAGCGCGCCGGCGAACGCGGCCGCGCCCGACCCGGCCGCGGTGGAGTTCCCCATCGAGTGCGGACCGGTGAAGGCAGTGGTGAAGAAGAAGGCCTCCGGCGACCTCGACGGCGACGGCCACCCCGAGACGGTGGCCGTGGTCCACTGCGACTCCCCGATGGGCACCCCGCCGGACGGCGTGTACGTCCTCACCCGGGGCGCCGACGGCGGCGCACCGCGCGTGGTGGCGACCCTGCTCGACCCCAAGGGCGGCACCACCGTCGGCGACTTCGCCGTGCGCGACGGCGCCGTCACGGCCGCGCTCCTCGGCTATTCGTCGCCCGATGTGCCCCGTTGCTGCCCCGATGTGCACAGTGACGCGAAATGGCGTTGGCAGAACGGCGCGTTCGTGCGCTCGGCGCCGGCCGGTGCCCGCAGCGTGTGAGGACCGTGCGCATCATGTGTGAGATATCAGACAGCAGTAACCGAACGTAGAGAAGTGGTCACTCTGCGTCCGGTCCGTACACTTCGGCCCTGTCCGAAACTCGACGTACGTGGATGCAGTCGCCCGGACACTCCTTCGCCGAGTCGATCACGTCCGTGAGAAGCGGCAGGGGAACGGGCGTTGTCGCGCCCTTGTCCTGGAGCAACTCGTCGTCGGCGCTCTTCACATAGGCCAGACCGTCGATGTCCAGCTCGAACACCTCGGGCGCGTACTGGGCGCAGATGCCGTCACCGGTACACAGGTCCTGGTCGATCCAGACCTCCAGTGCCTCGCCTTCGACCCCGGCCTCCTGCTGCACGCTCATGTCTCCTGCCGTTTCATGCGTCGAGCCGCGTCGGGAATCCGGCCAGCTCTGACGGGTGTTGAACGCTTCGACCCTACCTTCGGCTGGGTTCCAATCATGTTCGCTGGGTATTCCCCTGGCGTGAGGGAGAGCGCAAGGGTGAAGATCGGACACACCCCGACCGTCTTTGTGATCTAGGGGTTTCAATCGACACCCGCCCAGGTAGGGTCTGGAAGCGTCCAGCTCCCCTTGGAGGAGGTGAGGACCGTGGCAGCCCACGACGACGACATGAACCGCGGCATCCGCCCGGGACGCGGGTCCGACGACCCGGCCGGGCAGATTGCCTACCTTGAGCAGGAGATCGCCGTCCTGCGACGCAAGCTCGCCGACTCTCCGCGGCACACGAGGATTCTCGAAGAGCGGATCGTCGAGCTTCAGACCAATCTGGCCGGCGTGTCCGCACAGAACGAGCGACTCGCCAACACGCTCCGTGAGGCCCGTGACCAGATCGTGGCCCTCAAGGAGGAAGTCGACCGGCTCGCGCAGCCGCCGGCCGGCTTCGGTGTCTTCCTGACGGCGAACGAGGACGGCACCGCCGACATCTTCACCGGCGGCCGCAAGCTCAGGGTGAACGTCAGCCCCAGCGTCGAGCTCGACGAGCTCCGGCGCGGCCAGGAAGTGATGCTCAACGAAGCGCTCAACGTGGTCGAGGCCATGGAGTACGAGCGCGTCGGTGAAATCGTCACCCTCAAGGAGATCCTCGAGGACGGCGAGCGGGCCCTGGTGCTCGGGCACACCGACGAGGAGCGGGTGGTACGGCTCGCCGAGCCGCTGCTGGACGTCACCATCCGCGCCGGCGACGCCCTCCTGCTCGAACCCCGCTCCGGCTACGTCTACGAGGTCGTGCCGAAGAGCGAGGTCGAGGAGCTCGTCCTCGAAGAGGTCCCCGACATCGGCTACGAGCAGATCGGTGGTCTCGGCGGCCAGATCGAGGCCATCCGCGACGCGGTCGAGCTCCCGTACCTCTACCCGGACCTGTTCAAGGAGCACGAACTGCGGCCGCCCAAGGGTGTCCTGCTGTACGGGCCCCCTGGATGCGGTAAGACCCTGATCGCCAAGGCCGTGGCCAACTCGCTGGCCAAGAAGGTCGCCGAGGTGACCGGCCAGGCCCAGGGCAAGAGCTTCTTCCTCAACATCAAGGGCCCCGAGCTCCTGAACAAGTACGTCGGTGAGACGGAGCGGCAGATCCGCCTCGTCTTCCAGCGGGCCCGTGAGAAGGCCAGCGAGGGCACCCCCGTCATCGTCTTCTTCGACGAGATGGAGTCCCTCTTCCGCACCCGTGGCTCCGGTGTCAGTTCGGACGTGGAGAACACCATCGTCCCGCAGCTGCTCGCCGAGATCGACGGTGTGGAGGGCCTGCAGAACGTGGTCGTGATCGGTGCCTCCAACCGTGAGGACATGATCGACCCCGCCATCCTGCGGCCCGGCCGGCTGGACGTGAAGATCAAGATCGAGCGTCCGGACGCCGAGGCGGCCAAGGACATCTTCGGCAAGTACCTCACCGAGCGCCTCCCGCTGCACGGCGACGACCTCGCCGAGCACGGCGGCTCCAAGGCCTCCACGGTCCAGAGCATGATCCAGACGGCCGTCGAACAGATGTACGCCGAATCCGAGGAGAACCGCTTCCTGGAGGTCACCTACGCCAACGGCGACAAGGAAGTCCTCTACTTCAAGGACTTCAACTCCGGCGCCATGATCGAGAACATCGTGGGCCGCGCCAAGAAGATGGCGATCAAGGACTTCCTGGAGAAGAAGCAGAAGGGCCTCCGGGTCTCCCACCTCCTCCAGGCCTGCGTGGACGAGTTCAAGGAGAACGAGGACCTGCCGAACACCACCAACCCGGACGACTGGGCCCGGATCTCCGGCAAGAAGGGCGAGCGGATCGTGTACATCCGTACGCTCATCACCGGAAAGCAGGGCGCGGACACCGGACGCTCCATCGACACGGTGGCGAACACCGGTCAGTACCTGTAAAAGGCAGGGCGGCTGCGGGTGCCCTCGACGGGTACCCGCAGCCGACTGTTTTTCAGGCCACGGCTGGAGCAACGCAATGACGCAAATGATCTCCCCACCAGCGCAAAGGCGTTCTAGGCTCTTGCGTACCGCCAAGTCGCGCAGTGCGGGGACGGGCACCGCACACGCAACCGAGCGCCAGCGGTATCTGAGTGGCGCCCATGACCGAGGGCGCCGCCGGGCAAGGAGGGCCGCATGACCGTACGGCGAGTAATGGGCATCGAGACGGAGTACGGAATCTCCGTCCCCGGCCACCCCAACGCCAATGCCATGCTCACCTCGTCCCAGATCGTGAACGCCTACGCGGCGGCGATGCACCGGGCCCGCCGGGCCCGCTGGGACTTCGAGGAGGAGAACCCGCTGCGGGACGCCCGAGGCTTCGACCTCGCCCGCGAGGCCGCCGACTCCAGCCAGCTCACCGACGAGGACATCGGCCTGGCCAACGTGATCCTCACCAACGGCGCACGGCTCTACGTCGACCACGCACACCCCGAGTACAGCGCCCCCGAGGTCACCAACCCTCGGGACGCCGTCCTCTGGGACAAGGCCGGCGAGCGGATCATGGCGGAGGCCGCGGAACGGGCCGCGCAGCTGCCCGGTGCCCAACCGATCCACCTGTACAAGAACAACACCGACAACAAGGGCGCGTCCTACGGCACGCACGAGAACTACCTGATGAAGCGGGAGACCCCCTTCTCGGACATCGTGCGCCACCTCACGCCGTTCTTCGTCTCCCGCCAGGTCTTCACCGGCGCGGGCCGCGTCGGCATCGGCCAGGACGGGCACGAGCACGGCTTCCAGCTCAGCCAGCGAGCCGACTACTTCGAGGTCGAGGTCGGCCTCGAGACGACGCTCAAGCGCCCGATCATCAACACCCGCGACGAGCCGCACGCGGACGCCGAGAAGTACCGCCGTCTGCACGTGATCATCGGCGACGCGAACCTGTCGGAGATCTCGACGTACCTCAAGCTGGGGACGACCTCCCTGGTGCTGTCGATGATCGAGGACGGTTTCATCGCCGTCGACCTGGCCGTCGACCAGCCCGTCCGCACTCTCCACCAGGTCTCGCACGACCCGTCCCTGAAGCGCCTGATCACGCTGCGCAGCGGCCGTACGCTCACGGCGGTCCAGCTTCAGATGGAGTACTACGAGCTCGCGCGCAAGTACGTGGAGGAGCGGTTCGGGGCCGACGCCGACGACCAGACCAAGGACGTCCTCTCGCGCTGGGAGGACACCCTCACCCGTCTGGAGCACGACCCGATGAGCCTGGCCGGCGAGCTGGACTGGGTCGCCAAGCGGGAGCTCATGGAGGGCTACCGGCGCCGGGACGACCTCGACTGGGACGCGGCGCGGCTGCACCTGGTCGACCTCCAGTACGCCGACGTACGGCCGGAGAAGGGCCTGTACAACCGTCTGGTGGCCCGCGGGCGCATGAAGCGGCTGCTGGACGAGGCGGACGTCGAGCGGGCCCGTACGGCGCCGCCGGAGGACACCCGCGCGTACTTCCGCGGCCGCTGCCTGGAGCAGTACGCGGACGACGTGGCGGCGGCCTCCTGGGACTCGGTGATCTTCGACCTGCCGGGCCGGGACTCCCTCCAGCGGGTTCCAACCCTGGAACCGCTTCGCGGAACGCGTAATCACGTCAAGGAGCTTCTGGACCGCTGCCGTACGGCGGAAGACCTGGTCAGGGTCCTTTCGGGCGGGTGAGCGCGTTCAGCGGGTACTCGGGTGGGGCCCGCCGGACAGGGTGGAAAATCCCAGGTCCGGGAATCATCGAGGTGGTCCCCGTACGTTGGAGCAACTGCGGGGCCATTGTCAGACCCGGCGAGTAGGGTCTGATCTTGACCGAGCAACTGTGTCGGGCGAACCGAGCGGGGTGAGGGATATGGCGACCAAGGACACCGGCGGCGGACAGCAGAAGGCCACCCGGTCCACCGAGGAGGTCGAGGAGCAGGCGGCAGAGGCGCAGGCTTCCGAGGACCTCAAGGAGCGACAGGAGAAGCTGAGCGACGACGTGGACTCGGTTCTGGACGAGATCGACGACGTCCTCGAGGAGAACGCCGAGGACTTCGTGCGGTCCTTCGTGCAAAAGGGTGGCCAGTAGGGCGCCTGAGCCTTCATCCCGAAGGTGAGCGGGGTGCGTGGGTGACGGACGAGCCGGGCGCGGAGCGCTGTGCGCGGGGCAGAACACGACGTGATGCCCTCGCGTGCGGCGCTCCGGGCGTCGGTGGTGTCCGGAGCCCGGTGGCCCGCCCGTATGCGGGCGGCGGGCAAGTGCGGCGCCGCTCCGGCGGAGTTGGTTCCGCCGGGCATGTGGATCACCACCGAAGGACGGGTAGGGTCCGAGGCATACCGTGCCCCCGGTCGCAACCGGGCCGGGGTTGTTCCAAGGATCGGCCCGACGTCACAGGGCGGGCTGTCGCATACGTGGAAGGAATCGCGTGGAAGCCAACACTCGTAGCACCGGGCGTCTGCCAGCTGCCTTCCTGACGCCGGGGTCTGCCTCCTTCATGGACTTCCTGTCCGATCACCAGCCCGAACTGCTGCCGGGCAACAAGAAGTTGCCACCGGTGCAGGGCGCGATCGAGGCGCCGCACGGCACGACGATCGTGGCCGTGACGTTCCCCGGCGGCGTCGTCCTCGCCGGTGACCGGCGGGCCACCATGGGCAACGTCATCGCGCAGCGGGACATCGAGAAGGTCTTCCCGGCCGACGAGTACTCGGCCGTGGGCATCGCCGGTACGGCGGGTCTGGCCGTGGAGATGGTGAAGCTGTTCCAGCTGGAGCTGGAGCACTTCGAGAAGGTCGAGGGCGCCCAGCTGTCGCTGGAGGGCAAGGCGAACCGGCTGTCGACGATGATCCGGTCCAACCTCGGCATGGCCATGCAGGGCCTGGCCGTCGTGCCGCTGTTCGCCGGGTACGACGTGGACCGGGAGAAGGGGCGGATCTTCTCCTACGACGTCACGGGCGGGCGCTCCGAGGAACAGGGTTACGCGGCCACGGGTTCCGGTTCGATCTTCGCTCGCGGCGCGATGAAGAAGCTCTTCCGGGAGGACCTGAGCGAGGCCGAGGCCACGACGCTGGTGGTCCAGGCGCTCTACGACGCGGCAGACGACGACTCGGCGACCGGTGGTCCCGATGTCGCCCGCCGGATCTATCCCATCGTCACCGTGATCACCGAGGACGGTTTCCGCCGTCTCTCCGAGAACGAGTCGTCCGAGATCGCGCGCTCGATTCTGGAGCGGCGTCTGGAGCAGCCCGACGGTCCGCGGGCCGCGCTGCTGTGAGCGGCCGGCTTTCTTCATGAGCGTGGTCCAGTGAACCGACGGAATCTTCAAGAGAGGGACGGATAACCGGTGTCGACGCCGTTCTATGTCTCACCCCAGCAGCAGATGGCCGACCGGGCGGAATACGCCCGCAAGGGCATCGCCCGTGGTCGCAGCCTGGTCGTGCTGCAGTACGCCGACGGCATCGTGTTCGTCGGCGAGAACCCGTCCCGCGCGCTGCACAAGTTCAGCGAGATCTACGACCGGATCGGCTTCGCGGCCGCCGGCAAGTACAACGAGTACGAGAACCTGCGGATCGGCGGTGTCCGTTACGCCGACCTGCGAGGTTACACCTACGACCGGGGCGATGTGACGGCCCGCGGCCTGGCGAACGTGTACGCGCAGACGCTGGGCACGATCTTCTCGAGTGTCGGGGAGAAGCCGTACGAGGTGGAGCTGGTCGTCGCCGAGGTCGGCGAGACGACCGAGCAGGACCAGATCTACCGGCTGCCCCACGACGGATCCATCGTGGACGAGCACGGCGCGGTCGCGGTGGGCGGCAACGCGGAGCAGATCAGCAGCTACCTGGACCAGCGCCACCGGGACGGCATGACGCTGGCCGAGGCGCTGAAGCTGGCGGTGCAGTCCCTGTCCCGTGACACCAACGGCAGCGAGCGGGAGATTCCCGCGGAGCGGCTGGAAGTGGCGGTGCTGGACCGTACGCGGCCGCAGAAGCGCAAGTTCAAGCGGATCAGCGGGCGCCAGCTGAGCCGGCTGCTGGAGGCGGACGGGGCGACCACGGCGTCCGAGGCCGAGGCGGACGCGAACGCCGAAGCCGAGGCGGAGGCGTCCGGGGACAACGAGTAATCGTTCACTGCCGCGCCCAGGCCGTTTCGGCGGCCCGGGCGCGCGGCTGCCTCCGGCGGTTGAGCCGGGGTGCCTGCGGCGGCCTGTGCGGCTTCGGTGCGGGCGCGTTGTGGCCGCCCTGGCTGCGGGCAGGCGTGGGGCTAGGGGCGGCACGGGTGGGCGCGGCGGCACCTCGTCGCGCCGAGCTGCGCACCCGGCCCGCCCCGGCAGCGACGCCGAGCGGCTACGGCAAGCCCGGTGGTGCCGTAGAGCCCCGTACCACCAGCCGCACCGGGATGTCCCCACTCTCGGGCTCACGGCCCTCCAGGACGGCCAGCAGCGCTCCCATGCCCCGTTCGCCGAACAGCTCGGCGTCCAGGCGGACCGTCGTCAGTTCAGGGTCGATCGCCGTGGCCAGGGCCAGATCGTCCAGGCCGGTGACCGACAGGTCGTCCGGTACGCGCAGGCCAAGGCGGCGAGCTGCCTTGTACGTGCCGGCGGCCAGCTGGTCGTCGTCGCAGATCACGGCCGTAGGGCGGGGGCCGGGCTCGGAGAGGGCGGCTTCGGCCGCGGCCACCGCGCCCTCGATGGAGATCGGTGAGCGGGCCGTGCGGACGGACGTACCGGGCACCTCATCCAGACGAGCCGCCAGCTCTTGGGCGCGTACCTCGAAGGTCCAGGACGGTACGTCCGCCGCGAGGTGGAGGAACCGCCGGTGGCCGAGGGACAGCAGATGTTCCGCGGCCTGGCGGACACCGTCGGCGATGTCCAGGTTCACCGTCGCCGCCCCGAGGCTCCCCGCCGGGTCACTGTCCAGCATCACCAGCGGCAGCGCCTCCCCGCGGATCGCCGTCAGGGCCTCCGAGGCCATCGAGGACGCGATGACGCCGTCCAGGGCGGCCTGGGCGGAGGCGAAGGGGTCCGGAGCAGGGCCGATGCCCTCGGGAGAGGGGTACAGGACCACTCCGAAACCGTGATCGGCGGCGACGCGGGTGGCGCCCGTGTAGACGCCGGCGAAGAACTCCGTGGTCAGGGCGGGGACCACCAGGAGCACCGTGCGGGTGCGGCCCAGGCGGAGGTTGCGGGCGGCCAGGTTCGGGCGGTAGCCCAGGTCGCGCGCGGCTTCGCGGACCCGCTCCGCCGTCGCCTCCGAGACGCGCCCGCGCCATTTGTCCCCGAGGACCAGGGAGACCGCCGCCTGGGAGACGCCGGCGGCCTGTGCGACGTCCCGGCTCGTGGGACGCGTGCTGCCTCGTGCCACCGTCGGTCTGCTCCTTCGTCTGGACTCGTAAACAGCGGCCATGGTACGTATGGAACTCGACGTTATACGTAAAACCTAGGGCGGGGACATGGCCACGGGATACCTGGAGATCCTTCGGGCGCGACACGCCGCCCGGCTGCTCGTCGGCACGCTGGTCGGCCGGCTGCCCAATGCCACGGCCGCCATCGCGATCCTGCTGTTCGTGCGGGCCGAAGGCGGCTCGTACAGCGTCGCGGGGGCGCTGGTGGGTGTCTACGGCGTCGCCAACGCCGTGGGGCAGCCGGTGCTGGGCCGGCTGGTGGACCTGCGCGGGCAGCCGCGTGTGCAGCTGCCGGCGGCCGTCCTGTCCGGGCTCGCCATGGGCGTCTTCGCCTTCGGCGGGATCGGGTCACTGCCTCTCGCGTACGCCGCCGTCGCGGCCGCAGGACTCTTCACGCCGCCCCTCGAAGGCGGGCTGCGGGCCCTGTGGTCGTCCGTCCTCCGCAAGGAGGAACACGTGCACACCGCGTACGCCATGGACGCCGTGGCCCAGGAGGTGATGTTCACCCTCGGGCCGCTGCTCGTGACGCTGTGCGTGTCCCTGTGGTCCGCCCAGGCCGCGCTGCTGGTGCTGAACGTGGTCGGGGTACTGGGGGCGCTGTCCGTGGTGGCGTCGCCGCCCTCGCGCGCGTGGCGGTCGGCGCCGCGTGAGGCACACTGGCTCGGCGCGCTGCGCTCGCCGGGGCTGCTGGCGCTGCTGGCGGCGTTCCTGTTCATAGGCATCGCCCTCGGCTCCATCACGGTCGCCTCGGTGCCCTACGCGGACGACCACGGCGGCGACGTCGTCTACGGCTGGCTGATGGCGGCTCTGGGCTTCGGGGCGCTGGTCGGCGGCTCCGTCTACGGGGCCCGGCAGTGGGCCGGTGAGCCCGCGCGGCGACTGCGGGTGCTGGTAGCCCTTCTGGTGGTGTGTTACCTGCCGCTGATGCTCATGCCGGACGCGGTGCCCATGGTGGCGCTGACCGCGCTCGCCGGGGTCTTCCTCGCGCCCGCCATCGCCTGCGCGTTCGTCCTGGTCGACCGGCACGCGCCGCGCGGCACGGTCACCGAGGCGTTCTCCTGGCTGGTGACGACGTTCACCGTGGGCCACTCGGTCGGAGCGGGCGTCGCGGGGCCCGTCGTGGAGACGGGAGGGGCCCTGTGGGGCTTCGCCCTGCCGGGTGTCGCGGGGGGCGTGTCCCTACTGGTTTTGACCGCCACAGGACGGGTACTCGCAGCTCCCGGTGGGGGAGCGGTTGTTGCCGTCGGTTCGGAAAATGATCCAAACCGTGCCGTCGAACCCCGTTTCAGTTCAGGGGATCGGGCGTAATGTTCCCTCATGGACCGCCGCATTTTCGGGCTGGAGAACGA
Source organism: Streptomyces sp. DH10 (assembly GCF_029813805.1). Classification (NCBI taxonomy): domain Bacteria; kingdom Bacillati; phylum Actinomycetota; class Actinomycetes; order Kitasatosporales; family Streptomycetaceae; genus Streptomyces; species Streptomyces sp. DH10. The sequence goes on from NZ_JARVKU010000017.1 coordinate 62,752, forward strand.
GTACGGCGTCACGTGCACGTTCAGGGGACAGCGCCGCCTGTCTCCTGACGAGGTGGCGCGGTACCTCTTCCGCCGTGTCGTGTCATGGGGCCGCAGCAGCAATGTCTTTCTGCGAAACGGCGCCCGCCTCTATCTCGACGTGGGTTCACATCCGGAATACGCCACACCCGAATGTGACAACGTGACCGAACTGGTCACCCACGACAAAGCGGGCGAGCGCATTCTCGAAGGACTCCTGGTGGACGCCGAACGACGCCTGCACGAGGAGGGAATCGCGGGCGACGTCTACCTCTTCAAGAACAACACCGATTCGGCGGGCAACTCCTACGGCTGCCACGAGAACTATCTGGTCGCCCGGCACGGGGAGTTCTCCCGGCTCGCGGACATTCTGATTCCGTTCCTGGTCACACGGCAGTTGCTGTGCGGCGCGGGCAAGGTGCTCCAGACGCCGCGCGGTGCCGTGTATTGCGTCAGCCAGCGGGCCGAGCACATCTGGGAGGGCGTCTCCTCGGCGACGACCCGCTCGCGCCCGATCATCAACACGCGTGACGAACCGCACGCGGACGCCGAGCGCTACCGCCGCCTGCACGTCATCGTGGGCGACTCCAACATGTCCGAGACGACCATGCTGCTCAAGGTCGGCGCCACCGACCTGGTACTGCGCATGATCGAGGCGGGCACGGTGATGCGGGACCTCACCCTGGAGAACCCGATCCGGGCGATCCGCGAGGTCAGCCACGACATCACCGGCCGCCGCAAGGTCCGCCTGGCCAGCGGACGCGAGGCCTCCGCCCTGGAGGTGCAGCGCGAGTACTACGAGAAGGCCCTGGACTTCTGCGACCGCCGCGGCATCCGCACCGGCACCGTGGAGCAGGTCCTGGAGCTGTGGGGCCGCACGCTGGACGCGATCGAGAGCGAGGACCTCGACCGCATCGGCACCGAGATCGACTGGGTCATGAAGTACAAGCTCCTCGAGCGGTACCGGGCCAAGCACAACATGACCATGTCGCATCCGCGCGTCGCGCAGATAGACCTCGCCTACCACGACATCCACCGCCGTCGCGGCCTGTACTACCTGCTCGAGAAGAAGGGGCAGGCAGCGCGGATCTGCAACGACTTGAAGATCTTCGAGGGCAAGTCCGTACCGCCGCAGACCACTCGGGCCAGGCTGCGCGGCGACTTCATCCGGCGCGCGCAGGAACAGCGCCGTGACTTCACGGTCGACTGGGTGCACCTCAAGCTCAACGACCAGGCCCAGCGCACCGTGTTGTGCAAGGACCCGTTCCGTTCCGTGGACGACCGAGTGGAGAAGCTGATCGCCGGAATGTGAGGAAATGCGCCGGCGGGGAAATCGCCGGAACGCCACACGGGCGCCGTACGTTACAAGTACGGCGCCCTGCTCACGCCGTAGAGTTGCGCGCACGCCATCAATGAGATCGACCGATTACGAGGCCCCCACAGTGCGCCGACGCTCACTTCTCATCTCCGTACCCGCTGGACTTGCCACGCTCGCCGCATGCGGTGACGACAAGTCCGACTCGAGCAAGGCCAGCGACAGCCCGTCGCCCTCGGCTTCGGCGCCGTCCGCGGCCCCGCCGCCGAAGATCGTCGACGGTCCGCTGCCGGCGGTCACCGCGGGCACGAAGTTCGACGAGAAGCCGACGATCGCCAAGGGCAGCTCAGAGCCGTCGAAGCAGCTCGCGGTGAAGACCCTGGTCGCGGGCAGCGGCAAGGCGATCGCGGAGAACGACTTCGTCGTCGCGAACTACCTGGGCCAGGTCTGGAACACCGCCAAGGTCTTCGACAACTCCTACGACCGCAAGGCACGCCTGGCCATCCAGCTCACCCAGGGCCAGATCATCGACGGCTGGCGGTACGCGCTGGCCGGCAAGAAGGCCGGCAGCCGTGTCGAGATGGCCGTCCCGCCCACCTGGGGCTACGGCTCGCAGGGCAACCCGCAGGCGGGCATCAAGGGCACCGACACGCTGGTCTTCGTCGTCGACGTGCAGGACACGTTCAACGCCAAGAGCTCCGCCAAGGGCAAGGAAGTCCCGCAGGGCAACGCGGACCTTCCCAAGGTCGGCACCAACACCGACGGCAAGGCGCCCTCCATCGAGGTGCCCAAGTCGGCCGCGCCTAAGAAGCTCGTCGCGGAATACGTCCTGGAGGGTGACGGCGAGGAGGTCGCCGCCGACAACAGCGTCCTCGTGCAGTACAAGGGCGTGCTCTGGGACGGCGGCAAGGAGTTCGACTCGTCGTACGCCAACAAGCAGCTGGTGTCGTTCTCGCTCCAGCAGGTCGTCAAGGGCTGGGCGCAGGGCCTGACCGGCAAGAAGGTCGGCAGCCGCGTCCTCATCGTCATCCCGCCGGAGCTGGGCTACGGGGACAACCCGCCGCAGGGCAGCGGCATCAAGAAGGACTCCACGCTGGTCTTTTCGGTGGACATCCTCGCGAAGCTGTGACGCGCGCGGGATGTAAGACTGTGCGTGTTCGCCTTTCCGCAGACAAGCAGGAGCTAGAGACGTGAGCATCGACAAGCCCGAGATCGACTTCCCGGGCGGCGAGCCCCCGGCGGACCTCGAGATCAAGGACATCTGGGAAGGCGACGGCCCGGTCGCACAGGCGGGCCAGACCGTCACCGTGCACTACGTCGGCGTGGCCTTCAGCACGGGCGAGGAGTTCGACGCCAGCTGGAACCGCGGCACCCCCTTCCGCTTCCCGCTGGGCGGCGGCCGGGTCATCAAGGGCTGGGACCAGGGCGTGCAGGGCATGAAGGTCGGCGGCCGCCGCCAGCTGACAATCCCCGCCCACCTCGCCTATGGCAACCAGAGCCCGACCCCGGCGATCAAGCCCGGCGAGACGCTGATCTTCGTGGTCGACCTGCTCGGAGTCTGAGCAAGATCCGAACAGACTCGATCACGTGGGGCCCATGCCTGTTCGGGCATGGGCCCTCGGCTTTTGCCGGGCCACCGTGTGGCGGTACGGTCATCGCTCGTAAGCACCATAGGGAGGCGAAGCGCTTCGATGGCCATTGCCAAGGCCGAGCGTCTGATGAACCTGGCGCTGTGTCTGCTCGGGACGCGGCGGCCGCTCAGCAAGCGTGAGCTGCGCGACTCCATCGAGGCCTACGTCGAGGCCTTCGGCCCCGGCAATGGCCCGGGCGGCAACGACGACTCCTTCAACCGCATGTTCGAGCGCGACAAGGACGACCTGCGCGAACTCGGGCTGGTCATCGAGACCGTCGAGAGCCTCGACGGCGAGATCGGCTATCTGGCCCGCCGCGACAGCAACCGCCTCCCGCCCATCACCCTGGACGCCGAGGAGGCCGCCGCACTCGGGCTCGCCGCCAAGGTCTGGCAGCAGGCCCGGCTCGCCGGCGCCGCCAGCGGCGCCCTCCAGAAGCTGCGCGCGGCGGGACTCCCCGAGGACGTCGACCCGTACGGGTCGCACGGCGCCCTGGAGCCGCGCATCCCGGTGCACGAGGCGGCGTTCGAACCGCTGATGCTCGCCTGCCGGGACCGCAGGCCCGTCGTCTTCGACTACCGCAAGGCCACCGCCGCCCACCCCGAGCAGCGGCATGTGGAGCCATGGGCGCTGGAGTGCTGGCGGGGCCACTGGTACCTGGCGGGCTGGGACCGTGACCGAGGCGCCGAGCGGGTCTTCCGGCTGTCCAGGATCACCGGCAAGGTCCGCTCGCGCGGCGGCCGGTACACCGCCGACGTGCCGGATGTCGTCACCGTCCGTGAGACCGTCGCGAGCTGGGCCGGGGAGATCACCGACCGCTCGGCGCGGATCCGGCTGCGCTCGGACGCGGGGTACCCCCTTCGGGCGAAGGCCACCTCCGTACGGGAACTCGGTGACGGCTGGGACGAGTTGGAGATTCCGTACGGCCACGGGCTGGACGCCTGGCTGGTGGAGTTCGGGCCGGACGTGGTGGTCCTGGAACCCGCGGAGCTGCGGGCCGACGTGGTGGACCGGCTACGCGCCGTGGCCAAGGGCTGAGGGGGAGCGGACGAGACAGTGGCAGGCAAACCGGTCAGGCCCGTGAACGCCATCGACCAGACCAGACGCATGCTCTCCCTGGTGACGTATCTGAGGGAGCGCCCCGGAGCCCGGGTCGAGGACGTCGCGCGCGCCTTCGGCATCACCGAGGACGAGCTCGTCTCCGACCTCGACGTGCTGCCCATGTGCGGCACCAGCTTCCGCGGTGGCGACCTGCTCGACATCGACACCGACGGCGAGCGCATCTGGTGGCACAACCCGGCCGCCCTGGCGGCGGAGGCTGCCGAGCCACTGAGGCTCGCCGCCGACGAGGCCACCGCCCTGCTCGTCGCCGCCCGGGCCGTGGCCACGCTGCCCGGACTGCGCGAGAGCGACCGGCAGGCGCTGCTGCGGGCGACGGCCAAGGTGGAGGCCGCGGCCGGCGAGGCGGCGGGCGCCAGCTCGCGGCTGTCGGTGACCTTCGAGTCCGAGGGCGGGGTCTTCGCGGACGTCGACCGGGCGATCGCCGAGCGCCGCCGGCTGTGGATCCGCTACTACTCGCCCGCGCGCGACGAGGTCACCGAGCGGGAGATCGACCCGATCCGCCTGGTCAGCGTGGGGCACACGTACGTCGAGGCCTGGTGCCGCCGCTCGGAGGCGCGCCGCACCTTCCGGCTGGACCGGGTCGCCGAGATCAAGATCCTCGACGAGCCGTCGGCACCGCCGGAGATCGAGCTGCGGGACCTGTCCGAGGCGCTGGTGCAGCCCGCGGCCGAGGACCCGGAGGTCGTGGCCGAGGTCGGGCCCGGCGGCCGCTGGGTCGCCGAGTACTACCCGCACGACAGTGCGGATGAGCTCCCCGACGGCGGGCTGCGTATCACTCTGCGGACACCCGAGCCGGCGTCGCTGCGGCGCCTGGCGCTGCGGCTCGGGCGCGACGGCCGGATCGTGTCGCCGCCCGAGCTGGCGGACAGCGCCCGGCAGGCGGCCCGCGAGGCGCTGGCGGCGTACGACGGGATCGAGGCGCTGGCGGCGGCCGACGTGGTGGAGGCGGCCGAGGTGCGCGGGCCGCACCCGGTGGCGGACGGGCCGGACGGCAGGCGCGCGTGAGCCGCGGGTGCCAAGGGCGCCGACGGCCGGCTGCCAGGGCGTGTCCGCACAGTTTCGTCGTCCGCCCCGAGGGTGGGCCTCGCGGCGTTCGGTGCGTGCTCTCGGCGTGCCGGGCGGACGCCCGCGTACTGGTTGTACGCGGGCGTCCGCCCGGTGCGGCGAGTGGCGGTCTCCCCTGCTGGAAGAGCTTGGGGGAGCGTGCCGGGCGTCGCGGGGCAGGCGGGACTTTGCGGACACCCCCTAGGGCCGTCCTCCGGTACCGCCGCGGTGCCGGGGCGCGGAGCTGGTCGACGCCGGTGGTGAGCCGGCCCGCCCCGGCGCCACCCGGGTGCCCCGAAGGCGAACGACCCGAGAAAGAGGAGCCAGGGCTGTGAGCGAGTCGGTGACGTCCGGTGCGATGGGCATGACGGTGGAGTCCGCGTTCGCCGGGATGACGAGCGTGACCCCGGTGGTGTTCCGGGCGGGCTGCCCGGACTGCCGGGAGCGCTTCGAACTCACCGCGAGCGCCCTGCGCCTCGCCATCGGCGCCACGAGCCGCACAACCTTCTACTCCTTCACCTGCCCGGAGTGCGGTGCGTCCGTGCGCAAGCCCGCGGGGGAGCGGATCGTGGAGCTCCTCACCGGCGGCGGCGTGCGGACCCTGCGGCTGCATTCGACCCTGTAGAGGGTCTGGACGTTCGGCGTTCCGGGAGGGTCTAGGCTCGGCGTCATGTTCTGGCCGATGTTGGCGATTGCCGTGGGATTCGTGGGTCTTGCCGTGCTCGGGGTGCTCGCCGTGCGGGTCTTCGTAGAGGCGCAGCGCCTGGGCAGGCAGGTCACGGACTCGGCTCGCCGTATCAACCGTGCCGCGGAGGACCTGGAGCGGGCGGCGGAGAGCGCGGCCCGGTCCGTGGACGCCCTGTGAGCTGTCCGGCGGGTGGCGGTGAGTCGGGCTTTGGGACACTTCGCCCTGTCACCTCGGCGGTTCGGACAGGTACGCTGCTGGTCGCGGCCCGGTTAACGAGGCACTGGCCGCGGACGGGAGTACGCACGGGGGATGCACAGGGATTGCCACACGTTTACCCCCGAGCGTTACGATCGCTGTCAACACGATCGTTCGGACACATGTCCGACCGGTCGGACAGCACCCCACCACAGCCGCCTCGGTGAGAAGGTAAAGACTTATGTTCGGAAGGCTCGGAGCCCCCGAGATCATTCTCATCCTCGTCGTCATCATCCTGCTGTTCGGCGCGAAGAAGCTTCCGGACATGGCTCGGTCGCTCGGCAAGTCGGCCCGCATCCTCAAGAGCGAGGCCAAGGCGATGAAGGACGAGAACAAGTCGTCCACGACCCCGGCCGGCCCGCCCAACAACGACGAGCAGCCTTCGCAGCGCACCATCCAGGCAGCGCCCGGTGACGTGACCAGCTCGCGCCCGGTCAACGAGCCGACGGACACGACCAAGCGCTGACCCAGGGCCGGTGACCTCCGGCCCGCCGCACGAGATGGGAACGTGGGTTGCTGAAGTCTGCCCGCAAGCAGGAGAAGGATCCCGAGGGGCGGATGCCCCTCGCGGAGCACCTTCGCGAGCTCCGCAACCGGCTCGCGAAGGCGCTGCTGGCCATCGTGCTCGTGACGATCGTGGCCGCCTTCTTCTACAACGACATCATCAACTTGATCACCAAGCCGATCCTCGACTCGGTCGGCTGTGACAAGACCTTCGCGGAACTGGCCAAGGCGCAGCCGGGCTCGAAGCCGTGTGCGCAGATCACCATCAACGGCCTGCTCACTCCTTTCACGCTCGCGCTGAAGGTGTCCCTGATGGCCGGTGTCGTCCTGGCCTCGCCGATCTGGCTCTACCAGCTGTGGGCCTTCATCGCGCCGGGCCTGCACCGGCACGAGAAGAAGTACGCCTACGCCTTCGTCGGCACGGGCGCCCCGCTGTTCATCATCGGCGCCTACTTCGCCTACACGGTGCTTCCCACCACGGCGAAGGTGCTTCTCGAGTTCACCCCGGGCGGCACGTCCAACCTCCTCCCGCTGGACGACCTGCTCGACCTGGTCATGCGGATGGTGCTCGTCTTCGGCCTCTCCTTCGAGCTGCCGTTGCTGCTGGTCATGCTCAACAGCACCGGGGCGATCAGCGGCAAGCGCATGCTCGGCTGGTGGCGCGGCATGATCATGGGCATCACGGTGTTCGCGGCCATCGCCACGCCGAGCACCGACCCGCTCACGATGCTCGCGCTCGCCGGGCCGATCTGGATCCTGTACTTCGCCGCGGTGCTCTTCTCCCTGCTCAACGACCGCCGCCGCAGCCGCCGCGATGCCCTGGGCCCCGCCGACGACGAGGCCTCCGAGCTGGACCTCACCCCCGACGACATCGGCGAGATCGAGCCCGTGACGACCAGCCGCGCCGCGCTGCCCGAGCAGGCGAGCGCGGAGCGCACGGACCGGGTCAACGGTTATGACGACGTGACCTGAAGATCGGCGGGCAGCTCATAGGGTCGGTCGCGTGACCAGCGAGATCACCCTCTTCGTCAACCCCACCGCGGGTCGCGGCCGGGGCGCCCGCGCGGCGCAGCCGGCCGCTTCCGCTTTGCGGGCGGCCGGTTACTCGGTGCGTACGGTGCTCGGTGAGGACGCCCCGGACGCCCTCACCCGCGCGCGTGCCGCCGTCGCGGGCGGCACCGGAGCGCTGATTGCCGTCGGCGGTGACGGCATGGCCCAGCTCGCGCTGCGGGCGGTCGCGGGCACGAGCACCCCCCTCGGCCTGGTCGCCGTCGGCACCGGCAACGACTTCGCCCGCGCCCTCGGTCTGCCCGTGCGCCAGCCGGCCGCCGCGGGCCGGATGATCGCCGACGCCCTCAAGTGCGGTCGGCTACGCGACATCGACCTCGGCCAGGTGGGGGACCGCTGGTTCGGCACGGTCCTCGCCTCCGGCTTCGACTCCCGGGTCAACGACCGGGGCAACCGCATGAGGTGGCCCGCCGGCCGCTTCAAGTACGACCTCGCGATGGTCGCCGAACTCGCCGCGTTCCGGCCCGTCCCGTACCGGATCCGGCTCGACCACGGCGAGGTCCGTGAGGTCGAGGCGACCCTCGTCGCCGTCGGCAACGGATCGTCGTACGGCGGCGGCATGCGGATCTGCCCCGGTGCGGACCTGACCGACGGTTTGTTCGACATCACCGTGGTCGGGGACTGCGACCGTACGACGCTGCTGCGCGTGTTTCCGCGGGTGTACCGGGGGACCCATGTCGAGCATCCGAAGGTGACCGTGCTGCGGGCGGCGCGGGTCGAGATCGCCGCCGAGTGCGTCACCGGGTACGCGGACGGGGAACCGCTCGGCCCGTTGCCGCTGAGCGCGCGCTGCGTGCGCGGGGGCGTGCGGGTGGTAGGCCCCTGAGCCGGGCTGCCCCTGAGCTGCGCCGATCCCCGGTTTCACAGGAACGGATCCGGATAATGATCGTCCTGTTGTCAGTGCGGCCCGGTACGCTCGAAAGCACGATGACAGAGGATCTCTCACCGGCCGAGCGGTACGCGGCAGCCCGTAAGCGCGCTGCCGAGCAGGCCACGGCGCTCGCCTCATTCCGCGAGATGTACGACTTCGGCCTCGACCCCTTCCAGATCGAGGCCTGCCAGGCGCTCGAGGCGGGGAAGGGCGTGCTGGTCGCCGCGCCCACCGGCTCCGGCAAGACGATCGTCGGCGAGTTCGCCGTCCACCTCGCCCTCCAGCAGGGCAAGAAGTGCTTCTACACGACGCCCATCAAGGCGCTGTCGAACCAGAAGTACGCCGATCTGTGCCGCCGCTACGGCACGGACAAGGTGGGCCTGCTCACCGGCGACAACAGCGTCAACTCCGACGCCCCGGTGGTCGTGATGACCACCGAGGTGCTGCGGAACATGCTGTACGCCGGTTCGCAGACGCTCCTGGGCCTCGGCTACGTGGTCATGGACGAGGTGCACTACCTCTCCGACCGCTTCCGGGGCGCCGTCTGGGAAGAGGTGATCATCCACCTCCCCGAGTCGGTCACGCTCGTCTCGCTCTCGGCGACCGTGTCGAACGCCGAGGAGTTCGGCGACTGGCTGGACACGGTCCGCGGCGACACCGAGGTGATCGTCTCCGAGCACCGGCCCGTGCCGCTGTTCCAGCACGTGCTGGCCGGGCGGCGGATGTACGACCTGTTCGAGGAGGGCGAGGGCCACAAGAAGGCCGTCAACCCCGACCTCACGCGCATGGCGCGGATGGAGGCGTCCCGGCCGTCGTACCAGGACCGCCGGCGCGGCCGGCTGCGCGAGGCCGACCGCGAGCGTGAGCGCAGGCAGCGCTCCCGGGTGTGGACGCCGAGCCGGCCCGAAGTCATCGAGCGGCTCGACGCCGAAGGGCTGCTGCCCGCCATCACCTTCATCTTCAGCCGCGCCGCCTGCGAGGCCGCCGTCCAGCAGTGCCTGTACGCGGGCCTCAGGCTCAACGACGAGGAGGCGCGCCACCGGGTACGCGCGCTCGTCGAGGAGCGCACGGCGTCCATCCCGCACGAGGACCTGCACGTCCTCGGCTACTACGAGTGGCTGGAGGGCCTGGAGCGCGGGATCGCCGCCCACCACGCGGGCATGCTGCCGACCTTCAAGGAGGTCGTCGAGGAGCTGTTCGTGCGCGGTCTGGTCAAGGCCGTGTTCGCGACCGAGACCCTAGCCCTCGGCATCAACATGCCCGCCCGTTCGGTGGTGCTGGAGAAGCTCGTCAAGTGGAACGGCGAGCAGCACGCGGACATCACCCCGGGCGAGTTCACGCAGCTGACCGGCCGGGCCGGACGACGCGGCATCGACGTCGAGGGCCACGCCGTCGTGCTCTGGCAGCGCGGCATGAACCCCGAGCACCTCGCGGGCCTGGCCGGCACGCGCACGTATCCGCTGCGGTCCAGCTTCAAGCCGTCGTACAACATGGCGGTCAACCTCGTCGAACAGTTCGGCCGGCACCGCTCGCGGGAGTTGCTGGAGACGTCCTTCGCGCAGTTCCAGGCGGACAAGTCGGTCGTCGGGATCTCCCGGCAGGTGCAGCGCAACGAGGAGGGTCTGGAGGGCTACAAGGCCTCCATGACCTGCCACCTCGGCGACTTCGAGGAGTACGCGCGGCTGCGCCGCGAACTGAAGGACCGGGAGAACGAACTGGCCCGGCAGGGTGCGGCACAGCGGCGCGCCGAGGCCGCCGTCGCGCTGGAGAAGCTGAAGCCCGGCGACGTCATCCACGTGCCCACCGGCAAGTACGCGGGCCTGGCGCTGGTGCTGGACCCGGGCCTGCCCGCGGGCCGTTCCAACGGCCACCGGGGATTCGACCACCACGACGGGCCGCGCCCGCTGGTGCTGACCGCCGAGCGGCAGGTGAAGCGGCTGGCGGCCATCGACTTCCCGGTGCCGGTCGAGCCGCTGGAGCGGATGCGGATCCCGAAGTCCTTCAACCCCCGTTCCCCGCAGTCCCGTCGGGACCTCGCGTCCGCGCTGCGCACCAAGGCCGGGCACATCCCCGCGGACCGGCACCGCAAGCGGCGCTCCCAGGCGGCCGACGACCGCGAGATCGCCCGGCTGCGGACGGCTCTGCGCGCGCACCCCTGCCACGGGTGCAACGACCGTGAGGACCACGCCCGTTGGGCCGAGCGCTACCACCGGCTGCTGCGGGACACCTCGCAGCTGGAGCGGCGTATCGAGGGCCGTACGAACACGATCGCGCGGACGTTCGACCGCATCGTGGCGCTGCTGACCGAGATGGACTACCTGCGCGGCGACGAGGTCACCGAGCACGGCAAGCGGCTCGCGCGGCTCTACGGTGAGCTGGACCTGCTCGCCAGCGAGTGCCTGCGCGAGGGCGTCTGGGAGGGGCTCGGACCGGCCGAACTCGCCGGGTGTGTCTCGGCGTTGGTGTACGAGTCACGCGCCGGGGACGACGCGCTGGCGCCGAAGCTGCCTTCGGGGAAGGCCAAGGCCGCGCTGGGCGAGATGGTGCGGATCTGGGGGCGGCTGGACGCCCTTGAGGAGGAGTTCCGGATCACCCAGACCGAGGGTGTCGGACAGCGTGAGCCGGACCTGGGCTTCGCCTGGGCCGCGTACATGTGGGCCTCCGACAAGGGGCTCGACGAGGTGCTGCGCGAGGCGGAGATGCCGGCGGGGGACTTCGTGCGGTGGTGCAAGCAGGTCATCGATGTGCTGGGGCAGATCGCCGCCGCGGCTCCGCAAGGGTCTTCGGTGGTGAAGAACGCCCGTAAGGCGGTTGATCTGTTGCTGCGGGGAGTTGTCGCCTACTCGTCGGTGGGGTGAGCTTGTTGCGCGGGTGCCGGTTCGTTGTGGTTGCTCGCGCAGTTCCCCGCGCCCCTTAGAGGGGCGTCGTTGCCGAAGCCTCTCACCCGTTGAGGTGAGGGGCTTTCGCATGCCTGTTTGCTGCTACTCGGCGTATTCGAACGATGTCGCAGCGTGTAAAAGGCTGAGCGTACTATCCCTTCGCGACCGGTTTCCGGCAGTTGCTGAATATGACACGGCGATGATCCGGTCGGACTAAGCTCGCCCGCAGCGCACCGGCTTGAGATGAATTCGGGCGCTTGTTCCCCAATGTGCGGAAGAGTCCTACAGCTTCATGACATACCCCCCGGCAAGTCCTTCCGAACCCCAGCCGACTCCTTTCAGAAGGCCCACATGGTGAGTGTTCAATCCCCTCCCGGTCGCGCTGAACTTCCTTACACGCGCGTGCTGCTGCTGCCGGCCATAGCGATGGCCGCGGCGACCGGAGCCGCTGTCGCCCTGGTGACGGCGCCGGCCCGGCTCGCCGTCGGCTGGTGCGGTGGCATCGCCACCGTGCTGGTGATCGCGACGGCGGCCGAGGCGGTGCGCCGCGGCCGTGCCCTGCGCAAGCAGCGGGCCGAGCATGCCCGGCGCAGCGCGCACCTGGAACAGCGGATCGCCGCGCACGAGCACGAGTTGGTCCGCTTCTCGAGGGAGATCATCCCCGCGGCGCTCCAACTGCTGAGCACCGGAGAATCCCCCAGGGAGGTGATTCGCAAGCTCGGCCTGGCCAACCCCGAGTACCGCGACCTCCCCGCCCCGCAGACCGAGACGCTGCTGACGGTGCTCAAGATCGTCGACCGCGAAGTGACCATGCGCGACGCCGCCGCGCGCTCCTTCGTCAGTGTCGCCCGCCGCGTCCAGGCGATCATCCACCAGCAGGCCGAGGAACTCCGGGAGATGGAGGAGGACCACGGCCGCAACCCCGAGGTCTTCGACGACCTGCTGCGCATCGACCACGGCAACGCCCTGATCGGCCGCCTCGCCGACTCCGTCTCCGTCCTCGGCGGCGGCCGCCCCGGACGGCAGTGGCCCGAGCCGGTGTCCCTGTACAGCACGCTGCGCGGCGCCATGTCCCGCATCCTGGAGTACCGGCGCATCCAGCTGTCCTCCATCGCCAAGGTCAGCGTCAAGGGCATCTACGTCGAGCCGGTCATCCACGCCGCCGCCGAGCTCCTCGACAACGCCACGCGCTACTCGCCGCCGCAGACGAAGGTGCACGTCACCGCCACCGAGGTGCAGACCGGCGTGTGCATCGAGATCGAGGACGGCGGTGTCAACCTCAACGAGGAGGCACGCGCCCGGATCGAGGGCATGCTGGAGGCCGCCAAGGCGGGCGTCGACCTCCAGGACATCGGCGAGCACCCGCGCCTCGGCCTCGCAGTCGTGGGCCGCCTGTGCACGGCGTACAACATGCAGGTCTCGCTGCGCGCCTCCGCGTACGGCGGCGTCCGCGCCATCCTCATCGTGCCGAGCCAGATGATCACCCACGAGCCCGGTGTCGGACTCGCCCACGGCATCGGCGCCACCGGCATCCCCATGACGGTCGGCATCCCCGAGGGGCCGAAGCGCACGCCGAAGAAGCGCCGCCCCACCAGCCCGCGCGTCCCCGCGACGGTCTCCCTGGAGGACGACGACGTCCCCGAGGTCACAGAGTGGACGCCGAACGGCCTGCCGCAGCGCCGCAGCCGGGTGAAGACGTCCCTCACCGAGCGGATCGCCCAGCAGGCCGCCTACGAGCGGGAAGACCGGGAGGCCGCCGCACGGGGCGAGGCGAACCCCTGGGCGGCAGCGGAGCCCGAGCCCAAGCCCCTGCTCGACATGAACGCCCCCGACGCCCCCGGCAAGGGCCTGGAGGCCTTCTGGGAGGGACTCAAGCAGGGCATCGAACCCGGCACCCACCCGACCGACTTCCTGCGGAACCCGACCAAGTACCTGCACCTGATCAACGACCCGGCCCCCACCGAGGCCGACGACGAGGGGGACCTCAAGTGATCCAGCAGCGAGGCAACTTCGACTGGATGCTCAAGCAACTCGCCGACGGCGTGCCGGGCATCGAGATGATCGTGGTGCTCTCGGCCGACGGTCTGCGCATCGCCCGCTACGGCGGCGAGCCCGACGCGGCCGACCGGGTCGCCGCGGCCTGCGCCGGCCTCCAGTCGCTCGCGGGCAGCATCTGCCAGGAACTCAGCGTCGGCGACGGCGAGATGAAGCTCGTCATGATCGAGATCGACCGCGGCTACTTCTACCTGATGAACGCCGGAGCCAACGCCTTCCTCGCGGTGCTCTCCGACGTGCGGTGCGAACCCGGCCGGATGAGCGCGATGATGCGCGATCTGGTCGTCCGGATCGGCGGGCATCTCACCAGTCCGCCCCGGCGGAACGGGCAGATCGTATGACGCCTCCGCAACGCCAGAGGCGCGACCCCGCGGTCCCGGAACCGGCCACGCCCCAGGAGGGCGAGGGCAAGGTCAAGAACCCGGAGCGGATGTACGTGGTGGCCGGCCCGGACGGTGAACGGGCCGAGCTCGACCTGGTGACGTTAATCGTGGCGCGTGCCACGGACCCACCGCCCTCCGCCTCTCCCGAGCAGGCGGCGGTGCTCCGGCTCTGCGCCGCCCCCCTGTCCGTGGCCGAGCTGTCGGCCTACCTCCACCTGCCGTACAGCGCGATGGGCGTGCTGCTCACCGAGCTGCTGACGGCGGAACTGGTGAAGGCGCGCGCCCCGATCGTCCGTCAGGCACGCACCGATCGTTCCCTCCTCGAAGCGGTGATGAATGGACTTCAAAGGCTCTGACACCATCCCGGGCCCCCGGGCCGAGGACCAGTTGCCCCACACGGCACAGGCCGCGGCCAAGATCGTGATCGTGGGTGGCTTCGGCGTCGGCAAGACGACCATGGTCGGCTCGGTCAGCGAGATCACACCGCTGACCACCGAGGAGACCATGACGCAGGCCGGCATCGGTGTCGACGACAACTTCGGTTCCGCGTCCAAGACGGCCACCACCGTGGCGATGGACTTCGGGCGGATCAGCATCACCGACGAACTGGTGCTGTACCTCTTCGGCACACCCGGACAGCAGCGCTTCTGGTTCCTGTGGAACGGCCTGTTCGAAGGTGCCCTCGGCGCGGTGGTGCTGGTCGACACCCGCCGGCTGGAGGTCAGCTTCGACGTCATGGGGCGCCTGGAGGAACGCGGCGTGCCGTTCGTGGTCGCCATCAACTCCTTCCCGGACGCGCCCCGTTACCCCATCGACGAGCTCCGTACGGCGCTCGACCTCTCCCCGGACATCCCGATCATGGAGTGCGACGTGCGGCGGCGGGCCTCCAGCCGTGACGTCCTGATGACCCTTATGCGCTTCCTGCACTCGCTCGCCATGACGGGCTCGCTCACCTGAGCCCGTGTCCGCGCACGCCCCACCTTCCCCCCCCATACACCTGGATTCACTTCAGTTTCGGAGCGACCACTGTGACGCCTGAATCCCACGCCCCGACCGGTACGGACGCCCCCCGGACCGGCCCGCCCCCCGGCTGCCCCGCGCACGGCCTCGGGCCCGGGGGACTGCACCGGCTGCACGAGTCGGAGGACCTGGCAGCGCTGTACGAGCAGCTGCGGCAGGAGCACGGCCCCGTGGCGCCGGTGCTGCTCCACGACGACGTACCGATGTGGATCGTGCTGGGCCACGCCGAGAACCTGCACATGGTGCGCTCGCCCACGCAGTTCTGCCGGGACAGCCGTATCTGGACCCCGCTCAGGGACGGCCTGGTCAAGCCCGATCACCCGCTGATGCCGCACATCGCCTGGCAGCCCATCGCCTCGCACGCCGAGGGCGACGAGCACAAGCGGCTGCGCGGCGCGGTTCAGGGCGCCATCTCGACCATCGACTTCCGCAGCCTGCGCCGCTACATCAACCGCAGCACGCAGGCCATCGTCAACCGGTTCTGCGAGCACGGCGAGGCCGACCTCGTCGGCCAGTTCGCCGAGCACCTGCCGATGGCGGTGATGTGCGAGATCCTCGGCATGCCCGAGGAGTACAACGACCGTATCGTCGAGGCCGCCCGTGACGCCCTCAAGGGCACCGAGACGGCGATCGCCAGCCACTCCTACGTCATGGACGCCCTGAGCCGGCTCACCACCCGGCGCCGCGCCCAGCCGGAGGAGGACCTGGCCAGCTACCTGATCACCCACCCGGTCCGGCTGACCGACGACGAGGTCAGGGAGCACCTGCGCCTGGTGCTCTTCGCCGCCTACGAGGCCACCACCAACCTGCTGTCCAACGTGCTGCTCACGGTGCTGATCGACCCGCGCTTCCGGGCCCAGCTCAACGGCGGCCAGATGACGGTGCCGGAGGCGGTGGAGCAGTCGCTGTGGAACGAGCCGCCGTTCAGCACGGTCTTCGCCTACTTCGCCAAGCAGGAGACCGAGCTGGGCGGGCAGCGCATCCGCCGGGGCGACGGACTGCTCTTCGCCCCGCTTCCCGCCAACGTCGACCCGCGGGTGCGGCCGGACCTGAAGGCCAGCATGCAGGGCAACCGGTCCCACCTCGCCTTCGGCGGCGGCCCGCACGAGTGCCCCGGTCAGGACATCGGCCGCTCCATCGCCGACGTCGGCGTCGACGCGCTGCTGATGCGGCTGCCGGACGTCGAACTCGACTGCGACGAGGACGAGCTGCGCTGGACGGCGTCCATCGCCTCCCGGCACCTCGTGTCGCTGCCGGTGCAGTTCTTGCCCAAGCCGCCGCAGGACGTGACGCAGACACCGAGCCACAAGCCGGTCCCCGCGCAGCGCTCGGACTGGCAGATCGGCACCACGCAGCCACAGCCCCAGCCGGCGCCGGTCGCCGCACAGCCGCAGCCCCAGCCGGCTCCGGCACAACCCCAGCCGGTTCCCCCGGCCCCACAGCCGACTGCGGAGGAACCGGCCCGCCGCACGGGCGTCTGGCAGCGCTTCCTGAGCTGGTGGCGGGGTTACTGACCGTCCGACGGGCCGTCGTGCGTCCCGGCGGCCCACCGGTCGTACGACGACCAGGCCGCGAGTACCCGGCCGCTGCGGAACCGGTGCTCCGCTCCCGTGACCGGGTCGGTGAACTCCAGCGCCCGGGCCAGCAGTTGGAGCGGGCGCCGGAAGTCACCGGCCGGCCCGGGAGCGGTGACCTCGGGGTAGAGCGGGTCGCCGAGGATCGGTACGCCCAGCGCGGTCATGTGCACGCGCAGCTGATGGGTCTGCCCGGTGCCGGGCACGAGCCGGTACCGGGCCAGTCCGCCGGCCCCGTCCGGGCGGTGCTCGTCCGGGCGGTGCTCGACGAGTTCGACGCGGCTGACGGCGTTGGGCTCGCCCGCCACCTCCCGGGCGGTGAGCTCGCCGCGTTCCTTCACGATCCGGCTGCGCACGGTCCGGGGCAGGGCCAGCCCGGGATCGTACGGGGCGACGGCCTCGTACTCCTTGCGCACCCGCCGGTCGCGGAACAGCGTCTGGTACGCGCCGCGTTCCTCGGGGCGCACGGTGAACAGCACCAGTCCGGCGGTGAGCCGGTCCAGGCGGTGCGCGGCGCCGAGCGTTGGGAGGTCCAGCTCACGGCGCAGCCGGGCCAGCGCGGTCTCGGCGACGTGGCTGCCGCGCGGGGTGGTGGCGAGGAAGTGGGGTTTGTCGACGACGACGATGTGCTCGTCGTGGTGGACGACCTCCAGCGGGAACGGCACCGGCACCTCGTCGGGCAGCTCCCGGTGGAACCACACGAACATTCCGGGCACGTACGGCGCGTCCGCCGGCACGGCCCGACCGTCCGCCCCGACGATCCGCCCCGCCTCGAACATCCCGTCGACGACCCCGTCACCGGCACCCGAGAGCCGCTCCACCAGGTGCTCGCGCACCGTGGCCCAGGCCCCCGCGGCGGGCAGTCGCACACGCACCGGGTCCACCCCGTGGCGCTGCGGCAGGGGAGCGGGCGGAATACGGGTCCGGCGTCTCATCGCGGCCCAGCGTACGAGGCGGGCGGGCACCGGCGGAAAATCCCTGGGGCCGAACAGGGCCCCTTGCCAGGATGGGGGGCATGCCCTTCCTCATCAGCGCGGTCCTGACGCCCAGGGTCCTCACCGGCCGCCCGCAGCCCACCCTGGCCACCGATGACGGAATCCTTCTGCGCCCCTGGCGGGCCGGGGACGCCCCTGCCGTGTACGAGGTCTTCCAGGACCCGGTGATGCACCAGTGGCACGCCCGGTCCGCCGACTCCGAGCAGGAGGTCGCCGGCTGGATCCGCGACTGGCACCAGGCGTGGGAGGAGGGGCGGGAGGCGCAGTGGGCCGTCGTCGACGCGGACTCCGACCGGCTGCTGGGGCGGGTGGCGCTCCGCGAGATACGGCTCGACGACGGCGTGGCGGAAGTGGCCTACTGGACCGTCCCGGCGGCACGCGGCCGGGGCGTCGCCGCCCGGGCCACGACCGCGCTCGCCCGCTGGGCCCTCGACGAGATCGGTTTCCACCGTCTCGAACTGCTGCACGCCGTACGCAACGAGGCCCGTGTCGCCTCGCGGACCGGTTTCGCCCTCGAAGGCACCAAGCGCAGCGCCATCCTGCATCCGGACGGCTGGCACGACATGCATCTGCACGCGCGCGTGCGGGGAGACTGACCGCGGCATGCCCGGGGGGCGGAGTGACGTGCTCGTGTCGCTCAGGCGGCGGGGGAGCGCTCCTGCTCCGCCTCGACGCGGGCGTTCCACTCCCGCTTCGAGGCCTGCCAGCCGTCCTCGTTGTGGCCGCGGCGCCAGTAGCCGGAGATCGACAGGTCCTCGCGCGGGACGCTCCGCTCGACGCGGAGCAGCTTCCGCAGCTCCTTCACGAAGTGCGCCTCGCCGTGGACGAAGGCGTGCACCCGGCCCTCGGGGAACGACAGACCCCGCACGGCCTCGACGAGCGCCTCGCCGAGCGGCCGGTCGCCTCGGTGCAGCCAGACGACCTCCACCTCCGAGTCGATCTTCTGCTCCTCCTCGGGGCCGGAGACCTCGATGAAGGCGTGGGCCCTGGCTCCGCGCGGCAGTGCCTCCAGGGAGCGGGCGATCGCCGGCAGTGCGCTCTCGTCGCCGACGAGCAGGTGCCAGTCGGCGTCCGGGTCGGGCGCGTACGCCCCACCGGGGCCCATGAACCGCACGGTCTCGCCCGGCTGGACACGCGCCGCCCACGGGCCGGCCAGGCCCTCGTCGCCGTGGATGACGAAGTCCAGGGTCAGCTCGCGGTGTTCGGCGTCCCAGTGGCGCACCGTGTACGTCCGGGTCACCGGCCACTGCTCGCGCGGCAGTTCGTCGCGGATGCGCTGGATGTCGAAGGGTTCCGGATAGGTCACGCCCTCCGGCGGGAACAGCAGCTTCACATAGTGGTCGGTGCATGTACCCGTCGCGAAGTCGGCGAGGCCCTCGCCACCGAGCACCACGCGCTGCATGTGCGGGGTCAGCCGCTCGGTGCGGACGACCTGAGCGGAGTGCGGCTTGCGCGGCTGGCGTCCCGGTCGCTCTGCCATGAGGACCTCCCTGATTCGCATAGTTAGGCTTACCTAAGTTAGCACCTCGCCCCCACTTAACACCTCTCGGATGAGAAGTTGATGAGCGCCACCGGCCTCAGGAGAGCCATCGGCCCCGCACAGGTCACTCCGCGAGCGTCGTCAGCAGGCGCTCCAGTGACCCGCCCAGTCCCCAGCGTGCCGCCAGTGCCTCCAGCTCCGCCGGGTCGCGCGGCGTCCGCGGCACCGCCGTCGTGACGTCCGGCAGCGGTACGTCGTGCGCGACCCGGACCACCTTCGGCGCGACCGCCAGATACGGGCGCGCCTCGTCCAGCCGCCTGCGCTGCGTCGGCGTCAGCGTCGACCCCCGGTCCTCGACCGCCGCCAGGATCCCGGCCAGGTCCCCGAACTCGGCCAGCAGCTTGGCGGCCGTCTTCTCGCCGATGCCCGGTACGCCCGGCAGGCCGTCGCTGGGATCGCCGCGCAGCAGGGCCAGATCCGCGTACCCGCTGCCGTCGACCCCATACTTCCCACGGAGCCATGCCTCATCGGTGAGCTGCAACGTGCCCACGCCCTTCAGTGGGTACAGCACGCGCACCCCGCGCGCGTCGTCCACCAGCTGGTACAGGTCGCGGTCGCCCGTGACGATGTCGACCGGGTCCTTCGCCCGCGCCGTGAACGTGCCGATCACGTCGTCGGCCTCATAGTCCGCGACGCCCACGCGCGCGATGCCCACCGCGTCCAGCACCGCCTCGATGACCGGCACCTGCGGCGACAGGGTGTCGGGCACCTCCTCCTCGTCCGGGCCGGCGGCGTGCTCCTCGGCGACGCGGTGGGCCTTGTAGGAGGGGATCAGCTCCACCCGCCAGTGTGGCCGCCAGTCGGCGTCCATGCAGGCCACGAGGTGGTCCGGCCGGTGGTCGCGGACCAGGCGCTCGATGAAGTCGAGCAGCCCGCGCACGGCGTTCACCGGCGTGCCGTCCGGTGCCTTCACCGAGTCCGGGACGCCGAAGTAGGCGCGGAAGTACAGGGAGGCGGTGTCGAGGAGCATCAGTCGTCCGGTCACGCCACGCATCATGCCGTACGCCACCGACAGTCACGCGCCTCATGTGTGACGCGCCCCACTTGTGCGTTTGGGATGTGGAATCTAGGGGAGGCGCCGCCCCGCAGCGAGGCTGGTTGCACATTTCAACTTTTGCGCCCTGTCCTCGCGCTGTTCTGTCGCCGTGGATATTGAGGTGCACGTGTCAGCAAGGCTGCAGGCGGAGAGCCTGTACAAGGTGTTCGGCAGGAGACCGGACCAAGCGGTCCAGCGGCTCCGCGACGGGGCCGACCGGGACGAGCTGCGCGCCGAGGGCGTGACGGCAGCCGTGATCGACGCGTCCTTCACCGTGGAACCCGGCGAGATCTTCGTCGTCATGGGCCTGTCCGGCTCCGGCAAGTCCACCCTGCTGCGCATGCTGAACGGCCTGCTCGAACCGACCGCCGGACACGTGCGCTTCGACGGCCAGGACCTGACCACGCTCGGCGACCGTGAGCTGCGCGAGGTCCGCTCCAAGAAGATCAGCATGGTGTTCCAGCACTTCGCGCTCTTCCCGCACCGCAGCGTGCGCGAGAACGCCGCCTACGGTCTGGAAGTGCAGGGCGTGCCCCGCGCCGAGCGCGTACGCCGCGCCGACGAGGCGCTCGCCCTGTGCGGCCTGGCCGGTTGGGAGAAGTCCTGGCCCGACGAGCTCTCCGGCGGCATGCAGCAGCGCGTCGGTCTGGCCCGAGCGCTCGCCACCGACGCCGACCTGCTGCTGATGGACGAGTCCTTCAGCGCCCTGGACCCGCTGATCCGCCGCGACATGCAGGACCAGCTGCTGGAGCTCCAGCAGAAGCTGAAGAAGACGATCGTCTTCATCACCCACGACCTGAACGAGGCCATGCGCCTCGGCGACCGCATCGCCGTCATGCGCGACGGCCGCATCGTGCAGAACGGCACCGCGCAGGACATCCTGCTGCGCCCGGCCAACGACTACGTTGCCTCCTTCACCCAGGACGTCGACCGCTCCCGCGTGCTCACCGCGGGCGAGCTCATGGACACCTCGGTCACCGGCGACGGCCCCGGCTGCCACTGCGAGACCGCCACGACCGGCACCCCGTTCACGGAACTCTGCGCGATCAGCGCCCGGCTCTCCCACCCCGTCTCGGTCGTGGACGAGGACAACAAGCTGATCGGCGTCGTCCCCCGGCAGCGCCTCGTCGGCTTCCTCGGTGACGAGCGGGACGCCACCCCGGAGCCCTGCGACTCCCCGCGGGACAAGGGCGGAGAGAAGGTGACCGCCCGTGCCTAGGATTCAGCTCGGCACCTGGGTCAACGACGCCGTCGACTGGCTCACCACCCACATGGGGTGGCTGTTCGACTTCTGCAAGACCGTCTTCCTCGGCCTCTACGACGGCATCAACGCCGTCCTCCAGGCCCCCCAGCCGCTGCTCCTCGCGGGCATCTTCGCCGTGATCGCCTTCTGGCTGCGCGGCACCCTCGCGGGTGTCCTCGCCTTCGTCGGATTCGCGTTCATCGACTCCCTCGACCTGTGGGAGAACGCGATGATCACCCTGGCGCTCGTCCTCGTGGCGACCGTCATCGCGCTGGTGATCTCCATACCCGTGGGCATCTGGGCGGCCCGCTCCGACCGCGTCAGCGGTCTGGTCCGGCCCGTCCTGGACTTCATGCAGACGCTGCCCGCGATGGTCTACCTCATCCCGGCGATCCTCTTCTTCGGCACCGGCGCCTCCGCGGGCATCGTCGCCACCCTGATCTTCGCGCTCGCCCCGGGCGTGCGCATGACCGAACTCGGCATCCGCCAGGTCGACAAGGACCTGGTCGAGGCCGCCGACGCGTTCGGCACCACACCGCGCAACACCCTGCTGCGCGTCCAGCTCCCCCTCGCCCTGCCCACGGTCATGGCCGGCGTCAACCAGGTCATCATGCTCGGACTGTCCATGGCCGCCATCGCCGGCATGGTCGGCACCGGCGGTCTCGGCGGCGACGTCAACCAGGCCATCGGCCAGCTCAACGTCGGCCTCGGCGCCGAGGCCGGGGTCGGCATCGTGATCCTCGCGATCTACCTCGACCGCATGACCAGCGCGCTGGGCACCCAGGTCTCCCCGCTCGGCCGCCGCGCCGCCGCCAGGCTGCGCGCCGCACAGGGGCTGAAGATCTGGTCGTACCGGCCACGCCCGGCCGTCGCCGTGATCGGCGTCGTCGTCCTCGCCCTCGTCTCGGGCGGCATGGGGGTCTTCGGCGGCGGCACGAGCTCGACCGCCGCGGCCGGCAGCAAGGACGTCGGCCAGGGCAAGAAGATCAGCATCGGCTACATCCCCTGGGACGAGGGCGTCGCCTCCACCTTCCTCTGGAAGGAGGTCCTGGAGCAGCGCGGCTACCAGGTCGAGGCCAAG
This sequence comes from Streptomyces sp. DH10, assembly GCF_029813805.1. Lineage (NCBI taxonomy): Bacteria > Bacillati > Actinomycetota > Actinomycetes > Kitasatosporales > Streptomycetaceae > Streptomyces > Streptomyces sp. DH10. Next base: position 85,074 of record NZ_JARVKU010000017.1, read on the forward strand.
CAGCTCGACGCCGGACCGCTCTACACCTCCCTCGCCCAGGGCGACATCGACTTCCAGACCGACGCCTGGCTGCCCACGACCCACGCCCAGTACTGGAAGAAGTACGGCAAGCAGCTCGACGACCTGGGCGCCTGGTACGGCAAGACGTCCCTGGAGCTCTCCGTGCCCTCCTACATGAAGGGCATCGACTCCCTGGCGGACCTCAAGGGCAAGGCCTCCGAGTTCGGCGGCAAGATCACCGGCATCGAGTCCAGCGCCGGCGAGATGGCCCTGCTCAAGAGCAAGGTCCTCAAGGAGTACGGCCTGGACAAGGAGTACAAGGTCGTCGACAGCTCCACGCCCGCCATGCTGGCCGAGCTGAAGCGCGCCTACGCCAAGAAGGAACCGATCGTCGTCACGCTCTGGTCGCCGCACTGGGCGTACAACGACTACGACCTGAAGAAGCTCAAGGACCCCAAGGGCGCCTGGGGCGCGGGCGACGGCGTGCACACGCTGGCCCGCAAGGGCTTCGCGGACGACGACCCGACGGTCGCCGGCTGGCTGAAGAAGTTCAAGATGAGCGAGAAGGAGCTCACCAGCCTCGAAGCCGAGATCAACAAGGCCGGCAAGGGCAACCAGCAGGAGGCCGTCCGCGCCTGGCTGAAGCAGCACCCCGGCTACGCCGACAAACTCGCCCCGGTCAAGGGCACCGGCGGGAGCACGCCCGCCGAGGCGAAGCGGCCGCTGGACGTGGCGTGGTTCCCCTGGGACGAGGACATCGCCGTCACGTACCTGTGGAAGAACGTCCTCGAACGGCGCGGCTACAAGATGAACCTGAAGCAGATGGACGTCGGCCCCGTCTACACCGGTCTGGCCTCGGGCGATCTCGACCTCAACTTCGACGCCTGGCTGCCCTATGCCCAGAAGAACTACTGGGACAAGAACAAGGACCGGCTCAGGGACCTCGGCACCTGGTACGAACCGACCTCCCTGGAGATCGCCGTGCCGTCCTACGTCAAGGGCGTCGACTCCCTGGAGGACCTCAAGGGCAAGGCCGGCACCTTCGACGGGAAGATCATCGGCATCGAGCCCGGCACCGGCGAGATGGACCTGCTGAAGAACAAGGTCCTGCCCGGCTACGGCCTGGACAAGGAGTACGAGGCCGTCGACGGCTCCACCCCGGCCATGCTGGCCGAGCTGAAGCGCGCCTACGCCAAGAAGGAGCCGATCGCCGTCACCCTCTGGTCGCCGCACTGGGCGTACAGCGACTATGAGCTGACCAAGCTGAAGGACCCCAAGAAGGCCTTCGGCGAGGGCAACACGATCCGCACCATCTCCAACGAGAAGTTCCCCGAGCAGTACCCGCAGCTCACGAAGTGGATCAAGAACTTCAAGATGAGCGAGGACGAGCTCGGCAGCCTGGAGAGCGAGATCAAGAACCGCGGCCAGGGCCATGAGGAAGAGGCCGTCGCCGCGTGGCTGAAGCAGCACCCCGACATGGTGGAGCGCATGACGCCGCAGTGAGGCCCGTGGCGGGGCGGGACGCGACACGCCGCGTCCCGCCCCGTACGCGTACCCTCACCCGTACCCGGACCCCCGTCAGGGGACCTGACCGACGAGCGGGATCCGGACAACCACAGAGCGCTACGCCACCCCCCGAACCCCTTCTCCCTCCCTGATCCTCCCGTAGGAGGAATCCGCGCGCCGCCCCCGGGGACGGAGGATCCGCTGGCGCGAACTGTGAGGTCGCGCGCCGCCTTGTGTGACATCGATGTGACGGGCGCATGCACCGGTTTGCCGAACATGCGTAGGGTGCAGACAACTCAACAGAAGCTCTGCGCCGGGACACCGGCGCACAGGGACCGGATCGACGGGCGAAGGAGGGAGCCGGAGCGATGGGCGACCACAAAGAACAGCCCCTTCGGGTGGGCGCGGCCGTGCGTCGGCGGCGCCGCGCGCTGGAGCTCACCCTCGCCGTCGTGGCCGAGCGCAGCGGTCTGTCGGTCCCGTTCCTCAGCCAGGTCGAGAACGACCGGGCGCGGCCCAGCACGAGCTCCCTGGAGAAGGTCGCCGACGCCCTGCGCACCACCGCGGTCGAACTCCTCGCCGCGGCCGACCCGGCGTGCAGCGTGGACGTCGTCCGCGCCGACGGCACCGAACCGCTGCCCCAGCCCCGCACCCGGTCCCTGGTGCGCGGTCACCACCAGATGCACGCCTCCGAGTTCACCGGCGACCACGACGCCGGCCGTGAGTTCCAGTACCGCAACGACCAGTTGATGTACGTCGCCGACGGCGCGGTGGAGATCGAGGCGGAGGGCCGCGCCTACCGGCTCGGCCGCGGCGACACGCTGTACCTCACCGGCGGTGTGCGGCACCGCTGGCGGGCGGCGGAGTCCGACACCCGGGTGATCGTCGTCGCCGTGGCGGAGCACATCGAGGCGGTCCGGGACCGGCCGCGCCGGTGAGGGTCGTCTCGCTGGTCCCGTCGCTGACCGAGGCCGTGGCCCGGTCCGCGCCCGGCGCCCTGGTCGGCGCCACCGACTGGTGCTCGCATCCGCCCGGCCTCGACGTCGTACGCGTCGGCGGCACGAAGAACCCCAAGACCGACCGGATCGTCTCCCTCGCTCCCGACCTGGTGATCGCCAATGAGGAGGAGAACCGCGCACCCGACCTCGCGGCCCTGCGCGCGGCGGGCGTCGAGGTCCTGGTCACGGAGATCCGCGACGTTCCGCAGGCCTTCCGGGAACTGGCACGCGTCCTGGAGGCCTGCGGGATGACGGCCCGCCCGCGCTGGCTCGACGAGGCGGAGGAGACCTGGTCGTCCCTGCCGCGTCCGGCCGCTCGACCGACGGCGATCGTGCCGATCTGGCGCCGCCCCTGGATGGTCCTGGGCCGCGACACCTTCGCGGGCGACGTCCTGGCCCGCCTCGGCATCGACCACGCGCACGCGACGCACCCGGACCGCTACCCGCGCGTCCCCCTGGAGGAACTCCGCGCAGCCGCACCGGACGTGGTGATCCTCCCGGACGAGCCGTACCGCTTCACCGCCGACGACGGCCCCGAGGCCTTCCCCGGCCTGCCCTGCGCGCTCGTCAGCGGACGGCACCTGACGTGGTACGGGCCGTCGCTGGCCGAGGCGCCGCGGGTACTGGGCCGGGCCCTGCGAGCAGCTCGCCCCTGAGCAGCCCGCGCACGGTGCCCACGGCGGCGGTGCCCCACGCGGCGACCAGCACCGCGTACAGCACGACCGCCGGACCCGCGTAGGCCATGAGCCCGGTGTGCCGGCCCAGCGCCTCGGCGCCCGTGACACAGGTGCCGACCGGGAAGGTGAACGACCACCAGGTCATGGAGAACCGCATCCCCTGCTGCCGGGCGCGCAGCACCAGGGCGGTGGCGAGGCAGAACCACAGCAGCGCGAACCCCATCACGGGCACGCCGTAGAGAACCGCGAGCACACCGAAGCCCTGGCTGTACGGCGCCGGTACGACACCGGGGGCGACGTCCGCGAACGCGCCGGCGGCGGTCGTGGACTGCCCGAGCGGCCCGAGCACCAGGAACAGCGTCGGGGTGAGGGCGAGCGGCAGCGGCCCGCCGGTGAGCAGCCGTCCGAAGACCAGCGGCAGCATGAGAAGGGCCGCCAGCAGACTGAGCCCGAACAGGGCGACGCAGACGAGCAGCAGCGTCTCGCGGGCCTGACCGGGCGGCAGATGCGGCACCAGCGACGGCCCGACGGCGGCGGACACCATGGGCGCGACCAGCGGCAGCAGCCAGACGGGCGTGGCCTGTCCCGGCTCGGCCCGGTGCCGTACGGCCATCAGAAACGGCACCGCGACCGCCGCGGCCAGCCCGAGGACCGTACCGGCGCAGAACAGCACGGCGTCGAGCGCGACGGCCGCCCGCAGGCCGATCCAGTCCCGGCCGACGGTGAGGGCACCGCCGCCGACGGCCAGCAGGGCCATGGCGAGGCAGCCGTAGAACGGGGCCGTCGCCGGGTCGAGGAGATGGGCGCGGGCCTGGTCCCGGTGGCGGGCCCAGTGCACGGCCCGGGCGCAGAGCAGGGTGACGAGCAGGACCAGCGAGAGGGCCCAGACACCGGCCGGCGCGCCGCGCAGCCCGGGGACGTGCGGTGACAGGGCGGCCCCGGCGGTGGCGACGACGGCGGTGCCCATGACGGTGGCGTACCAGTTGGGTCCGAGGTGACGGACGGAGACTGGGCACGGAAGGGGCTGGGCTGCGGTGACCATGACTCCACGGTCGGGCCGTGGGCACCCCACCGCCAGGGAGTGTGTTCCTATGGCGACATAAGCTGGGTTTATGAGCACGGAAGAGCAGGGTGGGGTACCGGCCACCGGGTCCCTGGCGCACCGGGTGCCGGATCTGGGCGGTCTGGAGTTGCTGCTGGCGGTGGCGCGGCTCGGCAGTCTCGGCGGCGCGGCGCGGGAACTCGGCATCACCCAGCCCGCGGCCAGCAGCCGGATCCGGTCGATGGAGCGGCAGCTCGGCGTGGCGCTGGTCGACCGCTCACCGCGCGGGTCCCGGCTCACGGACGCCGGTGCGCTGGTGACGGACTGGGCGCGGCGGATCGTCGAGGCGGCGGAGGCGTTCGACGTGGGGGCGCAGGCGCTGCGCGTTCGCCGCGACTCGCGGCTGCGGGTGGCGGCGAGCATGACGATCGCCGAGTACCTGCTGCCGGGCTGGCTGCTCGCGCTGCGCGCACAGCGGCCCGACACGGCGGTGTCCCTGCACGCCGGGAACTCGACGGTGGTCGCGGAGCGGCTGCTGTCGGACGAGGCGGACGTGGGGTTCGTCGAGGGGCTGACGGTCCCGACGGGGCTGGACTCGGTGGTCATCGCCCACGACCGGCTGATAGTGGTCACGGCTCCCGCCCATCCCTGGGCCCGTCGGCGGCGCTCCCTGGCCGCGGAGGAACTGGCGTCGACGCCCCTCATCCTGCGCGAGAAGGGCTCCGGCACCCGCCAGGTCCTGGACGCGGCGCTGGGAGGTCTGGCCCGGCCGCTGATCGAGCTGTCGTCCACCACGGCGGTCAAGGCGGCGGCGGTGAGCGGGGCGGGGCCGGCGGTGCTGAGTGAACTGGCGGTGGGGGAGGAGCTGGCGATGCGGCGTCTGGTGCGGGTGCCGGTGGAGGGGGTCGCGCTGGCGCGGGACCTCCGGGCGGTGTGGCCGACTGGGCATCGCCCAACCGGGCCGGCCCGGGATCTGCTGTCGCTGACGCGGGGGTAGTTTCCTCGCCCCCGCCGCCCCTACCCGTCCCATCCCCAGGGGCTCCGCCCCTTCGACCCCGCCATGGGGCTCCGCCCCCTGGACCCCCGGTCGGCCTGAACGGCCTCGTCCCCAAACGCCGGACGGGCTGGCGGTGGCTCAGCCCGGTGTTTCGAGTTCGGCCACCCGCGCCGCCTCCACCAGCGCCCGCATCACCCGCACGTCCTCGCCCATCTCCGGATGCCACTGCACCCCCAGCACCCACCCCTCACCGGACGGCAGTTCCAGGGCCTCCACCGTGCCGTCGTCCGCGTACGCCGACGGAACCAGGCCGGTGCCCAGGCGGTCCACGGCCTGGTGGTGATACGACGGCACCGAGGTCTCCTCCGGTACGACACCGGCGTACAGACTCCCCGGCACCGGCTTGACGGCGTGGTCGCCGAAGACGCCCACGACCTCCGCGTGCCCGTCCAGGTGCTGCACCAGCGTCCCCCCGAGGGCGACGTTGAGCAGCTGCATGCCCCGGCAGATGCCCAGCAGGGGCACACCCGCCGTCAGCGCCGCGTCGATCAGGGCCAGCTCCCACGCGTCCCGCTCCCGCGCCGGCGGCCCGGTGCGGGGATGCGGTTCGGCGCCGTACCGTACCGGCTCCACATCCGGCCCGCCCGCGATGACCAGCCCGTCCAGCCGGGCCACGGCCGCGGCCGCGTGCGCGGGGTCGTCCGGCGGGAGCATCGCGGCCAGGCCGCCCGCCCGCTGCACGAGCCGGGGGTAGCCGACCGGCAGCAGCGCGGCCTCCAGTTCCCACACTCCCCAGCGCGCACCGGACTCCAGATAGGTGCTGACACCGATCAACGGCCTGGTCACCAGAACTCCCTCAACAGTCGACGCCTCAGTCTCGTGTCAACTCTGCCTCGGCCGCGGCCAGCGCCGCGAACTCCTCCTCCGGCGCCTGCGCGACCAGCCGCTTACGGCTGTACAGACCGAAGTACGCGATGGCCACGACGTACACCGCGAGCGCGATGAACGCCGCCGTCACATCCACCAGGAACGTCGCCACCAGCGCCGCACAGGCCAGCACCAGGGCGACGGAGGAGGTCAGCACCCCGCCGGGCGTCCGGTACGGCCGCGGCAGCTCCGGCTCGCGGCGGCGCAGCACGATGTGCGACAGGGACATCAGCGCGTAGGAGATGGTCGCGCCGAAGACCGCGATGTTCAGCATCCGGGCGCCGTTCCCGGACGCCGCCGCCAGCAGGAAGCCGATCGTGCCGGGCACCAGCAGGCCCAGGTAGGGCGCTTTGCGGCGGCTGGTGAGGGACAGGAAGCGGGGCAGGTAGCCAGCGCGGGACAGGGCGAACAGCTGGCGCGAGCCCGCGTAGATCAGGGAGAAGAACGACGCCACCAGGCCGGCCAGGCCGGCGTAGTTCACGATCCGGCTCAGGGTCGTCGCCTCGCCGTCCGGCTGGAGCGCCTCGACGAGCGGGTTGCCCGCCTCCTGGATCGCCGCGGAGCCGCGTGCTCCCGCCGCCGCGACGAAGGTCACCACCGCCAGCACGACCAGGATGCCCATGGACCAGCGGATCGCCTTCGGCAGCGTACGGGCCGGGTCCCTGGTCTCCTCGGCGGCCAGCGGTACGCCCTCGACGCCCAGGAAGAACCACATGCCGAACGGGAACGCCGCCCAGATGCCGAGCAGGCCGAACGGGAGCCAGGAGTTCGACCCCGCGGCGGAGGAGTCGACCGGGATGTCGTCCAGCGCGGCGACCGAGAAGTCGGGCAGGGCCGCCAGCGCGAACACGATCAGCGCGACCACCGCGATGCCCGTGACGACGAAGCTGAAGCGCAGCGCCTCGCCCACGCCCCAGAGGTGGATGCCGAGGAAGATCGCGAAGCAGACCAGGTACACCGGCCAGCCGGACTCCAGGCCGAACAGGCCCAGCGACTCGACGTAGTCGCCGATGAAGATGACGATGGCGGCGGGCGCGAGGACGTACTCGATGAGGATCGCCGTACCGGTCAGGAAGCCGCCCCACGGGCCGAGCGCCCGCCGGGCGAAGCCGTAGCCGCCGCCCGCCGTCGGCAGGATCGAGGACAGCTCGGCGAGGGCGAAGACCATGCACGCGTACATCGCGCCCATGAGCACCATGGCGATCGCCAGGCCGCCGAAGCCGCCCTCGGCCAGGCCGAAGTTCCAGCCCGAGTAGTCGCCGGAGACGACGTAGGCGACGCCGAGGCCGGTCAGCAGCACCCAGCCGGCGCTGCCGCGGCGGAGCGCTCTGCGTTCGAGATAGTCGTCCGCCGGCTCGGCGGCGGGTGTGCGGGTGGATTCCTGGGACATCGCGGACTCCCCACGAGGCGGCGGACACGGGGCTGCTCCGGGCACGGTGGGGTCGACCGAGCTCCGGCTCAATGGAATGGATCCATACCTTTTCGGTGCCGACCGGGAATGGCAATACCCGTGCGTTAATCGCCCGTAAATCCTCACCACATCGCCGGCGCGCGGGGCTCAGCCCAGGAAGCCGCGCAGCAGCGCCGCCGTCCCCGCGCAGTGCTCCCGCATCATCTCCCGTGCCCCGTCCGCGTCCCGGTCCAGCACCGCCTCCACCAGGGCGGTGTGCTGCCGCTGCGAGTGCTCCAGGTTGCGCACGAGCAGCGGGATGCAGTCGAGCAGGTCGTTGACCGTGGCCCGTACCGCCGCGTACTGCGCGGTCAGCGTCGGCGAGCCGCACAGCTCGGCCAGCGTGAGGTGGAGCAGGGTGTCCTGCCGCCGGTAGTCGCCCAGCGGCGCGTCGTGCGTGCGGGACAGGGCCTGACGCAGCCGCGCCTCCTGTTCGTCCGACAGGCCGTGCGTGGCACACAGCCCCGCCGCGCCCACCTCCAGCACCTCCCGGAACCGGAGCATGTCCTCTATGTCGACCTCGGTGATCCGGCGCCGCAGCTCGTCCTCGCCGCCGGCGTCGTTGCGCGGCAGCACGAACGTGCCGCCGTAGCGGCCCCGCCGCGACTCCACCAGACCCTGGTCCTGGAGGACCTTCAGCACCTCGCGCAGCGTCACCCGGCTGATCCCCAGCCGCTCCGCCAGCTCCCGCTCGGCGGGCAGCCGCTCGCCCCCCGGCACCAGCCCCAGCCGTACGACCTGGAGGATCTGCTCCAGTGCCTCCTCGAAACCGTTGCCCGCGCGCACCGGCCGCAGCACCGGCGTCAGCCCGTCCCGCGTCCCGCCGCCAGCTTCCTCCGGCATGTGGCCGTACCCCCTTCCCAAGCAATGGTTCTCAGGAATACCTTATGGCTTCCGGCGGAACCAGAGCCAAGGAGGCCCTCCCGTGGCAGACCGCACACCCCCGCTGAGCGTCGAGGAGCTGCATGCCCTCGTCGCGGGCGGTGAGATCGACACTGTCGTCCTGGCCTTCCCCGACATGCAAGGGCGGCTCCAGGGCAAGCGGTTCGCCGCGCGCTTCTTCCTCGACGAGGTCCTCAAGCACGGCACCGAGGGCTGCAACTACCTGCTCGCCGTCGACACCGAGATGAACACCGTCGACGGCTACGCGATGTCCTCCTGGGACCGAGGCTACGGCGACTTCGCCATGCACCCGGACCTGGCCACCCTGCGCCGCGTCCCGTGGAACGAGGGCACGGCCATGCTCCACGCCGACCTCGCCTGGAACGACGGCTCGCCCGTGGTCGCCGCGCCTCGCCAGATCCTGCGCCGCCAGCTGGAGCGCCTCGCCGAACTCGGCTACACCGCCCAGGTCGGCACCGAGCTGGAGTTCATCGTCTTCAAGGACACCTACGAACAGGCCTGGGACGCGGGCTACAGAGGCCTGACCCCGGCCAACCAGTACAACATCGACTACTCGGTCCTCGGCACCGGCCGCATCGAGCCCCTGCTGCGCCGCATCCGCAACGAGATGGCGACCGCCGGCCTCACCGTCGAGTCCGCCAAGGGCGAGTGCAACCCCGGCCAGCACGAGATCGCCTTCCGCTACGACGAGGCCCTGGTCACCTGCGACCAGCACACCGTGTACAAGACCGGCGCCAAGGAGATCGCCTCCCAGGAGGGCGTCTCGATCACCTTCATGGCCAAGTACAACGAGCGCGAGGGCAACTCCTGCCACATCCACCTCTCGCTCGCCGACGCGGACGGCAACAACGCCATGGCAGGGGACGGCGAAGACGGCATGTCGGACGTCATGCGCCACTTCCTCGCCGGCCAGCTCGCCGCGCTGCGCGACTTCTCCCTCCTCTACGCCCCCAACATCAACTCCTACAAGCGGTTCCAGCCCGGCTCCTTCGCTCCGACGGCCGTCGCCTGGGGCCATGACAACCGCACCTGCGCGCTGCGCGTGGTCGGCCACGGCCGCTCGATGCGCTTCGAGAACCGGCTGCCCGGCGGCGACGTCAACCCCTACCTCGCCGTGGCCGGGCTGGTGGCGGCCGGGCTGCACGGCGTCGAGCAGAAGCTGGAGCTGCCCGAGCCCTGCCCCGGCAACGCGTACGCCGGCGACTTCGCCCACGTCCCCACGACTCTGCGCGAGGCCGCCGAGCTCTGGGAGAACAGCCCCGTAGCCAAGGCCGCCTTCGGGGACGAGGTCGTCGCGCACTACCGCAACATGGCGCGCGTCGAACTGGACGCCTTCGACGCCGCGGTGACCGACTGGGAGCTGCGCCGCTCCTTCGAACGCATGTGAGGTCCTTCTTGTCTTCCGAGCACCTTCTGGAAGTACTGAACCCCGCGACCGAGGAGGTCGTCGCCGCCGTCGCCGGGGCGAGTCCGGCCGACGTCGACGCGGCCGTCACCCACGCCGCCAGGGCACAGCGCATCTGGGCCGCCCTCGCGCCCGGGGACCGCGCCCGGCTACTGCGCCGCTTCGCGGCCACCGTCGACGAGCACCTGGAGGAACTGGCCAGCCTGGAGGTCCGCGAGGCCGGACACACCATCGGCAACGCCCGCTGGGAAGCGGGCAACGTCCGCGACCTGCTGGACTACGCGGCCGGGGGAGTGGAACGGCTCACCGGCCGGCAGATCCCGGTGCCCGGCGGCCTCGACGTCACGATCCTCGAACCGCTCGGCGTCGTCGGCGTGATCGCGCCCTGGAACTTCCCCATGCCGATCGCCGCCTGGGGCACCGCCCCCGCCCTCGCGGCCGGCAACGCGGTCCTCCTCAAGCCCGCCGAGACCACCCCGCTCACCGCGCTGCGCCTCGCCGAACTCGCCCTGGAGGCCGGGCTCCCGGAGCACCTCTTCCAGGTCCTGCCCGGACGAGGTGACATCACGGGAGACGCTCTGGTCCGGCACCCCGGCGTCGCAAAGATCGTCTTCACCGGCTCCACCCGGACCGGGACGCGCGTCGCGGCCCTCGGCGCCGAGCAGGTCAAGCCCGTCACCCTCGAACTGGGCGGCAAGAGCCCCAACATCGTCTTCGCCGACGCCGACCTCAAAACGGCCGTCGACCCCTTCTCCTTCCTGGACAACTCCGGCCAGGACTGCTGCGCCCGCACTCGCATCCTGGTCCAGGAGACGGTGTACGACGAGGTCCGCGAGCTGCTCGCCGAGACGCTGGCCGCCGTGGTGGTGGGCGACCCGGCCGACGAGAAGACCCAGATGGGCCCGCTCATCTCCCGGCAGCAGCTCGACCGCGTCCGGGGCTTCGTGCCCGACGACTCCCCGGCCCTGCGCGGCAGCGCACCCGAGGGGCCCGGCTTCTGGTTCCCGCCGACCGTGCTCACCGGGGAGCGGCCCGACTCGGCGGCGGCCCGCGAGGAGATCTTCGGCCCGGTCGCCGTCCTGCTGCCCTTCACCGACGAGGCCGACGCGATCCGGCTCGCCAACGACACCCCGTACGGCCTCTCCGGCTCCATCTGGACCCGGGACGTCGGCCGTGCCCTGCGCGTCTCCCAGGCCGTCCGCGCCGGCAACCTGTCCGTCAACTCCCACGCCAGTGTCCGCTACTGGACCCCGTTCGGCGGCTACAAGCAGTCGGGCGTCGGCCGCGAGCTCGGCCCCGAGGCCCTGGCCGCCTTCACCGAAACCAAGAACGTCTTCATCAGTACGGAGGGCCCCGCACAGTGACCGCTCAGGAAAGCATCTGCCGCCGGCTGGTCGGCCGTACCGCCGTCGTCACCGGAGCCGGCAGCGGCATCGGTCTCGCCGCCGCCCGCCGCCTCGCCTCCGAGGGCGCGCACGTCGTCTGCGGCGACGTCGACGAGGTCCGCGGCAAGGCGGCCGCGGAGGAGACCGGCGGCACCTTCGTGAAGGTGGACGTCACCGACCCCGAGCAGGTCGAGGCCCTCTTCAAGACCGCCCACGACACGTACGGCAGCGTCGACATCGCCTTCAACAACGCCGGCATCTCCCCGCCCGACGACGACTCCATCCTGGAGACCGGCCTGGAGGCCTGGAAGCGCGTCCAGGAGGTCAACCTCACCTCCGTCTACCTCTGCTGCAAGGCCGCCATCCCGTACATGCGGCGCCAGGGCAGGGGCTCGATCATCAACACGGCGTCCTTCGTGGCGAGGATGGGCGCCGCCACCAGCCAGATCTCGTACACGGCCTCCAAGGGCGGCGTCCTCGCCATGTCCCGTGAACTGGGCGTGCAGTTCGCCCGGGAGGGCATCCGGGTCAACGCCCTGTGCCCCGGCCCGGTCAACACCCCGCTCCTCCAGGAGCTGTTCGCCACGGACCCGGAGCGCGCCGCGCGCCGCCTGGTGCACATCCCGCTGGGCCGGTTCGCCGAGGCCGAGGAGATCGCCGCCGCCGTGGCCTTCCTCGCCAGCGACGACTCCTCCTTCGTGAACGCCACCGACTTCCTGGTCGACGGCGGGATCGCGGGGGCGTACGTCACACCCCTGTAAGCCCGTGCCCGGCGGGCCCGGGTCGCGCCCTACAGTGCCGGGATGAGCATGACGCCACCGCCCGGCTGGTATCCCGACCCGCACGGCCCCCATCTGGAACGCTGGTGGGACGGCACGGCCTGGACCGAGCACCGCCGTGCGCCCGGTGCCCCCGCGGGCCCGGTGCCCCCCCCCCCGGGCGGCGGCACCGGGCCCGCGAAGGCCGTCGCCCTCATCGCCGCCGGGGCCGTCCTCGTCGCGGCGATCGTCACCGGAGCCGTCGTGCTGGGCGAGGACGGCGACGGCACCGAGACCAGGACGGCCCCGACATCCGCGCCCCCGGCCACGACCGGCCGACCGGAGCCGACTCCCGAGGAGTCCACGTCCGAGCCGTCCGCCGACGACCCGGCCGTCGTCGAGGACCAGCTCAACGGCGTCACCTTCCCGCTGCTCGACGGCTGGGTCCGGCCGCAGTACGTGGCCCAGGACGACGTCGTCATGACGACCGACGGCACCTATGACTGCCCCGGTGGCGTCGGCCTGTGCCGCCACGGCATGGTCTTCTCCCGCACGGTGACCGAGAACGACGAGAAGTCCCCCGAGGCCCTCGCCAAGGCGGACATCAAGGACGCCGCCGACGAGGCCTACGACCGCGACCAACTGGGCCGTGAGCTCCACGGGGGCATCGAGTCGCACCAGGTCGTCAGGTCCGGGCCGGTCGCGGTGGCCGGCCGCGCCGGGTACCTCGTGCGCTGGCGCGTGCGGACCGCCAAGGGGCCGGGCGGATACGTCCAGTCGCTCGTCTTCCCGTCCAGCGTCGGCACCGAGTCGCCCGTCCTCGTCCGCTACGTCTTCGACGCGGGCGAGGACGGACCGCCGCTCGCCGACATGGACCGCATCACCAAGGGCATCCGGCCGTTCGGCGACGCGGACACGGGCGGCGGCGGCGTGGGCAGCAGCATCGGCCCGCCGGAGTGAACGCGGCCGACCGGTACGGACCGTGGGCCGGCTACAGGAACGTGTGGCCCTCGCCGCGGTACGTCGGCACGCTCGCCGTCACCGCGTCCCCCTCGACCAGATGCAGCGTGTCGAACCGCTCGCACAGCTCACCGGCCTTCGCGTGCCGGAACCACACCTTGTCACCGATCAGCAGGTCGTCGGCGGGCGAGCCCAGCAGCGGCGTCTGCACCTCGCCGGCCCCCTCCTGAGGGTCGTAGCGCAGCCCCTCCGGCAGATACGGCACGGGCAGCCGGTCGGGCCCGGCCGCGCCGGAGGCGGGGTACCCGCCGCCGAGGACCGTCACGACCCCGACGCCCGGCCGTCGTACGACGGGCTGGGCGAAGAGGGCCGCCGGACGGCCGCTGAACGACGTGTAGTTGTCGAACAGCCGCGGCACGTACAGCCCCGACCCGGCGCCGATCTCGGTCACCGCGTCCTCGGCCGCCGTGTGCTGCACCGAGCCGGTGCCGCCGCCGTTGACGAACTCGAGACCCGGTACGACGGCCCGCACCGCGCGCACCACCTCCGCACGCCGCTCGGCGAGTTCACGCTTGGCGGCGGCCTGCATCAGCCGGACGGCACGGGACCGCAGCGGCCGTCCCGCCACCGCGTCCCCGACACCGGCGACGTGCCCCTCGTACGCCATGATCCCCACGACCTCGAAGCCCGGCCGGCGGGCCACGGCCCGGGCCACGTCGGCGACCTGGGCGGGGGAGTGCAGCGGCGAACGCCGGGCCCCGACCCGCACCCGCCCGCCGAGCAGCTTCAGAGAGGTGTCCAACTCCAGGCAGACGCGCACGACTTCACGGCCACCACCGCGCGACGCGTCGATCAGGTCGAGCTGGGCGACGTCGTCGACCATCACGGTCACGGCGGCGGCGAGCTTGGGATCACCGGCGAGTTCGGCGTACGCGGCCCGGTCGGCGGACGGGTAGGCGAGCAGCACGTCCTCGAACCCCGAACGGGCCAGCCACAGCGACTCGGCGAGGGTGAACGACATGATCCCCGCGAAACCGTCCCGGGCCAGGACGCGTTCCAGCAGTGCCCGGCACCGCACGGACTTGCTGGCGACCCGGATGGGCTTGCCGCCGGCGCGACGGACCAGATCGGCGGCGTTGGCGTCGAAGGCGTCCAGGTCCACGATCGCGAGTGGGGCGTCGAGATGGGCGGTGACCCGGTCGTAACGGGCCCGGTCGGAGGCGCGCGCAGTCATGAGCGCAGCCTGCCAGACAGGATTACCGCAGGGTAGGGGGACGTTCCGGGCAGATGCCCCGGGCTCGCGGACTGGTTCCCGTTCGCGCAGGAACAAGCCGTAGAGTGACGCGCACGTACGGCGGAGCGACGCCGGCCGGACTTCGCGCTGGGATGACGCTCCATCCGTACGGGTATGTGTGCCCGGGACGACTCAGTGCCGGGCCTCGGGCAGGACGACACGGCCCGCGCATTTACGCAGCGGCCCGGGTACGAGGAAACGGGGGGTGCATGAGCACGGAAGCGCGGCGTGCCTCTTTCCCCCCGCGTCCCAGCACTCCGCCCCGCCCCCCGGCCCCGCCCGAGGACGCCCGGACGGCATCGTCCGGCGCGGCGGCCACGGGTGACAACCCGTCGGGTGAGGACGAGCGGGGGCGCTCCGGCGTGCGTGGGCCGAGTGCGGGGACGCGGCGCCCCTCGCCGCAGGGGGACACGGACTCGTCAGGCTCTGCCGCCGCCGGGCAGGAAACGGCTGCTCGCGGTGGTGCCTCGGCCTCCGGTGGGTCCGACGGCTCGAACGGCCGCCCCCGTTTCCCCAGCTTCGGCGACACGCCGGCCCGGCGTAGCGAGCCCACCGCACCCCGTCGTACCGAGCCCGCCACACCCCGTCGTACCGAGCCCGCTCCGCCCCCGCCCCGCGCCTCCGACCGTTTCCCGGACACACAGCCCGGCGTCGGCCGTGTGACCCGACCCGAGTCGAACAGGCCGTCCGCCCCGCCCGACGCACCTCCGCGGCCGCGTCACCTCCCCACGCCGGGCTCGCCCGGCCGCCCGGGGTACGCCCCTGCGTCACGCCGTACCGGCGCTCCCTCCGAAAACTCCTCGGAGACGACCGCACGCCTGCGACCGGTTCCCGCCGACCCGTCACCCTCCCAGCGAGCCGAGCGCCCGTCCCCCGAGCCCGCTGAATCCTTCGGCCGCCCCGGTCCCGCGCGGCCCGGGATTCCGCCCCGCCCCTCGCGGGAGCCGCAGGCCGGTGCCGGTGCCGACACCGGTGCCACCACCGGGCGTGGCATGCGCATGCCTTCGGCACCCCTCCACCGGCCCGCCAACGCCTCCCCGGACCCGTCCCTCTCCTGGAGCGCCCCCCTGACCCCCGGTCCCGCTCCCGCCGGCACACGACCCGTCGTGTCGTTCGGGGAGCCCGAGGGATACGACGCCGACGCGCGGCCCCGGCCGCTCGGGCGGCGCGGGGCGTCCCAGGCCGCCGCTGCCGCCGTCTGTCTCGTGCTCGGACTGGGGCTCATCTCGGGCGCGGTCACCGGGAGCTGGCTCGTCGGGGACTCCGGGCAGGAGGGCTCGCGCACCACCTTCACCGCGGCCGGCAGCCTCTGGCACAGCGTTCCCGTCGACCAGCTGTTCCCGCCCACCGTGCAGGGCCAGGGCGCCGGCCCCGGCGGTGCCGACCGCACCTGGACCCGTATCGCCGTCGCCCCGGACAGCGGCTGCAAGGACGCCTTCGACCCCCTGCTGCGCAAGGCCCTCGCTCCCGTCGGCTGCGAGCGGCTCCTGCGGGCCACCTACACCGACGCGACCGAGAGCTACGTGACCACCGTCGGCCTGCTCTTCACCAAGGCCGACGCCGCGGGCATGACCTCCCTCGCGAACCGTTTCCGCAAGGAGCGCCTGGACCGCCGCGGCGACCTGATGCCCCTGCCGTACGCCGCGAAGGACACGCCCGCCGCCGGCTTCGGCGCGCAGCAGCGCGCCGCCTGGACCCTCTCCGTGCTGACCGAGGCCCCGGTCGTCGTCTACGCCGTCTCCGGCTGGGCCGACGGCCGCACCGTCGACGACCCGCAGCCCGCCGAGGACGCCATGGAGTCCGGCGCCACCACCGCCCCCGCCCAGGCCGGCCTCGGCCACGAGGCACAGGGTCTCGCCGACCGCGTCGAACGCGGCCTGCGCAAGAACGTCCGCTCGGCCACGGAGCAGCCGTCGTGAAAGCCGTCATGTCCCGCGCGGGCGGGTTCCTGAGCGTTCTCCTCGCCGCCGGCCTCGTCCTGGTCCCCTCCACCGCCGCCCACGCCGACGGCATCCGCGCCCAGCAGTGGGCCCTGGAGGCCATGCACACACAGGAGGCCTGGCAGACCACCAAGGGCGAGGGCGTCACCGTCGCCGTCCTGGACACCGGCGTCGAGGCCGACCACCCCGACCTGATCGGCAACGTCCTCACCGGTGAGGACCTGGTCGGCTTCGGAGCCGAACCCGGCGACCGCGCCTGGGCCCGGCACGGCACCGCCATGGCCGGCATCATCGCCGGGCACGGACACGGCCCGGGCGATGCCGACGGCGTCCTCGGCATCGCCCCCGAGGCGAAGATCCTCCCCGTCCGCGTGATCCTGGAGGACGGCGACCCCTCCCGCGCCAAGGCCCGCAGCACCCGCGGCAACGCCCTCGCCGAGGGCATCCGCTGGGCCGCCGACCACGGCGCCGACGTCATCAACCTCTCCCTCGGCGACGACTCCGCCTCCGCGCACCCGGAACCCGGCGAGGACCAGGCCATCCAGTACGCCCTGAAGAAGGGCGTGGTCGTCGTCGCCTCCGCCGGCAACGGCGGCGAGAAGGGCGACCGCATCTCCTACCCGGCCGCCTACCCGGGCGTCATAGCCGTGACCGCCGTCGACCGCTCGGGAACCCGCGCCCCCTTCTCCACCCGCCGCTGGTACGCCACCGTCAGCGCCCCCGGTGTCGATGTCGTCATCGCCGACCCCGACCGCAAGTACTACGAGGGCTGGGGCACCAGCGCCGCCGCCGCCTTCGTCTCCGGGGCCGCCGCCCTGGTCAGGGCCGCCCACCCCGATCTGACCCCGGCCCAGATCAAGTCGCTCCTGGAGGACACCGCCCGCAACGCCCCCGCCGGGGGCCGCGACGACTCCCGCGGCTTCGGCTTCGTCGATCCGGCCGCCGCCGTCAAGGCCGCCGACCGGCTGAAGCCCGGGGGCCTCCGTTCGGCGGCGTACGGCGGGAAGTACTTCGGCAGCGGCCCGGACGCCACCGGCTCCGACGACGACACCGCCGACTGGGCCGCTCCCCTCGCGGGCGGCGCCGGCGGCGTCCTGCTGGTCGCGGCCGTGGTCCTGTGGCGCGGCCGTCGCGCCGGCCACGACGACTTCTAGTCACCGGGCACCAGGACCGCCCGCCGAGGCGGCGGCACCCGGCCGATAGGGTCGATGACCGTGGCGAACAAGAACATCCCCGACTCCGGCTTCTCCGACGACGACGGCTCCGCCGACCCCCGGTTGAGCGCGGCACTCGCCGCCTGGTCCGAGGACCGGGGGGCGGTGGGCCCGGTCCTCGACGCCCTCAAGGGCGCCCGGCTGCTCGTCCCCGTCGTGGCCGTGCTCGGCGAGGTCGAGGAGGACGAGCGGGGACTGCGCCGCGAGAAGACCAGCGACATGGCCGTACCGACGCTGAAGGCCGGGAACCGCACCGCCCTCCCCGCCTTCACCTCCACCGACTCCCTCGCCCGCTGGGACCCGGCGGCCCGGCCCGTCGCCGTACCCCTGCACCAGGCCCTCCAGGCCGCCGCGCACGAGAAGGCGGACACGGTCGTGCTCGACCTGGCCGGGCCCGTGCCCTTCGAGCTGACCGGCCCCGCCCTGCTCGCCCTCGCGGAGGGCCGTACGACCACCGACCCGCTCGCCGACCCGGCCGTCGTCGAGGCCGTACGCGCCGCCGTGGCCGCCGAGCCCGCCGTTCTGCGCGCCCACCTGGGGCCCGGCCAGGCCGACGGCACCCTCGCCCTGGTCCTGGACCCGTCCGCCGCCCCCGCCGAAGCGGCCCGGGCGGTCGCCCGGCGGCTCGCGGACGACGAGACACTGAGGGCCCGCCTGGTGCGCGGCCTCGACCTGGCACTGCTGCCGGCCGGGGCGACGCCACCGGGCGAGCCCTTGTACGAACGCTGAGAGCCTGGGCCGTACTAGCCGTAGACCGGGCCCGTGTACTTCTCGCCCGGGCCCTTGCCCGGCTCGTCCGGGACGAGTGACGCCTCGCGGAACGCCAGCTGGAGCGACTTCAGGCCGTCGCGCAGCGGTGCCGCGTGGAACGAGCTGATCTCGGTGGTGGACGCGTCCAGCAGACCGGCCAGCGCGTGCACCAGCTTGCGGGCCTCGTCCAGGTCCTTGTGCGTGTCGCCCTCCTCGGTCAGACCGAGCTTCACCGCGGCGGCGCTCATCAGGTTGACGGCGACCGTCACGATCACCTCGACCGCCGGGACCTCGGCGATGTCGCGGGCCATGGCGTCGAAGTCGGGGGACTCAGGAGGGGTCTCACTCATGCCCCACACGATAGGCGCAGGCGGGGCGTGCGCCGTACCAGGCCCCGGGGCGCCGCAATTAGCCGTTCCTGGCCAATGCTGGTAATCTCGTGTAACGACCGGTCGGACCCGTATGCCTAGCGGCCCGCGAGCCCGACCCACAAGTGGAGGCTTTCGAACTCCCACCTGACCGCCCCCAGGGCGTCGGGTCACCGGTCAGACGGTCCCGTCCCAGCGGCGGCGATCCGTCCGAAAGCGCGCCCCGCGGTTCCCCGCGACGGTGCTCCGGTAGTTCGAGGAGCCCCGCCTGGGAATCGTCCGGGGCATTTTTTGTGCTTCGGCGCGGTTAGGTCTATCGAATAGAGACGTTACGCGGCCGTCCGCCAGACCGTCGCGTGGTGCTACCGAGGAGGATCCATCAGCGCCGAGCCCCGCATCAACGACCGGATTCGCGTTCCCGAGGTGCGACTTGTCGGTCCCAGTGGCGAGCAGGTGGGCATCGTCCCCCTGGCCAAGGCACTGGAGCTTGCGCAGGAGTACGACCTGGACCTGGTCGAGGTCGCGGCGAACGCCCGTCCGCCCGTGTGCAAGCTCATGGACTACGGGAAGTTCAAGTACGAGTCGGCCATGAAGGCCCGTGAGGCGCGCAAGAACCAGGCGCACACGGTCATCAAGGAGATGAAGCTCCGGCCGAAGATCGACCCGCACGACTATGACACCAAGAAGGGTCACGTCGTCCGGTTCCTCAAGCAGGGCGACAAGGTCAAGATCACGATCATGTTCCGTGGTCGCGAGCAGTCCCGGCCCGAGCTGGGCTACCGACTGCTCCAGCGGCTCGCGGAGGACGTCGCAGACCTCGGTTTCGTCGAGTCGAACCCGAAGCAGGACGGCCGAAACATGATCATGGTTCTCGGTCCGCACAAGAAGAAGACCGAGGCGATGGCCGAGGCTCGCCAGGCGCAGGAGGCCCGCAAGGCCGAGGCGAAGGCCAACCCCGGCAAGTCGCAGAACGCCGCTGAGGCCGACCTCGACGAGGACTCCTCCGAGGCTCCGGCCGAGGCGTCCGCCGACGCGTGATCCCGGGGGACGCGAGTCCCCAAGGACGTAACCGATACAAGAGCGACGCTCCACCGTGCCCGGTTTCACGACCGGGCATCGGAGCGCCACCACGAGGAGAGAACGGCGCTATGCCGAAGAACAAGTCGCACAGCGGGTCCAGCAAGCGCTTCAAGATCACCGGCTCCGGCAAGGTGCTCCGCGAGCGTGCCGGCAAGCGCCACCTGCTCGAGCACAAGTCGTCCCGTGTGACGCGTCGCCTCACCGGCAACGCCGAGATGGCCCCGGGCGACGCCAAGAAGATCAAGAAGCTTCTCGGCAAGTGACGTCCCGGCGCGCCAGCGCCGCACGTCAGGACCGGGACCCAATCGATTTCGGGCCGTGTGAAGACCACCGCGGCCCCGCTACAAGGAGTTAACAAGTGGCACGCGTCAAGCGGGCAGTGAACGCCCACAAGAAGCGCCGGGCGATCCTCGAGCAGGCCTCCGGCTACCGCGGTCAGCGTTCGCGCCTGTACCGCAAGGCCAAGGAGCAGGTCACCCACTCGCTGGTCTACAACTACAACGACCGCAAGAAGCGCAAGGGCGACTTCCGTCAGCTGTGGATCCAGCGCATCAACGCCGCTGCCCGCGCGAACGGCATGACCTACAACCGCTTCATCCAGGGTCTGAAGGCCGCGAACATCGAGGTCGACCGCAAGATCCTGGCCGAGCTGGCCGTCAACGACGCCGGCGCCTTCGCCGCGCTCGTCGAGGTCGCCCAGAAGGCGCTGCCGAGCGACGTCAACGCCCCCAAGGCGGCCTGACGCCGGCTCCGAGCCGTGTGACGGAAGGACCCGCAGGCCGCTCGGCCTGCGGGTCCTGCTGTGCAGCCAGCTACTGAGAAAGCGAACGGAATGCCCCCCGCCACCCCCGAGCTCATCTCCCCCCGCTCCCCCCGCGTCGCCGCCGCGCGGCGGCTGGCGAAGCGGAACTTCCGGGGGAAGGAGCGGCTGTTCCTCGCGGAAGGGCCGCAGGCGGTTCGGGAGGCCGCCGGGCACCGGGCCGGGGGCGCGGCCACGCTCGTGGAACTGTTCGCCACGCTGGAAGCCGCCGAGCGGTACGCCGACATCGTGGGGGAGGCCCGGGACGCCGGCGCCCGGGTGCACCTCGCCTCCGAGCAGGTCATCGCCGACATCTCCACCACCGTCACCCCGCAGGGCCTCGTCGGCGTCTGCCGGTTCCTGGACACGCCCTTCGAGGAGGTCCTCGCGGCGCGCCCCCGGCTCGTCGCCCTCCTCGCCAACGTCCGTGACCCCGGCAACGCCGGGACCGTGCTGCGCTGCGCCGACGCCGCCGGTGCCGAGGCCGTCGTCCTGACCGACGCCTCCGTCGACGTGTACAACCCCAAGGCCGTCCGCGCCTCCGTCGGCTCCCTGTTCCACCTGCCCGTCGCCGTCGGCGTCCCCGTGGAGCAGGCGGTCGAAGGGCTGCGGGCCGCCGGTGTCCGGGTCCTCGCCGCCGACGGTGCCGGCGACCGGGACCTCGACGACGAGCTCGACAAGGGCACCATGGGCGGGCCGACCGCCTGGGTCTTCGGCAACGAGGCCTGGGGCCTGCCGGAGGAGACCCGCGCCCTCACGGACGCCGTCGTGCGCGTTCCGATCCACGGGAAGGCCGAGAGCCTGAACCTCGCCACCGCCGCCGCCGTATGTCTCTATGCGTCGGCGCGTGCACAGCGCGCCGCCGGAGGGTGCCGCTCCGTCACCGGGAACTAGTAGGGTGACCAGCTCAGGGACCCCTCTGTGGAGCCTTGGAGGTGGGGTACGGGGATGAGCGTCGGCACGAGCAGCGCACCGGGGGCCCAGGACGCCGGGAGCCCGCCCGCCGCGTCCCGGCCAGCCGGTGATCTCGCCGGCCTCGGCATCGACCCCGACATGCTGCCCGACGGACTCGTCATCGCCGACGAGCAGGGCCGGGTCGTCTGCTTCAACGCCGCCGCCGAGCGCATCACCGCCGTCCGCGCCCAGGACGCCCTCGGGCAGAGCCTGGAGAAGGCCCTGCCATTAGAGGATCTGGAGGGGCGACGCTGGTGGCAGCTGACCGACCCGTACGGCGGTCTGGCGATCCGGGTCGGACAGCCCGAGCGCAACCTCCTCCTCCCCGGCGGCCGTGAGGTGCTGGTCTCCGCGCGCTACGTCCGCACGCGGCCCACCGGGCCCCTGAAGCGCCTGGTCGTCACCCTGCGCGACACCGAGGCCCGCCGCCGCACCGAACGCAGCCACGCCGAGCTGATCGCCACCGTCGCCCACGAGCTGCGCTCCCCGCTCACCTCCGTCAAGGGTTTCACCGCCACCCTGCTGGCCAAGTGGGAACGCTTCACCGACGACCAGAAGCGGCTGATGCTGGAGACCGTCGACGCCGACGCCGACCGGGTCACCCGGCTCATCGCCGAACTGCTCGACATCTCGCGGATCGACTCCGGCCGCCTGGAGGTGCGGCGCCAGCCCGTCGACATCGGCGCCGCCGTCGGACGGCACATCCAGGCCTACGTCGCCGCCGGGCAGCCCGCCGACCGGTTCCTCCTGCGCGTCCAGCAGCCGCTGCCCGCTCTGTGGGCCGACCCCGACAAGATCGACCAGGTGCTCAGCAACCTCCTGGAAAATGCCGTGCGGCACGGTGAGGGAACTGTCACGATCGACGTCACGGCCACGGCGTCCCCCCGCGAGGGCGAGGACATCGGCACGTCGGTCACGGTGAGCGACGAGGGGCCCGGCATCCCGGAGGAGTCCATGAACCGCGTCTTCACCCGCTTCTGGCGGGGCAGCAAGCGCGGCGGCACGGGCCTCGGGCTCTACATCGTCAAGGGCATCGTCGAAGCCCACGGCGGCACCATCACGGTCGGCCGCGCGCCGGGCGCCGGTGCCGAGTTCCGATTTACGTTGCCCGTGGCGGCTCCGGCGTATCTCGCCTGAGGACCACGGGCGCATTCGTATACCTCCACCCCGTTAGACTCGGCCATTGGCACCTTTGTGTCCCGCAGACGGCCATCGGAGTCGGTGACGGGGACCTTCAGCCAGCCAATCGGAAGCACGGGAAGAGATGTCGGCACCGAATAAGTCGTACGACCCTGTAGAGGTCGAGGCGTTGAAACCGGAAGAGATCGAGCGCATGCGGGACGAGGCGCTCGCCGCCTTCGCCGCCGCGGACTCCCTCGACGCGCTCCACGAGGCCAAGGTCGCCCACACCGGCCCCGCCTCCCCGCTGGCCCTCGCCAACCGCGAGATCGGCGCCCTGCCCCCGCACGCCAAGGCCGACGCCGGCAAGCGCGTCGGGCAGGCCCGCGGCGCCGTGAACAAGGGCCTCGCCGCCCGCCAGACGGAACTGGAGGCCGAGCGGGACGCCCGTGTGCTGGTCGAGGAGGCGGTGGACGTCACGCTGCCCTACGACCGCGTACCGGCCGGCGCCCGGCACCCGCTCACCACCATGATGGAGCGGGTCGCGGACGTCTTCGTGGCCATGGGCTACGAGATCGCCGAAGGCCCGGAGGCCGAGGCGGAGTGGTTCAACTTCGACGCCCTCAACTTCCTGCCCGACCACCCGGCCCGGCAGATGCAGGACACGTTCTTCGTGCAGGGCCCCAAGGGCACCGAGGAGTCCGGGTCCGGCGTCGTCCTGCGCACCCACACCTCCCCGGTGCAGGCCCGCGCCCTGCTCGACCGTGAGCTGCCGGTCTACATCGTCTGCCCCGGCCGGGTGTTCCGCACCGACGAGCTGGACGCCACGCACACGCCCGTCTTCCACCAGATCGAGCTGCTCGCGATCGACGAGGGCCTGACCATGGCGGACCTCAAGGGCACCCTGGACCACATGGTCCAGTCCCTGTTCGGCGAGGACATGAAGACCCGGCTGCGGCCGAACTACTTCCCGTTCACCGAGCCGAGCGCCGAGATGGACATGCTCTGCTACGTCTGCAAGGGCGAGTCCATCGGCAACCCCGACCGGCCCTGCCGCACCTGCTCGTCCGAGGGCTGGATCGAGCTCGGCGGCTGCGGCATGGTCAACCCGCGGGTGCTCACCGCCTGCGGCGTCGACCCCGAGAAGTACAGCGGCTTCGCCTTCGGGTTCGGCATCGAGCGGATGCTGATGTTCCGCCACAACGTCGAGGACATGCGAGACATGGTCGAGGGTGACGTCCGGTTCACCCGGCCGTTCGGGATGGAGATCTGATGCGGGTCCCGCTTTCTTGGCTGCGGGAGTACGTCGACCTGCCGGCGACGGAGACCGGCCGAGACGTCCAGGCCAAGCTCATTTCGGCAGGTCTGGAGGTCGAGACCGTCGAGCAGCTCGGCGCCGACCTCAAGGGCCCCCTGGTGGTCGGCCAGGTGGCGACCATCGAGGAGCTGACGGAGTTCAAGAAGCCGATCCGCTTCTGCACCGTCGACGTCGGCCAGGCCAACGGCACCGGTGAGCCCCAGGAGATCGTCTGCGGCGCCCGCAACTTCGCCGTCGGCGACAAGGTCGTCGTGGCCCTGCCCGGCGCCGTCCTGCCCGGTGACTTCCAGATCGCCGAGCGCAAGACCTACGGCAAGATGTCCCGCGGCATGATCTGCTCCAGCGACGAGCTGAACATGGGCGACGACGGCACCAAGGGCA
Organism: Streptomyces sp. DH10; assembly: GCF_029813805.1. NCBI lineage: Bacteria > Bacillati > Actinomycetota > Actinomycetes > Kitasatosporales > Streptomycetaceae > Streptomyces > Streptomyces sp. DH10. Next base: position 109,299 of record NZ_JARVKU010000017.1, read on the forward strand.
TCATCGTGCTGCCGCCGGAGACCGAGGTCGGCAAGGACGCGGTCGAGCTGCTGGAGCTGGTCGACGAGGTCCTCGACATCGCCGTCACGCCCGACCGCGGCTACTGCCTGTCCATCCGCGGCGTCGCCCGTGAGACCGCCATCGCCTACGGCCTGCCGCTGCGCGACCCGGCCCTGCTCGACGTGCCCGCCCCGAACGCGTACGGCTACCCGGTGCGGATCTCCGACCCCACCGGCTGCGACCGCTTCACGGCCCGCACGGTGACCGGCCTGAGCGCCGAGGCCCGCTCGCCGATCTGGCTCCAGCGCCGGCTCCAGAAGGTCGGCATGCGCCCGATCTCGCTCGCCGTCGACGTCACCAACTACGTGATGATGGAGCTCGGCCAGCCGCTGCACGCCTACGACCGCGGCCTGGTCCAGGGCACCATCGGCGTCCGCCGGGCCGAGCCGGGCGAGAAGCTCACCACCCTCGACGGCGTCGAGCGCACGCTGGACGCCGAGGACCTGCTGATCACCGACGACCGCGGCCCCATCGGGCTCGCCGGCGTCATGGGCGGCGCCAACACGGAGATCGCCGACCACGACAACGTGGAGAACGCCACGGCGGACGTCGTCATCGAGGCCGCGCACTTCGACGCGGTGTCGATCGCGCGCACGGCCCGCCGGCACAAGCTGTCCTCCGAGGCGTCCCGGCGCTTCGAGCGCGGCGTCGACCCGCAGGCCGCCGCTGCCGCCGCGCAGCGCACGGTCGACCTGCTGGTCCTCCTCGCGGGCGGCACCGCCGAGGCCGGCGTCACCGAGGTCCTCGCGCCGACCGCGCCGCGCACCATCAGCATCCCGGCGGACCACCCGGACAAGGTCGCCGGTGTCGCGTACGGCCGGGAGACCGTCGTACGGCGGCTCCAGGAGATCGGCTGCGACGTGTACGGGCAGGACGAGCTGATCGTCACCGTGCCGTCCTGGCGCCCCGACCTCACCGACCCGAACGACCTGGCCGAAGAGGTCATCCGCCTGGAGGGCTACGAGAACCTGCCCTCCACGCTGCCCAAGCCGCCGGCCGGCCGTGGCCTGACGCACCGGCAGCGGCTGCACCGCCGCGTCGGCCGGGCCCTGGCCGGTGCCGGATACGTCGAGGCGCTGAACTACCCGTTCATCGGCGAGCAGGTCTTCGACCAGCTCGGCCTCGAGGAGGGCGACCCGGCCCGCCGCGTCGTCAAGCTCAGCAACCCGCTGAGCGACGAGGAGCCCGCGCTGCGCACGACGCTGCTGCCCGGCCTGCTGGCCGCCCTGCGGCGCAACGACGGCCGGGGCTCGCACGACCTCGCGCTGTTCGAGACCGGTCTGGTCTTCAAGCCGCGCGAGGAACAGCGGATCGCCGCGGTACTGCCCGTCGACCGCCGCCCGACCGACGAGGAGCTCGCCGAGCTGAACGCCGCGCTGCCCGAGCAGCCGCGGCACGCCGCCGTCGTCCTCGCCGGTGCCCGCGAGCAGGCCGGCTGGTGGGGCAAGGGCCGCCCGGCCGACTGGGCCGACGCGGTCGAGGCGGCGCGTTCCGTCGCCCATGAGGCGGGCGCCGAGCTCGTCATCCGCAAGGGGCAGTACGGGCCGTGGCACCCCGGGCGGTGCGCCGAGCTGGCGATCACCGTGAACGGTGCCGAGCGGATCGTGGGCCACGCGGGCGAGCTGCACCCGCGCGTGGTGAAGGCGCTGGGGCTGCCGGCGCGTACCTGTGCGATGGAGATCGACCTGGACGCGGTGGAGTCGGCCGGTGAGGCCACGGTGAAGGCGCCGCGGATCTCCACGTTCCCGGTCGCCACGCAGGACGTCGCCCTGGTCGTCGACGCGGTGGTTCCGGCGGCGGAGGTCGAGGAGGCCCTGCGTGCCGGCGCCGGGGAACTGCTGGAGTCCATCCGGTTGTTCGATGTGTACGAGAACGCCGAGCAGTTGGGCGAGGGGCGGAAGTCGCTCGCGTACGCGCTGCGGTTCCGGGCGGCTGACCGGACGCTGACGGTGGATGAGGCGTCGGCGGCCCGGGACGCGGCGGTTGCCCTTGCGGGTGAACGCGTAGGGGCCGAGTTGCGGAGCTAGCGCCGTGGGGGACTGCGCTGCATAGCCGGCTGCGGCTCGGTGGTGGCTGGTCGCGCAGTTCCCCTGCCCCTACCGGGCGGGGCCGGCGGTGCCGTCCGCCCCGCCACGGTGTGTCGGGCAGGCGGCTGGGCGGACGGCGGAAGCGGGCCGCCGCACTGTACGAGGGGGAGCCGGCGGCCCGGCCGGCCTCTTTCGAGGCATTTCAGTCAACCGGGCGGCGACTGTGAGCGACAGTGCGCGCACTGTGCGGATTCGAGCACTCCGTTCACACCCCGTGTGAAGGCGGAGCCACTAATCTGGCCGCACCGAGCCACCGGGGGGCCCACATGCAGCCCAACACTCTGCTCGACGCGATCCTGGACGAGGCCGGGATCTCGCACGCGGGGCTGGCCGCACATGTCAACCAGGCGGGACGGGCGCGCGGCCTGTCCCTGAGGTACGAACACACCGCCGTCGCCCGGTGGTTGAAGGGGCAGCGTCCCCGGGGCCAGGTGCCCGACCTGATCTGCGAGGTGCTCGCCGCCCGGCTGCGGCGGCAGGTCACCCTGGACGACATCGGCCTGGGCGTGCCCGGTGAACCGTCCGCCCCGCACACCGGCTCGCTGTCCGGCTTCGTCGAGCGGGCCACCGCCCTGTGGCGCTCCGACCAGCAGCAGCGCCCGCACATCCTGGGCGCGCCCGCGCTCACCGGCACGCCCGCCGTCATGCCGGTGTGGGAGTGGGAGAACCCGCCCGAGGACGTGGACGTCTCGCGCGGCGGCAGACACCGGGTGACCCCGGGCGACCTCGACATGCTGCGGGCCGCCCGCACGCACTACGAGCAGCTGTACCGCAAGGCCGGTGGCATCGCGACGCGGGCGCGCATCGTCGGCTTCCTCAACGCCGAGGCGGCGCCGCTGCTGCGCGGCAGCTACACCGACGAGACGGGGCGACAACTGCACCGGGCGACGGGCGGGTTGGTGGCCGTCGCCGGGATCTGCGCCTACGACTCCGACGCGCACGGCCTCGCGCAGCGCTACTTCCACCAGGCCCTGCGGCTCGCCAAGGCCAGCGGCGACCGGGGGCTCGGCGCCTACATCATCGCGCTGCTGGTCAACCAGTCGCTGTTCATGCGGGAGTACCGGCAGGCCGTCGCCTTCGCGGAGGCCGCGCTGCGGGCCGCCGGCAAGCAGATCACCCCGGCGCTCGCCTCCGACCTGTACGCGATGCAGGCCAAGGCGTACGCGCATCTCGGCGACGGCACGAGCGCCCTGTCCCGCATCCGGCGGGCCGAGCAGGCCGCCGAGCGCATCCGGCGTGGCTACGAGCCCGACGAGACCGGCTATGTCCAGCCGGGGCTGGTCAACGTCCAGGTGGCGGAGGCGCTGCTGAGCCTCGGGGAGATCGCGGCCGCGGGGGAGCATGCCGCCGCCGCCGTCGACAACCCGGCGCACGACCGCGGCCGGGTGCACCGGCTGGCCATGCTCAGCACGATCGAGCTGCGTCAGGGCAACGCGGACAAGGCCGTGGCCATCGCCGTGCAGATGGCCGAGCAGGCCCGCGGCATGGAGTCCCAGCGGCTGCGCGACCGTTTGCGCGCGGTGCGGGAGCACCTGGTGCGCAGCGGCTGCTCGGGCACCGCCGAGGCCGCCGAACTCATCGACGGGGCCCTGCGCGTACCGTTGTAGACCCCGGGCGCCGCCGCCCGTGTCATCCCGAGCGACGTCCTGTGCGCCTGCTGTCCGTACGTCCCTACTGCGATATTGCCACTTACTCGACGGAAGGTGGCAGAAGTGCAGTGGACGAAACACAACGAACAAAATGTGTACTCAAACCGCTGGTTCAGCGTCAATCTCGCGGATGTCGAACTGCCGGACGGCCGGCACCTCGACCACTTCCTCATACGGCTGCGGCCCGTTGCCGTGGCCACGGTCGTGAACGAGGCCAACGAGGTGCTGCTGCTGTGGCGGCACCGCTTCATCACCGACAGCTGGGGGTGGGAACTCGCGGCGGGCGTCGTCGAGGACGGCGAGGACATCGCCCGCGCGGCCGCCAGGGAACTGGAGGAGGAGACCGGCTGGCGGCCGGGACCCCTGCACCACCTCATGAGCGTGGAGCCGTCCAACGGGCTCACCGACGCCCGGCACCACGTGTACTGGGCCGACGAGGGCGAGTACGTCGGGCACCCCGTGGACGACTTCGAGTCGGACCGCCGGGAATGGGTTCCCCTCAAGCTCGTCCCCGACATGGTCGCCCGCGGGGAGGTCCCGGCCGCCAACATGGCGGCCGCGTTACTGCTGCTGCACCATCTCAGGCTCGGGCAGGACACGTTGCCCTGAGCTAGGGTCTGTCGTTTGGATCAGGCCGCAGGAAATCGACGGTGCTGTTCAGTGCCGGTGAGCGGGGTCTGGTGCGTGCAGCTGCAAGGCGGAGGAGGGCGTCGACGCGATGGGGCACCACCCGCGCGAGCGAAGCCGAGCGTGGGGGAGTCGGCAACCGACGACAACGCGGCAGATGCGCGTGCCAGACCCCGCGTCTGCGGTGTGATCCAAACGACAGGCCCTAGCGTCCCAGTGCCTGCCAGATCGCTACGACGAGGGCACCCACGGCGGTGAGGGCGGCGACCGCGGGCAGCGGCCAGCGCGCGTGTTCCAGTGAGTTGATCCGGGTGCTGAGCTCGTCGAGTTCCTTGGCGGTCTCCTCGGTGCGGTGGCTGAGCAGGGCCAGCCCGCCCTCGACACGGGCGTACGCCACGTCGAGGCGGCGTCGTAACTCTGCGAGTTCTCCATGTACGACCGGATGCTCGGGATCGACGGTCACGAGTCCGCTCCTTTCTGTAGTCATTGCGCATCCCTTGCATGCGCACTGGGAGTCAACTCGCCTGGTGGACGCCTGGGGAGAGTGTGCGACGGGCATATGCGAGCCCGGCGCGCACACGGTGTGTGAATGCCGCGGGCCCGGCACCAATTCCGGTGCCGGGCCCTTGGGTTGGCCGAATTCTGACCGTCAGTAATCAGCCTCGGGGGGTACCCGGGGCGCATGACGAAGTGGCAGAAGAGCGCGGCGTACGCGCTGGCGCTCTACGTGCTGTCGGTCGTGGTGCTCCGGTTCTCCTCCGGCGGGCAGGGGTGGGGCACGGCGTTGCTGCTCGCTCTCGTGACCACTCCGCTCGCCCTCTGGATGGGCTGGCTGCGCAGCCGCCTCAACGAGCAGGCGGCCGAATGGGGACGCCGCCGGTTCCGGCCGTGGCCGGAGGAGCGGCGGCGCTGAGATGCCGGCGTCAGCGGGCCGGTCAGTCGTACGTGTAGAAGCCCGACCCCGTCTTGCGGCCCAGCCGGCCCGCGTCGACCATGCGCTGGAGGAGCGGGGGAGCGGCGTACAGCGGCTCCTTGTACTCCTCGTACATCGACTGGGCCACCGAGGCGACCGTGTCCAGGCCGATGAGGTCGGAGAGCTTCAGCGGGCCCATCGGGTGGGCGCAGCCCATCTCCATGCCGTTGTCGATGTCCTCGCGGCTGGCGATGCCCGTCTCGAACATCCGGATCGCGGAGAGCAGGTAGGGGATCAGCAGCGCGTTCACCACGAACCCGGAGCGGTCCTGGGCGCGGATCGCGTGCTTGCCCAGCAGCTTCTCGGTGAACAGCTGGGCCCGGCTCAGCGTGCCCTCGGACGTGGTGAGGGCCGGGATCAGCTCGACGAGCTTCTGCACCGGTGCCGGGTTGAAGAAGTGGATGCCGATGACCTGGTCGGGCCGCGAGGTCGCCACCGCCAGCTTCACGAGCGGGATGGAGGAGGTGTTGGAGGCCAGGATGGCGTCGGGCCGGGTCACGACCTGGTCGAGCACCTGGAAGATCTCGGTCTTGACCTGCTCGTTCTCGACGACGGCCTCGATCACCAGGTCGCGGTCGGCGAACTCGCCGAGGTCCGTGGTGAAGCTCAGGCGGGCCTGGGTGGCCTCCAGCTCCTCCTCGGTGATCTTGCCGCGCTCGGCTGCCTTGGCCAGGGAGTTGAACAGCCGGGTCCGGCCGATCTCCAGGGCCTCGCCGGTGGTCTCGGCGACCATGACGTCCAGTCCGGACCGGGCGCACACCTCGGCGATCCCCGCGCCCATCTGACCGCAGCCCACGACTCCGACGCGTGCAATGTCTCCCGCTGGGGTGTCCGTCACATCGTCCCTTTCGCCGCTGATCCACTTCCGGGCAGGTGCTCCGGGTTTCGGTGCCTGCTCCGTTCGTGCACGTTACTCCCAAGTATCGATGATCGATCGCGGGGGTCGTGTCCGCTTCGGGCATGCTGGGCGCGGAGCGATCCGCGACCGGGCGGATCCGCGGCTTTTTGGGGCATGCGGATGGGACGAGTGTCACGCAGGGCGTTCGCGGTGGCGGCGCTGTCGGCTTTCACGATGATGCCTCCGGCGTCGGCCGCGCCCAAGCCGGCCGGCGGGGGTGACGGCCGGGGCGACGACAGGGCGGCCTCCGAGATGCGGGGCGTGTGGCTGGCCACCGTGGCCAACCGCGACTGGCCGTCGAAGCCGGGCCTGACCGCCACGCAGCAGCGGGCCGAGCTGATCACCCACCTCGACAGGGCGGTCCGCAACCGGCTCAACACCGTGATCTTCCAGGTCCGGCCCACGGCGGACGCCCTGTGGCCCTCGCCGTTCGAGCCGTGGTCGCAGTACCTCACCGGCACCCAGGGCAAGGACCCCGGCTGGGACCCGCTGGGCACGGCCGTGGAGGAGGCCCACGCCCGCGGCCTGAAGCTGCACGCCTGGTTCAACCCGTACCGGGTCGCCGCCCACGCCGACCCGACCCGGCTGGCCGCCGGCCATCCCGCCCGCAGCAACCCGGACTGGGTGGTGACGTACGGCGGGAAGCTCTTCTACAACCCCGGGCTGCCCGAGGTCCGCGGCTTCGTGCAGGACGCGATGCTCGACGCGGTGGAGAAGTACCCGGTGGACGGCGTCCACTTCGACGACTACTTCTACCCGTATCCGGTGGCGGGCCAGACCTTCGACGACGACGGGGCCTACGACGAGTACGGCGCGGGCTTCCCCGACCGGGCGGCGTGGCGGCGGGACAACATCGACAAGCTGGTCCGGGAGACGGCGGACCGCATCAAGCAGGTCCGGCCGGGCACCCCCTTCGGCATCAGCCCCTTCGGCGTGTGGCGCAACGCCGCCACCGACCCGCTCGGCTCGGACACCCGGGCGGGCGTGCAGACCTACGACGACCTGCACGCGGACACGCGCAAGTGGGTGCGCGAGAGCTGGATCGACTACATCGTCCCGCAGCTGTACTGGAACATCGGCTTCGCCGCCGCCGACTACGCGAAACTGGTGCCCTGGTGGGCGGAGGTCGCGCGCGGCACCTCGACGCAGCTGTACGTGGGGGAGGCGCTGTACAAGGCCGGTGACCCGGCGCAGCCCGCGGCCTGGCAGGACCCGGCGGAGCTGTCCCGGCACCTGACGCTGGCCAGGGAGCACGCGCAGGTGCGCGGGCACGTCTTCTTCGCCGCCAAGGACGTGGCGGCCGATCGGATCGGGGCGATGGCGAGGGTGGTCGCCGACCACTACGGGCAGCCGGCGCCGCCGCCGCGCTGAATCACGGCCCGGTCGTGGTCTCCCGGTGCCGGATCTCGGTGTCGGGTCCCGGCGAGCACACGCCCTCGTGCCCGTCCTCGAACCGGACGCGGTACGGCGGGTTGCCTTCCTGGCCCAGCACTTCGACGATCTCGCCGACCTTGTCGTGCTGACCGACCACCCTGCCGTGCTGGACAAGCTGGTCGCCCACGGTTGCGCGCATCTGGGGCCTCCTCACGAGGTGTGGAGCAGCGGTCCGTGGCCTTTGAGTCTACGGCCGGGGGCGCCACTCGGCCGGGGCCGTGCGCGCCCCGCTCAGCCGCGCGCCCGTTGTGTGACGGCGATGCAGACCAGCACCGCCGCGGCTGTCAGCGGGGCGGCCACCGTGAGGTGCTCGCCCAGCAGCAGCACCGACCACACCAGTGTGAGCAGGGGCTGAGCGAGCTGCAACTGGCTGGCCTTCGGGATGCCGACGGCCGCCATGCCCCGGTACCAGACGACCAGTCCGAGGAACTGCGAGCCCGCCGCGACCCACAGCAGCCCGGTGACGCTGTGCGGGGTCAGGTGCACGGGCTCCTGCGTCAGCGCGAACGCGGCGACGGGCACGGTCAGCGGCAGGCACAGCACCAGCGCCCAGCCGATGACGTGCCAGCCCGGCATGACCCGGGCCAGCCGGCCGCCCTCGGTGTAGCCGGCCGCGCACACCAGCAGCGCCGCGAAGAGGTACACGTCGGCCGTGCTCAGCGCGCCGCCGCTCTGCTGCACGGTGAAGGCCAGCACCGCCGCCGCGCCGGCGAGGGCCGCCGCCCAGAACGTGCGCGAGGGGCGGGTGCCGACGCGCAGGGCGGAGACGAGAGCGGTGGTCAGGGGGAGCAGTCCGACCACGACGGCGGCGTGCGCGGTGGTCGAGGCCTCCAGCGCGAGCGTGGTGAGCAACGGGAAACCGAGGACGACACCGGCCGCCACGACCGCGAGGCCGGACCAGTGGCGGCGGGCGGGCAGCGGCACCCGCAGCGCCAGCAGCGCAGCGCCCGCGATCACCGCGGCCAGGACACTCCGGACGGCGACCAGCGACCAGGGCCCGAAACCCTCCAGACCCCAGGCGGTGGCGGGGAAGGTGAGGGAGAAGGCGACGACGCCCAGGGCGGCCTGGAGGGCGCCGAGGCCGGGCCGGTGCCGCTCCGTGGCGACTGCTATCCGGGAAGCGGTAGTAGCGCTACTCTGTACTCTCATGCAAGAGCGTAGCAGCGTCGGTGAACTGGCGGAACGGCTGCGGCAGGAGCTCGACCGCTACTCTCCGGGTGGAAAGCTGCCGTCGAGCCGGGCTCTGGTCGAGCGGTTCCGGGTGAGTCCCGTGACCGTGTCGCGGGCGCTGGCGCACCTCGCCGCCGAGGGGCTGGTGGTCACCCGGCCCGGCGCGGGCGCGTTCCGCGCGCAGGCCCGGACGGCACCGGCTCCGGCCGGGGACACCTCCTGGCAGGAGGTCGCGCTCAGCGCCGACGGTGCCGCCGATCTCGTACCGCGCTCGGTGGACGCCTCCGGGGTGCTGGTCTCGCTGGCCGCCCCGCCGCCCGGCGTGATCGAGTTCAACGGCGGCTATCTGCACCCGTCGTTGCAGCCGGAGCGCGCGATGGCCGCCGCCCTGTCACGCGCCGGACGCCGTCCCGGCGCCTGGGGACGCCCGCCCGTGGAGGGGCTGACGGAGCTGCGGGAGTGGTTCGCGCGGGGTATCGGCGGGTCCTTCACGGCCGCCGAGGTGCTGGTCACCGCGGGCGGGCAGTCCGCGCTCACCACCGCCCTGCGCGCCCTCGCCCCGCCCGGCGCCCCCGTCCTCGTCGAGTCGCCGACCTACCCGGGCATGCTCGCCATCGCCCGTGCCGCGGGCCTGCGCCCGGTGCCCGTCCCGGTCGACGCGGACGGCGTGAAACCGGCGTTGCTCGCCGACGCCTTCCGGGCCACCGGTGCCCCGGCCTTCGTCTGCCAGCCGCTGTTCCAGAACCCCACCGGTGCCGTGCTCGCGCCCGAGCGGCGCCGCGAGGTGCTGCGCATCGCCCGCGCGGCGGGCGCGTTCGTCGTCGAGGACGACTTCGTGCGGCGGCTCGTGCACGAGGACGCGGGGCCGCTGCCGCGCCCGCTGGCCGCCGACGACCCCGACGGTGTCGTCGTCCACGTCTGCTCGCTGACCAAGGCGACCTCGCCGAGCTTCCGGGTGAGCGCCCTGGCCGCGCGCGGACCGGTCCTGGAGCGGCTGCGCGCCATCCAGGTCGTCGACACCTTCTTCGTGCCCCGGCCTCTTCAGGAGGCGGCACTGGAACTCGTCGGTTCGCCCGCCTGGCCGCGCCATCTGCGAGCGGTGTCCGCCGAGTTGAGGACCCGCCGGGACGCGATGACCGCCGCCCTCGCGCTGCACCTGCCGGAACTCGCCCTGCCGCACGTGCCGTCCGGCGGCTACCACCTCTGGCCGCGCCTGCCGGACGGGACGGACGAGCCGGCCCTGGTGGCGGCCGCCTTGCGCGCGGGCGTCGCCATCACCCCCGGCCGCCCCTACTTCAGCGCCGAACCGCCGGCTCCGCACGTCCGGCTCAGCTTCGCGGCGGTCGCCGGGACCGGGGAGATAGCGGAGGGGGTACGGCGGCTGCGCGCGGCCTGTGACGAGGCCCTGGGATAAGCGTTCGACGCATGGCCCGTGACCTGCGAGCATCCCGTCATGACCGACACGCCGAGCCTGCCCGAGGGCTACGAGATCTCCACCGACCCCGCCCGCGTCGACGCCGGGCGGGTCCACCACTGGCTGTCCACCGACGCCTACTGGGCGCTGGGCCGCCCACGCGAGAAGCAGGACCGGGCGATCGAGGGCTCGCTCAACTTCGGCGTGTACGAGACGGCGTCGGGCGAGCAGGTGGCGTACGCCCGGGTCATCACGGACCGGGCGACCTTCGCGTGGCTGTGCGACGTGTACGTCGACCCGTCGGTGCGCGGCAAGGGTGTCGGCAGCGCGCTCGTCGCGGCCGTACGGGACGAGCTGCGGGAGTACGGGGTGCGGCGGGTCCTGCTCGCCACGCACGACGCGCACGGGGTCTACGAGAAGCTCGGGTTCGCGGCGCTGGAGCGGCCCGAGCACTGGATGGCTCTCATCTTCGGCCAGTGAGGGTCGGTGCACCCTGGGTAACTCCTGGGTAACGCCTCTTGACCTGCGCACTTGCGGCGCTCACCATCGCCGCATGCCACTTCGGGTCACGTTCGTCGCCGCCGCGCGCAGCTCCCCGCTGCTCGCCGAGCGCTTCGAGGACGACCGGCCGCTGGACCAGGCCGGCTGGGGTGAGGTGGAGCGCGTCGCCCACGAGCTGCTGCCGCTCGCCGCGGCCGAGCTGCGCTACTGCTCGCCGACCCCGCGCAGCCGTGCGACGGGGGAGGGGCTCGGGTACGCGCCGCTCGTGCAACTCGGCCTGCGCGACTGTGGCATGGGCCGGTGGCGCGGGCTGACCCTGGGCGAGGCGATGGCCCGGGAGCCGGAGGCGGTGGACGCCTGGCTGGCCGATCCGCGCGCCACACCGCACGGCGGTGAGTCGCTGGTGGACTTCATCACCCGCGTCGGCGGCTGGCTCGACACCCGGCCCGTCGAGGACGGCTGCCGGGTCGTGGCGGTCGCCGAGCCGTCCGTGATCCGTGCCGCGCTGGTGTACGCCCTGAAGGCACCGCCCTCGACGTACTGGAACATCGACGTCCGCCCGCTGTCGACGACCTCCGTGACGGGTCGGGCGGGACGCTGGAACCTGCGCTTCGACGGGGTGTCGGCTCAGGCGTCGCGCGCGTAGTCCGTTCGCAGCACCAGATCCTTGGCCGGGCCGCGTACGTGCCACACCGTCCGCCAGTGGTCCGCGTCGTGGACGGTGAACTCGCCGCGGTAGAGGTCCGCCGCGCAGGGGTGGTCGGCGACGTGCCGTCCTGAGGTCAGGTCCAGGTCGTGGAACGGCCGCCCGTCCGCGAACCGCACGTCCGCCGTGCCGCCCGGGCCCGGCAGGAAACGCAGCGTCCGCTCGGCGGGCCGGGCGACGCCCTGCCAGACGAAGGTGCCGCACTCGTGGTGCAGCAGCCCGCCGTCGTCCCCGCCGTCCTCCTCCGGGGCGAACACCGTGGTTCCGGAGAACTCCCCCCGCTCGCCGCTCGCGAGATCCCGTACCGATCTGGCCACGCGCCAACGCCCGGCCAGGTATGCCAGTACGTCCGGCACTGGCCAGAACTCGCCCATCCCGTACCGCTCTCCGTCTCAGCCGTTGCTGCGCGACCCATTGACGCGCATCCGCCCCCTCTCTATCTTGCCGTTCGAAGTGCTGATCAATGTCTGATATTTCGAACACTCCTCTACCAGAGAGCCGCGGAGTATCCATGCCACGCACCGCCCGCACCCGATGGAGAGTCGGCCTCACGGCCACGGCCCTCCTGACGGCAGCAGCCCTCGTACCGGCCCCCGCGCACGCCGAGGACGTCACCGACTACGCGATCACCGTCGACCCGTCCGCCAAGGGCGCGGCGATCGACGACACGATGTACGGCGTCTTCTTCGAGGACATCAACCGGGCCGCCGACGGCGGTCTGTACGCCGAGCTCGTGCAGAACCGCTCCTTCGAGTACTCCACCGCCGACAACGGCTCCTACACGCCCCTGACCTCGTGGGCGGCCGGCGGCACGGCCGAGGTCGTGAACGACTCGGGCCGCCTCAACGAGCGCAACCGCAACTACCTCTCCCTGGGCGCCGGTTCCTCCGTGACCAACGCCGGCTACAACACCGGCATCCGGGTCGAGCAGGGCAAGAAGTACGACTTCTCCGTGTGGGCCCGCGCCGAGAGCGGCAGCACGCTCACCGTCTCCCTCAAGGACACGGCGGGTACGCTGGCGACCGCCCGGCAGGTGGCCGTCAAGGGCGGCTGGGCCAAGTACAAGGCCACCTTCACCGCGACCCGCACCAGCAACCGCGGCCGCCTCGCCGTCGCCTCGGCTAACGCCGCCGCGCTCGACGAGATATCGCTCTTCCCGCGCGACACCTACAAGAACCAGCCGAACGGCCTGCGCAAGGACCTCGCCGAGAAGATCGCCGCCCTGAAGCCCGGCTTCGTGCGCTTCCCCGGCGGCTGCCTGGTCAACACCGGCTCCATGGAGGACTACAGCGAGGCCTCGAACTGGCAGCGCAAGCGCAGCTACCAGTGGAAGGACACCATCGGTCCGGTCGAGCAGCGCGCCACCAACGCCAACTTCTGGGGCTACAACCAGAGCTACGGCCTCGGCTACTACGAGTACTTCCGCTTCTCCGAGGACATCGGCGCCATGCCGCTGCCCGTCGTCCCCGCCCTGGTGACCGGCTGCGGCCAGAACAAGGCCACCGACGACGACGCCCTGCTCAAGCGCCACATCCAGGACACCCTCGACCTCATCGAGTTCGCCAACGGCCCGGCGACCTCCAAGTGGGGCAAGGTCCGCGCGCAGATGGGCCACCCCAAGCCCTTCCACCTGACCCACCTCGGTGTCGGCAACGAGGAGAACCTCCCCAAGGAGTTCTTCGCCCGCTTCGAGCAGTTCCGGGCCGCCATCAAGGCCAAGTACCCGGACATCACCGTCATCTCCAACTCCGGCCCGGACGACGCCGGCACGACCTTCGACACCGCCTGGCAGCTCAACCGCGAGGGCAAGGTCGACATGGTCGACGAGCACTACTACAACAGCCCGAACTGGTTCCTCCAGAACAACGACCGCTACGACTCCTACGACCGCAAGGGCCCCAAGGTCTTCCTCGGCGAGTACGCCTCCCAGGGCAACGCCTGGAAGAACGGCCTGTCCGAAGCCGCCTTCATGACCGGCCTGGAGCGCAACGCGGACATCGTCAAGCTGGCCTCCTACGCCCCGCTGCTCGCCAACGAGGACTACGTCCAGTGGCGGCCGGACATGATCTGGTTCAACAACAGGGCCTCCTGGAACTCGGCCAACTACGAGGTCCAGAAGCTGTTCATGACCAACGTCGGCGACCGCGTCGTCCCGTCGAAGGCCACGACCACGCCGAACGTCAGCGGACCGATCACCGGTGCCGTCGGCCTGTCCACGTGGGCGACCAGCGCCGCGTACGACGACGTGAAGGTCACCTCGGCGGACGGCTCGACCCTGCTGAGCGACGACTTCTCCGGTGACGCCTCGAAGTGGACCACCAGCGGCCGGGGCAGCTGGAGCATCCAGGACGGGCAGTACGTCCAGACCGACACCGCCGCCGAGAACACCATGGTCACGGCGGGCGACCCGGCCTGGAAGGACTACGACCTGCATGTGAAGGCCACCAAGAAGTCCGGCAAGGAGGGCTTCCTCGTCGCCTTCGGCGTCAAGGACACCGGCAACTACTACTGGTGGAATCTGGGCGGCTGGAACAACACCCAGTCCGCGATCGAGCAGGCCGTGGACGGTGGCAAGGGCACGCTGATGACGAAGGCCGGGTCGATCGAGACGGGCCGTGCCTACGACATCGACATCAAGGTCCGCGGCCGTCAGGTCACCCTGTTCCTGGACGGCAAGGAATGGGGCACCTTCAAGGACGACAAGCCGGCCGAGCCGTTCCGCCAGGTCGTCACCAAGGACGCCAAGACCGGTGACCTGATCGTCAAGGTCGTCAACGCCCAGTCCGCCGAGGCCCGCACGGCCGTCGACCTGGGGGGCGCGAAGGTCGCCTCCACGGCCCGCGTGACCACGCTGGCCGCCGACGAGGACGCCGTCAACACCGAGACGGACACGCCGGTGACGCCGGTGACGTCCACCTTCCGGGGTGTGGCGAAGAAGTTCACCTACACCTTCCCGGCGAACTCCGTCACCTTCCTGCGGATCAAGCAGGGGTAGCGGGACCCGCGTGGGCCGCCGTCCCGGCGCGGCGGCCCACGACGTGGCGCGTCATCCGCAGCGGAGTCCGTCGCGGGACCAGGTTCCTTGGCCTGAGCTGGCGTCAGGTCGGCACGGCCGGACCACCACCGGCCGATGTGCTCGCCCAGAGCGTGCTGCGCCCTCGTCGGGCAACGCGGCGAACACCGCCCGGCGGTGGGCGACCGGCAGGGCTCGCTGTAGCGGGTCGGCGGCCGGCGGCGTGTGCGTGTACCCACTCCTGGGCCGCCGCCGCGTCCTCGTCCTGCGCGAAGGCCGGGGGCGTGCTCCACCAGCACGGCCGCCGCGACCGCGAGGCCCCCGCTCGGCCGCAGGACTGGGACTGCCCGAGCCCGACCCGACCTGGCGCGCTCTCCACGCGCCTGCCCTCAGGGCACGCGGCGGCTTCACCGGGGAACACCGACCCAGCCGCCGGGCCGGCGAAACGGCGAGCCCGGTAGCCGTCCACGCCCGCACCCTCACATCCCGGCAGGCGCCCTCGCCGCCGCCAACGGCCGGCAGCGCGGGCGCCAGCGCCCGGGGCGTGAAGCGTGTTCGCGCTGCCACCCCGGAAAGCTCGGGCCCGCCGGCCGCCTCTCCCGCTTCCTCGAACGGGCGTGCGCCGCATCCGTATGCTCCGGGCATGAGACTCTTTCGGCCGCGCGGCCGAAGCAGCGGTGGGCAGTCGATGCGATCACCCGTGGCCCAGGCCATCGCCCTCTACGAGGCCGGGCGCTATTCCGAGGCGGAGGCCGAGGCCCGGGCCGTGGCTGCGGCCCGGCCCCGGCGGCGTGACGACATGCACGCACCGCTGGCGCTGGGCATCGCGGCGCTGGCGACGGGCGCCCAGGGCCGCCACGCGGAGGCCGTCACGGCGTACGACGCCCTGATGCCGGTCTTCGGCAGAGTATTCGGCGCCGAACACCCGCAGACCCTGAAACTGCGCTCGGACCGCGCCCAGGCGCTGAGCGCGCTCGCCCGGTACTCCGAATGCGAGGCGGAGTGCGCGGCCGTCGTCCAGGCAACGACTCGCGGCACCGGGCCGGAGATGCCGCGGATAGCGGCGGCCGCCCGCAACGGACTGATCTATGCCCTCAACGCACAGGGCCGTCATCCGCAGGCCGAGGTGCTCGCCCGTGAGGCCCTCGCCGCCCATCGCGTACCGGACCGGTTCGGCCTGGTCCTGCGGCTCGGCCTGGCCCGCGGCCTCCAGGGCCAGGCCCGCCACGAGGAGGCCCTCGCCGAGGCGGAACGCGCCGACGAGCTGCGCCGCGGCCTGCCCGAGGAGCAGTGCCGCCCGGAGGCCGGCGCCGTCGAGCTAGCCCTGGCCACCGCCCTTCTGGGGCTGAGCCGCCGCACCGAGGCCCGCTCCCGCGCCGTGGCCGCCCTCGACGCCTGCCTGTCCGCCTTCGGCCTGCACCACTACCGCACCTCCGAGGCCCGGGCACTGCTCGACCGCATCGACAGCGCCTGACCGACCACGCACGGGACGACTCCGGGATTGCATAAACGTGCGGCGAAACGTATAGTCATGCTCTCTAAGGAGGAGGTTCCATGGCGGTACGTGCGGCAGTGGCCGGAGCGAGTGGATACGCGGGCGGGGAACTGCTGCGTCTGCTCCTGGCGCACCCCGAGGTCGAGATCGGTGCCCTGACCGGCAACTCCAACGCGGGGCAGACACTCGGTGCGCTCCAGCCGCACCTGCTGCCCCTGGCCGGGCGAGTGCTCCAGGAGACCACCCCCGAGGTTCTCGCCGGGCACGACGTCGTGTTCCTCGCGCTGCCCCACGGGCAGTCCGCCGCCGTCGCCGAGAAGCTCGGGCCGGACGTGCTGGTGATCGACATGGGCGCCGACTTCCGGCTGACGGACGCCGCCGCCTGGGAGCGGTTCTACGGCTCGCCGCACGCCGGAACCTGGCCCTACGGCCTTCCCGAACTGCCGGGCGCCCGCGCCGCGCTGGAGGGGTCCAAGCGCGTCGCGGTGCCCGGTTGCTACCCCACGGCCGTGTCGCTGGCGCTCTTCCCGGCGTACGCCGCCGGGCTCGCCGAGCCGGAGGCCGTGATCGTCGCCGCGTCCGGCACCTCCGGCGCGGGCAAGGCGCCCAAGCCGCACCTGCTGGGCAGCGAGGTCATGGGCTCGATGTCCCCGTACGGCGTCGGCGGCGGGCACCGGCACACCCCCGAGATCACCCAGAACCTCAGCGCGGCCGCCGGCGGGCCGGTCTCCGTCTCCTTCACCCCGACCCTCGCGCCGATGCCCCGCGGCATCCTCGCCACGTGCAGCGCGAAGGCGGCGGACGGGGTCACCGCCGAGTCCCTGCGCGCCGCCTACGAGAAGGCCTTCGCCGACGAGCCCTTCGTGCACCTGCTGCCCGAGGGCCAGTGGCCCGCCACGGCGTCCGTCTACGGTTCGAACGCCGTTCAGGTGCAGGTCGCGTACGACACGGCCGCCGGACGGATCATCGTGATCAGCGCCATCGACAACCTCACCAAGGGCACCGCCGGCGGTGCCGTCCAGAGCATGAACATCGCCCTGGGGCTCGACGAGACCACCGGACTGACGACGATCGGAGTTGCGCCGTGAGTGTGACGGCAGCGAAGGGATTCACGGCGGCGGGCATCGCCGCCGGGATCAAGGAGAACGGCAACCCCGACCTGGCCCTCGTGGTCAACACCGGGCCCCGCCGCGCCGCCGCCGGCGTCTTCACCTCCAACCGCGTGAAGGCCGCCCCGGTGCTGTGGTCCGAGCAGGTCGTCAAGAGCGGCCAGGTCTCCGCCGTCGTCCTCAACTCCGGCGGCGCCAACGCCTGCACGGGCCCGAAGGGCTTCCAGGACGCGCACGCGACGGCCGAGAAGGTCGCCGAGGTCCTCGGGCGGGGCGCCATCGAGGTCGCCGTCTGCTCGACCGGCCTGATCGGCATCCTCCTGCCGATGGACAAGCTGCTCCCGGGCGTGGAGAAGGCAGCAGCGTCGCTGAGTGAGCACGGCGGCGAGAAGGCCGCCATCGCCATCAAGACCACCGACACCGTCCACAAGACGTCCGTCGTCACCAAGGACGGCTGGACCGTGGGCGGCATGGCCAAGGGCGCGGGCATGCTCGCGCCGGGCCTCGCCACCATGCTCGTCGTCCTCACCACGGACGCGGCCCTGGACAACGACGTACTCGACAAGGCCCTGCGGGCGGCCACCCGCACGACCTTCGACCGGGTCGACTCCGACGGCTGCATGTCCACCAACGACACCGTGCTGCTGCTCGCCTCCGGCGCGGCCGAAGTCACCCCGGAGTACGAGGAGTTCGCCGAGGCCGTCCGGCAGGTCTGCGACGACCTCGGGCAGCAGCTCATCCGGGACGCCGAGGGTGCCAGCAAGGACATCAAGGTCGAGGTGATCAACGCCGCGACCGAGGACGACGCCGTCGAGGTGGGCCGCTCCATCGCCCGCAACAACCTCCTCAAGTGCGCGATCCACGGGGAGGACCCCAACTGGGGCCGGGTGCTGTCGGCGATCGGCACGACGAGCGCCGCCTTCGAGCCGGACCGGCTCAACGTCGCCATCAACGGCGTCTGGGTGTGCAAGAACGGCGGCGTCGGCGAGGACCGCGACAAGGTCGACATGCGCTACCGCGAGGTGCACATCGTCGCCGACCTCGCCGCCGGGTCCGAGACCGCCACCATCTGGACCAACGACCTCACCGCGGACTACGTCCACGAGAACAGCGCGTACTCGTCATGAGCAGTGGATCGACGCGTAAGCACACCGCGCTGCCCAAGGCCCAGATCCTCATCGAGGCGCTGCCCTGGCTGGTCCGGCACAACGGCAAGACGGTCGTCATCAAGTTCGGCGGCAACGCCATGGTCGACGAGGACCTGAAGGCCGCCTTCGCCCAGGACGTGGTGTTCCTGCACCACGCCGGCCTCAAGCCCGTCGTCGTGCACGGCGGCGGCCCGCAGATCAGCGCCGCCCTCGACCAGCACGGCATCGTCAGCGAGTTCAAGGCGGGCCTCAGGGTGACCACCGAGGACGCCATGGACGTCGTACGGATGGTGCTGGCCGGCCAGGTGCAGCGCGAGCTGGTCGGGCTGCTCAACCAGCACGGCCCGCTCGCCGTCGGCCTGACGGGCGAGGACGCGCACACCATCACCGCCACCAAGCACCAGCCCGAGATCGACGGCGAACTCGTCGACATCGGGCGGGTGGGCGAGATCACCGCGATCGACACGGGCGCGATCGAGGCCCTGCTCGCCGACGGCCGCATCCCGGTCGTCTCGTCGATCGCCCGCTCCCAGGACGACGGACATGTCTACAACGTCAATGCTGATACGGCGGCTGCGGCACTCGCTGCTGCACTGGGCGCCGAAACCCTCATGGTCCTCACGGACGTCGAGGGACTCTACGAGGACTGGCCCCACAGCGACGAGGTGATCAGCCGCCTCACCGCCTCCGAGCTGGAGCGGCTGCTGCCGGACCTGTCGTCCGGCATGGTGCCGAAGATGGAGGGCTGCCTGCACGCCGTACGGGGCGGCGTCACCACCGCCCGGGTCATCGATGGCCGGGTCCAGCACTCGATCCTGCTGGAGATCTTCACCGACGAGGGGATCGGCACGATGGTCGTGGCCGACGAGAAGCCCGAGGGACCGGGCGGACAGGGGGAGTCGTGAGCAACCAGGAACTGACCGCGCGGTGGCAGGGCGCGCTCATGAACAACTACGGCACCCCGAGGCTCCCGCTCGTCCGAGGTGAGGGCACCAAGCTCTGGGACGCCGACGGCAAGCAGTACCTGGACTTCGTCGGCGGCATCGCGGTCAACGCGCTCGGCCACGCCCACCCGGCCGTCGTCGAGGCCGTGAGCCGGCAGATCGCCTCCCTCGGACATGTCTCCAACCTGTTCGTCGCCGAGCCGCCGGTCGCGCTCGCCGAACGGCTGCTCCAGCTCTTCGGCCGCGACGGCAAGGTCTACTTCTGCAACTCCGGCGCCGAGGCCAACGAGGGCGCCTTCAAGATCGGCCGGCTCACCGGCCGGACCCACATGGTCGCGACCCAGGGCGGCTTCCACGGCCGCACCATGGGCGCCCTCGCACTCACCGGCCAGCCCGGCAAGCGGGAACCCTTCCTGCCCGTGCCCGGCGACGTCACCCACGTCCCGTACGGCGACGCGCAGGCGCTGGCCGCCGCGGTGACGGACGAGACGGCCCTGGTCGTCATCGAGCCGATCCAGGGTGAGAACGGGGTCGTGGTCCCGCCCGCCGGCTACCTCAAGGCCGCCCGGGCCATCACCGCCGCCACCGGCGCGCTGCTCGTCCTCGACGAGGTGCAGACCGGCGTCGGCCGGACCGGGCACTGGTTCGAGTACCAGGCCCACGAGGGCGTGCTGCCCGACGTCGTCACCCTCGCCAAGGGCCTCGGCGGGGGACTGCCCCTCGGCGCGACCGTCGCCTTCGGACGCGCCGCCGAACTGCTCCAGCCCGGCCACCACGGCACGACCTTCGGCGGCAACCCCGTCGCCTGCGCCGCCGGGCTCGCCGTCCTCGACACCATCGAGAACGAGGGGTTGCTGCAGAACGTCAAGCGGCAGAGCGAGAGGTTGCGGGACGGGATCGAGGGCCTCGGTCACGAGTTGATCGATTTCGTCCGGGGGGCGGGTCTCCTCCTGGGTATCGTGCTCACCGAGCCGCTCGCGCCCCAGGTGCAGCAGGCGGCTCAGGACGCCGGCCTCCTGGTGAACGCGCCCGCTCCCGACGTCGTACGGCTCATGCCGCCGCTGAACATCGGTGACGACGAGGTGGACGCCTTCCTCCGGGCGCTGCCCGGCGTCCTCGACGCAAGCGCAGCCGACGGGGACGGACGATCCGGGGAATGAGACGACGATGAGCCAGGCGCAGGACCACGAGCAGCCGGGGGCGAACGGGCCCGCCGTGCCGCAGACCCGCACCGCACGCCACCGCCGGATCGTGGACATCCTCAACCGGCAGCCCGTGCGGTCACAGAGCCAGCTGGCGAAGCTGCTCGCCGACGACGGGCTGAGCGTCACGCAGGCGACGCTCTCCCGGGACCTGGACGAGCTGAACGCGGTGAAGATCCGCAACTCCGACGGCGACCTGATCTACGCCGTGCCGAGCGAGGGCGGTTTCCGCACGCCGCGCGCTCCGCTGGGCGGGTCGGCGAAGGAGGAGCGGATGCGGCGGCTCTCGCAGGAGCTGCTGATCTCCGCGGAGGCCTCGGCGAACCTCGTGGTCCTGCGGACTCCTCCGGGGGCCGCGCAGTTCCTGGCGTCGGCGATCGACCAGGCCGAGCTGCACGACATTCTGGGGACGATCGCCGGTGACGACACGCTGCTGTTGATCAGCCGGAATCCTGACGGGGGGCAGGCGCTGGCCGACCATTTGCTGAGGCTGGCGCAGAACGGGCACTGAGCGCCGTTGTTGTGTGCGGGTGAGCTGTGGCTGGTCGCGCAGTTCCCCGCGCCCCCCGGGGGCATCCGCCCCAGCTCCCACTCACCCCAGCCGCGCCGCCAACCCCCCAGTACAGCGCACCTCATCGCCGGCGGTGATCAACAGCGCCTCAGCCCCCGCCAGCGACTCCAGCCACGCCAGCCCCTCCCGCGACCCCATCGCGAACGCCGCCGTGGCCCAGCAGTCCGCCCATGTCAGCCGAGGCCCCACCACCGTCACCGCGACCAGGTCGGTCACGGCCGAGCGCCCCGTACGCGGGTCGACGATGTGCGCCCCCCGCTCCGCGGTCCCGGACGTGGCCACGGCCAGCTCGCCCGCCCCCGCCGCGGAGATCACCGCCGCGAGACCCCCCGGCCGCAGGGGATCCGAAACCCCGACCCGCCACGGCCGCTGCGCACCCGGAGCCCCGAGCAACTGGACATCACCGCCGCCGTTGACACTCACCCCGCTCACCCCGGGCACCGCCGCCAGCCGCCGCGCCGCCCGCTCGACCGCCCAGCCCTTCACGATGCCGGTCGGATCGAGGCGGCCCCCGTACGACGTGCTGAACCAGCCGTCGCTCAGCCGCTCCGCCTCGGCCGCCAGCTCCAGGACCTCGGCGACCTCGGGATCACACTCCTCGACCGTCAGCCGACCGCGTTGCAGTTGGGAGACCTGGCTGTCCTCGCGGTAGGTGCTGAACACCTCGTCGACCCGGTGCAGCCCGGCGACGGCCTCGTCCACCGCCGCGCGCACGACGCCGGGTTCCCCGCCGCGGACGTCGAAGGAGAAGACGGTCCCCATCGTCTCCTCCGCGTGACGTACCGCGGCGGGAGCCTGTGCGGAGTCGGCCACCGTGTCAGCCACCGGCCTGGTCCAGTGCCGACTGGAGGGACTGCTTGTAGCCGGCACTGGTGTAGGTGGCTCCGGAGACCGCGTCGATCTGCGCGTTCCCGGCCGCGACCGCCGCCTGGTTGAGGCGGGGGACGGAGGAGGAGGTGATCTGGTCGCTGCGTCCGCCCTTGGGGGCCTGGACGGCTTCGGCCTTGGTGATCTTGCCGCCGGCCACGGTGATGCGGACCTGGACCGGGCCGTACTGCGTCTGCGCCACGCTGCCGGTGAGGGTCTGCGTCTGGGCCTGACCGCCCCCGGAGCCGGCGCCCTGGGACGAACCGCCCCCGGAGCCGGCGGCCTGGGAAGAGCCGCCCCCTGCCGGAGCCTTGTCCAGTGCCGACTGGAGGGACTTCTTGTAACCCGCGCTGGTGTAGGTGGCGCCCGAGACCGCGTCGATCTCCGCGCTCCCCGCCGCGACCGCCGCCTGGTTGAGGCGGGGTACGGAGGCGGAGGTGATCTGGTCGCTGCGGCCGCCCTTGGGGGCCTGGACCGCCTCGGCCTTGGTGATTTTCCCGCCGGCGACTGTGATGCGGACCTGGACCGGTCCGTACTGCGTCTGCGCCACGTCGCCGGTCACGGTCTGGGCGTTGCCCGAGCCCTGCGCGCCGCCGGCCGAGGCCTTGGCCTTGTCCAGGGCCGACTGGAGGGACTTCTTGTAGCCGGCGCTGGTGTACGTCGCCCCGGACACGGCGTCGATCTCCGCGCTCTGGGCGGCGACCGCCGCCTGGTTGAGGCGGGGCACGGAGCTGGCCGTGATCTGGTCGCTGCGGCCGCCCTTGGGGGCCTGGACCGCCTCGGCCTGAGTGATCTTGCCGCCGTTCATGGTCAGGCGTACCTGCACCGCGCCGTACTGCGTCTGCACCGCGTCACCGGTGACCGCGCCGTTCACGCCGCCCTGCGGGGCCTGCCCGGCTGCCGCGGGCGGGAGCTGACCGCCCGCGGCCTGGGCGGAGCCCGGGTCGGAGGCCGGCTTCAGTGACAGCAGCAGCACGATCCCGGAGACGGTGGCTGCGCCGGCGAGCACGGCACGCCGGACGGGGTGAGACTTCCTCATCGTTTCTCAAGCTCCTGAAGTGCCGTTGATGTCCCGTCGCTCACATCTCGAACGACTCGTGATGGATACGGCGGGCGGGGACTCCCGCGCCGCGCAGTGCCTCGTACACCGACTGCGCGAAGCCGGGCGGCCCGCACATGAAGACGTCGTGGTCGCCGATGTCCGGGATCTTCCGCTGGAGTGACTCCGCGGAGATGTCGGGGCGTTCCCCGTCGGGGCTGTTGACCGCGTACATCAGCCGGGCCCCGCGCTCGTCGGCGATCTTGGCGAGCTCGCTCCACAGGGCCAGGTCCTGGGTGCTGTTGGCCCGGTAGAGCAGCGTGATGTCGCCGGAGGCGCCCGGCAGGGTCTCGAACAGGGCCCGCATCGGGGTGATGCCGACACCGCCCGCGACCAGCAGTACCTTGCCGCGGCTGCGGCGCTGCGCGGTCATCGCGCCGTACGGGCCCTCCGCCCACACCTTGGTGCCGGGCGTGAGCTCGCGCAGCCGGGAGGTGTGGTCACCGATCGCCTTGACGGTGATCCGCAGCATGTCCGGACGGGGCGCCGCCGACAGGGAGTACGGGTGCGAACTGAAGCGCATGCCGGGCGCCTTGAACCGCCAGCGGAAGAACTGGCCCGCCTCCGCACCCATCCGGTGCAGCTTGCGCCCGCCGATCAGCACGGACACGATGCCCGGGGTCTCCTCGATGACCGCCTCGACCCGCATCCGGTGCCGCAGGTTCAGGCGGATCGGGGTGAGGATCCGGTACCAGAGGACGAGCGCGGTCACCACGCCGTACAGCCCGTACCAGAAGGTCTTGGCTGCGGGCTCGACGGCGAACTCGTTGCCGGTCGTGATCTGGTGCCAGAACGTCATGTACACCGACGCGTACGTCAGCAGGTGCACGTGGTACCAGGTGTCGTACCCGATCAGGCGGCGGACCCCGCCGATCGAGAGGATCCCGATGACGAACAGCAGGCCCGTGCCGATGGCGGCCTTGCCCATGTCCGGCAGCTGGTTGACGGAGTCGATCGTCTGCTGGACGACGGCGCCGAGCCCCTTGCCCGCCTGGAGGGCGTAGCCCCACATGGTGAGGAAGACGTGGGCGAGGACCAGACAGAGTGTGTAGCGGCCGGTCATGGCGTGCCAGCGGGCGACCCGGTCGGTGCCCACCCGCCGCTCCAGCGCGGGCACCCGTGCCATCTGGAGCACCACGAGCGCCATGAGGTAGCCGGCGAGCAGGCCGGTGATCCGGCCCGCGGCCAGGATCTTGGCCGAGGTGTCCGCGAGGGACGCTGTGTTGTCCCACCACAGCCACAGCACGGCCGCCGCACCCGCCCACAGGGCGATCAGCAGCGGTACGGCCGGGGAGCGGCGCGGGCGGATGCGGCGCATCGTCTGGCGGCGGGCGGCACGGCCGCCTGCGAGCGTGGTGGTCACGGTTCCTCCGTGGGGACTTGACCCTTGGCCCACAGATACGTGCCGGGACACGGGAGTGTTCAGCCGTGCACCGAGTCGTGTGCGTACGGGAGTGACCGGCGGTAACCCGAACAGGTTCCCCGGCGGCCTCCCGCGCCAAGTGCCTGTGTGACAGACAGGCCCTAGTAGCGGGTGACGGCGGTGGTTCCGCTCGCCGTCCCGACGGCGATGTGGGGGTGCTTCGCCGGGTCGGCCCAGCGCAGGATCGTCCGCATGGCGCGCTTCGGCACGGACACGCAACCGGCCGTCGCCCCACGTCCGTTGACATGGAGGAAGATGCCCGCGCCGCGTCCTCGCACGGGACGCTCGTAGTTGAAGCCGATGACGAGCGCGTGCGCGTACTGATCGCCGTAGGTGATCAGGTGCTCGGACTCTGCGGCCCGGCAGTCGGCCGCGCGGGGCTCGGTCCAGCGGTTGTAGGAGCGGGAGTCGTTGTCCTGGCACCACCAGGAGTCCCGGTGCACCCGGCGGTACTCGTACGCGGTCCCGCGCGGCGCCGCCTTGGTGCCGAAGGCGTACGGCAGGCCGTACAGACCCGTGGGCGTCGTGTTGGTGCCCTGCTTGCGCGAGGCGCCCTCGACCAGTCCGTTCGCTCCGAAACGCGCGGGCGCGGAACCCGCCTTCACCCACCGCCCGTCCCTGAGGTCCCACCAGGTGACCGTGCCCGTCGTCGAGGCCGTCCGCGGGGCCACCGCGGTGATCAGCTGGGTGCCGCCGCCGGTGTCCGTCATCCGGGCCGGCAGGACGGACGAGGGGGCGGGCGGCCCGGCGCCGAGCACGACGAGACAGGAGACGGCGAGGGCGACGGCACCGGGGCGCATGCCTCAGACCGTAGAGGGCGGCAGCGGCAACGGCAGCCCGGGTAGTCCGTCCAGGCTGGTCGCGATGTGCTCCTTCTTGGTGAAGTAGGCGCTGAGCGACGCGTCGTCCTCGCGGGCGAAACGCTTGCCGTGCAGGTCGCGGTCCGCCTCGTACGCCATGAAGGGCACGGCGTAGCCGCAGGTGTCGCGGACGAGTTCGGCCGTGACGACGATGATCGCGCGCAGCCCGTGCTGGGCCGGGTCGATGTCCGGGAAGTGGCCGAGCAGCTCCCCGAAACGGGGGTCGTCCCGGAAGACCGGCTCCCCGCGGCCGTGCACCCGGACGATGTTCGGCGGGCCCTGGAAGGCGCACCACATCAGGGTGATCCGCCCGTTCTCGCGTAGATGGGCGATGGTCTCGGCGTTGGAGCCGGCGAAGTCGAGATAGGCGACGGTGTGTTCGTCGAGGACCACGAAGGAGCCCTTGAGGCCCTTGGGGGAGAGGTTGACCGTGCCGTCGGCGGACAGGGGAGCGGTGGCGGTGAAGAAGACCGGCTGCGCCTCGATGAACGAGCGGAGCCGGCCTTCTATGCGTTCATAGGTCTTTCCCATGTCTAAAGATTATGGGCGATGACCTTTCGGTTGCCTAAGAAATTGCGGGATCCGGTCACCTCTGCCGGACCCCGCCCCCGGGCGCCTGCCCGTGGCCGCCCCGGCCGGCGCTCACGCGGGGCGGCCACAGTGCCTGTCACCTCACTTGGTGAGCGTGCAGGCGGCCAGGGAGTCAAGACCCGCCGGACGCTCGGCCGTGCGGCCGATGGCGGTGGCGATGCGGTTGATCGCGGCGACGCGCTTGTCCTCGAGCGGGCCGAGGATGGCGTTCTGGACGAAGTTCGGTCCGCCCTGGCCGACGGTGTCGACGAGGCGCTTGTTGGCCTCCTCGATCTGCTTGTTCAGATCGCCGAGATTGCGGTCGACCTCGGCCTGGGCGGAGGCCGGGATCGCCGGCAGCTGGGAGGCGACGTCCGGGCAGGTGATCGAGCCGGCGCCCGCGTTCCCCGCCTCGCCCGCGCCCGCGTCCTCTCCGGCGCCCGCGCCGGCTTCCTCGCCCGCACCTGCCTCGGCGCCTGCCCCGGCTTCGGCCCCCGCGCCGGCTTCGGCACCGGCGCCGGCCTCCTCACCGGCGCCCGCCTCGCCTCCGCCCGCCGCCTCGCCCGCTCCGGCGCCGCCGTCGGCGTTGAGCTGGCAGGCGGCGAAGGCCTCCAGGCCCTCCGGCTTCTCGGCGGCCCGCCCGATGGCGGTCTCGATGCGGTTCAGGGCGGCGACGCGCTTGTCCTCCAGCGGGCCGAGGATGGCGTTCTGGACGAAGTTGGGCCCGCCCTGGCCGACGGTGTCGACGAGGCGCTTGTTGGCCTCCTCGATCTGCTTCTGGAGATCACCGAGGTTGCGGTCGACCTCCGCCTGCGCCGAGGCGGGGATGTCCGGCAGCTGGCCGGTGACGTCCGGGCACGAGATGGTGCCGGGACCCGCCAGCGTCCGGGCGTTCGTCGCGCCGCTGTCCGGCGTCTCCCCGGCGAGGGCGAAGCCGGCGATCACCGTGCCGGACAGTGCCACCGCGGCGGCGCCGCCGATGAAGCCGACGCGACGCTTGTTGTACTTCGGAAGAGCCCTGGACATGCGGATGCCTCACTAGGGGTCGGGGGTGTCATCGGTGTCAAAACGCGGCGCCTGCGTTCGGCGAGAGGTACGAGTAAGCGGTTTCGCGCGTTCAAAGGATCTTCAAAGTCGTCTCGGCATGGCCGGAATCAGCCGCTCGATCCGGGGTGCATTGACGAATCATGCGAAGGTCTGCATAATCATGCATGTCAGTGATCGCAGTGTGAGGGGAAGAACCCGTGACCGAGCGCGTCGTACTCGCCTACTCCGGCGGTCTTGACACCTCCGTCGCCATCGGCTGGATCGCCGAGGAGACGGGCGCCGAGGTCATCGCGGTCGCGGTGGACGTCGGCCAGGGCGGCGAGGATCTGGACGTCATCCGCAAGCGCGCCCTCGCGTGCGGCGCGGTGGAGGCCGAAGTGGCCGACGCCAGGGACGAGTTCGCCGAGGAGTACTGCCTCCCGGCGATCAAGGCCAACGCCCTCTACATGGACCGCTACCCGCTGGTCTCCGCCCTGTCCCGGCCGGCGATCGTCAAGCACCTCGTCGCCGCCGCCCGCAAGCACGGCGCCACGACCGTCGCCCACGGCTGCACCGGCAAGGGCAACGACCAGGTCCGCTTCGAGGCGGGCATCGCCGCCCTCGCCCCCGACCTGAAGTGCATCGCACCGGTCCGCGACTACGCCATGACGCGCGACAAGGCCATCGCCTTCTGCGAGGCCAAGGGCCTGCCGATCGCGACCACCAAGAAGTCGCCGTACTCCATCGACCAGAACGTTTTCGGCCGCGCCATCGAGACCGGCTTCCTCGAGGACATCTGGAACGCGCCGATCGAGGACATCTACGAGTACACGCAGAACCCGGCCGTCGCCCGCGAGCCCGACGAGGTGGTCATCTCCTTCAAGGAGGGCGCCCCGGTCGCCATCGACGGCAGGCCCGTCACCGTGCTCCAGGCCGTCCAGCAGCTCAACGAGCGCGCCGGAGCCCAGGGCATCGGCCGGATCGACATGGTCGAGGACCGCCTCGTCGGCATCAAGTCGCGTGAGGTGTACGAGGCTCCGGGCGCGATCGCCCTGATCACCGCCCACCAGGAGCTGGAGAACGTCACCGTCGAGCGCGAGCTCGCCCGCTACAAGCGGGGCGTCGAGCAGCGCTGGAGCGAGCTGGTCTACGACGGCCTGTGGTTCTCCCCGCTCAAGCGCGCACTGGACGTCTTCGTCGACGAGGCGAACCAGCATGTCACCGGCGACATCCGCATGACCCTGCACGGCGGCCGCGCGGTCGTCACCGGCCGACGCTCCGAGCAGTCGCTGTACGACTTCGGCCTCGCGACCTACGACACGGGCGACACCTTCGACCAGTCCGCCGCCAAGGGCTTCATCGACATCTACAGCCTGTCGTCGAAGATCGCGGCACAGCGTCACCTGCGGGCGTAGCCCGACGGGAACCCGGCGCGGGCATATAAAGGTCTGCGTCACATCCACACCTCTCTAGGAGCAACGCAAGTGAGCAGCAACAGCGGTGACGTACGGCTCTGGGGCGGCCGTTTCGCCGACGGTCCCGCCGAGGCCCTGGCCAAGCTGTCCGCGTCCGTCCACTTCGACTGGCGGCTCGCGCCGTACGACATCGCCGGTTCGCGTGCGCACGCGCGCGTGCTCCACAAGGCGGGCCTGCTCACCGAGGACGAGCTGACCCGGATGATCGCCGGGCTGGACCAGCTGGAAGCGGACGTCGCCGACGGCTCCTTCGTGGGCACCATCGCCGACGAGGACGTGCACACCGCCCTGGAGCGCGGCCTGCTGGAGCGGCTCGGCCCCGACCTCGGCGGCAAGCTGCGCGCCGGCCGCTCCCGCAACGACCAGGTCGCGACCCTCTTCCGCATGTACCTGCGCGACCACGCCCGCGTCGTCGGCGGCCTGATCGCCGAGCTCCAGGACGCGCTGATCGGCCTGGCGGAGGCCCACCCGGACGTGGCGATGCCCGGCCGTACGCACCTCCAGCACGCCCAGCCGGTCCTGTTCGCGCACCACGTCCTCGCCCACGTGCAGTCCCTGTCCCGGGACGCGGAGCGGCTGCGCCAGTGGGACGCGCGCACGGCCGTCTCGCCCTACGGCTCGGGCGCGCTGGCGGGCTCCTCGCTGGGCCTGGACCCGGAGGCGGTGGCGAAGGACCTCGGCTTTGAGCACGGCAGCTCGGGCAACTCCATCGACGGCACGGCTTCCCGCGACTTCGTCGCCGAGTTCGCGTTCATCACGGCGATGATCGGCGTCAACCTCTCCCGGATCGCCGAGGAGGTCATCCTCTGGAACACGAAGGAGTTCTCCTTCGTCACCCTGCACGACGCGTTCTCCACCGGCTCCTCGATCATGCCGCAGAAGAAGAACCCGGACATCGCCGAGCTGGCGCGCGGCAAGTCCGGCCGCCTGATCGGCAACCTGACGGGCCTGCTGGCCACGCTGAAGGCCCTCCCGCTCGCGTACAACCGCGACCTCCAGGAGGACAAGGAGCCGGTCTTTGACTCCATCGACCAGCTGGAGATCCTGCTCCCCGCCTTCACCGGCATGATGGCCACGCTCAGGGTCCACCGCGAGCGCATGGAGGAACTGGCCCCCGCCGGCTTCTCCCTCGCCACGGACATCGCCGAATGGCTGGTCAAGCAGGGCGTACCGTTCCGCGTGGCCCACGAGGTGGCCGGTGAGTGCGTGAAGGTCGCCGAGGGCGAGGGCAAGGAACTGGACGAGCTGACGGACGAGCAGTTCGCGAAGATCTCGTCCCACCTCACCCCCGAGGTCCGCTCGGTCCTGAACGTCCCGGGCGCCCTGGCCTCCCGTAACGGCAGGGGCGGCACGGCCCCGAGCGCGGTGGCGATCCAGCTGGCAGAGGTGAAGGCGGACGTGGCGGCCCAGCACGAATGGGCCGTGGCCAAGAAGAAGGGCTGAGGGCAACAGACCCCAGGGGCCCGGGGCTGTATCGATGTGCGGCTCCGCCGCGTGGGCGCGACAAGCCACAAGCAACCCGCACACGCCGGAACACAGCAAGCCCCGAGCTCAGAGGCGAAGGTCATCCCGGGGGTTACGTTGGTCGAAAGCCGCAGCCGACCGAACGGAGCCCCCGGATGCCCTTCGCCCGCCTGGCCTCAGCGACAACACCCACCTGCCACATCGGCCTCGGCCTCGCCGCAGTCGGGCGCCCCGGCTACATCAACCTCGGCCGGGACGAAGACCTCGGTGACGACCGCAGTGTCGAGACGCTGCGCAACCGCACACATGAACTCCTCGACGCCGCCTACGCCCAAGGCGTCCGCTACTTCGACGCCGCCCGCTCCTACGGCCGCTCGGAAGAGTTCCTCGCCGACTGGCTGAACACAAGGCCCGGCCTCGACGACATCGTCGTAGGCAGCAAGTGGGGCTACACCTACACCGCCGACTGGTCCACCGACGCCGAGACGCACGAGGTCAAGGACCACACCCTCGCCACCTACGAACGGCAGCGCGCCGAGACCGACGCCCTGCTCGGCGACCGGCTCGACCTCTACCAGATCCACTCGGTGACCCCGGACAGCCCGGCCCTCACCGACAAGGAACTGCACGCGAAGCTCGCGGAAGCCGCCGCCCGGGGACTCACCATCGGCTTCTCCACCAGCGGTCCCGCCCAGGCGGACGCGATCCGCGCCGCCCTCGCCGTGACGGTCGACGGCGAACCCCTCTTCCGTACCGTCCAGTCGACGTACAACGCGCTGGAGACCTCCGCCGCGCCCGCCCTCGCCGAGGCACACGACGCCGGGCTCACCGTGATCGTCAAGGAGGGCATGGCAAACGGCCGGCTCGCGGGGCCGCACGCGCCGGACGTCCTGAAGGAGATCGCCGAGGAGTCCGGGCTGGGATGCGACGCCGTCGCCCTGGCGGTGATCCTGCGGCAGCCCTGGGCCGGCGTCGTCCTCTCCGGCGCGGCCACCGCCAACCAGCTCGCCTCCAACCTGCACGCGGCGGTCGTCGACCTCGACGACGACCAGCTCGCCCGACTCGCCACGCTGGTCGAGGAACCGCAGGCGTACTGGGAGAAGCGCGGACAGCTGCCCTGGCACTGATCAGCACCCTTTCGTGAACCGGAACCGGCAGCCGTGAGTCACACATGCCCAGCATGAGACATTCATGTCTCATGTGAAGTATGGTCGTCTCATGGCTGTCGATCCTGACCACGTGCTGCGCCGCGCCGCGGCCCTGCTGACCCACAAAGCCACCGCGACCATGGACGAGGTCGCCAAGGCCGCCGGGATCAGCCGCGCCACGCTGCACCGCCACTTCGCCGGACGTGACGCCCTCGTCCGCGCCCTGGAGTCGCTGGGCATCGCGGAGTGCGAGGCCGCGCTGGACGCCGCCCGGCTCGACGAGGGCACGGCGAGCGAGGCCGTCCGCCGGCTGGTGGGGGCCATCGAGCCCGCCGCCGGACTCCTCGGGTTCCTCTACACCGAGAACCAGCTGTTCGAGGGCGAGGAGCAGAACCCGGGCTGGACCCTGATCGACGACCGGATCTCCGCCCTGTTCCGCCGCGGCCAGCTCAGCGGTGAGTTCCGCATCGACCTCACGCCGGTCTGGCTCACCGAGGCGCTCTACGGCCTGCTGGCCTCCGGCGCCTGGATGGTGCAGAGCGGCAAGGGCGCCCCCAAGGACTTCCAGTACATGATCGTCGAGCTGCTGCTCGGCGGCGCACTACGGAGAGAGGAATCATGACCAGCACCTTGCAGCCGGCTGAGACGGCCGAGGCGGTGAAGCGCCCGGGCCGCTGGCTCGCGCTCGGCGTCCTCGTCCTCGCCGTGCTGCTGGTGGCCGTCGACGCGACCGTCCTCGGTCTCGCGACCCCCTACATCAGCGAGGACCTGAAGCCCTCCGGCACGCAGCTGCTGTGGATCGGCGACGTCTACTCGTTCGTCATCGCCGGTCTGCTCGTCTCCATGGGCAGCCTCGGCGACCGCATCGGCCGCAAGCGGATCCTGCTGGTCGGCGCCACGGCGTTCGGCGCGATATCCGTGTTCAACGCCTACGCCACGACACCGGAGATGCTGATCGCGGCGCGGGCGCTGCTCGGCGTCGCCGGCGCGACCCTGATGCCGGCCACGCTCGCCCTGATCCGCAACCTCTTCCACGACCCGCGCGAACGCAGTTTCGCCGTCGGCATATGGGGCGCCACCGCCTCCGCGGGCACGGCCGTCGGCCCGATCGTCGGCGGGTTCCTGCTGGAGCACTTCTGGTGGGGCTCGGTCTTCCTGATCAATCTGCCCGTGATGGCCGTCCTGGTCCTCGTCGGCGTCAAGCTGCTTCCCGAGTCGCGCACCGCGAACCCCGGCCCGTGGGACCTGGTCAGCGTCGTGCTGTCGCTGGTCGGCATGGTCGGTGTCGTCTACGCGATCAAGGAGGCCGCCACGCACGGCTTTGCGTGGAGCACTCTGGCCGCGGGCCTGCTGGGCGTGGCCGCCCTCTACGGGTTCGTACGCCGCCAGCTCACGCTTCCGGCCCCGCTGCTGGACATGCGGCTGTTCCGCAACCGCGGCTTCAGCGGCGCGGTGCTGGCCGACCTGCTGACCATCCTCGGTCTGTCCGGGCTGGTGTTCTTCCTCTCCCAGTACCTGCAACTCGTCCAGGGCAGGCGCCCGTTCGAGGCGGGCCTGGCGGAACTGCCCGCCGCCATCGGCGCGGTGGTGGCCGGTCTGGCCGCGGGGCGCGCGGCCCGGCGCTTCTCGGTGCGGGCCGTCGTCTCCGGGGGGCTCGCGGCGATCGGCCTCGCCCTGGCCGCGCTCACCGTGATCGACCAGTCCACCGGCTACCCGCTGCTCGGGGCCGCGCTGCTGGTGGTCGGCGTCGGAGCCGGTTTCTCGTTCACCGTGACCGCTGACGTGATCCTCTCCAGCGTGCCCAAGGAGCACGCGGGTTCGGCGTCCGCCGTGTCCGAGACGGCGTACGAACTCGGCGCGGCCCTCGGCATCGCCGTGCTCGGCTCCATCGTGACCGGCGTCTACCGCGACTTCACCGGCCCGTCGGGCACACCGGCCGCGGCGCACGAGTCGCTGGGCGGCGCGGTCGAGGCGGCGGAGGGCATGCCCGGGCACACCGCCGAGGCCATGCTGGACGCGGCCCGCACGTCCTTCGTCGACGGCCTGGCCCTCGCGGCGGGCGTCGGAGCGGCGGTCCTGCTGGCGGCGGCGGTGGCGGCGTGGTTCCTGCTGCGGGGGCAGCGGCTGGAGAGCGGGGCGGAACACCCTTAGGGCGTGTGGCCCGGGCCTTCCACCACCCCTGCTCAGCCCCGCCTTTAAGCCCGTTTTCGCCCCCGCCTGATGGTCTTGGCTCCGTACCCGACGTCGTTCCCACGGCCGAAGGAGCCACCGATCATGACACGTCGTACGAAGAAGGCGATCGTCACCGTCTCCGTCCTGGCCGCCGCCGGCCTCGCGGGCGGCGGTGTCGCGCTCGCAGCCGACGGTGACGAGATGCCGCGCGAGCAGGTCAGGTTCGTCGTCGAGGAGGGCACCTCCTCCGGCGGGGGTGCGGCGGGCGACCAGGACTGCCCGTGGAAAGACGGCGGCACCGCCCCGAGCGGAACCGCACCGAACGGCGGCGCCCCCGCCCCGGAGCTGTGACCATGGCCACCGCCCCGGATGCCATGACCCCCGACGGCAAGCTCCTGGAAGAGGCCCTCTTCGAGGTCAAGCGGGTGATCGTCGGCCAGGACCGCATGGTGGAGCGGATGTTCACCGCCGTACTGGCCCGCGGCCACTGCCTGCTGGAGGGCGTGCCGGGCGTCGCCAAGACGCTCGCCGCGAAGACCCTGGCGCACGTCGTGGGCGGACGGTTCGCCCGGCTCCAGTTCACGCCCGACCTCGTCCCCTCCGACATCACCGGCACCCGCCTCTACCGGCCCTCGCAGGAGGCCTTCGACATCGAACCCGGCCCGGTCATCGCCAACATCGTCCTGGCCGACGAGATCAACCGCGCCCCCGCCAAGGTCCAGTCCGCCCTGCTGGAGGTCATGGGCGAGCACCAGGTCTCCATCGGCGGCACCACGCTCCCCGTCCCCGAACCCTTCCTCGTCCTCGCCACCCAGAACCCGATCGAGTCCGAGGGCGTCTACCACCTCCCCGAGGCCCAGCGCGACCGCTTCCTGCTCAAGGTGGAGGTCGCCGCGCCCAGCGAGTCCGAGGAGCTCGCCATCCTCTACCGGATGAGCGTCGACCCGCCCCGCCCGCGCCGGGTCCTCACCCCCGAGCGGCTGGTCGCGCTCCAGCGGACCACCGACGAGGTGTTCGTGCACCACGCCGTCGCCGAGTACGCCGTACGGCTCGTCTGCGCGACGCGTGAACTGGCCGGTCCGGAGCGACGCCTGGCCCACGGCGCCGGTCCGCGCGCCACCCTCGGCCTGGTCGCCGCCGCCCGGGCGCTGGCCCTGCTGCGGGGCCGCGGCTACGTCCTGCCCGAGGACGTGAGCGACCTGGCGCACGAGGTCGTCGGTCACCGCCTCGTCCTGTCCTTCGACGCGCTCGCCGACTCAGTGACCGGGCCGCAGATCGTCGACGAGGTGCTCGCCTCCGTGGAACAGCCGCGGATCAGCCCCCGTCAGGCGGCCGAGGAGGCGGCGGCATGACCCAGGCCCTGGGCGAACTGACCCCCGAGCAGGCGCTGCGGCACCTGGAGCTGCTCTTCACCCGGCACCCCGACGGCCTGCTCCAGGGCGACCACCCGTCCCTCGTGCCCGGACCCGGCGACGAAATCGCGGAGACCCGGCCGTACGTCATCGGCGACGACGTCCGCCGGATGGACTGGAACGCCACCGCCCGCACCACCGTCCCGCACGTCCGCCTCACCCTCGCCGACCGCGAACTCACCACCTGGATCGTCCTCGACGCCTCCGCCAGCATGGACTTCGGCACCGCCAGGATGGAGAAACGGGACCTCGCGGTGGGCGCGGCGGCCGCCGTCGCCTTCCTCACCGAACGGGCCGGCAACCGCCTCGGCGCCGTGTTCGCCGGGCAGGGCCCCGGGGACCATTCCCCGGGAGGCGGACCGTACGGCGGCCGGCGCATCCCGCCCCGCACCGGCCGCCGCCACCTGCTCGCGATCCTGCGGACCGCTCTCGAACGCCCACGCGTCACCCCCGGGCCCCCGGCACACCACCTCGCCGACGCCCTGCACGGCCTGCGCGTGCTGCCCGCCCGCGGCCTGGTCGCCGTCGTCTCCGATTTCCTGGAGACCGGCTGGGAGCAGCCCCTGAAGACCCTCGCCCGCCGGCACCAGGTCCTCGCCGTGGAGGTCGTCGACCCGCGCGAACTGGACCTGCCGCCCGTCGGGCTGCTCACCGTCGTCGACCCGGAGACCGGACGCAGCCGCGAGATCTCCACGCACGCCCGGGGACTGCGGGAGCGCTATGCACGGGCCGCGCTGGAGCAACGGGCACTGATCCGGCAGTCCATCCGCCGCGCGGGCGCCGCCCATCTGCGGCTGCGCACCGACCGGGACTGGGTCCGCGACGTCGTCCGGCACGTCGAGACGCAGCGGCGCCGGGCCGGCGGCGGGGCGGCATGAGGGAGGCACGATGAGTCTGCGCTCACCGGGCTGGCTCCTGCTGCTCGTGCCGCTCGCCGGCCTGATCGCCGCGTATGTGCTGGTCCAGCGCCGGCGCAGCCGCTACGCCGTCCGCTTCACCAACCTCGACCTGCTCGACAAGGTCGCGCCCAGCCGCCCCGGCTGGCGCCGGCACCTCCCCGCCGCCGTCTTCTGCGCCACGCTCGCGCTGCTGGTGCTGGGCTTCGCCCGGCCGACGGCCGACGTGCAGGTCCCCCGGGAGCGGGCCACGATCATGATCGCCTTCGACACGTCCGGCTCCATGGAGGCCACCGACGTCGAACCCACGCGCTTCGTGGCCGCCCGGCGCGCCGCCCTCGCGTTCGTCGACCGGCTGCCCGAGCGGTTCAACACAGGACTGGTCTCCTTCAGCGGCACCGCCACGGTCGCGGTGCCGCCGACCACCGACCGCACGGTGCTGCGCTCGGCCATCGAGCAGCTCACCCTCGGCCAGGCCACGGCGATCGGCGACGCCGTCATCGCCGCCCGCGACGCCATCCGCGCGCTCGACCGGCAGGCCGAGTCGGAGCCACCGCCCGCGCACATCGTCCTGCTGTCAGACGGCGCCAACACCGCCGGCCGCCCGGTCGAGTCGGCGGCCGAGGAGGCGGCCGGCGACCGCATCCCGGTCTCGACGATCGCCTACGGCACCGAGGACGGTGTCGTCGACCTCGGCGGCGGCCGCATCCTCCAGGTCCCCGTCGACGGCCCCGCCCTGGAGAACCTCGCCTCCACGACCGGCGGCGACTACCACGAGGCCGCCACCGGAGAGGAACTCCAAGCGGTCTACGAGGACATCGGCAGCTCCGTCGGCTACCGCACCGAGGAGCGCGAGATCTGGCAGTGGTTCGTGGCCGCCGGCCTGGTCACGGCACTCGTGACGGCAGCGCTGTCCCTGCTGTGGTTCTCGCGGCTCCCGTGACGAAGGAGGTACGACCGTGCCCGACCCTCATCCCCGCTCCGGCCTGGGCGAGCCCCGCGGCCCGTCCTTCTTCCCGGGCCACCCGCGCGAGCGCACCGAACCGCCGGCACCACCGGCACCATCGCCCTCCCACACCACACAACAACCTCCGCCCACACGCCCGCCCCGCACCTCCCGCCCCTTGGCGGCCGCCGTTCTGGCCGCGGTCCTCGCGGGCGGTCTGGCCGGATACGCCGCCGGGGCCCTCGGCGACGACGACCCCGTACCCGCCTCGGCACCGGCTGCCCGCGCCCCGGGTGACCTCCAGGCCGTCGCCGCCCGGGTGCTGCCCAGCGTGGTCTCCGTCCAGTCGGACCGCGGCCAGGGCTCCGGGTTCGTCTTCGACGAGCGCGGCCGTATCCTCACCAACGCGCATGTGGTGGACGGCAGTTCACAGGTGTCCGTCGAGCTTCAGGACGGCCGTCGGCTCACTGCCGAGGTGATCGGCGACGACCCCGCCCACGACGTCGCCGTACTGGAGCCGGAGACGTCCCGTGGCCTGCGCGCCGCCGACCTCGCCACCGGCACCCGCCCGGCCGTCGGCGACACCGTCCTGGCCATCGGCTCCCCGCTCGGGCTGAGCGGCACCGTCACCTCCGGCATCGTCAGCGCCCTCGACCGCTCCGTCCGGCTCGGCGAAGACAGCGGCGGAGGACCGAGGCGGGCGCTCCAGACCGACGCCTCGATCAACCCGGGCAACTCCGGCGGACCGCTCGTCGACGACGAAGGGCGCGTCATCGGCATCAACACGGCCATCGCGACGTTGGACCAGAACAGAGGCGGCTCCATCGGCATCGGCTTCGCGATCCCCGTGGGCGACGCGGTGGAGGCCGCCCGGACCATCATCGACGGTGGCTGAAGGGGGCCGCGCCCATGCGACTGCTGGTCGTCGAGGACGAGGAAGACCTCGTCGTCGCCCTCAAGGTGGGCCTGATCAGGGCCGGCTACGCGGTCGACGTCGCCCCCGACGTCGACACCGCCACCGAGAAGCTCGCCGTGAACGACTACGACCTCGTCCTGCTGGACCTCAACCTGCCCGACGGCGACGGCTTCTCCGTCTGCCGCGCCGTCCGCGCCACCCCCGGTGGCCCCCGCATCCTGATGCTCACCGCCCGCGACCGCCTCGCCGACCGGGTACGCGGCCTTGACGAGGGGGCCGACGACTACCTCGTGAAACCCTTCGCGCTGCCCGAACTCCTCGCCCGCATCCGCGCCCTGCTGCGCCGCGAGGACGGCGGCACCTCCGTCGTCGAGGTCGGCGAGCTCCGCCTGGACACCGCCCGTTTCGAGGCGTACCGAGGGGACCGCAGGCTCCCGCTCACCCCCAAGGAGTTCGGCGTCCTGCACTACCTGATGACCCGCCCCGGGCGGGTCGTCCCGGCCGAGGAACTGCTCGAACACGTCTGGGACGAACACGCCGACCCGTTCACCAACACCGTCCGCGTCACCGTCGGCTCGCTGCGCCGCAAAATCACCGGGGAGGACGAACCGCTCATCGAGACGGTGATACGGCAGGGCTACCGCCTGAAGGAGACGCCGTGACGACGATGCTCCGGCCGCTCAGGACCCGGATCCGGCTGCCCGCCTTCACGCACACCATCCGCTTCCGCCTCACGGTCCTCTACTCCGGCCTCCTCTTCCTCCTCACCGCCCTCGTTCTGGGCGCCACCTATTTCGCGGTCGAGCGCAGCGGCGAGGCCCATCCGGTCAGCAAGCAGTTCCGGGCCGAGAAGTACGTCAACGGCGTCTACATGGGTCAGTTCGACGCCGTGAAGCTCCAGGAGGTCGAGGCGGCCGTCAACTACGAGACGCTCGGCAACCTGCGCAACTTCTCCTTCATCGTGCTCGGCGCGCTCGCCGTGGCCAGCCCCGTCATCGGCTGGATCCTCGCCGGCCGCGCCCTGCGCCCGGTCCGCGCGATCTCCCGCACGGCAGCCGAGATCCAGGCCACCGACCTCTCCCAGCGCATCCGCCTCACCGGCCCCAAGGACGAGCTGCGCGACCTCGCCGACACCGTCGACTCCATGCTCGACCGCCTCGACGAGGCCTTCCGCGCCCAGCGCCAGCTCATCGACGACGCCTCCCACGAGCTGCGCAGCCCGCTGGCGATCATCCGAGCCAACGTCGACGCCGTACTGACGGCGGAGGACTCGGACGAGGAGGACCGCCGTGTCGCCGCCCGCAGCGTCGACCGGGCCACGACCCGCATGACCCGCCTGGTCGAGGACCTGCTCGCCACCGCCCGCCGCTGCGCCCCCGCCCTCGCCGACGCCGACGTCGACCTCGCGGCGGCGGCCGGCGAGGCCTGCGAGGAGTTCGCCCCGCTCGCCGCCGAACGCGGCCAGCTCCTGCACCGCCGTCTCACCCCCGGCCTCACGGTCATCGGCGACCACGACGCGCTGCGCCGGGCCGTCGGCAACCTGCTGTCGAACGCGGTACGGCTGGCCCCACCGGGTTCCCGCATCACCGTCGCGGCCGGCCAAGACGGCTCCTGGCTGTGGGTGGCGGTACGGGACGAGGGCCCGGGGATAGGCGACGACGACCGGGCGAGGGTCTTCGACCGCTTCTGGCGGGCCAAGGGCAACGGCGGCGGCCGGGACCGCCACGCCGGTCTGGGCCTGGCGATCGTCAGACAGATCGTGGAGTCGCACGGCGGCCAGGTCCGCCTGTTCTCACGGGTGGGGGAGGGCTCTACGTTCGTCCTGTGGTTCCCGGCTCCGGCAGACGGTGAGACGAATGGCGGCCCGCCGGAGAACGCGCCCCTATAGGGGCGGAAGCTGCCCGACCAGCCGCCACGGCCAAGGAACTACGCCGCTTCCTTCGCCTTGCTCGCGTACATGTCCACGTA
Organism: Streptomyces sp. DH10; assembly: GCF_029813805.1. Taxonomy (NCBI): domain Bacteria; kingdom Bacillati; phylum Actinomycetota; class Actinomycetes; order Kitasatosporales; family Streptomycetaceae; genus Streptomyces; species Streptomyces sp. DH10. Next base: position 148,542 of record NZ_JARVKU010000017.1, read on the forward strand.
CTCCTGCCCGGACAACCGCATGACCTCACTCATCACGGAGTCGGTCACCGCCCGCAGCACGTACCGGTCCCGGTCCATGCCCTCGTACCGGGAGAACTCCATCGCCTCACCGAACCGGACGGTGACCTTCCCCGGCCGGGGAAGACCCGCCCCGCCCGGCTGAAGCCTGTCCGTACCGATCATCGCGAAGGGCACCACCGGCGCCCCCGTCATCAGCGTGAGCCGGGCGATCCCGGTGCGCCCCCGGTACAGACGCCCGTCGGGCGACCGCGTTCCCTCCGGGTAGATCCCGAACACGCGGCCCTCCTCCAGCACCCGGCGCCCGGTCATCAGTGCGGCGACCCCGCCCCGGCCGCCGTCACGGTCGACGGGGATCATGCCGACGCCGGTGAAGAACCAGGCCATCAGCCGGCCCTTGACGCCCTTCCCGGTCACGTACTCGTCCTTGCCGATGAAGAAGACCTGACGGTCGCAGACCAGCGGCAGGATCATCGAGTCGATGAACGTCAGGTGATTGCCGGCCAGGATGACCGGACCGTCGCCGGGAATGTGCTCCGCACCTTCCACCTGAGGGCGGAACATCAGGCGCATGATCGGGCCGAGCACTGCCTTGATGAGCGCGAAGCGGGACAACGGGCCCTCCGTGTCAGGGATGCGGTATGAGTCTGTGCAGGTGAGGACGATACTCGGGGTTCCGGGGGTCGTGCACATCGGGCACGGGACTTAACCGAGGTCTTACGCATCGGTGACGCGTGTTTACCTGCGGTGACCCGCCGTGGACGATGCGTAACCCGCCCGCCACATGTGACGGACGTCGCTCCCCGGGCGTATCGGACGCGTTCCCAGAACCGCCGCACCGAATCGCCGGGACGCGACGGACTCGGCGAGTCGTCGACGAGCCGTCAGTTCCCCGCCCCCACCGGCCACTACGACATCCGTCGTCACCCACGTGTTCCGCCCGGCGTCTCCCACCCGTCATGTACGCGCCCGTACGATCGGCGCGCACTGACGAGCCGACGGCAGGGAGGGCGCTCATGGGAACGCAGAGGCCGAACGAGGAGACGAGCGGAACGGGACGGCGGGCCCTGCTCGGCGCGGCGGTCCTCGGCGCCGGGGGAGCGGTCCTCGGCGTGACCGGCACGGCGAGAGCCGACAGCGCCCGGCGCGGCGGGCACGGTGGGCAGGGCGGGCTGAAGAGCCTGCCCAAGCCGACGATCGTCGGCCACCGCGGGGCCAGCGGCTACCGCCCGGAGCACACCTTCGGCTCGTACCAGCTGGCCCTCGACATGGGCGCCGACATCGTCGAGGCGGGCGACCTGGTGCCGACGAGGGACGGTCACCTCGTCTGCCGTCACGAGCCGGAGATCGGCGGCACGACGGACGTCGCCGACCACCCCGAGTTCGCCGACCGCAAGAAGACCAAGCAGCTCGACGGCGTCCCCACCACCGGCTGGTTCACCGAGGACTTCACGCTCGCCGAGCTGAAGACGCTGCGGGCGATCGAGCGCATCCCGGCCAACCGCCCGCACAACACCCTCTACAACGGCCGCTGGGAGATCCCCACCTTCGAAGAGGTCCTGAAGTGGCAGGACGAGCAGACCCGCAAGCGCGGCAAGCAGGTGTGGATCTACCCCGAGCTCAAGCACCCCACCTACTTCCGCAAGCAGGGCCTCCCCCTGGAGGAGCGGGTCGCCAAGCTGCTGCGCAAGTACCGCAAGGACCGGCGAACCTCCCCGGTCATCCTCCAGTCGTTCGAGCCGACCAGCATCGAGCGCCTCGACAAGCTCGTCGACAACCCCTTGGTCGTCCTGCTGTCCTCGGCGAACACCCGCCCCTGGGACTTCGTCGAGACGGGTGACCCCCGCACGGTCGCCGACCTGGTCAAGCCCGCCGGCCTGCGGGAGATCGCCTCCTACGCGCAGGGCATCGGCCCGACCCTCGACCTGATCGTCCCGCGCGACGCCGAGGGCAACCTCACGCAGCCCACGACTCTCGTCGCGGACGCGCACAAGGTGGGCCTGATCCTGCACCCGTGGACGCTGCGCAACGAGAACCCCTTCCTGCCCGCGAACTTCCGCAAGGGCACGGACGCGGACGCCTACGGCGACGTGTTCGGCGCGTACAAGGCCTACTTCGCGACCGGTATCGACGGCGTCTTCACGGACCAGCCCGACACGGGCGTGCTGGCCCGCGAGGACTTCGTCAGCGGCTGAGCGTCAACATGTGAGCTCACACCCCCCGGCCGAGTGAGCTTCGGCCGCCCGGGCAACCCGCGGCCCGGGCGGCTGCGTCGCTCCGCATATGACGCCCGACCTGGTCACCGTGCTCCGCCCGCTGCTCACCGCCGAGGCCTCCGCGGAGGCATATGCCACCGGGACCGAGCCGGGTGACCTGGAGCAGGCGGTCTGGCTCCGCCTGCTGGAGCGCCTCGACGCCGAGGGTCCGCCGCTCGACCCGCAGCGATGGCTCCGCCGGGCCGTCCGCTCGGAAGCGCGCCGCACCCGCCGTACGAGCCGCCTCGAACGGCCATACGGCGTCGAACCCGCTGATGACGGCGACCGCGGCCCCGAGCAGCTCGCCCTCGCCGCCGCCCGCGGCCGTGCCCTGCGCGCGGCCGTACGCCGCCTCCCGGGCCGCTGCCCCCGGCTGATGGAGGCCCTGCTCTCTCCCGAGGACCTGACATACCGGGAAATCGCAGGGGAGTTGGGTATCTCACAGGGGAGTCTTGGTCCGGAACGTTCCAGATGCCTGGGATGTCTGCGCAGATTGCTCACACCGGAGGTTGCGGCCCGCTGAGGAGGGGGATAGGAGTGAGGAACGACAGGTGATCAGATGAGCGGGAGGCGTGCGCACATGGGCATGAGCGTGACCATCTCTGCGGCGACCGAGCAGGACGCGGAGCAGATCTTCAGGCTGCAGTACCTGTGCTTCCAGCCGGAGGCGGCGCTGTACGGCAACTACCGCATCGACCCGCTCGTCCAAACCCTCGACTCGGTCCGCGAGGAGGTCGCCCGCGACTGCGTCTTCGTGGCCCGGCTCGGCGAGGAGGTCGTCGGCTCGGTCCGCGGCTCGGTCACCGAGGACGGCGCCGCCGCGATCGGCAAGCTCTGCGTCCACCCCCGCCTCCAGGGCCACGGCATCGGCGCCCGCCTCCTCCGTGCGGCCGAATCGGCCCTCGCGGACCAGCACGGCGCCAAGCGCTTCCGTCTCCACACCGGCCACCGCAGCGAGGGTCACCTCCGCCTCTACCGCAAGGTCGGCTACGAGACGGTGGGCACGTCCCAGGGCGCGGACGGCATCCCGATGATCGTCCTGGAGAAGCCGGCCAGCACGTACGCGGCGACGGCTTGATCTTCGCCGCTTTCAGGGGCGCGGGGCTGTATCGATGTGCGGCTCCGCCGCGTGGGCGCGAGCAACCACATACGGCCCGCGGCCGCCTGATGAACCTCAGGCGGCATCCCCATCCCGCGCACGCGACCGCCGCAGCCAGTAAATGGCCGACATGGGCAGCAGAACCGGGATGAACAGATACCCCATCCCGAAGTCCGACCACACGGTCGCGTCAGGAAACGCCGACGGATCGATCAGGGTCCACGTCCCCACCGTCAGCACACCCACCAACTCCGCGGCACAGCACACGAGCGCCGCCCGCCGCGCCGTCTCCCCACCCCGCACCAACGAGTACGTGATGAACCCGTACACGACACCCGCCACGGCGGACAGTGAGTACGCCAGCGGCGCCCGGTCGAACTCCGTCGCGATCTGATACGCGGACCGCGACACCGCGCCCACGACCATCACGCCGTACAGCCACACCAGCAGGGTGCCCGGCCCGCTGATCAGCCGCCGCCGGCTCACCTCAGCCTCCCCAGATGTCATAGAGCCGCACCTCCAGCACGGCCAGCACCACACCGCCGGCGGCGACCGTCACCGAACCCCACCGGGTGCGCTCCGCCAGTGACATGAACCCCGCCGCCGGGACGCACGCGAACGCCCCCAGCAGATACGCCACGAAGATCGTCGTGCCCTGCTCCGGCTTCTCGCCCCGCGCCAGCAGCACGATCCCGGCCACCAGCTGGATCAGCGTCAGCAGCGTGACGACGGCCATCCCGATGAAGTGCCAGTCCTTCGTCGGCTGGTCACGGTAGGCGGCCCAGCCGCACCAGGCGGCGAGCAGCAGCGCGGCGACGCCGGTCACCAGCGTCAGGGCATCAAGCATGCTGCGACCTTATTACGGCCGAAAAGGCCCGATGCCCGCGGCCCTGGCCCGCACCGTAGGGTCGAGGTCATGAAGATCCACGCGCACGCTCTGCTGTTCGACAACGACGGAACCCTGGTCTCCTCCCTCGCCTCGGTGGACCGCTGCTGGACACGGTGGGCCACGGAATACGGGATCACGGCCGAGGAGTTCGCCCGGGTCGAACTGCACGGCCGGCCGGCCGCCGAGATAGCCGCCGACCTGCTGCCCGCCGACGTGGTGCCACAGGCCGTCGCGCGGATCGAGGACCTCGAGGTGGAGGACGTGCCAGGCGGCGGTGTGCACCTGCTGCCGGGAACCCGCGCCTTCCTCGACGCCCTGCCCGCCGAGCGCTGGGCCGTCGTCACCTCCGCCACCCGGCGGCTGGCCGAGGCCCGGCTCGACGCCGTCGGCATCCTGCCCAAGACGCTCGTCGCCGCCGACGACGTCACCCGCGGCAAGCCCGACCCCGAGCCCTACCTGCTCGCCGCCCGCACCCTCGGCGTCGACCCCGCCCGGTGCGTCGTCTTCGAGGACGCCCCCGCGGGTCTGACGGCCGGCCGGGCCGCCGGCATGACCACCGTGGCGTTGGCCACAACCCACCGGGCCGACGAGCTCCAGGCGGATCTGGTGGTCGAGAACCTGTCGGCCTTGTCCGCACTGGTCACCGAGCAGGGTGTGGAGATCTCCCTGCGAGGCTGACGGGAGCCGGTCGTGTCCGGACCCTGTCCACCGCTGTCCAGCATCCGGACAACGGCGGCCGGTCAGGACCGTACGCGTGTTTTACTGACGGCATGACCACGACGAGCGACCGCATCCCCGCGACCGAGGCGACCATGACGCCCGGTGCTCGTTGTATGTGTCGAATGTGCGCCTTCTAGAGGGCCCCCGCACCACCCCCTGAGCTCGCGCCCCGAAGCGAGACCGCGGCATGTCCGCACGCCCTGAGCCGTGCGTGACACCAAGCCGCCCGCGCACATGTTCTCTCCGGTTCCCCGCCCCAGCGAGAACCGTGTCGCGTCCCTGAACGAATGCACCTGTGCCCGGGCACACCCACGCCCGCGCACTCGACAGTGACGGAAACCCACGTGATCACCACAACGGACCTGACCAAGGTCTACCGTTCGCGCGGCCGAGAGGTCACCGCCCTGGACGGCGTCGACCTGCACGTCCGCGAAGGCGAGGTGTACGGCGTCATCGGCCAGTCCGGTGCCGGCAAGTCCTCGCTGATCCGCTGCGTCAACCTCCTGGAACGCCCCACCTCCGGCACCGTGACGGTCGCCGGACAGGACCTCACCGCGCTGGCCGGCCGCGGCTCACGCGCCGGAAGGGAACTGCGGCAGGCGCGCAGCCGGATCGGCATGGTCTTCCAGCACTTCAACCTGCTGTCCTCCCGGACCGTCCAGGACAACGTCGAACTGCCGCTGGAGATCCTCGGCAAGTCCGGCGGGGAACGCTCCCGCAAGGCACTGGAGCTGCTCGACCTGGTCGGCCTCGCCGACAAGGCGGGCGCCTACCCGGCCCAGCTCTCCGGTGGCCAGAAGCAGCGCGTCGGCATCGCCCGCGCCTTGGCCGGCGACCCGAAGGTGCTGCTGTCCGACGAGGCCACCAGCGCCCTCGACCCGGAGACCACCCGCTCGATCCTGGCGCTGCTGCGCGACCTGAACCGGCAGCTCGGCCTGACCGTCCTGCTCATCACGCACGAGATGGACGTCGTGAAGTCGGTCTGCGACTCGGCCGCACTCATGGAGAACGGGCGCATCGTCGAGTCGGGCACCGTCAGCGAACTGCTCGCCACCCCCGGTTCCGAACTGGCCGCCGCGCTGTTCCCGCTCGACGGCGAGGCCTCCGGCGAGGACCGCACCGTCGTCGACGTGACCTTCCAGGGCGAGAGCGCGACCCAGCCCGTCATCTCGCAGCTCGCCCGCACCTACAACATCGACATATCGATCCTCGGCGCGGCCATCGACACCGTCGGCGGCCTCCAGGTCGGCCGGATGCGCATCGAACTGCCCGGCCGCTACGAGGACAACGTCGTGCCGATCGGCTTCCTGCGGGAAAAGGGCCTCCAGATCGACGTCCCGGGTCGCGAGTCCGTACTGGTGAAGGAGGGTGTCAAGTGACCTGGTCCGAAATGCAGCCCCTGCTGGCGCAGGCGTGTTGGGACACGCTCTACATGGTCGGCTGGTCCACGCTCATCGCCGTCGTCGGCGGACTGCCGCTCGGGATCCTGCTGGTCCTGACCGACCGTGGCGGGCTGCTCCAGAACGTCGTCGCGAACAAGGTCATCGGGCAGATCGTGAACATCGCCCGCTCGCTGCCCTTCATCATCCTGATGGTCGCGCTGATGACCTTCACCCGCTGGATCACCGGCACGACCATCGGCCGCGAGGCCGCCATCGTGCCGCTCGCCGTCGGCGCCATCCCCTTCTTCGCGCGGCTGGTCGAGACGGCCGTCCGCGAAGTGGACCACGGACTCGTCGAGGCCGTGCAGGCCATGGGCGGCAACACCTGGACCGTCGTCCGCAAGGTCCTCGTCCCCGAGTCCCTGCCCTCGCTGATCTCCAGCACCACGACCACGGTCGTCGCCCTCATCGGCTACTCCGCGATGGCGGGCACCGTCGGCGCCGGGGGCCTCGGCGACATCGCCATCCGCTACGGCTACCAGCGCTTCGAGACCCAGATGATGTGGATCACCGTCGCGATCCTCGCCGTCGTCATCTCGGTCATCCAGTTCGCCGGCGACTACGCGGCCCGCTCCCTGCACCGCCGAGGCGCCCACTCGGGTCCCGCGCCGAAGCTGCGGCTGCTCAAAGCCGCTTCCTGAACTCCCCGTCCACCACAACGGGGTCGCACCATCGCAAGGCCATAAGGAAAGGCACTTTTCGTGCGTAACACCGCCAAGATCACCACCGCCGTTCTCGCCGCCGGAGCCCTCACCCTCGGGCTCAGCGCTTGCGGCGCGGGCAACTCCGGCTCCGACGGACCCCTCATCGTCGCCGCGAGCCCCGTCCCCCACGCCGAGATCCTCAACTACGTCAAGGACAACCTGGCGAAGAAGGAGGGCCTCGACCTGGAGGTCAAGGAGTTCACCGACTACACCTCGCAGAACCCCGCGACGCAGGACGGCTCCGTCGGCGCCAACTACTTCCAGAACAAGCCGTATCTCGACGACTACAACAAGAAGAACGGCACCGACATCGTGCCCGTCGTCACGGTCCACCTGGAGCCGCTCGGCCTCTACTCCCACAAGGCGAAGAAGGCCGGCGACCTGAAGAGCGGTGCGACCGTCGCCGTCCCCAACGACACGGTCAACGAGGCCCGCGCGCTCAAGCTGCTCGCCGCCCACGGGCTCATCACCCTCAAGGCGGGCGTCGGCAACGAGGCGACCCCGTCCGACATCGCCGAGAACCCCAAGAACCTCAAGTTCAAGGAACTGGAGGCGGCCCAGACGCCGCGCTCCCTCGACGACGTGGACGCCGCCGTCGTCAACGGCAACTACGCCATCGAGTCCGACCTCGAGCCGTCGAAGGACGCCCTCGTCCTGGAGTCCCCGAAGAACAACCCGTACGGCAACTTCCTCGCCGTGAAGAAGGGTCAGGAGGACGACCCGCGGGTGAAGAAGCTCGCGAAGCTCCTCACCTCGCCCGAGGTGAAGAAGTTCATCCAGGACAAGTACGCCGGCTCGGTGCTCGCCTCCTTCTGAGCCCATGCCCGGCACCGTCACGCACGGGGTCCGCCCTCACCCGGTGGGGGAGGACCCCGTGGTGCGGATCAGTGCTTTCATGCTGCATGCTGGGCAGTTCAGCAGGCCCTGAAGGTTCACCGAAGGTAACGGAGCGGCGCATGACGAGCACCTTTCCCAACGTCTCCATCAGCACGGAGCGGTTGGTCCTGCGTCCCTTCGAGGAGCCGGACATCCAGTCGTTCGCCGACATGATGAACGACGAGCTCGTCACCGCCTGGACCTCCGTCCCGCAGCCCTACACCGAGGCCCACGCCCGCTCCTGGATCACCGAACTGGCCCCCGCCGAACGGGCCGAGGGCCGCGGCATCGTCTTCGCCGTCACCGAGTTCCTCACCCAGCGACTCGTCGGCATCGTCCACCTCCGCAACACCGACTGGCGGATCCGCTCCAGCGAGATCTCCTACGTCATCGCCCCCTGGGCCCGCGGCGAGGGCTACGCCTCCGAGGCGGCGCTCATCACCGCGCAGTGGCTCTTCAACGACCAGAAGTTCGAGCGCCTGGAGCTGCGCACCCCGGCCGACAACACCGCCTCCCAGCAGGTGGCCCAGAAGATCGGCTGCATCAGCGAGGGAGTGCTGCGCGGCGCCTGGATAGCCCGGGCACGGAGGGACGACGGCGAGTGGACCGAGGTCCGCACCGACCTGATCGTCTGGAGCCTGCTCCCCGAGGACCTCGAAGGCGTGGGCGACCAGCTGCCCGGCGGCTTCACGTCCTTCGGCGACTGGAACTGACTCCGGCGACCGGAACCGACCGGAACGGACACCGTGCGCGACGGCACCGCCGCCCCCTCCGCCGGCTTCACCGGGTAGTCTCACGGAGCCCGCCCGCGGGCACCTCATCACACGGCACACAGACGACCTGCGAAAACCCTGGAGACTGACGACGATGGCCGACCGGGTCACGGTGATCGGCTGGGACGGTTCGCCGCTGACCGCCGCGGCACGCGCCGCCCTGGGTGCCGCCACGCTGGTGGCGGGTGCAGCCCACCACCTGGCGCTCCCGGAGGTACCCGCCGGCGCCGAGCGCATCCGCCTCGGCAGCGTCGCCCTCGCCGCCCGCCGCATCGCCGCCCACCGCGGCACGGCCGTCGTGCTCGCCGACGGCGACCCCGGTTTCTTCGGCGTCGTACGCACCCTGCGCGCTCCCGAGTTCGGCCTCGAAGTGGAGGTCGTCCCCGCTGTCTCCTCCGTCGCCGCCGCCTTCGCCCGCGCCGGCATGCCCTGGGACGACGCACAGGTGGTCGTCGCACACCGCCGCACCCTGCGCCGCGCGGTGAACGTATGCCGCGCCCACACCAAGGTGGCGGTCCTCACCTCACCCGGCGCCGGCCCCGCCGAACTTGGCCTGCTCCTCGAAGGAGTCCACCGCACCTTCGTCATCTGCGAGGAACTCGGCACCGGACACGAGCGGGTCAGCGTCGTCACCTCCGAGAAGGCCGCCGACCACACCTGGCGCGACCCCAACGTCGTCATCGTCCTCGGCGGCCCGGTAGGCACCGCGGGGGAGACCGGCGGCTGGATCGCAGGCCGCGACCCGTCCGCCGGACCACGCGGCTGGTCCCTGCCCGCCGAGGCGTACGGCGGTGACCTCGGCGAGGGCGAGACCCAACTGCTGCGCGCCTCCCAACTCGCCCGCCTCGGGCCCCGGATCGGCGACCTCGTGTGGGACATCGGCTGCGGCAGCGGTGCCTTCGCCGTCGACGCCGCGCGCGCCGGCGCCGCCGTCATCGCCGTCGACAGCGACCGGGCCGCCTGCGCCCGCACCGACGCGGCCGCCCGCCGCCTCGGCGTCCAGCTCCAGATCGTGCACGGCACCGCCCCGCACGTCCTGGAGAACCTTCCCGAACCCGACGTCGTGCGCGTCGCCGGCGGGGGAGCGGCCGTCGTCTCGGCCGTCGCGGACCGCCGCCCGCAGCGCATCGTCACGCACGCCGTCACCCGGGACGCGGCCGAACTCGTCGGCCGGGACCTGACGGAGCACGGATACGGCGTCGAGTGCGCCCTGCTCCAGTCCGTCGAACTCGACACCCGGGCCTGGACGGAGAAGGAACGGAGTGTCGCGTTCCTGCTCAGCGGGGTGCTTCCCCGGCGCAGCGCCTGATCCCGCAGTCGTCCCCGTGATCGGGTTGTCGTACCGCGCGCGGTAGGCTGGCCGATCGCTGCACCGCACGCGGACGTCCGGCAGATCGTCGGTCAATGTCCGGAAAGCCCGCCCGTTTTGGGGTGAGTGTGGTACGGCAGAACCGGAGGACGCGCAACGTGGCGCAGTCCACAGCGGAACCGTCGCGGATCAACGTGCCGTGACGGTGGTTCGGCCGCAACAATGCCAGTGAGTGGCTTTGTCGCCTTTTACGGCGGGCCGTTCGTGCCGCTGGGGACGCACGCTCGTTCTTCACTGTGGGGCGGTCGGTGCGCCGTTCCGGGTGAGCTGGTCGTAGGAGCACTAACCGATGGGCGAGGGGTACGCATGACCGACACCGGCCAGGTCCCGGGCGAGGGACTGCCGGAGAGCGCAGGCATGGTGGAACAGCCGGGCGCCCCCGCGCACGGTGCGTACGCCTACCTCTCCGAGGACACCGTCGAGGACGAGGACCTGCTGCTGCCGGGCTCCCACGGCGCCTGGGGCAACGAGGTCGCCCCGCCCGCTCCGGAGCCGGTCGTCGAGGCCGTGCACCAGCCGGGCCCGCACGAGCTATCCGGCCGCGACAGCGGCTCGGTCGACCTCGGCGGCGTCCGCCTGCCCGACCCTCCGCCCATCCCGCCCATCACCCCGCGCCGGCCACTGCACCTCGGCCCGCCCCTTCCCGACAGCTCCGCCAGCCCGGTCCGCTCGCTCGCCGACCGCGGCCCCGCGGGAGCGCCGGCCCGACAGGCCGCAGCGCCCGCGCCCGGCCCCGAGTACCTCGATGCCCCGCGCGCCCCGGAGGCATCCGCGCCGGCCGCCGCGCCCTGGGGCGCGCAGGTTCCGCCCCAGGCCCAGGTGAGCGCCGGGGCGGCGCCTGCGGAAACGGTTGTTCCGCCAACAGAGCCGACGGGCACGGCTCAGGCCGTCGCAACCCCCGTCACCCCGGAGCCGGGCCACGCGGCAGCGGCGGTCCCCGCCCCGGCCGGGTCCGCGCAGGCCGCCTACGCCGAACAGCCCGCGCAGACTGCGGCCGCGCCGGGCGAGCCGGCAGGTAACCAGGTGGCCGCCGACCAGCCGGAGCAGGCCGTCCCCGCACAGGGGGCGGTGGCCGCGGGTGACCCCGCTGGGATGAGCGTCGACCCTGCCGGGGAGCAGATGGCCGCCGCCGAGCCCGCGGTTGCTGGTGAACCGGCGGGTGCGGGTGTAGGCCCGGAGGGTGAGCCGGTGGCCGCCGCCGAGCCGGAGCAGGGTGCTTCCGCCCAGGACCCGGGCGTCGGAGATGCCCCCGCTGACGTGGCCGTCGATCCGGACGCCGGTCAGGTGACTCCCGCCGAAGCCGCGGCCGTGTCCGCCGAGGGAACGCCGGTACCGGGGGAGACGCCGGGGCCGGTCGCGGAAGGCTCTGGTCAGGACGCTGAGCCGGCACTCGCCGACGGTTCTCCCGAGGTACCCGGGCAAGCCGCCGCCGACGGATCCGCCGACGGCGGTGAGCAGACCCCGGCGGCCGCTGCGGAGCAGGACGTGGCGAACGCTCCTGTCCCGGAGGCCGCACCGGCGCCGCAGGCGGTCCCGTTCCCGGAGGCCGCCACCGCGCCCGAGCATGCTGTCGTGGCGTCGCCCGAGGGTGACGCAGCGGAGCCTGACGTCGCCCGAGCGCCGGACGAGGTGGGCCCCGAAGCCGCTGGCCAAACGCCGGACCCGGTGGCCCCCGACGCCGCTGCACAGGCCCCGGCAGCGGAGGTCGGCCCCGAGGCTGCCGCACAGGCCCCGGCAGCGGAAGTCCGCCCCGAGCCCGCCGCACCGGGCGCACCCGTGACCGAGTCCGTCGCGCAGGAGCCGGAGGCCGGTGGCGACGAGGCTGCCGCACAGGCCCCGGCAGCGGAAGTCCGCCCCGAGCCCGCCGCACCCGCGACCGAGTCCGTCGCGCAGGAGCCGGAGGCCGGTGGCGACGAGGCCGCCGCGCAGGCCCAGGCTGCCGAGACGATCGCCCAAGTCCCGGAGGCAACTGACAGCGAGGCAGCCGCGCAGGAATCCGAGATGACGGCACCGCAGGCCGCCGCCGCCCCCGAAGCGCCCGCCGCTGCCATGCCGGCCCCGGCCGCCGAGACGGTCGCCGCGGAAGCCGACGCTCCGGCTGCCGAGGCCGCCGAAGCGCCCGCCGCCGAAGCACCCGCGGTCGAAGCACCCGCCCCCGAGGTGCCCGTCGACGCTCCGGAAGCGACCGCACCGCCCCAGTCCTCTGCTGCGACGGCGCCTCCTCAGCCCACCGAGACGGCCACACCCGACTCCGGAGCAGAAGCCCCCGCACCTGCCGAGGTAGCGCCTGACACGACCGCCGCCGAAGCAGCCGCACCGGCCCAGGCCCTCGATACAGCCGCGCCCGACCCCGCAGCCGAGGCGGCAACCCCCGCCCCCGAGCCGGTAGCCGCCGCGCCCGACCCGGCAGCCCCCGCACCCGACCCGGCTGAGGCAACCTCCGCCCCCACAGCACCGGAAGCCCCCCAGGTTCCCCAGACCCCGCAGCCCCCGGAGAGCACTCCGACCTCCGCCGAGGACGTCACCGTTGTACTCCCCGGCCCGGCCCCGGACGAGCAGGCCGGACAGCACGTCCAGGGCCCGCAGCAGTCCCAGGCCGCCGTCCCCCAGCCGGCCCAGCCCGAGGCGGAACCCGTGGTCATCGTCCCCGCACCCCGCGAAGGCGAAGCCGAACTCGCACAGAACGCCGACGACCTGGACACCCGGGGCGCCGAACAAGAAGACCTGGCGGACCAGGAACGACACGAAGCAGAGAGCGCGGCAGCAGTGGCAGAAGCACGACAGTCCACCGGCCCCGCCGCCCCCGGCTACGACCCCGCCGAGCGTGAGGCCGTGCTGAAGGTCATGCGAGAGCGCCGCGACATCCGCAACGGTTTCCGCAGCGACCCCATCCCGCACGAGGTGCTGCTCCGTGTCCTGGAGGCCGCCCACCACGCGCCCTCCGTCGGCCACTCGCAGCCCTGGGACTTCGTCGTCATCCGCTCCGCCGACACCCGGCGCGCGATGCACGACCTGGCCATGCGCCAGCGCGACGCGTACGCGAAGTCCCTCCCCAAGGGCCGGGCCAAGCAGTTCAAGGAACTGAAGATCGAGGCCATCCTCGACACCCCGGTGAACATCGTCGTCACCGCCGACCCGACCCGAGGCGGCCGCCACACCCTCGGCCGCCACACCCAGCCCCAGATGGCGCCGTACTCGGCCGCCCTGGCCGTGGAGAACCTCTGGCTCGCCGCCCGCGCCGAAGGCCTCGGCGTCGGCTGGGTCAGCTTCTTCGACGAGCGCGAGATGGTCCGCGCCCTCGGCCTGCCCGAGCACCTCGAGGTGATCGCCTACCTGTGCGTCGGTTACGTCGACGAGTTCCCGGACGAGCCCGAGCTGCTCCAGGCGGGCTGGTCCAAGCGCCGCCCGCTGTCGTGGGTCGTGCACGAGGAGACGTACGGCCGCCGCGCCCTGCCCGGAGAGGAACCGCACGACCTGCTCGCCGAGACCGTCGCGCAGATCCGCCCGCTCGACGCCAAGGCGCTCGGCGAGGCGTGGGAGCGCCAGAAGCGTATGACCAAGCCGGCCGGTGCGCTGGGCATGCTGGAGATCATCTCCGCACAGCTGTCGGGCCTGTCCCGCCAGTGCCCGCCGCCCATCCCGGAACCCGCCGCCGTCGCGATCTTCGCCGCCGACCACGGCGTGCACGCACAGGGGGTCACCCCCTGGCCGCAGGAGGTCACGGCCCAGATGGTGGCCAACTTCCTCGGCGGCGGCGCCGTCTGCAACGCCTTCGCCACCCAGGTGGGCGCCGAGGTCTGCATCGTCGACGTGGGCGTCGCCGCCGACCTCCCGGCCACGCCGGGCCTGCTTCCGCGCAAGGTCCGGGCCGGTACGTCGGACATGACCACCGGACCGGCGATGACCCGCGAGGAGGCCAAGCAGGCCATCGAGGTGGGCATCGACACCGCCCGCGACCTGGTCGCCGCCGGCAACAAGGCACTCCTGACCGGCGAGATGGGCATCGCGAACACGACCGCGTCCGCCGCCCTGATCTCCGTCTTCACGGGTGCCGACCCGGCCGAGGTCACGGGCCGGGGCACCGGCATCAACGACGAGACCCTCGCCCGCAAGACCGACGTCGTCCGCCGCGCCCTCGAACTCCACCAACCGGACCCGGCCGACCCGGTCGGCGTCCTCGCCGCGATCGGCGGCTTCGAACACGCCGCCATCGTCGGCCTCCTGCTCGGCGGCGCGTCCCTGCGCACGCCGGTGATCCTGGACGGCGTCAGCGCCGGCGCCGCCGCCCTGGTGGCCCGCGCGATCGCGCCGGAGGTCCTGGCCGCGTGCATCGCGGGCCACCGCAGCGCCGAGCCGGGCCACGTGGCCGCCCTGAACAAGCTCGGCCTGCGCCCCCTGGTCGACCTGGACCTCCGCCTGGGCGAGGGCACAGGCGCCCTCCTGGCCCTCCCCCTGGTCCAGAGCACGGCCCGGGCGATGCACGAGGTGGCGACGTTCGACTCGGCGGGAGTGACCGAGAAGTAGAGCTCCTGAGGTGCGCGTGGGTCCGTGGGCACGGACCCACGCACCCATACCCGGTGACGACGCCCAGCCACCGGACACCTGTGCCACCCCGAACACCCGCGCCGTAAAATCCGCACGTCAGGGCTACCGAACCACCGCCGCAACAGGAGCCGCACCCTCATGGCCGAACACCCCGCCTACCCCGTAGGCCTCCGCCTCACCGGCCGCCGCGTGGTCGTCCTCGGCGGTGGCCAGGTCGCCCAGCGCCGCCTCCCGGCCCTCATCGCGGCGGGCGCGGACATCATCCTCGTGTCCCCCGAGGTCACCCCCTCCGTAGAGGCCATGGCGGACGCCGGCGAGATCACCTGGCACCAGCGCCCCTACGAGGAAGGCGACCTCGCCGACGCCTGGTACGCCCTCATCGCCACCGGCGACACGGAAGCGAACACCAGGGCCTCCGCCGAGGCCGAAAGCAACCGCGTCTGGTGCGTCCGCTCCGACGACGCCGACGAGGCGACGGCCTGGACCCCGGCCACCGGCCACAGCGAGGGCGTAACCGTCGCCGTACTGACCACGGACGCCCGCGGCCGCGACCCCCGGCACACCGCCGCCATCCGCGACGCCGTCGTCGAGGGCCTGCGCGACGGCACGCTCGTCGCCCCGCACCACCGCACCCGCACACCCGGAGTCGCCCTGGTCGGCGGCGGCCCCGGCGACCCTGACCTGATCACCGTGCGCGGCCGCCGCCTGCTCGCGGAGGCGGACGTCGTCATCGCGGACCGCCTCGGCCCGCGCGATCTCCTCGCCGAACTCCCGCCCCATGTCGAGGTGATCGACGCGGCGAAGATCCCTTACGGCCGTTACATGGCCCAGGAGGCCATCAACAACGCGCTGATCGAGCATGCGAAGCAGGGCAAGTCGGTGGTCCGCCTGAAGGGCGGCGACCCGTACGTCTTCGGCCGCGGCATGGAGGAACTCCAGGCCCTCGCCGAGGTCGGCATCCCCTGCACGGTCGTCCCCGGGATCTCCAGCTCGATCTCGGTCCCGAGCGCGGCCGGTATCCCGGTCACCCACCGCGGCGTCGCCCACGAGTTCACCGTGGTCAGCGGCCATGTCGCGCCGGACGACGAGCGCTCCCTGGTCGACTGGCCGTCCCTGGCCAGGCTCACCGGCACGCTGGTGATCCTCATGGGCGTCGACAAGATCGGAAAGATCGCGGAGACGCTCGTCGCGCACGGAAAGCCGGCCGACACCCCCGTCGCCCTCGTCCAGGAGGGCACGACGGCGGCTCAGCGCCGGGTCGACGCGACCCTCGCGACGGTCGCGGAGACGGTCCGTACCGAGGACGTGAAACCCCCGGCGGTCATCGTCATCGGCGAGGTCGTGAAGGTCGGCCCCACGGTCGGCGCACCCCGCAAGTAACCCCGGGTAACACAACCGTCCCAAGCCGTTGGCACCGCACCCAGGACAAGGCAGTATCAACCCTGTGGCCGATCTCATCACCGTCGAGGATCCCGACGACCCGCGCCTGCACGACTACACCGGCCTGACCGACGTGGAACTGCGCCGCAAGCGCGAACCCGCCGAGGGCCTCTTCATCGCCGAGGGCGAGAAGGTCATCAGAAGGGCCAAGGAAACGGGCTACGAGATGCGGTCCATGCTGCTGTCGGCCAAGTGGGTCGACGTCATGCGTGACGTCATCGACGAACTCCCCGCCCCGGTCTACGCCGTCAGCCCGGAGCTCGCCGAGCAGGTCACCGGCTACCACGTGCACCGTGGCGCGCTCGCCTCCATGCAGCGCAAGCCCCTGCCCACGGCGGCCGACCTCCTCCAGACCGCCCGCCGCGTCGTGGTCATGGAGTCGGTCAACGACCACACCAACATCGGGGCGATCTTCCGCTCCGCCGCCGCCCTCGGCATGGACGCGGTCCTGCTCTCCCCGGACTGCGCCGACCCCCTCTACCGCCGCAGCGTGAAGGTCTCCATGGGCGCCGTCTTCTCCGTGCCGTACGCCCGTCTGGACACCTGGCCCAAGGGCCTGGAGTCGGTCCGCGAGGCCGGCTTCACGCTGCTCGCCCTCACGCCCGACGAGAAGGCCCGGCCCCTCGACGAGGCCGCCCCGCACACCATGGACCGCGTGGCCCTCATGCTCGGCGCCGAGGGCGACGGCCTGTCCACCCAGGCCCTGGTCGCCGCCGACGAATGGGTGCGCATCCCCATGTCCCACGGCGTCGACTCCCTCAACGTGGGCGCGGCGGCCGCCGTGGCCTTCTACGCCGTGGCCACCGGCCGCCCCCAGTCCTAGGTCCTGGGGGCCGTACGTGGAACAGCGCCAGGCGATCGTCGCCGTACTGCTGCGCGGGGACCGTGTCCTCGCGATCCGGCGCGGCCCGGCGGTCGCCCGTCCCGGCTACTGGCAGCCGCTGAGCGGCAAGCTCGAACCGGGCGAGACCCAGGAGCAGGCGGTCGTCCGTGAGGTCCGCGAGGAGGTCGGCCTCACCGTCGTGCCGCTGGCGAAGGTGTGGGAGTCGGAGACCGACGACCGCCTCTTCCGCCTCCACTGGTGGACCGCCCGCGCGGACACGGGGGAGGTCGTCCCCGACCCCGCCGAGGTCGCCGAGACCCGCTGGGTCACGCCGCAGGAGTTCCTGGCCCTGGACCCGGTCTTCGACGGCGACCGCGAGTTCTTCGAGCGGATCCTGCCGGGGCTGTGACCGCGGGCCCAAGGCGGTGAAGCACCGGGGCTTCGAAGGCTTCGAAGCCCTACGGTCCGGATTCCTGCCGGACGCTCTCCTGCCGCACACCACCACTGCCGCCGTCGCCGCCGAGTCCCCGCGCCGATCCCTGACAGCCCTGCACCAGGGCGATGCCGACGGCCACCAGCAGCGTGACCACGACGAACACGAACAGCCGCTGCCGCAGCAGCCGGGGGTTGGCGGGCCGCAGCCCGGTCCCCGTGTTTCTGGACGTCGGCCGCCCGGTACCGCTGTGCGGGGCGGTACGGCTGCCGTTGCCCGACCGCGTCCCGTTGCGTCCGGTGGGCGTCGGCCGTGATCCGGAGCGAGACGGAGTGCCGCCGCGTGAGGCCCCGGAGCCGCGCACCGGAGTCCTGCCGCGGTTCCCGCCGCCCGTCGACCGGTTCCCGCCGCCCGTCGACCGGTTCCCGCCTCCCGTCGCCCGGGATCCGCCCCGCGCGCCGGCGCCTGACTGGGAAGCCGGACCGTCCGGCGACGGAACGCCGTCCCCGGGCCCGGGGGAGCGCCGTGGCGGGGGAGTCCCCCGGCCGTGCTGCGCCCCGGAAGCCCCCGCACCCTGCTGTCCCTGCGGACGCCGGCCGCGCTCGGGGTAGCTGTCGGCGGGCCGGTCCGCCTCGGCACCGCGCGGCGCGGGCGGCCGTACGCCGGCCAGGTCCTGCGACTCCCGGGCCGCGATCTCCTTGAGCCGCATGGACAGTTGGAGCGTGCTGGGCCGTTCCTCCGGGTCCTTCGCCAGGCACGCCCGGACGAGCGGAGCCAGCGCGTCGGGTACGCCGTGCAGCTGCGGTTCCTCGTGCACGACGCGGTACAGCATCACCTCGGAACTGCCGTGCCCGAAGGGCGAGTCGCCCATCGAGGCGTACGCGAGCGTGGCACCGAGCGAGAACACGTCCGTGGCCGGTGTGACGGCGGCCCCGCGCACCTGCTCCGGTGCGAGGAAGCCCGGCGAGCCGACCGCCGTGCCCACGTGGGTGAGAGTCGAGGCGCCGGTGGCCCAGGCGATGCCGAAGTCGATGATCCGCGGCCCCTTCGGGGACAGCAGGATGTTGGACGGCTTCAGGTCCCGGTGCACGACCCCCGCCTCGTGCACGGCGACCAGGCCCTCCGACAGGGCGGCGCCGACGGCCGCGACGTCGGCCGCGCCGAGCGGTCCCTCGGCGGCGACCTTGTCGTGCAGGGAGGGGCCGGGGACGTACTGCGTGGCGAACCAGGGCCGGTCCGCGTCGAGGTCGGCGGCCACGAGCCGTGCCGTGCACCCGCCGCGAATCCGTCTGGCCGCCGAGACCTCACGGGCGAACCGTGAGCGGAACTCCTGATCCTCCGCCAGGTCAGGCCGGATGACCTTGAGCGCGACCCGCTGCCCCTTCTTGTCGGAGCCCAGGTAGACCACGCCCATCCCGCCCGCGCCGAGCCGTCTGTGAAGCCTGAACGAGCCGACGACGCGCGGGTCCTCGCGCCTCAGGCGCATCATCGCCATGTTCATCCCCGCTGCCCGGTCCTGTGACGAGCCACAGCTTACGTTTCCACGGCCGCCCGCGCGCAGAGGCCGCGCCCTCTCGGGGCGATGGATTGTCAGTGGTGGGTGGGAGACTTGAAGGGTGGTCAGGGGGCGCGCGGACAGGCCGTGTTCGCGCGGGGGATGACCCCAACCGCCTGCCACGGAAGGGGGATTGGACCTGTGAAGGGTGACCGTGTGGAGATAGTCGTGGACGCCGGCGACACGACGCGCACGTATGAGGTGGTGGCGAGCAGGGCGGGCCGCAGGGTGGAGACGGCGGTACGTCGAGGTGTCGTGGAAGTGAGCGAAGTCACCAGGAGCGGAACCGTAGTGCGTACGGCCCGCTTCATGGCGAACCGGGTGCTGGCACTGGTCGAACAGCCGATTCCGAGGGAGGAAAGCTCGGACAAAGCGGGGTGATCCGGGCGTCCCTTCGGGGAAGACCCTGAGACCTGGGTCTTCGTCTCCACCCAGGGGAGTACACCGCAGGTGACGGCTCATCCTCCGGGAGGCCCGGCAATCGGTACGAGGGCATGACGCCCGAGGAGGGCCGGCCGCCTAGATTTGAGGTCAAGCGGCGGGTGCAGCACTCGTCCCCCGAGGTCAGACACCCGCCGCTGCCGACTACAACCGAACGGTCAGGAGAGGGACCATGGCCCACACGGCACCGCGGACGCTGATCCGCGAGGAGGGACGCAAGGTGTACGCCGCAGCGTTCCGCCGGCGCCAGGGCCGTCGCCACCCCGTGGTGGCGACGCTGATGGCCCTTCCCCTGGCGGTCCTGCTCCTCCTCGTCTTCGACGGGTGGGAGACAGTGGCCACACAGGCGTCGTCCGTGGGAGAGATGCTGGGGCGCTGAGCGGCGACCCCAGGCCCGGAAGAGCGGTCCGGGCGGGGACATCCCACCCATGAAACCCCGTGGGGACGGGGGTGCGGCGGACGGCAAAAATGCCGGCGCAGCTGGGGAGCTGCGCCGGCATTGCCGTGTGCGCACGCGGGCGGCTGCGGATCGGCCGAGCTGCGGACCCACCCGACCTCGGCACGGACGCCGAGCACCTGTACCCAAGGATGCCTTAACACCCCGGTCCCACCTGCGCGTACTCTCGCCCCGGTGAAACCCGCCCCCGCCCTGCTCGTACAGCAGCTCACCGCCAAGGCCCGAGCCGCGGCTCACGCACGCTCCTCGACCTGCCCCTGCGAAGCAGCCACACTCGCGGACCACCCCGACGGCATCGTCGTACGGCACGCGGACACGGTCGCGAAGGCCCACCCGGAAGACACCGACCCGAGCGGACTGACCACCCGCCTCGCCATCGCCACCCACCACCCCGGCATCCTCCTGCCCCCACTCGCCCCGACCCCGGCCGACCTGCACGGCCGCCTCGTGACGTTCTGGCCGTACGGCGTCCCCGTCGACCCGGACAATCCCGACGCCGCTCCCTGGGAAGCCGCCGCCACCCTCCTGGCGCGACTGCACCGCACCCCGGTCCCGCCCGACCCGCCCACGATGCGGGGCCCCGCCACGGCGGCCCGGGCCGTCGCCCGGCTCCGGGCCGCCGGCCCGCACCCCGCCGTCACCCTCGTCCTGCGCGCCTGGGACACCCTCCCCGCCTGGGCCCGGGACGAGGCCCCGATGCCGCACACCGGCACCTTGTGCCACGGCGACCTTCACCTCGGCCAGCTCATACGCCACCCCGCCCCCGAAGGCCCCTGGCTGCTGATCGACGTGGACGACCTCGGTGTCGGCGACCCCGCCTGGGACCTCGCCCGCCCCGCCGCTTGGTACGCCTGCGGGCTGCTCGCGCCCGGCGAATGGGCCCGGTTCCTCGCCGCCTACCGCGCCGAGGGCGGCCCCGCCGTCCCGGCCGACGGCGATCCCTGGGCCGCCCTGGACGTCCCCGCCCGTGCCCTCACCGTGCAGACCGCGGCCCGGGCCGTCGCCAAGGCGGTCGCGGCCGGTCGCCCCCTCGACGAGGTGGAGGAGTCGGTCGTGGACGCCTGTGACCGAATGGCTACCGTCCCGCCGCAGTTGGCGCAGGAGCACCCGAAGTAGGGTGCAACCGACCACAGCCGGACAGAGTCTGTCCTGGCGACACACGAAGCAGGACCGACCGGCGAGGAGTTGAACCACCATGCAGTGTCCGAAGTGCCGTGCGCCGATGCACACGTACAACCGCAACGGTGTCCAGATCGAGCAGTGCAGCGGCTGCCGCGGGATCTTTCTCGACTACGGCGAGCTGGAGTCGCTGACCCGCCTGGAAGCCCAGTGGTCCCAGTCCGCCCCACCACCCCCCCCCGCCCCGCAGGCCTACCCCGCCCCTCCGGCCCCCGCCTGGGGAGCCCCGCACGGTGGCCACGGACACCATGGCCACCAGGGTCACCACCGGCAGAAGGGCTTCGGGCGCATGCTGTTCTCGTCCTGACACCAGGACCGCGACACGACGAAGCCCCCGGCCGATGCGTACGGCCGGGGGCTCCGGTGTGGTGTGGACGATACTGGGATTGAACCAGTGACCTCTTCCGTGTCAGGGAAGCGCTCTCCCGCTGAGCTAATCGTCCTCGGTACCATGACCACCGGATGCAGCGGATCATGGGCACTGCGTGCGCGATACTGGGATTGAACCAGTGACCTCTTCCGTGTCAGGGAAGCGCTCTCCCGCTGAGCTAATCGCGCGGGCGGATCTTCGAACAGATCCAGTGGACGATACTGGGATTGAACCAGTGACCTCTTCCGTGTCAGGGAAGCGCTCTCCCGCTGAGCTAATCGTCCTTGGAGGTGGAGACGGGATTTGAACCCGTGTAGACGGCTTTGCAGGCCGTTGCCTCGCCTCTCGGCCACTCCACCAGGAGTGTAGGGAACCGGGAAGATCCCCACTTCCTTCGAGCGGACGACGAGGTTCGAACTCGCGACCTCAACCTTGGCAAGGTTGCGCTCTACCAACTGAGCTACGTCCGCTTGTCGTTTCCGTCCGCTCTCGCGGCCCGGCGACGAGTTGAACTCTAGCGGATTCCCGGGCCAGTACAAAAACGCGTTTGTGCAGCGTGCTGCGCTTGCCCTGCTCAGGAGGGTCACAGTGCCCCACGAAGGGACATCCCCCGGTCACCCGCGGGACACCCGCCATAGACTCGACTGCGTGCTCGACCTCCCTCCCTTGGCCCGCTTCGGCGACCGTGTCGCCACCGGGCTCCTCGACGTCACCGACGATCCCGAAGCCCTGGAGTCCAGTGGTTTCTGGGCGGTCTGCGCCGACTTCGAGGGCCGTCTGACCTGCGCACGCTTCCAGGACGTGCGCAAGGCGGCCGTGCCCGCCCCCGTGCCCGGCGCGTGGCGGGGACCGGCGGCGGGTGACTGGACGTCGTCGCTCGACCGCGCCGCGTACACGGCGGCGGTACGGCGGATCCGCGAGCACATCGCGGCCGGCGAGGTCTACCAGGCGAACCTGTGCCGGGTGCTGTCCGCGCCCGTCTCACCCGGCGCCGACGTGGACGCCCTCACCGCGCTGCTGGCCCGCGGCAACCCGGCGCCCTATGCAGGAACGATCCGCCTGCCCGGTCACGGCGTGGAGATCGCCACCGCGTCCCCCGAGCTGTTCCTGCGGCGCGACGGACGAGTCGTCCTGTCCGGGCCGATCAAGGGCACCGGCCGCACCGAGGCGGACCTGCTGGAGAAGGACTACGCCGAGAACGTGATGATCGTGGACCTGGTCCGCAACGACATCGGACGGGTCTGCGCCACCGGCAGTGTGACGGTGCCCGACCTGTGTGCCGTCGAGAAGCATCCGGGGCTGGTCCATCTCGTGTCGACGGTCCGCGGTGAGCTGGGGGAGGGGGCCGGCTGGGCCGAGCTGCTCGCCGCCGCCTTCCCGCCCGGCTCCGTCACCGGCGCGCCCAAGTCGAGCGCGCTGCGGATCATCGACGCACTGGAGACGGCACCCCGGGGGCCGTACTGCGGGGGGATCGGCTGGGTCGACGCCGACCGGCGGGTCGGTGAGCTGGCCGTCGGCATCCGTACCTTCTGGATCGACCGGGCCGACGGTGCGCTGCGCTTCGGCACCGGCGCCGGCATCACATGGGGCTCCGATCCCGAGGGGGAGTGGCGGGAGACCGAGCTGAAGGCGGCCCGGCTGCTCGCGATAGCGTCGGGAGCGTATGAGGTGAGTGGAGAGGACCTGACGTGAAGATCTGGCTCGACGGCGGGTTGCAGGACATCGAGTCCGCCCGCGTCTCCGTCTTCGACCACGGGCTGACCGTGGGCGACGGCATCTTCGAGACGGTGAAGGCCGTGGACGGCCGGCCGTTCGCGCTCACGCGGCACCTCGACCGGCTGACCCGGTCGGCGCGCGGCCTCGGACTGCCCGACCCGGACCACGACGAGGTACGCCGCGCCTGCGCCGCCGTCCTCGAGGCCAACCCCATGCCGCTCGGCCGCCTGCGCATCACCTACACCGGCGGCCACGGCCCGCTCGGCTCCGACCGCGGCGACCAGGGTCCGACCCTCGTCGTCGCCCTCGGCGAGACGACCCGCCGCCCCGACTCCACCGCCGCGATCACGGTCCCCTGGACGCGCAACGAGCGCGGCGCGCTGACCGGCCTGAAGACCACCTCGTACGCCGAGAACGTCGTCGCCCTCGCCCGCGCCCGCGAACAGGGCGCTTCCGAGGCCCTGTTCGGCAACACGGTGGGACAGCTGTGCGAGGGCACCGGGTCCAACGTCTTCGTCGTCCTCGACGGCGAGATCCACACTCCGCCGCTCGCCTCGGGCTGCCTCGCGGGCATCACGCGCGCGCTGGCGATCGCATGGACCGGCGCCAAGGAGACCGACCTGCCGCTGGACGTCCTGGAGCGGGCCGACGAGGTCTTCCTGACGTCCACGCTGCGGGACGTCCAGGCCGTGCACCGGGTCGACGACCGTGAGCTGCCCGGCGCGCCCGGCCCGGTGACCGCGAAGGCCATGCGGATCTTCCAGGAGCGGTCCGGGGACGATCTCGACCCCTGAGAGCCCCGCATATTCGGCTGACCCGGGGCGTGGTTGCGGGTAGAACACCCCTGATGACCACGACCCTGCGGCCGACCGAGCCGCTTCAGCAGAACGCCGACGGGACGCGCTCACGCCGCTACCAGGTGTGCGTGAACAGCCGTCCCGTAGGGGCGATACACCTCGGCACGCACCCCGTGTTCGGCGACGCCGTGGCCCGGATCATGAAACTGCGCATCGACGAACCGGACCGCGGACGCGGCCGGGGCACCGTCGCCGCGCTCGCCGCCGAGGAGGTGGCGCGCGGCTGGGGGTGCCGGCGTATCGAGACGACCGTCCCCGCCGACGCCGCCGCGGCGGTCCGGCTCGCCACCGCGCTCGGCTACGTCGTGCGCAACCGCGGCATGGAGAAGCCCCTCGGCGACACCCCGCCGGAGCTGCCGGAGGGCAGCCGTGCCCGGCCCATGACCGAGGCGGAGTTCGGCCCCTGGCTGGAGAAGGGCGAGGAGGACTACGCGCGGAGCTGGATCGAGCGGGGCGTTCCGGAGGCCGAGGCCCGCGCCAAGTCGGAGCGGGACCACGCCACCCTGCTGCCCGACGGCCTCGCCACCCCGGGCACGCTCATCAGTGTCCTGGAACACGAGGGGACGGCGGTGGGCGAGCTGTGGCTCGCGCTGCGCGCGGACAGCTCCTTCGTCTTCGACGTCGAGGTCCGCGCCGCCCACCGGGGCAAGGGACACGGCCGCACCCTCATGCTGCTGGCCGAGGCCCAGACGATCGTCGAGGGCAGGCGCGTCATCGGCCTCAACGTCTTCTCCGGCAACACCCCGGCCGAACGGCTCTACGCGTCCCTCGGCTACGAGACGAAGCTGTACGCGATGTACAAGCCGCTGGTGTAGCGGCCGGGCGGGGACGAGGGGCGGGGGCCCTGGGGTCAGCCCTGCTGCTCCTGCTCCTACTCCTGCCCGGCCAGCAGCCCGTCCGCGATCTGCTCGATCCGCTCGCGCAGCCCCTCCTGGCTCTTGCCTCCGTCGAGCCGCTCACCGCCGATGACGTACGTCGGGGTCCCGGTCACGCCGATCGCCTTGCCCTCGGCCTGGTCGGCGTCCACGATCAGGATGTGCCGGCCGTCGATCAGGGCCGTGTCGAACTCCTCGGCGTCCATGTCCAGTTCGCGGGCCAGCTCGACCAGGAAGGGTTCTCCCGCACGGCCCAGCTCCTCGACCCGCCCCAGGAGCGCCTCGGCGTACTCCCAGCCCCGGCCCTGCTCCCACGCCTCCTCCGCGGCCTGGGCGGCGGCGAAGGCGTGCTTGTTCTTCTCCAGGGGGAAGTGCCGCAGCCGCAGCTCCAGGCGGTGGCCGTAGCGGGCGCGCAGGGCACGGAGGTCGTCCAGCGCGGTACGGCAGTCCGGGCACTGGAGGTCGCACCAGACCTCGAGGACGAGGGCGGCGGCAGGGGCGGGGGAGGAGTCGCTCATACCGACATTCTCCCAGGCCGTACACCCGCACCGGCACCTGCGGAGGAGGCGACCCGGAGATGTCCCTGATGTCGGGCCGGGGCATGGCCCCCCGGGGTAGGGCGGGTGCAGGATGGAAGGGACGAAGTGCCCTGCCCGACCGCGCCACGCCTGGAGGACCGGATGATTGCCGAGACCGTCTGCTCCGCCGTGTCCGCGGCAGGCCTGGGTATTGCGGTCATCACGGCGTACCGCAAGCGCTTCCTCGCGGCGACCCGTATCGCGGCCTACTCGCTCGTGCCGATCGGCCTGGTCATGACGGGCGTCGTCGAGTGGCTGGCCGACACCGCGTTCAGCCTGACCGCCTGGGCGGGCTTCGGGGTGCTCGGTGTCGCGTGGCTGCTGTTCATGACCACGCGTGTCGTGGAGCGCCGCCGCGGCGGCACCCGCAAGGAGCGCAGGGCGGCCCGCGCGGCATCCCAGCCGGAGGCTGTGGCTCCGGGCGCCTCGGCGCCCTCCCTGGGTCAGGGCCAGGGTCAGGGCTCCCGCCCGGCGACCCGGCCGACGTCGGCGTCCCGGGGCGAGGACGACTTCAGCGACATCGAGGCCATCCTCAAGAAGCACGGGATATGACGGCCGCGCGCCGGCCGAATCGTCACAGTGGGTCCGAGGGCGCGCGGAAGTGATCACAATCTGAACCGGACCTCGCGGAATCGGCGCACTCCCGCACGGAACGAGGCCGCTGATCGCGCCTGCCCGGCTACTGCGTCATCATCGCCGCGAGATGCTGGACACGACGAATCAGAGCGACCCCGCGCCGCCGCAGGACAAGCCATGTCCCCGGCAGGACGAGCCACGTGGTTGCCTCTTCGCCCTTTCCCAGCCACCGCTGATGATCTTCCTTGCGGTGATCGGGAGTCTGCTGCTCATGGCCTCGTTGCACGATCTGCTGTTGCTGTGAGCCGTACCCGCGGTACCCGGCGCCACCCGCCGGGACCGCGTCGGCATCCAGGATCCCGTCGAACGCCCCGGCGATGACGGTCAGCCCGCCGCTTCCTTACGGCGCGCCCGGTACGCGGCCACATGCAGGCGGTTCCCGCAGGTGCGGCTGTCGCAGTAACGCCGCGAGCGGTTGCGGGACAGATCGACGAAGGCCCTCCGGCAGTCGGGCGCCTCGCACCGCCGCAGCCGCTCCTGCTCCCCGGCGACCACGAAGAAGGCCAGTGCCATCCCGCAGTCGGCGGCCAGGTGGTCGGCGACGGAGGCGCCGGGCGCGAAGTAGTGCACGTGCCAGTCGTAGCCGTCGTGGTCCGTGAGCCGGGGGGTGGTGCCGGCGGCCGCGACCAGCTCGTTGATCAGACCGGCGGCGGCCCGGGCGTCAGGGGCGGCGAAAACGGCGGCGAACCGCCCGCGGATCTTCCGCACCGCGGAGAGGTCGAACTCCGAGAGCACTCCGACATCGCTGATCTCGTGGTTTCGTACGAAGTCCGCGAGTGTCGCCACGTCCGGCAGCCCGTCCGCCGCCGCGTCGTCCTCCGGTGCGGTGTTCACCAGATCGACCACGGTGTCGAGGGCGCACCGGGTGTCGTGGGTGATCAGCACGATTCGCTCCCTGGCCTGGGGGTCGGGCAGGCGCCCGCGGATGCTGGCCGATGGTAACGGCTCCACCGCCGCTGGACCGCCCTCATGCCCGCACATGGCTTCGAATACAACGCCGCCGGGCGCGCCGTGGTTCCCGCCCGCCCTGCGGGCGGCGGCAGGCCCGCCGCCGCGGGCCGCCGTCGGTGCACACGCGAGCCGGCGCCACACGCGAGCCGGCGCCACACGCGAGCCGGCGCCGCCCCGCGTGATCCGCGGTGCCGACGCCGGTGTATCCCGTATGCGGTTGTCCGGGCCCGAGCCGTCTCCCCGAGTCGACGGCGCCGGGCGGCTTTGTGAGGGGCCTCGCCCTAGCTTTCCGCCAGGATGTGCGAGAGCTCCTGATCGAGGTCGAAATGCCGGTGCTCCGTGCCGGGCGGCACGGCGGCGTCGGTCCGCTTCAGGAAGGACTCCAGGGCCCGTGCCGGGGCCTCGAGCAGGGCCTCGCCCTCCGGCGAGCTCAGGGCGATGCACACGACGCCCTGACCGTGACTGCGCGACGGCCAGACGCGGACGTCGCCGGTGCCCGTAGGGCGGTGAAGTCCCTCGGCGAGGAGGTCGCGGGCGAACACCCACTCGACGGTCTCCTCGGCTCCGGTGTGGAAGGTGGCGTGCACGGCGTAGGGGTCGGCCGTGTCGTACCGCAGGCCTGCGGGGACAGGCAGGGAGGACTCGCTCGACACAACGAGGCGCAGGTGCAGCTCGCAGCTGACCGTGGTGTTCATAAGCGCCAGGGCCTTTCGCTCAGTGTGCGCTCGGGGATTCGCACGTCGGCGAAATCGACATGCCACCTACGGTGCCGTTGTAAACCCCTCTGAGTGTTTTGCGTGCCTTTACGTAACTCTTCCGGCCGAGAGATCGTTCGCGCCGTGCGTCCATTCCGGTGACTGGTTTCGCTCGGGTAGTGTTTGGCCGTATGAATACGGGGAGTGACGAGCCGGGCGAGGTGGCCGTGGCGCCGGACGAGACGGGGACGGACGAGGAGCGCAGCGAGCAGGAGCGGGGGCTCGGCTCGCGGGCGCCGGAATTCATCAAGGCGCGCCGCCTGCTGCACGTGAGCTGGCAGGTCGGCGTCTTCATCATCGGGCTCGCGGTCGTCGTGGCGGGCATCATCATGCTGCCCCTGCCGGGGCCGGGCTGGGTCGTGATCTTCGGCGGCATGGCGATCTGGGCGACCGAGTTCGTGTGGGCCCAGCTGGTGCTCCGCTGGACCAAGCGGAAGGTCACCGAGGCAGCGCAGCGCGCCCTCGATCCCAAGGTGCGGCGGCGCAACATCATCCTGACGTCCATCGGGCTGGTGATCGTGGGCGTACTGGTCGGTATCTACGTGTGGAAGTTCGGCATGGTCATGCCGTGGAAGATCGAGAACCAGTGAGCCGCGTCGGGGGTGCCGGTGCCGGCCGGCGCTGGTCACAGGCACCCCCTGACATGGGGTAATCTTCTTCCTGCGTCCGGGCGATTAGCTCAGTGGGAGAGCGCTTCGTTCACACCGAAGAGGTCACTGGTTCGAACCCAGTATCGCCCACCCGGATCGGCGGCCCACCTGCGATTGCGCAGGTGGGCCGCTGTCGTGCGGGGGCCGGTTGTCGCGGCTGCCGAATCACCCGCGTGCCGTTCTCCTCCATGGCTCGCTGACCGAAACCGGCCACCTTGCGCGCGCTCCACGCCACCCGCCCCGGCGTCGCCTTTCGGTCGCTCCCGAAAGCCGTGTGAGCGCCCCCGCCTCGTTCGGCCCGTCGACCACAGCGGCCCCCACCAGTGACGTCTTCCCGGTGGGCGCGGCGCGCTCCCTCCCTGTCCCGCCTCGCCGACGGCCCGTTCGGCAAGAAATTCTTGTCCGAATCATTGACGCACCCTCAGCCCCTCCGTAACTTGTGCCAGCAAGCGCTTACTTGAAACGATTCATGCGAGCGGGACGACGTGCGGGGAGGTCCAACCGTGGTGAACGGCAGGAATGTTGAGAGACGTACGATTCTGAAGGCGGCCGGGGCCACGGCGGCCACGCTGGGGCTGGCCGCGACCACCGGCTGCGGCGGCGACGGAGGGGCCTCCGCGGACGGGACGGTGACGATCCGTTACGCGTGGTGGGGTGCGGAGGACCGCGCCGAGCGCATCAACAAGACCATCGCGCTCTTCGAGAAGAAGTATCCGAAGATCAAGGTGAAAACGGACTTCCAGCCTTATCTCGACTTCTGGAAGAAGTTCAACACCCAGGCTTCCGGCGGAAATCCGCCGGACGTCTTCCAGAATGCCATCGGGTTCCTCCGCAAATACGACGCGAAGAACGTGCTGCTCGATCTCAGCGAGCAGGTCAAGGCCGGCAACCTCCGGATGGACGGATTCCGTGCCGGACTCGAGAAGTTCGGCGAGCTCGACGGCAAGCTCCTCGGAGTTCCGGTCGGTTCCAACTCGATGGCCCTGGTCATCGACAAGCCCGTCTACACCAAGGCGGGCGTGAAGCCGGAGATGGGCTGGACCTGGGACGACTTCGACGCGGCGATGAAGAAGATCCGCGACAAGGCGGGCCGCGCCGGCGACAGCGGCATGTACGGCGTCATGTACCTCTACGACCTGTACCTGCGTCAGAACGGCAAGGCGTTCTTCACGGAGGAGGGACTCGGCTTCACCGAGTCGGATCTGTCGGACTGGTGGACGAAGGCCAAGAAGGGCGTGGAGGACGGCCGCTACGCCGACGCCAAGAAGGTCGCCCAGATCAAGCCCAAGTCCGCGGTCACCGGGGAACTCGCGGGCGGCGAGTTCACCTGGGACAACTTCACGGTCCGCTACACCGCCGAGGGCAAGAGCGAGTACGCCCTCGCTCCCATCCCGACCACGGACGGCAAGAAGACCGGCCAGTACCTCGGCTCGCTCATGCTGAGCGCCTCCAAGCGCACCCAGCACCCCAAGGAAGTCGCCCAGTTCATCGACTTCATGGTGCACGAGCCCGAGGTCGCCAAGATCATGGGCTACGACCGGGGCGTGCCCGCGACGCAGGCCCAGTACGACGCGTACAAGCCGACCGACGAGGTCAACAAGGCGATAGCCGCCTACGAGGAGTCCCTCGTCGAGGCGGGTGTCCTGGAGCCGATCACCCCGCACCCGAACGGCGCGGACATCTGTGAGTCCGCCTTCCTGCGCATCGCCGAGGAACTCGCCCTGGGCAAGCGGTCGGTGGACGAGGCCGTCAAGCAGTTCTTCACCGAGTCGAAGACGGCTCTCGGCAGCTGATGGGAACCACCGTGACACACGCCCCTGCGATGGAGGGCCTGTCCCAGGACTCCGAGCCGCGGCACGGTCCGGTGAAGCCCGAGCGCCCCGCCGCCCTCAAGCGGCGGCGGCGCCGGGAGAACCTGGCCGGCTATCTCTTCATGTCTCCCTGGATCGCCGGGTTCCTGCTGCTCACCGCGGGCCCGATGGTCGCCTCGCTCTACTTCGCGTTCACCGACTACAACCTGTTCGACGCGCCCAAGTGGATCGGCCTCGACAACTTCTCCGAGATGTTCGGCGATCCCCGCTGGCGCCACTCGGTGCAGGTGACGCTCTGGTACGTCGTCGTCGGAACGCCGCTCAAGCTGCTCGCGGCCCTCGGGGTGGCCCTGCTCCTCGCCCAGAAGCGGCGCGGGCAGGCCTTCTACCGGGCCGCCTTCTACGCGCCGTCGCTGATCGGTGCGAGCGTCTCCATCGCGATCGTCTGGAAGGCGATCTTCTCGGACGACGCGATCGTGGACCGTACGCAGAAGATCTTCGGGCTCGACGTCGGTGGCTGGACCGGCGACCCGGACATGATCATCTACAGCCTGGTGGCGCTCACCGTCTGGCAGTTCGGCGCGCCCATGGTCATCTTCCTGGCCGGCCTCAAGCAGGTCCCGCGCGAGCTGTACGAGGCGGCCGAGGTCGACGGGGCGGGCACGCTGCGGCGGTTCTGGAACATCACCCTGCCGATGATCTCCCCGGTGCTCTTCTTCAACGTCCTGCTGGAGACGATCCACTCCTTCCAGATCTTCAGCTCGGCGTACATCGTCGGCGGCGGCGCCGGAAGCAACGCCTGCGGTCCGGCCGACGGCTCGATGGTCTACACCTGCTATCTCTACGTCCAGGGTTTCGAGAACAGCCGGATGGGTCTGGCCTCCGCCATGGCCTGGATGCTGCTGGTCGCGGTCGCCCTGGTGACGGCGGTGCTGTTCTGGTCCCAGAAGCGCTGGGTGCACTACGAGGAGGGCGCCCGATGAGTGCGCAGGTCACCGACGCCACCCCACGAGCGGGCGGCCTTCGGCACAAACTGCCCGGATCCCTCGCCTGGCACATCGGGTCCCTGCTGATCCTCGCGGTGATCCTGTACCCGGTGATCTGGGTCATCGGCGGCTCCCTCAAGAAGAGCGAGGACATCGTCGGCAGCCTGGACCTGCTGCCGGGCGAACCGATCCTCGACAACTACAAGAGCCTCGCCGACGGCATCGCCGACATCTCGATCTCCACCTTCTTCTTCAACTCGCTCTTCCTCGCGGTCGGTTCGGTGATCGGCATCGTGGCGTCCTGCTCGCTGACGGCGTACGCCTTCGCGCGGATCAGGTTCGCGGGCCGCAATCTGCTGTTCACGCTGATGATCGGCACCCTGCTGCTGCCGTACCACGTGCTGCTGATCCCGCAGTACGTGCTGTTCCGCAACATGGGGATGATCAACACGTACACCCCGCTGCTGCTGGGGAAGTACCTGGCCACGGAGGCGTTCTTCGTCTTCCTGATGGTGCAGTTCATGCGCAACATGCCCAAGGAGCTCGACGAGGCCGCCCGTCTCGACGGCTGCGGGCACTTCCGCATCTACTGGTCGATCATGCTTCCGCTGTGCCGTCCGGCCCTGATCACCAGCGCGATCTTCACGTTCATCAACTCCTGGAACGACTTCATGGGTCCGCTGATCTACCTGAACGAGCCCGACAAGTACACGGTCTCCCTCGGTCTGAAGATGTTCGTCGACCAGGAAGGGCTGGCCAACTACGGCGGCATGATCGCCATGTCGCTGGTCGCGCTGCTGCCGGTTCTCGCCTTCTTCCTCGCCTTCCAGCGGTATCTGATCGACGGCATGGCGACGTCCGGTCTGAAGGGCTGAGGTGATCCGGACATGGCCACGACGCGAGTGAAGGCACGGGGGGAGTCGTCGGCCTTTGCCGAGCGGTTCGGCGTGTTCGCCGAGTGTCTGCTGACCGGTGTGTGGATCGCGGTGGCCTCACTGGGTGTCGTGACGTACCCGGCGGCCTTCGCCGCCGGGGCGCGGCACCTGCGACGCCGTACCGCGCACGAGGGCGGTGGCTGGCGGGAGTTCGTCGCCGACTTCCGTACGGCCGTGCGCGGCGGGTGGATCGCCGGGCTCGCCGGGTGGGCGGCGGTGGCCGCGGTCTGGGTGGACGTCCAGGCGGTCCGTGCGGGGATCCCCGGCGGGCCGCTGGTCGGGGCCGTCGGAGTGCTCGCGCTGATCGGCCTGGTGGTGGCCGGGCTGCGCGCGGCGGCGGTCTGGGAGCCGGACGCCCGCTGGCGGACCCTGCTCGTGGCCGCCTGGCGCCGGACGGTCCTCGACCCGGCCGGGTCCTTCCTGATCATCGCCGGGCTGGCCGTGGTTGCCGTGTCCGCCTGGTTCACCGCGCCGCTGGCGGTCCCCGTCCTCGGGGCCGTCGCGGCGGCGGCCGTCGCCGTGGAGGAGCGGTACCGGCACCGCTGACCGGCGGTGCCCTCGTCCCAGGCCGGCGCCCCGCGCGCCGCGCCTCTCACTGTCATGCCCCTGACCAGCGCACGGATGTGCTTCCCGCACGGACAAGGAAAGGCAGCCTCTCTATGTCTCCCATCCCCCGCAGGAACCTTCTCAAGGCGGCCGCCGTCGCCGGAGCCGCCGCCCAGTTCAGCTGGGCACTGGGGACACAGGACGCGCGGGCCGTCCCCAGAGCCGAGCCCGCCGACGCCGACCCGGTGACCCTGGACTGGCTGGAGGACGGCGGCCTCGGCGCGGCGCCCGGCTCCACCGTCGGCGTCCCCTGGCCGAAGGGTGCCTATCAGAAGGACCAGACCTTCGCGCTGACGGACGCGGACGGCAAGGCCGTGCCCGTGCAGTCGTGGCCGATCGCCTACTGGCCCGACGGCTCCCTCAAGTGGACCGCCCACGCGGTCGGTTCGGGCGACGGCAAGCTCACCCTCACCGCCGGGACGCCCGCCGCACCGCAGAAGAAGGTCACCGTCGACAAGCGCGGCGGCACCATCGACATCTCCACCGGCGTCATCACCGCGAAGATCGGCAGGTCCGGCTCCACGATCGTCAAGTCGGTCACCCGGGGCTCCACCGAGATCGCCAGGAACGGCCGGCTCGTGCTGATCCGCCAGCCCGAGATCGAGGACGAGGACCAGGGCGCGGTCAAGACCGAGCGCTTCGACGGTGCCATCGACAAGGTCACCGTCGAGCAGGAGGGCCCGGTCCGCGCGGTCGTCCGCATCGACGGCAAGCACCGCAAGGGCGGCCGCGGCTGGCTGCCCTTCTCCATCAGGCTCTACTTCTACGCGGGCGCCGACTCCTTCCGCATGGTGCACACCATCACCTACGACGGGAAGCAGGAGCCCGGCAAGGCGAGCGGCGACTTCATCCGCGGCCTCGGCGTCCGCTTCAGCGTGCCGATGCGCGACGAGTCCTACGACCGGCACATCCGCATCGGCGGTGAGGGCACCGGACTGCTGCGCGAGGCCGTCAAGGGCATCACCGGTCTGCGCCGCGACCCGGGCGCGGCCGTGCAGGCGGCGCAGTACGAGGGCAAGAAGCTGCCCGACCCGGCCACCTGGGACCAGCGGGTCACCACCCGGCTCCAGTACATACCCGAGTGGGGCGACTACACCCTCTCCCAGCTGTCCGCCGACGGCTTCACCGTGCGCAAGCGCACCAAGAAGGGCCACGGCTGGATCGCCGCGGGCGGCGGCCGGCGCGCCTCCGGCTTCGGGTACGTCGGCGGAGTGAGCGGCGGATTCTCCTTCGGCCTGCGCGACTTCTGGGAGAAGTTCCCCGCCCAGCTCGACATCCGGGACGCCCACACCGACGAGGCCGAGGTCACCCTCTGGCTCTGGTCCCCCGAGGCCCAGCCCATGGACATGCGCTTCTACCACGACGGCATGGGCCAGGACACCTTCCCCGAGCAGATCGAGGGCCTCAACATCACCTACGAGGACTACGAGCCCGAGTTCGGCACCCCGTACGGCATCGCCCGCACCTCCGAACTGCTCTTCTGGGCCAACGAGTCCACCCCGAGCGCCGAGAAGCTCGCCGAGCAGGTCGAGGCCGTCCGGGTCCTGCCGCAGCTCGCCGCCCCGCCCAAGCAGCTCATCAAGGCGGGCGTCTTCGGCAAGGGCCTGTACGCCGAACCCGACCGCTCCACCCCCGCCAAGGCCAAGATCGAGGACCACCTCGACTTCCTCTTCACCTACTACAAGGACCAGGTGGAGATGCGGCGGTGGTACGGCTTCTGGGACTACGGCGACATCATGCACACCTACGACACCGTCCGGCACCAGTGGCGCTACGACGTCGGGGGCTACGCCTGGGACAACTCCGAGCTGTCGCCGGACCTGTGGCTCTGGTACGCGTACCTGAGAAGCGGCCGTTCGGACATCTTCCGCTTCGCCGAGGCCATGACCCGGCACACCGGTGAGGTCGACGTCTACCACCTGGGCAAGTGGGCCGGCCTCGGCACCCGGCACGGCGTGCAGCACTTCGCCGACAGCGCCAAGCAGCAGCGCATCGCCAACACCACGTACCGGCGCTACTACTACTTCCTCACGGCGGACGAACGCGTCGGCGACCTCATGCACGCCAACGTCGACTCCGACGAGACGTTCCTCGCCCTCGACCCGCTCCGCAAGATCCGTACCGAGCCGTACACGCCCGACCGGCACGCCCTGTCGATCGGCTTCGGCACCGACTGGAGCGGCCTGGTCTCGGCGTGGCTGACCGAGTGGGAGCGAAAGGGCCCCAAGTGGGAGAAGGCCAAGGCGCGCGTGCTGTCCACGATGGAGACCATCGCCGCGCAGCCCAACGGCTTCGTCCAGGGCAGCGGTCTGTACGACCTGGACACCGGCAGGTTCGCCGTCGCCGACAAGCCCAAGGTGGAGGTCTCGCACCTGTCGGCCGTCTTCGGCCTCAACGAGCTGTGCGCCGAGCTCATCGACCTCGTCGACGTGCCGAAGTTCAAGGAGGCGTACCTCGACTACTGCCGCTACTTCAACGCCACCAAGGCTGAACAGGCGGCCCGCTACGGCAGCAACTTCGGCTCACTGATCCTCTTCCAGGGCCACTCGCGCCTCGACGCCTACGCCGCCGTCCAGTCCGGCGACGAGAAGCTCGCGAAGCGCGCGTGGGACAAGTTCTACAACTCCGACGGCTACAAGGAGTCGGCCCCCTGGAAGACCGAGAAGCTCAGCGGCCCGCTCACGCTGGTGCCGGGCAGTGAGGCGCCCTGGGTGTCCACGAACGACACCTCGCTGTACGGCCTCGCCGCGATCGAGAACCTGGCCCTGCTGGGGGACAAGATGCCTTAGCGGGGGGAGGGCTGGACCGGCGGATCCCGGGGCGAGCCATCGGGATCCGCTCGTCTGGTCGATGATCTGGTTGAAGAACAGGACGGCCGGGGCCACGACCCCGCCTCCGACGCTCACCGCGACCGGCCACACGGTGCCGGCCAGCGCCGCCAGAACAGTGGCACCGATGCCGACCAGGGCTGCCGGCAGGAAGACGATCGCGGCGCGTTGACTGAGGAGCGGTCCGTCCCGGCCGGGCCCTCGACGGCGGCCGGAGTGCGGCCAGGCTGGTGGTGCGGGCGACTGGAGCGGTCCTGCATCCCGGCCAGTCCGTGCTTGCGGTAGCGGCCGGCCCAGCGTGCTGCTCGTTCAAGGACCGCTCAAGGCGTGTCGCCTGTCACCAACCTCCCGGGACAGCACACCTAGTTCATCCTCCCCAGGACCTCCCGTACCCGTCGGACGTCCCGGATCCGCTGCTCGTACGTCGCCCCGAGTGCGAGCAGCAGGAGTCCGGCGAGGGCGGGAGGCGCCCAGCGGGGGAGTGCCCCGGTCACCTGCACGACGTACGGGGCGAGTTCGTGCAGCGCGACCAGGGCCAGCACCGAACCGCCGAGCACCAGCGGCGCCTGGAGGCGGTGCCGGGCACCCAGCAGGGTGACCAGCAGGGCCGCCGTGCCCAGCAGCAACGGCCGCGTCCACTGCGGGTCGCCCCAGGCTACGAGGAGGCTCGGCACGAGCGTGGCGGCGAGTCCGGGTCCGTACGCCGCCCAGGAGGAGGCCTGCGGGTCACGGCGCCTGCGCAGAGCACCGACGAGCAGCGCCGGAACGGTTACCGGGAGCGTGTACGCCTCGGGTGTGCCGACCTCCCATGCGGCCAGGCGAACCCAGGCGGCCAGTACGAACAGGGCCGTGGCCGCGTAGCCGACGGGACGGCGGTCCGGGCGCAGCGCCGTGCCCGCGGCGATGACGCCGCACAGCGCCAGCACCAGGGCGAGCAGCGGCGGATCGGTGACCGCGAGGCCCACGGCCAGCAGGCCGGCGGCGGCTCCCGCGGCCTCGACCGGCACCGTCGCCCGCTGCGCACCGAGACGCGGCGCGAGCAGGGCGGCGGCCACGGGCACGGCCAGGACCAGCAGGGCGGTACGGGCCGGCGGCCAGTCCACGGCGGCGCCCGTGGCCGAGGCCAGGGCTGTGGCGTGCACGAGGGCGGCCGGTGCCGTGAAGGGAGCGAGGCTCGCCCGCCACGAGGCCGCGGCCGGCAGCGCCGTCAGCACGGACAGCACGACCAGCGTCGCGGTCTGGGATGCCAAGGAGACCAGGGTGAGGTCGACGGCCGTGACCAGGGCCAGGACGAGGGCAGTGACCCGCGCGGCGGACGTCGTGGTCCGGCCCAGGTACAGCGCGGCCGCCGTCATGACTCCCAGGACCGACATCCCCGCGAGGTAGGGAACCGCGAGGATCGCCGGAAGCAGCAGCGCCGCGGCCCACAGCAGACCCAGCGCACCGAGCCGGGCTCGCGGGCGCCACAGCTCCGCGCGGACCGCCGTGGCGAGTACGGCCGCGACCGCGAGCAGCACAACGGGTGCCGCCGCCGCGTCCGACGGCCAGGGCGCCTCGACGGCAACCGCCGCACGGGCGTCCGACGGCGCACCGCTCCACACACGGACCAACCAGCCCGCCGGCCCCATCACCACCAGGACGACGACGGGCAGCGCCCACACAAAAGCCAGCGCCTGCACGACCGCGGAAGCCCAGGCGACCCCGTGCCGCACCGCGTCCGGCAGCAACCGCCCGGCCCGCAGCCCCGCCAGCAGGGCGACTCCCAAAGCCAGATAAACCGGAACCACCCACTCCGCCGGTACCCCGAAGCGAGCCACTCCGCCGAGCGCACCCACGGTGAGCAGCCCCGAGGCCGCCGCGAGACCGAGGGCGTGCCGTACACCCGGATCCGGGACCCGCCAGGCCGCACCCAGCGCGATCGCCGCCGCGAGCAGGAGCAGCGTCCCGGCCCGCGCGGCAGCGCCCGGGCCGTCGGCCGTCACGGACAGCCAGCCGGCGCCCAGAACGCCCCAGCCGCCCGTGCCGTACCCGCCGACGACCGCGCAGATCCGTACGGAAGCGCCCGTCACCCGCAGCGCCACCACCGCGTCCAGCCCGGCCGTCACCAGCAGCGCGGCGCTGATCACATGCGAACCCGCGTCGGCGGACAGAGCCCACAGCAGCAGCGGGAACTGGGCCGCCACCAGGGCGCAGGGCAGGGGCAGTCGCAGCGCGGCCGTGGCCGGCAGCAGACCGTACGCCGACCAGATCCCCGCCAGCACCGTCGCCGCGGCCGCTGCGTACCCCGTCCCGTCCGTCCCGGCGAGCGCGGCCTCGTGCAGGGCGTAGGCGTCCAGGACTGTCAGCGCCAGGCCCAGCCCCGCCACGGATTCGGCCGTCGAGCGCAGCCCCCGCTTCAGCAGGAGCGCCGGCCCGGCGAGCGCAGCCAGCGTGACCGCGCCGAGCACCAGCGCCCGCCCGGTGATGCCCATGTGTCCCCAGCTGACCAGCGTGAACACCGCCGCCGCGAGCGTGAGCAGCACACCGCCGAGCACCAGCAGCACGTTCTGCACGCTGGGCGCGGCGGTTTCAGGGCGGGACCATGCGACGGGTGGCGGCTGCGTCCGCGCCTGAGCCCAGGCCTGCTGCGGTTGTTGCGGTGCCTGTTGCAGGGTCGCGACCAGCCAGGCGCGACGGGCCAGCAACTGGGCCCGGCGGGCGTCCAGTTGCCGGAGCTCGGCGTCGAGGAGCCGCAGTTCCTCGGCCGGGGGCGGAAGGTGGTTCATGACCGGCAGTGTGGTCCGCGTCACCCCCGTACGGCATGAGTGCGGGTACTCAGGCGCATACTCATACAGTCCGCACCGCATCCGGGCAGACTGCGGTCATGGACTGGAACCACTACCGTTTCCGCACTCTGTGGACCCTGCCCGCGCCGCCCGCCCCCGTGTACGAGGCGCTGGAGCGGGCCGAGGACTACCCCCGGTGGTGGCGCCAGGTCCGGGAGGTGACCCGGCTCGACGACACCTCGGGGGTGGTTCGGATCCGCTCAGTCCTGCCGTACGACATGACCTTCACGGCGCGGGAGGTGCGACGTGACCCCGCGGCCGGCGTGCTGGAGATCGCCCTGTCCGGTGACATGGAGGGCTGGGCACGCTGGACGCTCACCCCGGACGGGGCGGGCACTCGCGCGCGGTACGACCAGGTCGTCGACGTCCGCAAGCCGCTGCTGCGGCGGCTCGCCGTGCCGTGCCGGCCCGCCTTCCGGGTCAATCACCGGCTGATGATGCGCACGGGAGCGCGCGGACTGGCCAGACACCTAGGGTCTGTCTGACGGACAGGCCCTCCAAGCGGTTTGAAGGAAACGTGCCGGGACCTGTATTGTTCAGTGCGTTCCCGGGCGATTAGCTCAGTGGGAGAGCGCTTCGTTCACACCGAAGAGGTCACTGGTTCGAACCCAGTATCGCCCACCGGAAACAGCCGGTCCGTCGCAGACGGACCGGTTTTTTCATGCCCGCGCAGGTGCCCTGCCCAGGTGCTCAGGCCGCCGCCGGCAGATCCGGACGCAGCGGCCAGGCCGGGTCGACCGCCTCGTCCACGCCACTGCGCGCGAACCACGCCTGGAGGCCCCGGGCCTGCGCCGCGTGCCACACCGCCTGAAGCGTGTGCAGCTCACCGGGGCCCAGGCGCTCCAGCCGGGACGCGAAACGGCGCCCCACCGCCCGGGTGACCTCCAGCGCCGCCACGGCGTCGGCCGCCGCGTCGTGCGCGCCCTCCAAGGTGACGCCGTAGTGCGCGCACAGGTCGGTCAGCGTGCGGCGGCCCTTGCGGTAGCGGTCCAGATGCTTGTCCAGAACCCTCGGGTCGAGCACGTACAGCGGCGCCGACTCGAACCAGCGGCCCAGGGCCGAGGCGCGATGCCGACGCAACTCCCGGTCGAACAGGGTCAGATCGAACGGCGCGTTCATCACCACGACCGGGCGGCCGACGTGCGCCTGCTCGGCGAGCGCCTGCGCTATCTCGAACATCACCGGCGCCGGCCACCGGCCGTTGCGCTGGAGGTGTTCCTCCGTCAGACCGTGCACCGCCGTCGCCTCGGCGGGCACCGGCACGCCCGGGTTCACCAGCCAGCGGCTGACCCGCGGCCGGACGCCGGGGGC
The DNA here is from genome assembly GCF_029813805.1 of Streptomyces sp. DH10. NCBI lineage: Bacteria > Bacillati > Actinomycetota > Actinomycetes > Kitasatosporales > Streptomycetaceae > Streptomyces > Streptomyces sp. DH10. The sequence continues at coordinate 188,250 of NZ_JARVKU010000017.1, forward strand.
GTCCTGGACGACGACGGCGGCCGACACGATGCGGTCGGTCTCGACGTCCACGCCCGTCGTCTCCGTGTCGAAGGCTGCCAGCGGCCCTTCGTACCAGCACGTCGTCATAGCCACACAACCCCTCGTTCACCCTCGGCAGTTGACGCACCGTCCACTGCCCGATCCGGTGATACCCGGGCTGTTTGCGCCGTACGCCGGAAGGAGACAACAGGAGTACGGGTCCGCGCAGTTCAGCGGCCCGCAGCGGGGAATCACTTGTTCTGGAAGGCTGTTGGCCATGGCCATAGCGCAGCCCGAACGGGGCGGGCTGCTGCCCGAGCGCACGGCTCCCTCTCGCGGCACTCTCGCCACCACCGCCTGCATGGAGACACTCCAGGTCGGCTATCTGCACGCCGTCGCGGCGGCCGCGGGCTGCTCGCTCTCCCAGCCGTTCCCCGACAACGGCATCGACTGGCACGTCAGCCACAGCGCCCCCGGGCACACGGTCGACGACGAGGTCACCATCAAGGTGCAGCTCAAGGCCACCTACCAGGTGCCGCCCAACCCACCGGGCCGCACCTTCGCCTTCACGCTCGACAACGACCACCTGGCGAAGCTCGCCCGCACACCGGTGTCCGTGCACAAGATCCTGGTGGTGATGCTGGTGCCGCGTGCCCAGGACGACTGGCTGCGCGCCGGCCACGACCGGCTCGACCTCAGGCACTGCTGCTACTGGACCAACCTCGCCGGCCAGCCGATCACCGGCCGCCGCCGCACCACCGTGCGGATACCGACTGCACGCATCTTCGACGACCGGGCGCTGTGCGAGATCATGACGCGGGTCGGGACGGGAGGGAAACCGTGACGCACCGCCCGACCGAGGAGCCGTTGAGGCCCGTGCGGCCCCACCCCGTCGACACCACCTGGAGCGGCGCTCCGCCCGAGCCCGTGGACGTCGACCCGGCCGTGCTCGGCGCACTGCTCCGGCGGCACGGCTGGCAGCGGCGCGGCGGCGCCCCGGGACGCTACGGCCGCTGGACCCCGCCCGGCCCCGGCGGCAGCGGCACCAGTCTCCTCGTGCCCGAGAGCCGCGCCTTCCCCGACAGCGACGACCTGCTCGCCGAGGCCCTGCTCGCCCTGTCCCGCAGCGGCTCGCCCTCCGCCCGTGAGGTCCTCGTCTCCCTCGCCGTCCCCAGCGACGAGATCCGCTGGTGGCACGACGTGCCCGCCGGGCCCGCCGGAGCGGCGCCCTGGACCGTCGAGGACCGGCTGCGCACCGCTGCCCGCCGGATGCTGCTCGCGGCGGCCCTCGCCACGCGCGCGCGGGCCGGCTACCACGGCGCCCGTCACCGGCGCCCCGCCGCCGCGGCCCTGGACAACGTCCTCGTCGGCTCCGCGACGGACGGCCGGCTCACCGCCTTCGTGCCCGTCGCCGACGGCCGTCCCCTGGCCGTACGCCTCCACCAGGCCCTGTACGCCACCCGTGAGGCCGTCGACTACCAGCGCGCCACCGGCGGCATGGACGCCTTCGACGCCGCGGTCGAGGCGGGGGTGAGCCACGAGCTCACCGAGGCCCTCGTCGCCTTGGTCCGGGGCACGGAGGGTGCCCGGATCGCCGTCGAGTGGGCCCCGGCCGCCGGTGTGCCCGAAGGGTGCGCGCCCTCCGCCGAGCCCGTCGAGTTCTCACCCGGCGACCTGCCGGTGCTGCGCGAGGCGGGCGCCCGCTTCCTGCGCGAGGAACCCTCCGTACCGGTGCGGATCACGGGAGCGGTGGTCCGGATGCGCAGGCCGGGGCCGCGCGGCGAGGGCACGGTACGGCTGCGGGTGCTGGCCGGGGCCGACGTACCCGACGTCCGGATCACCCTCGACGAGGAGGCCTACCGGATCGCCGGGCACGCCCACCTCGTCGGACTGCCGGTGCGGGTCCAGGGACGGCTGGAGAGCCGGGGCGGCTTCCGGCGTCTGACCGGCGCCCACGGCGTCGTACCGGTGCAGGTCGACGACGCCGAGCGGGACCGCCTGATGAAGGCGCTCCAGGAGAACGCCGGGGTGGCGGCCTTCTTCGAGGAGGACTGCGGGGACTGATTTCGCTCTGGGTGGTCCGGGGTCGGTACGATCCATACTCGTGCGCGCGCTCCGGTATGGCGCCGCGACCCACCTTCAGTCAGGAGAGACCGGTGTCAGACGTCCGTGTGATCATCCAGCGCGATTCCGAGCGGGAAGAACGCGTGGTGACGACGGGCACTACGGCCGCCGAGCTCTTCGCCGGCGAGCGCTCGATCATCGCCGCGCGCGTGGCGGGCGAGCTCAAGGACCTGTCGTACGCCCTGTCCGAGGGCGAAGAGGTCGAGGGCGTCGAGATCTCCTCCGAGGACGGCCTGAACATCCTGCGCCACTCCACCGCGCACGTCATGGCACAGGCCGTGCAGGAGCTCTTCCCCGAGGCCAAGCTCGGCATCGGCCCGCCCGTCAAGGACGGCTTCTACTACGACTTCGACGTCGAGAAGCCGTTCACGCCCGAGGATCTCAAGGCCATCGAGAAGAAGATGCAGGAGATCCAGAAGCGGGGGCAGAAGTTCGCCCGCCGCGTGGTCACCGACGAGGCCGCCCGCGAGGAGCTGGCCGACGAGCCCTACAAGCTGGAGCTGATCGGCCTCAAGGGCTCCGCCTCCAGCGACGACGGCGCGGACGTCGAGGTCGGCGCCGGCGAGCTGACGATCTACGACAACCTGGACGCCAAGACCGGCGAGCTGTGCTGGAAGGACCTCTGCCGCGGTCCCCACCTGCCGTCGACCCGTGCGATCCCGGCGTTCAAGCTGATGCGCAACGCGGCCGCCTACTGGCGCGGCAGCGAGAAGAACCCGATGCTCCAGCGCATCTACGGCACCGCCTGGCCGACCAAGGACGAGCTCAAGGCGCACCTGGAGTTCCTCGCCGAGGCCGAGAAGCGCGACCACCGCAAGCTCGGCAGCGAGCTCGACCTGTTCTCCATCCCGGAGCAGATCGGCTCCGGCCTCGCCGTCTTCCACCCCAAGGGCGGCATCATCCGCCGGGTCATGGAGGACTACTCGCGCAAGCGGCACGAGGAGGCGGGCTACGAGTTCGTCTACACCCCGCACGCGACGAAGGGGAAGCTCTTCGAGACCTCGGGCCACCTGGACTGGTACGCCGACGGCATGTACCCGCCCATGCAGCTCGACGAGGGCGTGGACTACTACCTCAAGCCCATGAACTGCCCGATGCACAACCTGATCTTCGACGCGCGCGGGCGTTCCTACCGTGAACTGCCGCTGCGCCTGTTCGAGTTCGGGACCGTCTACCGGTACGAGAAGTCGGGCGTCGTGCACGGCCTGACCCGGGCCCGCGGCTTCACCCAGGACGACGCGCACATCTACTGCACGCGCGAGCAGATGTCCGAGGAGCTCGACAAGCTGCTCACCTTCGTGCTGGAACTGCTGCGCGACTACGGCCTGACCGACTTCTACCTGGAGCTGTCCACCAAGGACCCGGAGAAGTTCGTCGGCTCGGACGCGGCATGGGAAGAGGCCACGGAGACCCTGCGCCAGGTGGCGGAGAAGCAGGGGCTGCCCCTCGTTCCCGACCCGGGCGGCGCGGCCTTCTACGGCCCGAAGATCTCCGTCCAGACCAAGGACGCCATCGGCCGCACCTGGCAGATGTCGACCATTCAGCTCGACTTCAACCTGCCGGAGCGCTTCGACCTGGAGTACACCGGCCCGGACGGGGCCAAGCAGCGCCCGGTCATGATCCACCGCGCGCTGTTCGGCTCGATCGAGCGCTTCTTCGCGGTGCTCCTGGAGCACTACGCGGGCGCCTTCCCGGCGTGGCTGGCCCCGGTCCAGGCGGTCGGCATCCCGATCGGCGACGCGCACGTCGAGTACCTGGAGAAGTTCGCGGCGGCGGCCAAGAAGAAGGGCCTGCGCGTCGAGGTCGACTCCTCCTCGGACCGGATGCAGAAGAAGATCCGCAACGCCCAGAAGCAGAAGGTGCCCTTCATGGTCATCGCGGGCGACGAGGACATGTCCCACGGGTCCGTGTCCTTCCGCTACCGCGACGGCTCCCAGGAGAACGGCATCCCGTTCGACGAGGCCATCGCGAAGATCGTGAAGGTCGTCGAGGAGCGGGCGCAGGTCTGACCGCACGGCGTCACCGCGGCCTGACCGGACCGCGTACGGGCCCCCGGGAGATCCCGGGGGCCTTTGCCGTACCCCCAGCTCCACGCCATATGCTGCACTGCATGACGAGTGAGCCGGAGCAGCAGCTGGGAGTGGGGACGCAGGACGCGTTCCAGCGTCTGTGGACGCCCCATCGGATGGCCTACATCCAGGGTGAGAACAAGCCGAGCGGCCCGGGCGCCGGCGACGGCTGCCCCTTCTGCTCCATCCCGGCCAAGTCCGACGAGGACGGGCTGGTCGTCAGGCGCGGCGAGCAGGTCTACGCGGTGCTGAATCTGTACCCGTACAACGGCGGGCACCTGATGACCGTGCCCTACCGGCACGTCGCCGACTACACCGACCTCACGGCGGGGGAGACCGCCGAGCTCGGCGAGCTCACCAAGCAGGCGATGACGGCCCTGCGCACGGCCTCCGGCGCCCACGGCTTCAACATCGGCATGAACCAGGGCTCGGTCGCCGGCGCGGGCATCGCGGCGCACCTCCACCAGCACATCGTGCCGAGGTGGGGTGGCGACACGAACTTCATGCCGGTGGTGGGGCATACGCGGGTGCTGCCGCAGCTGCTGGCGGACACCCGGAAGATGCTGGCGGAGGCCTGGCCGGTCTGAGCTGCCGGCTGCCGGGGCGCTGCGCCTGCGGGCGGTCGTGCCGCTGGGGCGGTGGTGGCGTGGTGCGCCCTCGTTGACCGCCGGCGGCCAGGAGGGCCGCGGCGACCGCGGCGCGGTCCTGCCGATGCGCCGCGGTCAGTGGTCAAGGGTCAGCGGTCGATGATGGCCATGTTCGCCTCGTCGTGGCGCTCGCCCGCGGCCGGTGTGAGGTTGTTCAGGCGGTCGAGCTGAGCGGCGCTGAGTTCGATGCCGTCGGCGGCGGTGTTCTCTTCGACGCGCGACACCCGCCGGGTTCCGGGGATCGGGGCGATGTCGTCGCCGCGGGTCAGCAGCCATGCCAGCGCGGTCTGGGCCGGGGTGGCTCCGATCTCGGCGCCGATGGCCCGCACCTCGTCGACGATGCGCAGGTTGCACTGGAAGTTCTCGCCTGTGAACCGCGGATTGGTCTTGCGCCAGTCGTCGTCGGCGAAGTCGTCGACGGTGCGGATCCGCCCGGTCAGCAGGCCGTGGCCGAGCGGCGAGTAGGGAACGAACCCGATACCGAGCTCGCGCAGCAGCGGGAGGATCTCGGCTTCGACGTCACGGGTCCACAGGGAGTATTCGGTCTGCAGCGCGGCCACCGGATGCACGGCGTGGGCCCGGCGGATCGTCTCGGGCCCGGCCTCAGAGAGTCCGATGTGGCGGACCTTGCCCTCGGCGACCAGATCGGCCAGCGCGCCGACGGTCTCCTCGATGGGTGTGTTCGGGTCGACGCGGTGCTGGTAGTACAGGTCGATGTGGTCGGTGCCGAGCCGCTTGAGCGAGCCTTCGACCGCGGTCTTCACGTTGGCGGGGCCGCTGTCGATGATGCCGGGGCCGTCGCCGGCGTGGGAGACGAGACCGAACTTCGTCGCGATGACGACGTCGTCGCGCCGGCCCTTGATGGCCTTGCCGACGAGGTTCTCGCTGTGGAAGGGGCCGTAGATCTCGGCGGTGTCGATGTGGGTGACCCCGAGGTCCAGGGCTCGGTGGATGGTGCGTATGGACTCGGCGTCATCGAGCCCGCCACCCGTGGTGTAGACGCCTGCCATGGTCATGGCTCCCAGACCGATGCGCGAGACATCGAGCCCGCCCAGTGATACGTGCCTCATGAGGTACTCCTTGTCGTGACGGCCGTCAGGCCTTGGTGCCGGCCGTGTCAGTGGTCCTGAGCGGCGGGCTCCAGAACGAGAACTGGGATCTCGCGGTCCGTCTTCTTCTGGTACTCGGCGTAGTCCGGGAACGCCTCGACGGCTCGGGCCCACCAGAGGGCCTTCTCGTCCCCGGTCACCTCGCGGGCCAGCATGTCCTGCCGTAGCGGGCCGTCCTGAAGCTCGACTCGGGGGTCGGCCACCGCGTTGTGGTACCAGACCGGGTGGCTGGGGGCTCCCGCCATGGAGGCGACCACGGCATACGAGCCGCGGTGCTCCACCCGCATGACCGGGGTCTTGCGGATCTTGCCGGTCTTCGCGCCCAGGGTGGTCAGGATGACGACGGGCAGGTCCCGTAGCCTCTCGTCTTCCTCGCGTGCGACCAGGACGCTCAGCGTCGTTCCCTCGGTGCCGCCGGAACTCTCGTACAGCTCCACCTGGTCACGCACGAACTGAGCCTTGCTCGGCTCGTACTCGCCTTTGAGTGGCATGTCGTCCCTCTCAGGCGTGGGTGTCGTCGCAGGCGAGGCTGCCGCCCAGTTCGCGGGAGGCCTCGGCCTGGGCGAGGAGTTCCCTCGCCTTGGCCTCGACGGCCTCGATGGCGTCCGCTCCGGCGACGAAGCGGTGCGGGGGCTCGTCCTGCCGGGCGATGGTGAGCAGGGCGCGGGCGAGCTTGGCGGGGTCGCCGGGCTGCTTGCCGTTCATGCTCTTCATGCCCTCGATCCTCGGGGCGGTCCGCGGGGCGTAGTCGTCGATGGAGAGCTCGGGCCAGGTGGTGGAGCCGTCCACGAGGAGTTCGGTGCGGAAGTAGCCGGGCTCCACGGTGGTGGTGTGGATGTTGTACGGCTCGACGTCGTGGCGCAGGGACTCCATCCAGCCCTCTTCCGCGAACTTGGAGGCGGCGTAGGCGGAGGTGAACTCCATGCCGACCAGGCCCGCGGTCGAGGTGATGGTGATGACGTGGCCGGCACGCTGTCGGCGCATGATCGGCAGGACCGCGCGGGTCACGTTCATCGGGCCAAAGAGGTTGGTCTCGAACTGCCGGCGCATCTGCGCGGGTGAGATCTCCTCGAAGTAGCCGGAGAAGAGGTTCCCGGCGTTGTTGACCAGGACGTCGATGCGGCCGAAGCGCTCGACGGCGGCCTGCGCTGCGGACTCGGCGTCCTCTGGGCTGGTGACGTCGAGCTTGGCGACCAGCAGGTTGTCCTGCGGCCCACCCAGGGTCTTCTCGGCCTCGTCGGGGCGGCGGCCGGTGGCGACGACCTGGTGGCCGGCGGCGAGGGCCTCGCGGGCGATGTCCGTGCCCAGACCGCGTCCGGCACCGGTGACGAGAATGACCTTGCTCATGCGGGTTCCTTTCGGGTGCCGTGGTCCGGCACCCGGTGTGTGCGGGAGTGACGGGTGCGGCGCCGACGGCGCTGCGGAGAAGGCTGGAGACCAGTGGCACAAGCGCCGCTCTCTCCGGCCGTTCACACCGCCGGGAGCGGTGCACCACCAACGGAACCGGCTGTCACGGGAGCGTGGGAGTCCCTGAGGAGGGGGTCACTGAGAGGGACCCCCTACCGGGCGCGGGCGCTCGTAGAGTGGAGCGCATGGTACTGGCGCAGAGCACCTATTCCGTTGCCGTCGTATTCCTGCGGGCAGTGGCAGCTCTTACCTGGACCAGCAGCGCGGCGCCGTGGCGGTCGAGTTCCGCCGACGCGGGCATGACGATCACCACGCGAGTGGTGAAGACTGGATAGATGCGACCTCACGCCCCCGGCGGACTCCTGTTCGTAGCGCTCGGTCTCATCCTTGTCGCCGCCGGCTACGTCTGGAGGGGACGTGTCCTGCGTCCCCTCTCAGCGAAACGGGCCCAGGCAGCCGTGATCCGGGACCGTTCCAGAAACCTGCTGCGCTCTGCGGACATGGCAATCGCCGGAGCGCGCCGCCGGGCCGCACACGACGAACCGGCCATCGTCACGGTCGGAGACGTGACCAAGGTGGCGCGCCAGCACTACGGGTACCTCTTCGTGGAGCGCGAAGAAGCAGCTGCCGCCCTCCGCCAGCGCTATGAGGCCTCCGACTGCCGGGTGGACTGCATGACCGACGCCTTCAACTGACTGCCTCCTCGGCAAGTGCTTGACGCCAGGGTGCCGGAGCTGTCACCTGATCGTTGGTCACGCTGAAAAGGCGCCGTGATTGGACGCTGGGCCTGGTGGGAGTGGTGCCGGGCTCAGCGTGGGGGTGTGCTCGGAGGCGGCAGAGGTGATCAGCGTTGCTTGCGGCTGGCGACGTAGTCGAGCCAGTCGCCGGCCTGATACGCCAGCTGGGTCGTGGTCCTCCTCGACGGCACCCTGATCCGTACCCACCGCCGCACCGGGAAGGACGACCGGAAGAACTACTCAGGCAAGCACAAGGCCCACGGCCTGCTGTTTCTCGCACTGCCCGACGAGAAGGGCAACTTGATCTGGATCTCCGACGGCCAAGCCCGGCCGGTCCAGCGAGATCACCACCGCCCGCCACAACAAGATCACCGAACATCTGCGGGAAGCCGGCCTCGGCGCCCTGGCCGACCTCGGCTTCGTCGGCCTCGACGACAAACCCGACGACGACCCGGTGATCATCACCGGCCGCAAGGCCACCCGCAACCATCAGCTGACCGCCGCCGAGAAGGAAGCGAACCGCTTGGTCAGCCGCGAACGCGCCGCCAACGGACACGGCTTCGCGAACCTCAAGAACTGGCGGATCCTGCCCCAGCTCCGCACCGACACCCGGCAGGCCACCACGCTCCTGCGGGCCCTGCTCGTCCTGGCGAACAGCGAAGTACAGCGGTAACGAGACGGGGCGGACGATCTCGCCCCGACGATCACGCCACCTGCCAGCGTGAGGGCCTCATCGACACATCACACCAGCCCCACTGAACTGCGGAAACGAACTTGGCGGAGGCTCATTGGAGAGGATCTCGCTCATGTCCCCTGTCTACGGCAGGCTCTGGTGAGCCACAACGACGCCCAGGAGGGCTCCTCGCAGGAGTACGGCTTAGGGCGTGTCCGCAAAGTCCCGCCTGCCCCGCGACGCCCGGCACGCACTCTCGCCGCACCGGGCGAACACCCACGTACAACCAGTACGCGGGCGTCCGCCCGGCACGCCGAGAGCACGCACCGGACGCCGCGAGGCCCGCCCTCCGGGCGGACGACGGGACTTTGCGGACACGCCCTAGGGCTGGCCCTATGGACAGGTGTTTCCCCTGTCCGTTGTCCGCATTCCCGGCCGCGCACGCGCGCGCGGGTCGCGAGGGCGCCTCCAGGCCCGCCGTGCAGGCCGCCTCAGTACCCGCCGTGCAACAGGCCCGCGTCGACTTCCCCAATCCGCGCGCAGCCGGCCAGGGCCATGGCCGTCGACAACTGCGTACGGTACGAGTCCATCAGGGCAGTCACACCCGCCGCACCGCCCAGGGCCAGGGACCACACGATCGGGCGCCCCAGGAGCACTGCCCTCGCGCCCAGAGCCAGGGCCACCAGGACATCGGTACCGGTGCGAACACCGCCGTCCACGAGCACCGGGACCTCGGCACCCACCGCCGCCGCGACCGAGGGCAGGGCGTCCGCGGAGGCTACGGCCCGATCCAGCTGCCGTCCGCCGTGGTTGGAGACGATCACCCCGGCCGCCCCTGCGGTCACACACGTCTTCGCGTCGTCGGCCCGCAGCACGCCCTTGACCAGCACCGGCAGCCCTGACATCTGGTGCAGCCGCCCGATGGCGTTCAGCCCCAGCGACGGGTCCTGCTCCCAGCCGGGCAGCCGGGTCCCCACCCCGACCGACCGGCACAGCTCGTCGTCCTCGGGAAGCGGCAGCGGCAGCCCTGACGTCGCCCGTGGCGGTACGTACGGGGCATCCACCGTCAGTACCAGGGCTTGGGCCCCGGCCGCGACGGCTCGCTCCACCTGACGGCGGGTGATATCCGCGTCCCGCAGCCAGTACACCTGATACCACCAGGGGCCAGCCGCCGCAGCGACCTCTTCCGGGTGACAGGTCGCGCGGGAGGAGAGCACGAATAGCGAACCGGCTGCGGCGACGCCCGCCGCCGTGGCCGTCTCGCCCTCGTCGTGCGCCATGCGGTGGAAGGCCGTCGGCCCCGCGACAACGGGCGCCGCCAGCCGGGTGCCCAGCAGTTCTACGCCCGTGTCGACGGACGAGACGTCGCGCAGCACCCGCGGCAGCAGCCGCCGACCGCGCCAGGCGCCCGCCGCCTCGCCCGTGCTGATCTCCTCGTCGGAACCGGCGGCGTAGAACTCGTACGCAGCGGTCGGCAGGACGGCCCGTGCTCGCGCGGCCAGCTCCTGCGACGCGCGGATGCCGAGGTCTTCCGGCTCGGGTCCGCTCGCCTCAGGCGCCGCCATCTCAGACCCAGTCCTGGGCGTCGACGGCCGCCCCGTCGCCGGACACGGTGACCGCGAACTCCAGCGCCGCCACGGCCTGCCGGGCCCGGGCCACGGCCTCGATGGCGTCCGCGCCGCGCGCCCGGACGAAGGCCGCGCGTGACTCCGAGCTGTCCAGGTCCCCGAGCTCGTCGCCACCGGCCAGCAGGGCCTCGGCCGCCACCACCCCCGGCCGGGCGGCAGCCTCGTCCAGGCCGTCGATCCGGACGAGCGTGCCGCGCGCCTGCGGCACCGCGAACCAGATCGCCTCCGGGCTGCGGTCCACCGAGGGGTCCGCCAGGATCTTGCGGATGTCCGGGAGCACCGACTGGCCCAGTGTCTGACGCACCACGCAGTCGACCAGGTCCACGCCGGTGACGTCCTGCACCAGGTACGGGATCTCGTCGCCGGCAAGCCGGACGTGGGTTTCGATTACCCGCGGCCCGGCGTCCGTCAACACCACCTCCGTGTGGGTGACGCCGTACGCGATCTCGAGAGCGTCCAGCAGCCGGCGCACGTAACTGTGCACGGCGTCGGTCTGCTCGCAGGAGAGGACGGCGGGCACCACATGGCCCAGCTCGACGAAGCCCACGGGGTCGGAGAACTTCCGCGTCACAGCGAGGATCTCGTGCTCGCCGCCCTCAGAGAAGGCCTCGACGCTGAACTGCGGACCCTCGTGGAAACGCTCCACCAGCACGCCCGCGTCCGGGATGACCTCGAAGTCGCGTGCGGCGCGCGCGAAGGCCGACTCGGCCTCGTCTACGGAACGGACGACGGAGACGCCGAAGCTGCCGGCGCCCTGGACCGGCTTGACCACGCACGGCGTGCCGTGCTCGGCCAGGAACGCCCGCAGCTCCGCCACGTCAGCGACTCGTCCGCCCGGGGTGTCGTCCACGCCGAGTTCCGCCAGCCGCTGCCGCATCGCGTGCTTGTCGTGCACCCAGGCGATGGTCTGCGACGAGTGGCAGGGCAGGCCCAGCGCGGCGGCGACTGCCGCGGCCCGGTCTTGGTCCCGCTCGCCGAAGGTACCCACGCGGGTGAAGGGCTGCCGCTCGTGTACGGCGGCGGCCAGGGCGGTCCACTCCTCGTCGGGGGCATCGCTGCGCAGTGCCAGCACCCGGTCGTGCTGCCCGGGCTTACGGATCTTGGGGACGAAGTCCATCCGGCACAGGATCGTCGTTGCGACGTCCGGGCCGCCCACCTCCCGGATCAGGCCGGGGATCTCGCGGCCGCCGCCGACGATGAGCACGTGTTCGGTCATGGGGTCACCTCGCTGGGAGAACTGGAAGCAGGGGAGGGGGCCGGCGCGGGCCCGGAAGCGAGGGCGGCCGGTGTGGTGCGGGGTGGTGCGCCGGTGGCCCGTACCACCGCGGCGGCCAGCGCGTACACCACGGCGAGCACGGCCCAGCCCGCCGTTCCCAGCGGCAGCAGCACACCCGTCATCAGCACCGGGCCGACGATTTGCTGACCCGTCATGCCCAGGCTGAAGGCCGCGAGGTAGCGGGCGCGAGCCGGGGCCGGCGACAGCTCGTACGACAGGTTCCACACGGCGACCGAGTGCACGTTCTCGCCCAACGTCAGCAGCACCACGGCGAGGACGGCGCACGCCGCCGCGGGCCACACCGGGACGTGCTCGGCGCCGGCGAACGCCGCGCACGAGACCAGCAACGGGATGAGGGCCACTGGTATCAGCCGCAGAGCGCCCGCGGTCGTCTCAGCGAACCGGGCCACGTATACCTGGAGCAGCACGGTCAGCACGGTGTTCACCGCCAGCAGCACCGAGACCGCCGAGGAGGGCGCGTCGGTGGCCGTGGTCAGCCACAGCGGCAGCAGGACGAAGAGCACAGAATCGTGCAGCGACAGCACGCCGTTGGAGACGGTGAAGAGCAGGAACCGCAGGTTTCGGAAGGGACTGCGCACGGCCGCGGGCGCCGGCTCGTCGCTGCTCGGTGCGGGGGCCGCTGACGCGGACACTGCCGGGGTGGTGGTCGCGGCCGAGTCAGCAGCGGCGGCCGCCCGGCGGCGCAGCTGCTCCACCACGGCGGCGATCACCCAGAAGGTCAGGGCGTTGCCCAGGAACAGTGCCACGAAGGCCGCTTGTTCCTCGATCGCGAGGACCGCACCCGCCAGCAGAAAGCCCGCCGTGAGGCCGATGTTGCGCACGGAGCGGATGGACGCCATCGTCCGTGTCTGGTTCTGCCCACCCTCGACGATGCCCACGACCACCTGTTGGAGCGGTGAGCAGCCCCGGTCCAGCGCGGTGAGGACACAGGTCAGTACGGCGTAGGGCCAGAAGCTGTCGACCAGCGCGAAACCGGCGTACCCGAGTCCGCGCATCGCCAGCAGCGCCACATACACCCGCGCCGGCCCCACCCGGTCGGCCAACCAGCCGAGTGGCATCGGGCTGAGCAACCCGGCCACAGCGGCCGCCGACAGCACCAAACCCACTCGGGCGGCGGGCAGGCCTACCACCGTGACGAAGTACAGGGTGGATGCCGCCAGGAACATGCCCGAGCCCACCGAGTCCACCGCGGCGCCCGCAGCCAGGCGGCGCCCGGCCGGCGTCTTCGGCAGGATGGACAGCAGCAGGCGCGTGGCCCGCCCGGCCGCGCGCTTGCGCCCGTTCGGCTCCCCGCTCATGGGCACGTCTCCCCGTTCATGCGCCGCTCCGTCCTGCGGATCCGGCGATCCAGTCCACGAGTTCCGCGGTACGCCGCACGTGAATGGCGGTGGCCGCCTCCGGCGGCGGCTGGCGCAGGTGGTTCCAGGTGTGCCGGCGGGCCGCGTTGACGCGGGTCTCCGCTTGCACGGCCGGGTAGGTGGGGGTGGCCGACAGCAGGGCCGCGCCCAGCGCCAGCCGGCCGATCCGATCCACCAGCACCCAGCCGCCCGCGGCCGTGTATGCCGGGTCGGTGCCGACCCACTCCTCGCGCGTGGCGCCCAGACCCGATAGCGCCGTATCGGCGATCTCCCAGGCGGCGGCCGCCCGGCCCGCCGGGCACGGGCCGAACGCGGTCCGCAGCCTCGCGCACACCGCGTCGTACACCTCGGCCGAGGCCAGAGCCGTCACGAGGGCGGCCGCCCGGCCCTGCGCCGCCACCGCGGAGGGCACTTCTGCGTCCGCCGCCTCGTCTGTGGCGGGCCGGGATGCGTCGGTGCTCGCCATGGCGAGGACACGGGCAGTGTCGGACTCCACGGCCCACAGGGTGCACCCGCGCAGCACGGCCGCCGCCGGGTGCCGGTCCGGCCCGGAGGCCGCCTCGCGCGCGGCCCAAGCCCGGGCGGCCGCCAGGTCGACCAGCCGGTCGCACAGCTCCTCGTCCAGGGCGGCCCGCCAGGCCTGCTCCGGGGCGCCGACGTCGCAGGCCGCCGCCGCGGCCACCGGCGCGCCCAGGACCGTCCGCAGCCGGAGCGCGGCGGCCTCCAGGCGTGCAACGGCAGTATGGATCATGCCGACCTCCGGGCCCCGGAAGGCCGGCACAACGGGGCCGCCGAGGCCCGCAACGCCGCCATTCGGTTCCGTGCTGATCACACCCGCTCCAGCCAGCACGCGTACTGCTCGTGTCGGCCGCTGACCACGGCCCGGAACAGTTCGCGCAGCTGCTTGGTCACCGGACCGACGCCTTTCGCGCCCAGCGGCCGCTCGTCCACCGAGGCCACTGGCACGACCTCGGTTGCGGTCCCGGTCAGGAACGCCTCGTCCGCGATGTAGACCTCGCTGCGTGGAATGCTCCGCTCCGTTACCTCCAGACCCAAGTCGCGGGCCATGGTGATGACGCTGTCGCGGGTGATGCCGGGCAGGATCCCGTCACTTACCGGCGGGGTGATCAGGGCGCCGTTGCGCACCAGGAACAGATTGGCGGCTGAGGCCTCCGCGATGTGCCCGGTCGCCGTCAGCATCAGCGCATCGTCGTAACCGGCGCGCTGCGCGCCCACCTTGGCCAGTGCGCTGTTGACGTACGCGCCCGTGGCTTTGGCGAGCGGCGGCACCGTCTGGTGCGAGTTGCGCTGCCAGTTGCTGACGATCAGACGGCAGCCCTCCGCCTCGGCACGGTCGCCCAGATACGAGCCCCATGGCCACACCGCGATTGACATTCGTACCGCGTCCAGCTGCGGCGCGACGCCCATCTCGCCGTAGCCAAGGTAAGCAATGGGGCGGATGTAGCACGAGTCGTGGCCGTTGTTCCGGACTAGCTCGATCACTGCAGAGACCAGCTCCTCGTCGGTCCACGGCAGTTCCATCAGGTACACCCGCGCCGAGTCGCGCAGCCGGGCCACGTGCTCGCGCAGCCGGAACACAGCCGGACCGGAGTTCGTGGCGTAGGCGCGGATGCCCTCGTAGACGCCCCATCCGTAGTGCAGGCTCGGAGTGAGCACGTGCACCTTCGCGTCGTCCCAGGGAACCAGCTCGCCGTCCATCCAGATGAACGGGGTCGGGGTCAGTGGCATGTGTGCTCAGTCTCCTTGTGAAGTGGTGCTGTCAGGCCCGAGGCTCAGCAGCCGGTCGTGCTCGCTCGCACCCTGCAGCCGCAGGGTCTCCTCGAGCTCGGCGCGGCCCACTCCGGTGAAGCGGAACCAGCCGTGGCGGGCCTCGAGGTCGCAGCCGCGTAGCTTCTTCGCCTCGTAGGCGGCCAGGCCATACCAGATCTCGCGCACATCGTGAGCCAGCGCCCAGCGGACCGTCTCGTGGTAGGTCAGGGCGAAGTAGACCCCCTTGGCGCGGTCGTCGTCGAAGCCGGCGGTGCGTCCGTACAGGGCCTGGCCCGCCCGCAAGTAGAGGACAAAACCGAGCGTCTCGCCGTCGCGTTCGGCGCTCAGCGCCAGGCAGCTGTCACCTACGGTCTCGCGGATGGCGTCGAAGTCCCGCTGGACGCGGGGCCGTCCGCCGGGCAGCCCGTACTTGGCGCGCAGCGCAACCTGGAGGTCGACGATCGGGTCCGACAGCGCCTCCGGCCCCTCGCGGACAACGGTGCGGAAGCCGGCCTCCGCGTACTCGCGCAGCTCGCGGTTGACGCGCATACGCTTGCGGCTGACCAGACCCGCCAAGTAGGCGTCCCAGTCCGGCGCGTCGAGCCGCAGGACGGACTCGGCCCCCAGCACTGCCGGGACGTGGCCGCGGGCCCGCGCCGCCGGGCCGAGGATGGCGGCTTGCTCGTCGGTGGCGTACAGCAGGGAAGTGCTGCGGCAGCCAAGCAGCTCGGCCGTCTCCTCCAACAGTCGCGGCAGCTCCGCCAAGACCCGGGCCTGGCCGACCGCGTCACGGCCGGCGGCGTGGACGATGCCGTGGTGCGAGCCGAACACGGCCAGCGCGAGTGAGGGATACTGGCCGCGGCGGGCGTCGGCCAACCGGTCGGCCAGCTCGTCCCAGCGCGCCCGCCGTTGCGGGTCCAGCAGCTCCGGGGCCCCGAAAGCGTTGGTCTCGCCAGTCATCTTCGGTGTGTCGTAGAAAAGCAGACCTGCGCCGTCATGGGTGACGAGCAGGGGAGCGAGGGCGACGAGCTCGCCGGCCTCGCGCACGGCGAGGTAGCGCACCTCGTGCAGGTCGGTGCGCTCGGTGAAGCGCCACCAACGGTCGTCCTCCCAGATCACCGCGGGTGCGGCGAGGGCCGGGAACTCCGCGGCGGTGGGACGTGCGTCCGGGCCGAGGATCTCGGCGGTCAAGTCGCTCACCGGGCTGCCCCCTCGGACCTGGCCTCCGGAGCGGGGGAGGGCTCCCAACCGAAGCCAGCCTCCGCCTCCGCGCCGGTCTTGTCGACCAGCGCGAGCAGTTCCTCGGCATCGTCCGCCGTCACCAGCCAGGTCGCGATGAAGTCGCCGGACTTGCGACCCGCGTACCGGGCCCCGCCCCAGTCCTCACCGAGCCGCGCGAGTACCGTGAAGTTCCGGGCCCCGGCGGGCGCCCTGGCGGGCAGCCTGACGATTCGCCCGTCGCGGGGCGGCAGGCCGAAGTTGGCTACCAGCGGCGCGGCCGCGGCGTGCGCCCGTACGGCGTCCAGTTCCACCGGCAGCCCGCACTCGATCCGCGCCCACAGGTGCCGGGGGTCCAGCCCGAGCACGGCCTCCAGCATGGCCGGGATCGGCGTGCCGCCCACCCGCCCGGCGATCTCGCACAGCACGATCTCCCCGGCGTCCGTCACGAAGAACTCGGCGTGCACGAACAGCGCGGGCGCCGCGGGCAGCGCGCCCACCAGTCGCCAGGTCTCCGTCACTAGCCGCTCGTACAGCGGATCCACGGTGGGCAGCGTCCAACTGCCGTTGCCGGAGTCGGTCCAGTGCGACAGGCAGCCGCCATCGGTGTAGACGGACGGAACACACACCACCGGCTCCCCTCCGACGTGCAGCGCGTCCACGTGGCACATCCGGCCGGTGACGTACCCCTCAACCTCGTGGTCGCCGTCGGTCACCCGGTCGGCCACTTCCGCGATCTGCGCCGGATCGTGCAGCACCGCCACGCCCGTCGAACCGGAACCGCCGCGCGGCTTGACCACGATCGGTCCCGGGTTGGCCGCCATGAAGGCCGCCACGTCCGCCGCCGAGGCCACCGCCGCGAACGGTGGCACCGGTACCCCGCCGGTCGCCGCCAGTTCCTTCATCAGCACCTTGTCGCGGTATGCGCGGGCACTGGCGGGTAGTTGGCCCGGCAGCCCGAACTCGGCGCGCAGCGCCGCCGCCCGCTCGACGTCCACCTCGGCCAGGGCCAGCACCCGCGTGACGCCGTGACGGTCGGCCATCCGCCGGGCCGCCGCAAGGACGGCCGCGTCGTCGGTGTAGTCGGCGACCCGCTCAACGTCGAGAAAGCCGGGCCCGAGGGCCACCCCCTCCACGGTGACGGCCAGCAGCCGGCCCGACTGCTCCCGCAGCCACTCGGCGAACGGCAGGCCGGCATTGCGTGGGCTGAGCAGGACGAGGATCACGTCGATACCTCCGGCCAGGCCACGCCCTGCTCGGTGGCGAGTACTGCGAAGGCCTGCGCGGTGTGCGGGTCCAGCGGAATGCCCTTCTGCGCCCGCTCGGAGGCGATGCGCCGCTGCGGATCGCCGGGCACTTGGACGGGCTGTTCAGCGTCGGCCCCAGGCCGGGCGCCCCGTGTGGTGTCCAGCATGCCGGTGAGCCCCGCCGCGAACTGCTCGCTGCCCGCGAAGGCGGCCGGATCCAGGCAGATCACCAGGTGGCCGATGCCCCGGCTGCGGCCGGGGGTGGAGGCGCCGATGTGCTCCAGCTCCCAGTCCGCCGGCGAACCGGTCAGCACCGCGCCCAGCAGGGTGGCCACCATCGCCAGGCCCTGCCCCTTGTAGCCGCCCAGCGGCGAGAGTGCGTACGCCTGTTCCGGATCGGTGGCTGGTCGGCCCTCGGTGTCGGTGGCCCAGCCGGCGTCCAGCGTCCGGCCGTGCTTGCGGCGCTCTTTGATCTCGCCGAAGCAGACCTGGCTCGTGGCCATGTCGAGGGCGAATTCGTCGCCCTCGGCGGCCGCGGCGAAGCTCAGCGGATTGGTGCCGAACAGCGGATCGGTCCCGGAGAACGGGGCAACCCGCGAGGCGGCGGAGGTGGTCACGATGCCGACCATGCCCTGCTTGGCGAGGTAGCGGCTGTAGACGGAAGCCGCCCCGAAGTGGTTGGAGTTGCGGACCCCGACCGCGGCCACGCCGTGGGTGCGGGCCCGCTCGGCGGCGAACCGGGCGGCCGCCAGGCCGGCCACCACCCCCAGCGCGCCGTCGGCGTCGAGCATGGCGGCCGCTCCGCTGTCCCGTATCGTGCGGATCTTCGGGCGGGCGGTGGCGATCGCGTCGGCCAGCTCGTCCAAGTACTGCGGCAGCAGGCGCAGGCCGTGGGTGTCGATGCCACGCAGCGAGGTCTCGGTCAAGGCGTGCGCCACGTCCCGGGCATCGTCGGGGGAGAGCCCTGCGCGGGTCAGCGCCGTCTCGGCCAGGGCTACGGCGGTGGTGGCCGGGAGCAGAGGGGCGAGTGCGGGCGCGGCGGCCGTGGCGTCCCCGGCGGCCGTCGTGTGCTGCATGTCGTGCACGTGGCTCATGCGGGTTCGTTCGCCTTCCAGACCATGGGGGAGGACGGGTCGCCGCCGTCCGAGAGGGTGCCGTCGCCGGGGGTGTCGTCGCGGTCGCTACGGCCGGTGTCGGCGCCGTCGGGGGAATCAGCGAGAGGACGGAAACCAGCCGTGCGGCAGGCCTCCCGTACGCCGTCGTGCCCCGTCCGCAGCCAGACCATGTCCGCCCCGTCGGCGACCGCGCGCGTGACTGCGCCGCGTACCAGCGCCTTCAGTTCCTCGGGGACCGCCGCGTCGGCGGGCCCGGCCGGCACGTCGAGCTGCCGGACGGTGTCCGCTGACGTCCGGCCGGGCAGCGGCCGGCGCCGGATGCGTACCGAGGCCAGGGCCGCACCGTCGCGGTAGACGAACAGTTCCTCACCGTCCCAGCCGACCTCGCCGGCCGCCGTGGGACGCACTGTGAACGCCGGCCCGCGGTACGCGGGCACGAAGCCTGTACCGGGCGCCTTGGGCAGCGTGATGCCGCCCTCGGCGTCGAGCAGCACGCCGGTGCCCGTGTCCACCGCCAGGAGTGCGATGCTGTCGGCGTCCAAGTGGTCGACGAGGGGGCCCAAGTGGGCCGCGGCCGACACGCCGGCGCTGGACTCCGGCATGCAGCCGAGCATCGTGCCCAGCCCGGCCGCCCGCGCCGCGCCCAGCATCCGCAGGGCCGGCGTGATACCGCCTGCCTTCATCAGCTTCAGGTTCACGCCGTGGAACGCCTCGGCGCAGGCGTCGAGGTCGTGCGGTCCCGTGATGCTCTCGTCCGCGTAGACCGGGATCGGGGAGATCTCCTTGAGCGCCCTGGCCGCCGCCCACGACTCGCGCGGGAAGGGCTGCTCCAGCAGGGTGACGCCGAGCTCCGTCATCGCGTCCAGCGCCGCTGTCGTCGCGGCGGGTTCCCAGCCGCAGTTGCCGTCGACAAGGAACGGTGCCTCGGTGTGCTCGCGCAGCGCCTTGAGGATGTGCAGGTCAGTGGGCGCGGCCAGCTTGACCTTGTACGCGGGCCAGCCCGGTCGCTCCAGCAGTTTGCGCACCATCACCGCGGGCTCGTCCAGCCCGATGCTGTAGCTGGAGCGCAGCGCGCCCGGCTCGGCTGCGCCCAGCCGCCGCCACAGCGGTACGCCCGCCAGCCGGGCCGCCAGGTCGTGCGCTGCCACGTCCAGCGCGGCGAGCGCGAACGGCGAGCCGGCCAGCAGCGGAGCCAGCACCGACCACGCCCCCTCGGGGTCGTCGGCCGGAAGCCGGCGCAGTGTCCCCGCGGCAAGCCGCAGCGCCGCGTGCAGGGCGTCGAGCGAGGAGTTGTAGCGGTCGGTCATGAATGCCGAAGCCTCACCGAAACCGGACTGCCCGCCCGCTGTCAGCTCGACGAGAACGCCCGGCTGCACCGGGATCGCCTCGCGGGCGCTGCGCCACACGTCGTGGTCCGTGAGGCGGATTTCGTGGACGTGGAGCCTCATCGCTGCTCACCCGCGTACCCCGGCAGGGTGGTGCCGAAGGACACCGGCTTGAGCTCGTCATACCACTGCGCGTGCTCGTCGTACGCCGCGAAGAACGGCCGCCCTACCCACTCGGGACGGCGGGCCTGGATGAAGCTGAGGACGAACGCCCGCTCGCCCGCCACCTCTGTCGTGCCGTGCAGCATCACCTTGCCGGGCGCGGCGGACATCACCGGACCGCGGGCGGTCCGGGCCAGACCTGAGACCCCCCGTACGGCCTCGCTGTAGATGTCGAGGGCGCGGGCGAGGGGGAGGCCGAAGTAGCTGCTCGCCCCGGTGTCCCGCTCCACGAACATGTAGTAGGGAATGACGCCCAGTTCGACTTGGAGCTGCCACATCCGCGACCAGGCGGCGGGGTCGTCGTTCACGTGCGCCACCAGCGGGGCCTGGGCCCGCACCTCGGCGCCGGTGGCGCGGATCCGGGCGATCGCCTCGCGCACCTGGGCCGTCTCCAACTCTCGCGGGTGCGAGAAGTGCGCCATCAGGGCCACGTGCCGGCCCTTCGCCACGCACTCCTCGAACAGCTGCAGCAGGTCGTGTGCGTCCGGGCCCGTGGTGAACCGGGCGGGCCAGTACGACAGGGCCTTGGTGCCGAACCGGAGGGTGCGCACCGTGTCGGCCCGAGCCAGCAGCGGCTCGACCCAGCGACGCAGCACCTCAGTCCGCATGATCATCGGGTCGCCGCCGGTGAACAGGACGTCGGTGACCTCCGGGTGGTGGGCCAGGTAGCCCGTGAGGTCCGCCGGGTCACGCAGCGCCTGGCGCAGCTCCTCCTGGCTGACGAACTGGGCCCAGCGAAAGCAGTAGCCGCAGTACGAGTGGCAGGTCTGCCCCTGGGAGGGGAAGACCAGCACCGTCTCGGCGTATTTGTGCTGGAGGCCGTCCAGCCGGCGCCCGTCGAGGGTCGGCACGTTCGACTCGAGCTGGCCGCCCGGGTGCGGGTTCAGTTCCAGCTGGGCGGCGATGGCGGCCGCGCGCACCTCGGAGCGCGGCGCCCCCGCGTCCAGCAGCGCAGCTATCCGGTGGAAGACCGGCGCGGGCAGCATGTCGCGATGCGGGAAGGTGAGCCGGAAGATCGGGTCGTCCGGCGCCGCCGCCCAGTCGATCAGCTCGTCGGCCACGTACTCGTTGACCTTGAACGGCAGCACGCTGGAGACCACTCGCAGGTCGCGGACGTACTCGTCCGGCATGCCGCGGTCTCGCGCGAGCTGCGCAAGACGCTCGTTGGCGTAGTGCTTCACGGGGGGTTCGCCTCGTTTCCGCTCAGCTCGCCACGTGGGACTTGGACCAGTCGAACTCGACGAGGTCCTGGACCCCCATCCGCTCGATGAGGGTATGCAGGCCCGTGTAGTCGCGGACCAGACGGCTCCGGCTCTGCTCGGCCTGGCAGTCGTGGAGCATCTCGTGGCCGCCCTCGACGCCGACCAGGTCCATGATCCGGTGCCAGGTCGTGTAGTCGGTGGCCACGAAGGCCTCCAGTCCCTCGAACAGCATGTCGCGGAAGAAGCGCTGCTTCTTCTCGTCGAGGCGGTCGTGGACGACCTCTGCGAGCACCGCGGAGATCGAGGCGTGGCAGTACTCGTCCCGGTTGTGGAGCTTGGCGGTGCTGCTGTTGATCGGCTGGATGTCCGGGTCGTCAGCGAGCAGGTCCAGGTACGCGTTGATGGAGATCTCCGACACCGTCGCGAAGGCGAGGGTGGTCAGCGACCGCTGCCAACGCTCGTCCGCGCTCTCCCGCAGGCGCATGTGCTCGCGCGCCGTGTGGGAGATGGGCAGATCGTGGTCGGGCATCGCCCAGCCGCGCTTGCGCCGGGTGACGGCGCTGGCGTTGAGGTGCATCAGTGTGTGGTACTGCTCGTCGACCATGGCCTGGGCCAGCGAGATGTTGAGCGCCTCGTCCTGGAGCTCGGGGTACTCACCCTCCATGACCAGGGCGAAGGCAGGGTTGGCCACCTTCTGCTCGGCCATGATGGTGTGCCGGTTGTACGCGATCCAGGCCCAGCTGAGCAGCTGGCTCTTTTTCTCCGGGTCCAGCGTCCGATACGTCGGGTGGTCACGGAACGGCAGGATCCGCTCGGGGTAGTCGGGGCGGTCGAGCTCAAACAGGTCGTCGAGGTTCGGCTCGTCTCGCTTGACGGTGGCACGCCGGTGCCAGTTGCCAATCAGGCGACGGATGACGGCGCTTTCAATCTGGTCGTCGGGGTTGTGGCGGGGGACGCCCTCTGGCAGTCCCCGGAGCTCCTCCGGCAGTCCGGTGGGGAACTCCTCGTCCTGAACCGGCGCGTTCCGGTCGTCAGTCATGCGTGGGCCTAACGTGATCGGAGTCTGTCGCGGGTGATCGGTCCACCGGTGACGGGGTGACTGGTGACGGGCGCGCGGTTCAGCGCTGGGTGGCGATCCAGTAGCGGGTGAGGTGGCGCCGCTTGTCCGTGTAGGCGGAACGGGCGTGCACCATGCGCTGGTTGTCCCAGACCAGGACGTGGTTCTCGGGGATGAGCACCGAGACCCGGTTCTCGCGGAAGAAGGCCTCGGCCTGCTCCGCAAGGTGGATGCCGAAGCTGCCGAGCGGCAGTTGCTCCGGGGCGACGGACGCGTCGACCGGCGGGTCGTACTGGCCGGTGGTCAGCAGGTTGTAGCTGAAGCGGAGGATCTCCTGGCCGCTGTCGGTGACCTCGACGACGGGGCGGCGGACGCCCTCCGTGCCGACGCCTCCGGTGTTGTGGCCGATCCAGTCGACGGTGTGCTCATAAAGTGCGGCCCGGTCGCGCTCGGGCAGCGAGGCGATGAACGCCCGCATGTCGGCGAGTTCGGTGTGGCCGCTGCCGCAGGTGGCCTGGACCCGGCAGTGCAGGGCCAGGTAGGTGGGCGGCGGGTTCCAGCCCGGCGCCTCTGTGTGCACCAGGATCGTGTTGACGCTCTTGCTGTAGCGGCGCTCCTCGAACCCGGGAGCGGCCTTCACCTCGTAGCGCAGGGAGCCGTCGTACTGCGGGACAAGATCGCCGAAGAGGCCGACCGCAGCGGCCGCATCCTCGTCCGTGGTGATCGCCTTGAGCAGCGTGTACCCCTGCTCGGCAAGTTCCCGAGTGTGCATATCAAGGGCCGTAGACATTTAGGACTCCCCCATCCTCAATCGAAACGGGCAGGGCGGTGATCGGGTCAAGATCAGGCCGCCGGTAAACCCGGAGTGATCATCCGTGAGCAGCGGGTGGGGCCGCAATGGTTCACATTGTGAGATGACTCACGGAACCAAATGCTCCGACCACCTTTTCGGTGCCGGGGTTTCTCGCGGGTGAATCCATCCTGAACAGCGTTGATTGCACGCCTGGTTGAGTAGTCTGTTTGTGGGGATCCCGTCCGGTTAGCATGCGCCGTATGACGAATATCGGTATCCGTCCCGCACTCCCGGGCGACATCCCGGCCATCGTGGCCATGCTCGCCGACGACGCACTGGGATCGACCCGCGAGTCTCCCGATGACCTGGCTCCCTACCAGGCAGCATATGAGCGACTGCAAATCGACCCGAACCAGCTACTGGTCGTCGCCGACGCGGACGGCGAGGTCGTCGGCACCCTCCAGCTCACGATCATCCCGGGGCTGTCCCGCAAAGGGTCGACCCGTTCGATCATCGAAGGCGTACGCGTGCACAGCTCCCAGCGCGGCCACGGCCTCGGTGCCCGGCTCATCGAGTGGGCCATCGAGGAGTCCCGCCGCCAGGATTGCCAACTGGTCCAGCTCACCTCGGACGCAGTGCGCACCGACGCGCATCGCTTCTATGAGCGTCTGGGGTTCGCGGGCTCGCACGTGGGATTCAAGCTGCAGCTCTGATCTCCCCCACGTGCCCGCAGCCCGATGAGAACCCAGGCCGCAGCGCGGCAGCCGGCCTGTGGGCAAGGTTGTCCACAGGCGCGGGTCAGTCCGCAGGACCAGCGGGGGTATGGCCTTCATCAGCTCGCCCTACCTTTCTGATCATGGGCCCCAGCCATTCGTAGGGTTGTGGCACCCAGGGGAGTGGGGCGTGGCTCTCAGCTGCGCTGCCGTCCATGGCTTCGGAGGCTTGGCCGCCCCGCTCTCCACGACGACTCGGCCGCCGATTGGGAAGTGCGAACAGGTCGCTGTGTAGGGCGATGCCGGCGAGGTCGTCCGTGGTACGCAGGGCAGGAACGACTTCGGGAGCACAATGAGCCGGATATGGGCCGGGATCGACTGAGGCAAGACTCACCACCACTGCGTCGCCATGGAGGCTGACGGCAAGACCCTGTTGTCGCGCCGGGTGGCCAACGACGAGCCGGAGCTCCTCCAGCTGCTCGGTGACGTCCTCGACACCGCGGA
The DNA here is from genome assembly GCF_029813805.1 of Streptomyces sp. DH10. Taxonomy (NCBI): domain Bacteria; kingdom Bacillati; phylum Actinomycetota; class Actinomycetes; order Kitasatosporales; family Streptomycetaceae; genus Streptomyces; species Streptomyces sp. DH10. The sequence continues at coordinate 212,465 of NZ_JARVKU010000017.1, forward strand.
CGGCCGCGAGGTGACCTGGGCGCTGGACATGACGGGCGGCGAACCCGGGCTGCTGATCGCAGTCCTGATCCACCACATGCAGGAGCTGCTGTACATCCCCGGCCGCATGGTGAACCGCGCGTCCGACGCCTACCGCGGCGAAGGCAAGAACGACGCTCGCGACGCCAGGATCATCGCTGACCAGGCACGCATGCGCCGGGACCTTCGGCCCATCCGCCCGGCGACGAGGCCACGATCGAGCTGGCACTTCGCGGTTGGTATGGATGAGCCACGTGCTGAGTGCAGCGACAACAGACATGCCCCGGCGAATGTGTGTGTCGGGGAGGGACGGCGCATCAGGGTCGTCGAAGAACCGGAGGTCCTTTGTGGCCATGACCGGCTTCTTCACGACGCGCCCAAGCTCATCGAGGCGTGTGTCGGTGCCCCGTCCGTTGTCGGCGACGGCCACCGAGCCATCTGAGTAGAGGGTGATTAGCCCTACGACCGTCGGTTGATGGACCTGATAGGCGAACTGTCCACCCGTAGCGAGGAGTTCCGCCACCGCTGGGCCGCGCACAACGTCCGCATCCACACCACCGGAGTGAAGCTTCTCCACCACCCGGTCGTCGGCGACCTCGACCTGCCCTTCGAGACCTTCCCGCTCGGGGACGGCTCCGGCCAGTTCCTCCTCACCTACACCGCTGAGCCCACCTCGCCCTCGCAGGATGCCCTGACTTTGCCGGCCAGTTGGGCCGCGGCCAACGACGACGCCGAGCGGTCAGCCCCGGCCGACGACTCCGAGCAGGACACCTAGGGCGTGTCCGCAAAGTCCCGCCTGCCTCGCGACGCCCGGCACGCCCTCTCGCCGCACCGGGCGAACACCCACGTACAACCAGTACGCGGGCGTCCGCCCGGCACGCCGAGAGCACGCACCGGACGCCGCGAGGCCCGCCCTCCGGGCGGACGAC
>NZ_JARVKU010000018.1:0-199817 GCF_029813805.1 Streptomyces sp. DH10
GCCGGGGACCTCGTCCAGTGAGGTCCCCGGCCGGCGTGCGGGGAGAGCCTGTTGTGCTACGTGTCCCGCCTGGCGGACCACACCGAGGCGTTCCAGTTGGGGATGGCGTCCCAACTGCTCGAGCATGCACGTCAGGTACTCGACGACGACACCGAAGATCTGGAGGAGTTGCACCTTCTCGCCGCCCAGTTGACCAGCGCATTGCGGGACGTGCTGCGCGTACCGACCAGCGGCGGACAGAGGCCGGTCGCGTCTGGGCACCGTTGAGGGGCCTGAGCGGCGGCCGTGTGTAGTGCGGCAGGGAGCCTCGGAGACGGTCCGGGGCTCCCTGTCTCATCTGGCGTGACCTTGGCACGCTCGCAATGAGGCTGAGCTTGGTGACCACCCCTTTAGGAGTTCGATCGCTGGCCCAGAAGAACTCATGTCGCTAACAGCGCACGAGGACGCCAACTGGCCGTGCCGCTCGACCAGGGGCACCGCCTGTGTTGGACGCCTGGCGGTGAAAACCAATGCGGGAAGCAGTTCAGGCGGTCTCGAAGAAGTCCTCGTCGGTCTCCACCACTCGGAACGTCTGCCGCTCTTGCACCCCGATTCCGTGGGTGACCATGAGCCGTCCGAGGCGTGGGCCGTCGATGAGGATGACGCGCGGGGTGATGGACCGGGCGAAGTCGACGGCGTCAGGCGTGAACCGACTGGTGGTGATGAAGACGCCTCCAGCCGCGCCGGCGTGGTGCAGGGCGCCAAGGAACGCCTGCACGTCCGGCCTGCCGATCGCGCTTTCTGCCTTGTACCGCTTGGCCTGAATGTAGATGCGGCCGATACCGAGGGGATCCTGGTTGATGACACCGTCGAACCCGCCGTCCCCGGGGCCGCCGAGATGGACGGCTGCCTCGTCGCTACCGCCGTAGCCCATGGCGACCAGCAGACGCAGGACCGCCTTCTCCAAAAACTCAGGTGGGGCGGCGTGAAGACGCTGCACCAGTTCGGCGGCGACGTCGGCATCAAGCTGTTCGACCGCAGCGCTGATCTGCTCGAACGGTGTTTGATCGCTGGTGCTATCGAGCCCCGTCGGGCCGCTGGTCTGCGCTCCTGGGGATCCCTTGGACCGTGCCTGGAAAGCCCGGAACTCCTCGAACTGGCGCAGGATGTCAGGGCCGAACCCATCCGGATGTGCCTGAACCAGCTGGCGCCCCCGATCCGTGATCTCGAACAGACCACGGCGGGGCTTGCGTACGGCCTCGGCGTGGAACAGGTAGCTCAACGCCCACGTCACGCGATTGTCGAGGCGCCGCTGCCCGCTGGGTATGACTTGATTGCGCTGCATGGTGGTCAGCTCAAGCCGGTCGGAGACCTCGGCGACGATGTCGCGCGTCTGCATCGTTTTCCCGGCCTCTAGCACGGCCAGAGCGGGGGCGAAGAACTCATAAAACTTCGGCAGGTCATCCACAGCGGCGTTTGTGGCGGTGTCGCTCACTCAAATCCTCTCGTACGGTAGCGCTCCCGCAAGCGGCCGGGATGGCGAACGAGCTCACAATGTCCGTTCAATGCTCGCTGGAGCAGGAGTTTAGAAGATGCGGGCACACCCCCGCAGCCTGGCCCGGCCGGGTCGTGCCACTTCCGCGACAGGCTGCCGAATGCCGTCGCCGTCTGCGCTCGTTGCCGTCAGCGTTGCCGTCACTGCCGTCGGCGTCTTGGTGAACAGGTTCTGGCGACAGGCTTGGAGTGAGGGCTTGAAGGCGCTTCGTGCATTTGCCCCAACAGGGCTTGCCTGGGCAGTTGTTCGCCCCGGCGGTGGCTTGCCCGTCGACTTCGACGCTCATTCGACTCGCCCTGGTGAGACGTGCAGATGGCCTTCAGCAGCCGGTCTGGCTGATCACAGGTGCGGCTGACCAGCAAGACAGAGGAAGCCCACGGCCCTGAGCAGCTCAGACCCGTGGACGGCCCCGGGACGGCCCGGGCTGGGGGTGACGGAAACTGCGGTGCGGTGGCGCTCAGTGCTGCTCTACGATCGCCCTGCCTGCGTCGGCCGGCAGCTGTAGACCCGCAGCACCGGCCCGTTGTGGAGGGGGCCAGCCCGTTCGAGCCGGGCCAGGTGGGCTGACATCCGCTTTGCGTGGCCAATTGGTGGGGAGCCAAGTTGGTGTGGGACGGGGCGTTCTACCGCGTGCAACGTGACGGATACGAGATCTGCTTCGTCCCCGATTTCGGTGTACCTCTCGACGAGATCGACGACGTCGACATGTGGGTGGTCTTCGACGACGGGGAACGGTGGGCGGGGACGATCTACACCCTGGACAATGTTCACCGCACCATGGACCGTTGGCGACAGACCGGTGAATGCCTTGGCGGCAGGTACTTCTACGTATGGGATGGGCTGATCGTCCGCGACCGAGGCATTCCCGGGATGGTCGAGGTCGTCGACGAGCTTGTTCGGAGCGGTGGCTACACATCCGTCTTCCGCGACGTCGGTCCAGAAGACACGGATGACTGACCCCTTCGTCCCGAAGCAACTCCGGTAGGCGTGGTGCCTTGGGAGGGCGTGCCATTCACCTGCGCTGATGGTCCGCAGACGTCCGCGCTCGCCCGGCGTTGTTCGTCGGCGTTGTCACGCAGTTAGACACTCACCGGATGTGCGGATCAGCGCACGTTAGCTCAGTTCTCCGGGTGCAGGCATAACCCTCCCAGTGTCGCAGATCAACTCCAGTAGCCCAGGCCACAGCGGGGTGGGGGTGGTCACCCGTGGTTGCCGACTGTCAGCGTTGGTCGGCTTCGCACGGCCCAGGGACGGCCCAGGCCGCTCGGATCTCCGTCAGCATACGCTGACATTTAAGAAACCTATCGATCCGATCCGATCGCTTTCTCTACAGCCTCGACATCGCCTGCTCGAAACCGAGATCAATGCGTACCATTCGAGGCATAGACGGGGTGAACGATCGGGGGGCCATGGGAACCGAGCCGAACAATTCAATGGGAGAGCCTGCACAGAACAGGTCTGGAACCAATGATTCAGCTAGGGATCTTACGCAGAACACGCCAGCCACCAACTCACCGACAGGCGGCCCCTTGCGCAATAGGGGCGAAAGACGGCGGATGACTGCGGAGCAGGCTGTTATCGGTGCGGCACTAATCGCGCTAGTCGGAGCCTTCGTGGCTATCATCCCTGACTTGCTCGATTCTGGCGATCCTGAGAACGAGGACACCTCCAAGGCCACTTCCGAAAAGAGCAGTCCGAAGAAGGTCCTGGACGCAAGCTCTGCTTTGGAATTGGTTGATGTTTCTCCAGCTGGACGGGGAGAGGAAACTGTCTTTCTGGACGTTAAGATGCGGAACCTTGGAAGCAAGACGTCCATTCTCAAGCGGGCCACTGCGCATGTGAGCGAGTGGCGCGTAATTGGCACATGCGGCATCGGGGCCCCTATACCCGTGTCCAGTAGGTACAAGATGACGCTCCCGCTGGACCCAAAGAAGGCAAAGTTCGACGTATCGATCGAGATGAACGACTTCTTGAAGCCGAACGAAGCGACGCGCATCAGGATCGAAACCGGCCTGGATACGGAGAACCCGTTTATTGATGGCATGCTGTTTCGACTCACCCTTGAGCTAAGCTTCGATAAGAACGGGAAGGTTACATCGCACCCCGTGATAATTTCCCTTCCGGGGAAGCTGTCACCTCCAAAGGAATGGGAGGAAATGCAGGATGACCCTTATTTCGAGGGGGAATGCGCCAGGGAAAACCTCAAAGATCTGAGATATATTCTTAAGCTTCCCGGAAGGCGGGATGGCGAAATGGAGGCGATCACAAATGCTTTGTAGGACACCCTTTTAGGGTGCGACCGCCCCAGCCACAGAGGGTGTCCCCCCACTTCATGCCCGCAGCCGCCGAGCGCGCCGCCGGGCGCGGCCAGCCGGGGCGCAGACAGGAGGCAGGCCGCGCCGCAGAGGCGGCGCGCGCCCGCGCCGTGCGCGGGCACTTGATGAAGTAGGGAAACTCTTACCGCGATGCGGTCGAGTGTGCGGTTACAGGGCGAACGGCTCGTAGGACAGGGCTCGGTCGACGACCTTCTCCGCCGTCAGCTGGGGATCGTGGTCCCAGAAGACGTAGTCGCTGACGTGTGGGCAGCCAAGTCCGCGCACGAGTGCTGCGATGATCTCGTCGGCTTCGGTCTCGTCGGCATAGTCGGCGTTCATGAGCCGCTGGACGAGGTGGATGCCTTCCGCTCGACTCATGCTGCGGGGCGTTGTCACGCCGCCTCGGTGCCGGGTGTCTGCCCGTGCTCCAGGTAGACAGGCGCAGCTGCGTCTCGGGCCTCTGTTGCTGCAATGATGCGCCGAGCCAATCGCGGGATGGTGTGCTCCGAGATCTGCTCGGGAGTGAAGAAGGCGAAGCTCTTCAGCTCCTCGGGCTGCAAGCTGATCCGGGCCAGGACGTCCTGGCCGAGCTGGCCGCCGTCGAACAGGTACAGCACCTTGTCGCCCTCGGCCTCGTTCGGGGCCCAGTCGACCGCGAGCAGGCGCCCAAGGAGTGGGGTGATGCCCAGCTCCTCCTGGACCTCGCGGACGGCCGCGTGCAGAGGGGATTCGCCGGTCTCGACGTAGCCGCCGGGGATCTCCCAGTAGTCCTTATATGTGGGCTCCACCATGAGGACTCGCCCAGCGGCATCAAAGAAGAGCGCACCCGCTGCCATACGCGGATGCGCCATCTTCGCTTCCTGTTCAGTCGGCGCCATGCAGCCGAGGGTACCCAGCTCAGACGACATGCCGCCTGTTGGCCAGGTCCGCCAGACTGCGGCTCGGCCGGCCTCGCTGGTTCCGGACCCAGGTGAGCACCAGCTCGCGGGCGAGGTAGTGGCTTCGTACCTGCTCAGGTGCCCAGCTCTCCGCTTCAAGGATCTTCACCAGAGCGCCGTCCATGCGGTTGTGGGCGCTGAGCGCTCGCGCCACTTCGAGGTTGTGCCGGGTCCGGCGCTCGGTCGGCAGGCCGCTGGTGTCGATCTCCGGGCCCAGGTCCACCGCGATCTGCATGTCACCCAGCTCGGCGGCGGTCGCCACCCGGTGGATCGCCACATTCGTGGGACCGAAAGCGGTCCAGACGTGGTTGGCGTCGGTTCCGCCGCCTGGTCGGCCTCCGCAAGGAAGGTCTGGGTCGTTGCACGGTCCTCCGCTCGGGCCGCAGCCATGGAGCCCGCGAGGTACAGGGTTCCGTAGATCGACAGGAACGCCGGGCTCGCGTCGTCCATGCCGGGGCGAAGGTACTCGCCAGCGTCCCCAACGAGCTGCGTGGCGGCATCGAACCGGCCATTGGACAACAGGCTGGGCTCGGCAGGCCTGCCAGTGCTGTGCTCAAGGACGTGACGCCGCTCGTCCGGCCGGTGCGCGCCGTTGCTGTGCTGCCACTCCCAAGCGGTGCTGCGAGCGTCGGCTGTCGCCGCGCATGGTCCAGTACCTGCATGCGGTGCTGCGGAACGCGCTCCAGCACGCGGTCCGTGAGGAGTTGGTGCAGCGCAACGTTGCCAAGCTCGTGCAGGTCCAGACTCCTCGGTACCGGGTCGGCCGCGGTCTGTCCGTCGCCGAGGGGAAGAAGCTCCTGGACGACGTGCGTGACGACCGGCTGAGTGCGGCGTACGTGCTCGCGCTGTACCTGGGGCTCCGGCGTGGCGAACTGCTGGGACTCCACTGGTCGGACGTTGACCTGGACGGGGGATCCCTGGAGATCCGTACGGCCCTGCAGCGGGTCAACGGAGAGCTGACGCTCACCGCGCCCAAGACGCGCCGCTCGGAGCGCCCCCTGCCGCTTCCGGCCGTGTGCGTGGACGCACTCCGCCGGCACTGGGAGCGCCAGGCGGAAGAGCGCGAAGCCGCAGGGGAGCAGTGGCAGGAAACCGGCCTGGTCTTCACCACCCGGCGGGGGACCCCGATCGAGCCCCGGAACCTGAACCGGCACTTTTACCCGATCCGCGAGCGGCTCGGCCTGGACGTCCGCTTCCATGACCTCCGCCACACCTGCGTGACCCTGCTGCTGGGCCTCGGGATCCCGCCGCACATCGTCCGCGACATCGTCGGGCACAGCGCCCTGGACGTGACCATGAACATCTACGCGCACGCCGACATGACGGAGAAGCGGGCCGCTCTGGACAAGCTGGGAGACCTGCTGTCCGGCGAATGACGGGGCCGTTGCCGTCAGCGTTGCCGTCAGAGACACGAAACGCCCTGGAGGGGAGATCCCCTCTGGGGCGTTTTTGCTGGTAGGAGGTGGCGCCCCCGGCAGGACTCGAACCTGCGGCCAAGCGCTTAGAAGGCGCCTGCTCTATCCACTGAGCTACGGGGGCCGGTGTGGTGGCCTCTGTCGTGGTGCCCTGGTGTGGGCCGATCCGTGACGTTGCCGGGGACAAGGATAGGGCTCCCGCGTCCTTGTCCCTGTTGCTTCGCCTCCGTGGCTCGATGTGGAGGTTCGGTGAAGCGGTCCTGATAATCGCAGGCAGGTACGAATCGTGCACCGCTTTTGGCGTCAGAGGCATCGGGTGTTGTGCACTCGTTATGCCTGGAGCGGGCCCGTGTCCCAGTAGTCCCTTCCGTCCCTTGTGTTCCGTCGGCGCGCAGACATGCTCATATGCTTCAGAAATCCCCTAAAATTGGGCATTCTTCGCATGTGGTGACCTTGGACGTACGGCCTCAGCTGCTCGACGCACTCTCCGCCCTGCGCGACCGTGTCGCCGCCGCACGCTTCCCGCTGCCCCTGGCGGGGGCTCCACGCGCGCGTGCCAGTCGCGACGAACTGCTCGCCCAGCTCGACGACTACTTGGTGCCCCGACTGAGAGACCCCGAAGCGCCACTTCTGGCCGTCGTGGGGGGCTCCACCGGAGCCGGGAAGTCCACGCTGGTGAACTCCCTCGTGGGGCGTCGGGTCAGCGAGGCCGGGGTGCTGCGGCCGACGACACGGACGCCCGTGCTGGTCTGCCATCCGGAGGATCATCACTGGTTCAGTGGGATGCGGGTGCTGCCCGATCTCACGCGCGTGTGGGTTCCCCAGCAGGACCCCACGGACGATCTGCTGCTCCCGGGCGAGAACCCCGCACGCGTGCTGCGCGTCGAGACCACCGAGACGATGCCGCCCGGCCTCGCCCTCCTCGACGCCCCCGACATCGACTCCCTGGTCTCCGACAACCGCGTCCTGGCCGCCGAGCTCATCTGCGCGGCCGACATCTGGATCATGGTCACCACGGCCGCCCGCTACGCCGACGCCGTCCCCTGGCACATGCTGCGCACCGCCAAGGAGTACGACGTCACTCTCGTGACCGTCCTGGACCGCGTGCCCCACCAAGTGGTCGCCGAGGTGTCACGGCAGTACGGCGCCCTGCTCACCAAGGCCGGACTCGGCGAGGTGCCGCGGTTCACCGTGCCGGAACTGCCCGAGTCGGCCTGGGGCGGCGGGCTCCTGCCGGCCAGCGCCGTGGCCCAGCTGCGCACCTGGCTGGTCCACCAGGCCCAGGATCCGGCGGCCCGTCAGCAGGTCATGGCCCGTACCGCGCACGGCGTCCTCGACTCCCTGAAGTCCCGGATGCCCGAGCTGGCCGGCGCCGCCGCCGCACAGTACGCCGCCGCGCTACGGCTCACCGCCGCCGTCGACGGGGCGTACGACCGCGAGCACACGCGCGTGCGGGGCCGGTTGCAGGCCGGGGCGGTGCTCGCCGGGGACGCCCTCAAGCGGTGGCGCGCCTTCCCCCTGGACTGCACCGCCGGCGAACTCCTCGACGCGCTCGTGGAGAGCCTGAGCGCGCTGCTGCTGTGCGCCGTCACCGCCGCCGACGAGCGCATCGACGACGCCTGGCGGCGTGAACCCGCGGCGGCCCTACCCGGGCTCGCCGACCGGGAACCCGCCGCGGAGAGCGCCGAGCACCGGATCGGTCTCGCCGTACGGCGGTGGCGGCGTGAGCTCGAGGAGTACGCCGAGGACGAGGTGCGCGAGCTCGACCGCAACCTCGCGCCCGACCCAGAGCTGGTCGCCGCCCTGGTCGCCACCTCCCTGCTGGGCGGCCGCCGGGGACGGATGGCCGGGGAGGGGCTCGCCGAGCGGATCGGCGCCCACGGCGCGCTGCGGCTGCGCGATCGGGCCGGACGGCTGCTCGCCGAGCACGTCGACCGGGTCCTGCACGACGAGCGCGAGCGCCGGCTCGCCCCGCTCGACGCCCTCGACGTCCATCCGGAGCCCCAGGCCGAACTCATCGCCGCCCTGTCCGTACTTCAGAAGGAGAGGTGACCGGTGACCGCCGTCACTGACCAGGACCACACCGAGCGCGCCGACCAGCCGGGCGACGCGGACAAGGCGGGAGCCGCCGACAATCCATCGTCGAGGGCCCCCGAGAACGCCCCCGAAAACGCCCCCGAGAACGCCCCCGAGAACGCCCCCGAGAACGCCCCCGGGAACAATGCTTCCAGGAACGCCGCTTCGAACGCCTCCGGGGGCGTGCCGGACGGCGACTCCTCCTCCCGGACTGCTCCCTGTGCGGATTCCCGTATGAATTCCCGTACTGATCCCCGCACGGACTCCTCCGGCACCTGGGACGACGGGCTCATCGCACGGCGGGTCGACGAGACCACCGCAGGAAAGCAGTACACCGTGAGGGACAGCCGTCCCGCCGCCCCGTCGTCGGTGTCCCCGCTGGTGTACGACGGGCCGCTGCGCTCCCGGCTGGAGGCGTTGCGTGAACTGGTGGGGCTCTCCCGCACCCGGCTCGACAGCCGGACGCTGGCGGAGGCGGGCCGGGTGCTCGACGAGGCGTCCGCGCGGCGCAGGCTCTCCGGGCAGCACACCGTCGTCGCCATCGCGGGCGCCACGGGCAGCGGCAAGTCACAGCTGTTCAACGCGCTCGCCGGGGTGGCCATCTCGGAGACGGGCGTACGACGTCCCACCACCGCGGCGCCCATCGCGTGCAGTTGGAGCGACGGGGCCGCCACCCTCATCGAACGGCTCGGCATCCCGCCCCGGCTGCGTCGGCGCCCGCTGCCGACCGGGGACGGGGAGTCCCAGCTGCGCGGACTCGTCCTCATCGACCTGCCTGACCACGACTCCGCGGCCGTACAGCACCGCGAGCACGTGGACCGCATCCTGGCGCTGGTCGACGCGGTCATCTGGGTCGTCGACCCGGAGAAGTACGCCGACGCCGTCCTTCACGAGCGCTATCTGCGGCCGATGGCGGCCCACGCGGAGGTCATGTTCGTCGTCCTCAACCAGATCGACCGGCTGCCCGGGGAGGCCGCCGAGCAGGTCCTCGACGATCTTCGGCGGCTCCTCGACGAGGACGGCATCGCCCTCGGGGAGTACGGCGAACCGGGTGCGACCGTGCTCGCGCTGTCCGGGCTCACCGGGGACGGCGTCGGTGAACTGCGCGAGGCGCTCGGTCAGTTCGTGGCGGATCGCACGGCGCCGGCCCGCCGCATTTCGGCCGACGTGGACATCGCGGCGGCCCGGTTGTGGCCCGTCTACGCCACGCAGCGCCGGACAGGGCTCAGCGAACAGGCCCGGGAGGAGTTCTCGGACCGGCTCGCGGACGCCGTGGGCGCCACGGCGGCGGGCGAGGCCGCCGAACGCGCGTGGCTGCGCAACGCCAACCGTGCCTGCGGCACGCCCTGGCTGCGGCTGTGGCGCTGGTACCAGGACCGCGGCGAGCCCGCCACGGGGCGGCTTCCCTCGCGCACGCAGGCCGACGAGGAGGCCACCGCCCGGCAGCGGGTCGAACAGGCGGTACGGACGGTGGCGGACCGGGCCTCGGCCGGTCTGCCCGCGCCCTGGGCGCAGGCGGTGCGCGAGGCCGCCGTCCGCGGTTCCCAGGGGCTGCCCGAGGCGCTGGACGAGCTGAGCGCGCGCGCGGGAGTGCCGACAGGGCGGCCGCCGCGGCCGGGGTGGTGGCCGATGGCCGTCCTGACCCAGGCGTCCATGACCATCCTCCAGTTCCTGGGCGGCCTGTGGCTGCTGGGCCAGATCGTCGGGGTCATGTCGCCGAACCTGGGCGTACCGGTGCTGCTGATGGTGATCGGCATCGTCGGCGGGCCGCTCATCGAGTGGAGCTGCCGGATGGCGGCGCGGGGGCCGGCCCGGCGCTACGGCCTGGAGGCGGAACGCAGGTTGCGGGAGGCGGCGGCCGGGTGCGGGCGGGCCCGGGTGCTGGATCCGGTGGCGGCGGAGCTGCTGCGGTACCGGGAGGTTCGGGAGCAGTACGGGAGGGTGGTGGGGGCGGGGAGCTGACGCCGGGTCGGCGTCATTCGGAAACTGGCGTCGCGCGCCACTCCAGGTCCCTCGTCGCGCCGCGTCGTACGCCCCTCCGCGTCCGCCGCCGCGCCGCGTCGTACGCCCCTCCGCGTCCGCCGCCGCGCCGCGTCGTACGCCCCTCCGCGTCCGCCGCCCCTCCGCGTCGTACGCCCCTCCGCGTCATACGCCCGCGCCCCTCCGCATCACACACCGCTCGCCGTCACCCGCCCGGGTGGCGGCGTTGTCCACAGGCGGGCGGTGATCCACAGCGCTCAGCGGGCTCGGCCCGGCGGCGGCAGTCTGGCAGACACAGCCGTACGGGAGGGGCCCGTACGAGTGTCGGCCCGGTGTCGCAGTCCGGGCGAGGGAGGGGTTCGCGATGAACGAGACGATGGTCTGCGCGGTCGGCAGGGTGGCGACGCAACCGGTGTACCGGGAGATGGCGTCCGGCCCGTCGGCGAGGTTCCGGATGGCCGTGACCGCGCGCTACTGGGACCGCGAGAAGAACATGTGGACGGACGGGCACACCAACTTCTTCACGGTGTGGGCCAACCGGCAGCTCGCCACGAACACGGCCGCGTCACTGACCGTGGGCGAGCCCGTGATCGTCCAGGGCAGGCTGAAGGTGCGGACCGATGTGCGCGAGGGGCAGAGCTGGACCTCCGCGGACATCGACGCGGTCGCGATCGGCCACGACCTGGCCTGGGGCACCTCGGCGTTCCGCCGAGCCGGCAAGTCGGAGCCGGCGTCCGCGTCGACGCAGCCGGAACCCAACTGGGAGACCTCGCCGGGGGGTTCGCCGGACCTGATCCCGGACCCCATGGACGCAACCGCTCAACAACCTCCGGAAGCCGCCGCGTTGACGTGACGTCAATCACCCGACTGCCTGCCCGAACTGCGGCTTATCGGCGAGTGCGCACCGAAAAATCGGCGGTGGACTTGTCGATAAGCCCTGCTCACAAGGGGTCTTGGCGATAACGATTCCGAGTCGGATCACTCGTCCGACCGTCTCACCGGCGAGCGGCGTCTGCCGCGTACCTAGGATGCCGGGCATGGCTCTCGGGGCTCTTGCGGCCTGCGAGGCTTCTGATTCTGCTGGTGGGACCGTACCCCCCACATCGACGGGTCCTGCTCGAAGGGGAATTTGGTGTTTGCTTCGTTCTCTGCGGTGTCCGTACGCAGGCGAGGGGCTGCCCGCCTCGGTGCCGCGACGCTGGTGTCCGGGCTCGTCGCCGCGGGCGGGCTGGCCGGCGCCGGCCAGGCGGCCGCCGAGGAGACCACGCCGAGTCAGGGCGGAGCGACCGCGACGATAGCCGGGCTCAAGACGTTCGGCACCGCGGTGATACACGGCGACAGCGGGGACCAGCAGGTGTCGGCAGGCCTGTTCGAGATGTCCGTCGACGGCGGCGGCATGCTCCAGACGTACTGCGTCGACCTGCACAACCCGACGCAGCGGGACGCCAAGTACCACGAGACGCCCTGGAGCGGCACTTCCCTGGGTGCCAACAAGGACGCCGGCCGGATCCGCTGGATCCTTGAGAACTCATACCCGCAGGTGAACGACCTCGCGGCGCTGGCGCGGAAGGCGGGCGTCCGCGGTGCGCTGACCGAGCAGGACGCGGCGTCCGGCACGCAGGTGGCCATCTGGCGCTATTCGGACGACGTGGCCGTCGACGCCCTCGACCCGCAGGCCGAGCAGCTCGCGGACTATCTGGAGAAGGACGCCCGGAGCCGGCCGGAGCCCCGGGCCTCGCTGACCCTCGACCCGCCGGCGGTCTCCGGCCGGCCGGGGGAGCGGCTGGGCCCGGTGACGGTGCGCACCGGTGCCCGCAGTGTGACGGTGAGCCCACCCGCGGACGCCGCCACGAGCGGGGTCCGGATCGTCGACAAGCAGGGCAAGGCCGTCACCTCCACGTCCGACGGCGGGCAGGTCTTCTTCGAGGTGCCCAAGGACGCGGCGGCCGGCACGGCGGAACTGACCGCGCAGGCCTCGACCACCGTGCCGGTCGGCCGTGCGTTCGCCTCCGAGAGCCGGAGCCAGACGCAGATCCTGGCCGGTTCCAGCGAGTCGACGGTGTCGGCGGCGGCCGCGGCGACCTGGGCGAAGGAGGGCCCGGTCCCGGCACTGACGGCGGCGAAGAACTGCGCCGAGGGCGGTGTGGACATCATCGCGTCCAACAAGGGCGACGAGCCCTTCACCTTCGAACTGGCCGGACTCGAGCACACCATCGCCGCGGGCGAGTCCCGAACGGTGACGGTCCCGCTCCAGGAGGACCAGGCCTACGACTTCACGATCCACGGCCCGGGCGGCTTCACCCAGCGCTTCACCGGCATGCTGGACTGTCAGATCCAGGGCAGCCAGACCGGCACGGCCACGCAAACCCTCAGCGAACCGAGCCCGGCCTCGGTGGGCGGCACGGCCTCGGACACCAACCTCGCCGAAACCGGCAGCTCCGGAGTCACCCCTCTCATCGCCGGCATCGCCATCGCCCTGGTCCTGATCGGCGGAACGACCCTGATCGTGCTCCGCCGCGGGGAGACACCGACGGGGGACTGACGGTCCGCGGGCTCGCCCCCCAACTGTGAGTGCCCGAACGCGCGCCGATCCCCTCGCTCTACGCTCACCCCATGAAGATCACGACACGGGCGGCAGACGAGGCGGATCTGAGGGCGCTGCTGGGCCTCTACGGTGAACTGAACCCGGACGACGCGCCGTTGCCCCAGGAGACCGCGGAGGCCGTTTGGGCGGTCATATCCGGGCAGCAGGGGCGGACCGTCCTGGTCGCCGAGGCCGACGGAGTCGTGGCCGGGACGGCGGACTGCGTCGTGATGCCGAATCTCACCCGCGGCGGCCGGGCCATCCTGTTCGTGGAGAACGTGGTGGTGGCCGGCCGCTTCCAGCGGCGGGGCGTCGGGCGCCGGCTGATGGAGGCGGCCGTGCGGCTGGGGGAGTCGGCCGGCTGCTACAAGGTGCAGTTGCTGGCGGCGGACGACGAGTACGTGCACAGCTTCTACGAAGCGTGCGGCTTCAAAGCGCCGGCGCAAGGGTTTCGCCGCTATGTGGAGTAGCTGTGCGCGTTCCCGGCGGGAACCGAACCGATTCCCCTGACGTGTTTCTGGGCAAGGGGTGGTGCCTCGCGCTGCGATCAGATCAAGATCGAGGCAAGGCCGGTGCGGATGTCAGTGCCGGAAGGGATACTTGCGGCGACGGATGACCATGGGGGAGGTCACAGTGACACACCTGCCGACGAGCAGCACACCACCAACGGGGCCGGGCATGCCCACTCTCCCGGCCGTGCCGGCCCAGCCGGCACCACCGTCACCACCGGCCCAAGCTCCCCACGGCCCCGCTGAACCTCAGCCCCGGCGTACCGCCTTCGCCGAGGGGCTGGACCAACTCCGGGCCGCCGCCACCACGGAGCCCGGCCGCCTGCGGATCATCGGCGCCCTGCTCGCGCTCCTCGTCGTCGCCTTCGGCGCCGTCACCGCCTGGCAGATGACCGAGCGCGCGGCCGCCGCCGACGACGTCCTCACCAGCAGCCAGCCCCTCAGTTCGGACGCGGCCGACATCTACCGCTCCCTCGCGGACGCCAACACCGCCGCCTCCAGCGGTTTCCTCGCCGGCGGCCAGGAGACGGCCGCCTCCCGCGACCGCTACGAGAAGGACATCCGCACGGCAGCGGAGAAACTCGTCAACGCCGCCGCCAACTCGGACCCGGACTCCCCGTCCGCGGCGACCATCGCCAAGCTCAACAGACTCCTCCCGGAGTACAAGGGCCTGGTCGAACGCGCCCGCACCTACAACCGCCAGGGCTTCCCGGTCGGCGGCGCCTACCTCCGCTACGCCAACGAGAAGATGCAGGAGGAGATGCTCCCGGCGGCGGAGGACCTGTACAAGAAGGAGAACCAGCGCCTGCGCGCGGACTACGCGGCCGCCACGCCCTACCCTTGGGCCGCCATCGCCCTCGGCGTCGCCGCCCTGGCCGCCCTGGCCTGGGCCCAGCACCGCAACTACCAGCGCACCAACCGCGTCCTGAACCACGGCCTGGTCGCCGCCACGGCCACCGCGACCGTGGTCCTCCTCTGGCTGGTCATCGGCCACAGCGTCGCCCGCGCGGGCCTGAACGACTCCTACGACCACGGCGTCCGTTCCCTGAACGTGCTGCACGACGCCCGTATCGCCTCCCTCAAGGCCAGGGGCAACGAGAACCTGACGCTGGTGGCCCGCGGCGCCGAGACGAAGAAGGTCGGCGACGAGACCTACGACGCCTACGACTACGACTTCCGCACGGACATCAAAGCCCTGGGCAAGCACCTGGCGGCCGCAGGCGAACTCGCCGACGACGCATCGGGCGAAAGCCCCGTCACCGCTGCCGTCGGCAACATGGCGGAGTGGAAGAAGCGCCACGCCGCGGCCCGCGAGCAGGACGAGAACGGCAACTACCAGCAGGCGCTGGACAAGGTCGTCGGCACCGGGAAGACGACCGGCGAGTGCTTCGACAGCGTCGACGACAACCTGCGCAGGGCACTCGCGCACGAGGAAACCGAGTTCAAGCGCGCGGCCGGTGACGGCCGGGACGCCCTGACGGGCCTGTCGGCGGGCGCGGCCGTCCTCGCGGTGCTCGGCGCCGCCGGCGCGGTGCTCGGCATCGGCCGCAGGCTGTCGGAGTACCGATGAACGGGACACGGGTGAAAGGGGGCACGACCATGCGAGCACGACGTCTGCGGGCCAGTCTGAAGGGCTGGGGCGGGGTGGCCGCGATGGCGGTCGTCTGCGCCCTGGTGGCGGTCTTCGCCCTGTGCCTCCCGCTGTCGGGACCGAGGAGCGTGGACGACCAGTCCGTCGCCCAGTCGGCCACGATCAAGGCCGAAGAGGACTGCGAGGACCCCGAGAAGCAGACCCTGTCGCCCTCCTCCGCCGACGGCGACACCATCCAGAAGATCAAGAACCGTCAGGGCGGCAAGCGCAAGCTGATCGTCGGCGTCGACCAGAACGGCTACCGCTGGGGCTACCGCGACCCCAACAGCGGCAAGCGCGGGGAGCTGGAGGGCTTCGACATCGACCTGGTCCACCGCATCGCCGAGGACATACTCGGCGACCGGAACGCGGTCCAGTTCAAGGCGATCCCCACCAACGAGCGCATCCCGGCGATCCGGGACGGCAGCGTGGACATGGTCGTCCGCACGATGACGATCAACTGCGAGCGCATCGGTGAGGTCGCCTTCTCCGCGCCGTACTTCAAGACCGGACAACAGGTCCTGGCCCCCAAGTCCTCGCCCATCAAGGGCTACGACGGCACGCTCGCCGGCAAGCGGATCTGCACGGCCGCGGGCTCCACGGCGTACTCCACGCTGGAAGCGGACAAGGAGAGCGGCAAACTCCCCGCCACGACCGACATCTCCAAGACCGTCCCGAACCAACTCGACTGCCTCGTCAGGCTCCAGCTCGGCGAGGCCGACGCGGTGGTCACCGACGGCGCGCTCGCCGCGAGCCAGGCGGCACAGGATCCGACGGTCGAGCTCAAGGGCGACGCCTTCACTGCCGAGTACTACGGCGTGGCGATGAAGAAGGACGCCGACGATCTGGTACGCCGGGTCAACCAGATCCTGGTGGACTACCGCAAGGACACCGCGAACGGCTGGCAGGCGTCGTACAACAAATGGCTGTCGGCGACACTGGGCAAGATTTCGGAGAAGTCGGAACCACCACCACCGCAGTACCTGCGCACGACCTGACAACCGCACCGACCCCCCAACCGGCACAACCGCAGCGAGAGGTGATCGATGGGCGTCACGGGATCCACCGGGCCGGTGATGGACCGGGACGAGGTGGACCGTGCGCTGGCGCGGCTCGGCGCGGAGCACGAGGCGATCGAGACCTCGCTCCTCGCCCTCCAGGACCACGCGGGCCGCAGACTCCTGGAGGGCGCCGAGCTCACCGGCGTCACCCAGGAACGCTGGACGTCCACGGAGGCGTCGATCACGCTGCTGTGGACGTACTTCGACGCGTACACGGACGCCTTGCGCACCGCCCGGGAGATCCGCGCCCGCCGCCGCTGGTCCAGCCGCGAGGACCTGGTGGAGCTGACGGAGCTGCTGAACGGCGAGTCGGTCACGGTCGCGGGCAGCGTCACCGCTACGGCCAACGCCCCGACCCTGCACGGCACGGGGAACAAACTCAGCGAACGCTACTCGCTCGCCACCCTCGTCGACCGGATGAACGAGCTGTACGCGACGAGCCTGGACATGGTCGTCGCGGCCGACGCGGTCTGGTCGGCGCTGCCCGCCCGGATCGATCTGCTGGCGGCCGAGCTCCAGCGCACCCGCCGGCTCGCGCACTCGGTCGGGGTGCGCCCCGGAGAGCACCCGGCGGGCGACGACCTGGAGCGCATCACCCGTACGCTCACCAAGCTGCGCGAGCAGGTGGTGTCGGACCCGCTGGCGTTCTGGCTGGCCGCGGAGGGCAGTTCGGCCCCGGGCGGCGGCAGGCCGGACACGACGGTGTACGACCGTGAGGCGCGCGCCCTGGAGGACGTACGCCGGGAGATCGACGCGGTCCTGACCGTACGGCAGGACGCCGAGAAGCGGATCGTCCGACTGCGGGACGTGCTCAGCCGCGCTGACCGGACGCTCGCCGAGGCGCGCGCCGCGCGCGGCGAGGTGCTCGCGAAGATCGCGGCGACGGAGGTGCCGGTCGTCAGCGGACCGCCGACCGCATTGCAGGAGCAGCTAGCGGCGGCCGCGGAGTACCGCAGACAGGCACAGTGGCACCGGCTGTCCCCGCTCCTGGAGTCGCTGGAGGAGAAGGCGGAGGACGAACTGCTGCGGGCCCGCGAGTCGTTGACCGCGGTCACCGCACCCCTGGCGGTCCGCGCCGAACTGCGTGGCCGGCTCGACGCGTACAAGGCGAAGGTGGCCCGGCACGGCTTCGCCGAGGACACGCTGCTCGTCGAGCGGTACGAGAAGGCCCGCCGCATGCTGTGGAGCGCCCCCTGCGACCTGCGCGCCGCCGAACAGGCCGTGCTGCGCTACCAGAAGGCCGCCGCGGAACTGCTCGGCGGCCCGCGGGTGGCGGACCCGGGCGTGCCGGAGGACGACCGGAGGGGGCCGGGCGCATGAGCGACAAGGGGGAGTCCGTGAGTCAGGCACCGAACGAACCGCCGAACGAACCGCCGAGCCGGTCACCGGGCGGAACACCGGGCGATCCGCAGCGCACCTGCCAGCGCCCCGCCTGCGGAGGCAGCTACGAAGACGTGGGCGGCGGCGAACTGTACTGCGACACCTGCGGCCTGGCCCCGGTCGTCGCGTCGAACGGCATGGTCGGGTCACCTCCGACCGGCATCACCGCCGGCGGCAAGGGCGGCTCCCGCGGCTCGGGGGGCAGCGGCAGCTCCCGTTCCACCGGCCGCAGTTCCCGTACGTCGTCCCAGTCGTCGAAGTCCCGCCGCTCGGTGTCGGGACGCCTCTCGCGCTCCCTGTCGGGCAAGGCGACGGGCCGCTCGGTGTCGGTGCGCAGCTCCGGCTCCGCCGCCGGTTCCTCGTCCCGGGGCCGGCTGGGCGCCGGACTGGTCCAGGTCCCGCCGATCCCGCGGCCCGACCCGCGCGCCATGGTCCTGGACAACCCCGAGGTGCCCGAGCGGAAGCGGTTCTGCTCGCGTTCCGACTGCGGCGCCCAGGTGGGCCGCGCGCGCGGCGACCGTCCGGGACGTACGGAGGGTTTCTGCACCAAGTGCGGCCATCCGTACTCGTTCGTGCCGAAGCTGAAGGCCGGGGACGTCGTGCACGGCCAGTACGAGGTGGTGGGCTGCCTCGCGCACGGCGGCCTGGGCTGGATCTACCTGGCCGTCGACCGGGCGGTCTCCGACCGCTGGGTGGTCCTCAAGGGTCTGCTGGACACCGGCGACCAGGACGCCATGGCCGCGGCCATCTCCGAGCGGCGCTTCCTGGCGGAGATCGAGCACGCCAACATCGTGCGGATCTACAACTTCGTGGAGCACCTGGACCAGCGCACCGGCTCCCTCGACGGCTACATCGTCATGGAGTACGTCGGCGGGAAATCGCTGAAGGAGATCGCCAACTCCCGCCGCACCCCGCAGGGCAGGCGCGACCCGCTGCCGGTGGAACAGGCCTGCGCGTACGGCCTGGAGGCCCTGGAGGCGCTCGGTCATCTGCACAGCCGCAACCTGCTGTACTGCGACTTCAAGGTCGACAACGCCATCCAGACCGAGGACCAGCTCAAGCTGATCGACATGGGCGCGGTCCGCAGGATGGACGACGAGGAGTCGGCCATCTACGGCACGGTCGGCTACCAGGCGCCGGAGGTCGCCGAGGTCGGCCCGTCGGTGGCGAGCGACCTCTACACCGTCGCCCGCACCCTGGCCGTCCTGACCTTCGACTTCCAGGGCTACACGAACGTCTACGTCGACTCCCTGCCCGACCCGGACAACATCGAGGTCTTCCGGCAGTACGAGTCGTTCTACCGCCTCCTGGTCCGGGCCACCGATCCCGACCCGGCCCGCCGGTTCGCCTCCGCTCAGGAGATGACCGAGCAGCTGACGGGCGTCCTGCGGGAGGTCGTCTCCCTCCAGACGGGCCGCGCCCGGCCCGCCCTGTCCACACTGTTCGGGCCCGAGCTGCGGGTCACGGACACGGTGTTGTTCCCGAAGCTGGACGGTGAGGTGTCCAGGCTCGGGGCGAGGGCGGTACGGAACCGGCGCCACTCCGGGACCGCGGCGGCGCTGCCCGCTGTCCCCTCCCAGCCCCACGCCGCCCGGCTTCACGCCGGAGTGGGAGGAGCCGCGGCAGGGCCGGGCCCGGGCGGCGGCCATGGTGGCGCGCAGAGCCTCCCCACCCTCCACGGCCTCGTCAAGCCCGTCGACACCCCCGCCGCCGCCCTCGCCCTTCCCGTCCCCCGCGTCGACCCGTCCGACCCCAACGCCGGTTTCCTGGCGGGCCTGATGACCTCCGCCCCGGCCGAACTGCTCGGCGCCCTCGCGGCGGCTCCGGCCCCGTCGATCGAGACGCGGCTGCGGCAGATCCGGGCCTGGCTGGAGACCGGTGATCCGGCCGCCGCGCTGGAGGCGCTGGTCACGCTGGAGGGGGAGCGGCCCGACGACTGGCGGGTGGTCTGGTACCGGGGCGTGGCCGCGCTGGTGACGGGCGACGACGAGGGCGCCGCGCTCGCCTTCGACGCGATCTACGACGCCTTCCCCGGCGAGATCGCGCCCAAGCTGGCGCTGGGCCTGTGCGCGGAGGTGCTGGGCCAGCTCGACAACGCCGCCGAGTACTACCGGCTGGTGTGGTCGACCGACCCGAGCTATGTGAGCGCCGCGTTCGGGCTGGCCCGCGTGCAGCTGGCGACCGAGGACCGGCGCAGCGCCGTACGGACCCTGGAGTCGGTCCCGGAGTCCTCCATCCACTACACGGCAGCGCGCGTGGCCGCCGTCCGGGCGAGGCTGCGGCAGCGCACGGCGACCGCCTCGGACGTACCGTTCCTGGAGGACCTGACGGCCGCCGCGGCGCAGGTCGAGGCCCTGGACGCGTACGGTCTGGACCCGGCGCGGCGCGAGCAGTTGTCGGCCGAAGTCCTCGGCTGCGCGCTGGACTGGGTACTCTCCGGGGGCCAGGGTTCCGCCCCTCCCGCCGCCGGGGGACGGACGCTGCTCGGCAGCGGCCTGGACGAGCGGGGCCTGCGTTTCGGACTGGAACGCTCGTACCGCACGCTGGCCCGGCTGGCGCGGGGCGGCGAGGAGAGGATCGACCTGGTGGAACGTGCCAATCGTTACCGCCCCCGGACGTGGGTGTAGTTGATGTCGCAGATGCCCCAGTTGTCCGCCTGCCCGAGTTGCGAGGAACCCCTCGAATCGGGTGACCGTTTCTGCGGCGCGTGCGGATACGACCTGTCCGCCGTGCCGGTACGGCCGGAGGACAACCCGACCATCACCATGAACGGCTCGGTGCCCGCGCAGGGCGCTCCGGCCGCCGGTGTGTATCCCCAACCGCCGTCGGTGCCGCCCAACGGCGCCGGCTGGCCCGCCCCCGGGCCGGACGGCGCGGGCGGATCTCAAGCGGCGCACCTGCCGACGGACCTTCAGGGCACGGACTCCGGCGGCTCCGCGCTGCCCCCGGGCACACCTCCGCCCCCCGGTGCCCCGCCGGCCCCGGCAGCGGGCGTCCGCTTCGACCATCCGCCGCAGGCCGCGGGCCACCCCGTGCCGCCCGGCGGCACCGAGGGGCATCCCGTGCCGCCCGGCGGCTACGCCCCGCAGCCCGACGGATATCCGGCACAGTCAGAGACCCATCAGCCACAGCAGCCCGACGAGTACCTCCTCCAGGCACCGGACCCACGGGTGTCCGCCGACCCGGCGGCCCAGACCGCGGGCGCCGGCGGCAAGGTCTGCGTGGCCTGCCGGGCCGGCCGCGTGGACGACGACGGCTACTGCGAGAACTGCGGCCACGCCCAGCCGCGCGAACGGGACCACATGGAGCAGGAGTCCGGCCCGGTGGCCGCGGTCAGCGACCGCGGCCTGCGCCACCACCGCAACGAGGACGCGTTCGCCATCGGCAGCACCGCGCTGCCGGACGGCTCGCCCGCCTCCGTGGCGATCGTCTGCGACGGCGTCTCCTCGGCGACCCGCCCCGACGACGCCTCGATGGCGGCATCGAAGGCGGCGAGCGAGGCACTGCTGGCCGCCCTGCCACGCGGCACGCACCCGCAGCAGGCGATGCACGACGCGATCATCGCCGCCTCGCGCGCGGTCAACTCGCTCGCCGCGGAACCCGCCACGGCCCGCGAGCACGCCCCGCACCAGAACGCCCCCGCGTGCACCATCGTCGGCGCCGTGGTCACCTCGGGCCTGCTGATCGTCGGCTGGGTCGGCGACAGCCGCGCCTACTGGGTCCCGGTCGACCGGAGCGCACCCCCCGCCCGGCTCACCGAGGACGACTCGTGGGCCGCGCAGATGGTCGCCGCGGGCCTGATGAGCGAGGCCGAGGCCTACGCCGACGAGCGCGCCCACGCCATCACCGGCTGGCTCGGCGCGGACGCCTACGAACTGGAGCCGCACACCGCCGCGTTCAAGCCGGACCGGCCGGGCGTGGTCGTGGTCTGCACGGACGGCCTGTGGAACTACGCGGAGGCGGCGGAGGAGATGGCCCGGGTCGTCCCGCTCGACGCCGCCGCGCAACCGCTGCACAGCGCCCGGGTGCTCGTCGGCCACGCCCTGGACGGCGGGGGCCACGACAACGTAACAGTGGCCCTCGTGCCGTTCCCGGCCGTCTCCCAGGGGGCAGGATCGGCCTGAGGCCGCGTTACGGGGATGCCTCAGCGGACCGGAGGGGACCGGTCCGCATTCCGTCATCACCCCGCTCCGGTGGGGGCTTTCGAGGGGGATCGAAGCAGGCATGGCCAATTTCTCGAAGTCGAACGTGCCCCAGTTCTCGGTGGACGTGTACCAGAACGAGTACCTGCCGGAGGGCGCCGTCGAGGTCAACGCCATCGTCACGGTGACGGCGACCGGCGGCGGCACGATCGGCACCGCGGTCTCGGCGCCCCACCTCTTCTCGCCCGGCCAGGGCCCGTCCGCGGCTGTGGCGATCATGGTGGACTGCTCCGGGTCGATGGACTACCCGGCGACCAAGATGCGCAACGCCCGCGACGCCACGGCCGCCGCGATCGACACCCTGCGCGACGGTGTGCACTTCGCCGTGATCGGCGGGACACATGTGGCCAAGGAGGTCTACCCGGGCGACGGTCGCCTCGCGGTCGCCGACGCCACCACCCGCGAGCAGGCCAAACGGGCGCTGCGCTCGCTCAGCGCGGGCGGCGGCACGGCCATCGGCACCTGGCTGAAACTGGCCGACCGCCTGCTGTCCTCCGCGGACGTCGCCATCCGGCACGGCATCCTGCTCACCGACGGCCGCAACGAACACGAGTCACCCCAGGACCTGAAGGCCGCGCTCGACGCGTGCGCGGGGCGTTTCACCTGTGACGCGCGCGGCGTGGGCACCGACTGGGAAGTGAAAGAAGTCACAGGGATCGCCTCCGCCCTGCTCGGCACCGCCGACATCGTCGCCGATCCGGCCGGACTCGCCGCCGACTTCACGCAGATGATGGAGACGGCGATGGGCAAGGAGGTCGCGGACGTCTCCATGCGGCTGTGGACCCCGGTCGACACGACTGTGAAGTTCGTCAAGCAGGTCGCGCCCACGGTCGAGGAACTGACCGGCCGGCGTACCGAGGCGGGGCCGCGTGCTGGTGACTACCCCCTGGGTTCCTGGGGGGACGAGTCCCGTGACTACCACGTATGCGTGGAGGTCCCGGCCGCGAACATCGGTCAGGAGATGCTGGCGGCCCGGATCTCGCTGATCATTCCGCAGCCCGACGGCACCGTCCAGAACCTGGGCGCGCAGGGCCTGGTCCGTGCCGTGTGGACGGACGACATGGTCGCCTCGACGTCGATCAACCCCCAGGTCGCCCACTACACCGGGCAGGCGGAACTGGCGCAGGTCATCCAACAAGGGCTGGATCTTCGCAAGTCGGGCGATATGGACGGAGCAACGGCCAAACTGGGCCGGGCCGTTCAGCTCGCGAGTGCCTCCGGGAACGCCGATACTGCGAAACTGCTTGCGAAGGTGGTGGACGTGGTCGATGCCGCGACCGGTACTGTGCGACTGAAGGCGAAGGTCGAAGAGGCCGACGAGATGACGCTCGAGACCCGGTCCACCAAGACTGTTCGCGTGAAGAAGTGACCTAGAAGGAATCGAAGGAGGGACGCGCCGACATGCCGACCTGCCCGAACGGACACCAGTCGGGTTCCGACGACTGGTGCGAGGTCTGCGGTCACCGCATGGCGGGTGCCGTGCCTCCGCCTCCTCCCCCGCCGCCCCCGCCCGGCGGCGGCTACGGCTTCCCGCCCCCCGGCGGCCCAGGCGGTCCCGGGGGCCCTCCCGGCGGCCCCGGTGGCCAGCCCGGCGGGCGCCCTCCGCACCTGTCCGCCGTACCGAACGCCGAGCCGGAGCTCTGCCCGCAGTGCCGTACGCCGCGTGAGGGCGGCGCACCGTTCTGCGAGGAGTGCCGGTGGAACTTCCTGACGAACACGGCGACTTCGTACACCCCCGCCGCCCCGCCCCCGCCGCCGCCCGGCCCGGGCGTGCGCTTCCAGCCGCCGGGCCGGCCCGGTCCGTCCGGCCCGCCGGGACCGTCGTACGGCGGCGGCGACTCGTACGAGTACCAGGGCTCCCGCCCGTCGCAGATGAACCGCCCGGCCGAGCCGATCCCGCCCTTCGGCAGCGACCCCTCGGGCTACCCCGGACCCGGCGGGCCCGGTGGTCGTCCCGGCCCTGGTGGCCCTGGTGGCCCCGGTGGTCCTCCCGGTCCGGGCGGCCCTCCCGGGCCCGGTGGTCCTCCCGGCCCGCCCGGATTCGGTGCCGACCCCTCGCGGCCGGTCCCTCCGCCGCCCGGACCCGGCGCGCCCGGTGGCCCCGGCGGTCATGGCGGCGCTCCGCAGGGCTTCCAGCAGTCCGGTCCGCCGGCTCCGCCCGGATTCCCGCAGGAGACCCAGCGTCCGCAGCAGGGCGGTCAGTCCTTCGGCGGCGGTGACGACTGGGTGATCTCCCCGCCGTCGTCCGCCGGCCCGGGCGGCGGCCCTGGCGGGCCCGGTGGCCCCGGTGGCGGCTACGGCTATCCGCAGCCCGGCGCCACCCAGGCCCCGCCCGGCCCCGGCGGCGGCTACGGTTACCCGCAGCCCGGCGCGACCCAGGCACCGCCCGGACCGGGCGGCGGTCAGGGCGGCTACGGTTACCCGCAGCCCGGCGCCACCCAGGCCCCGCCCGGACCCGGCGGCTTCCCGCAGCAGCCCCAGGCGCCCCAGGGCCCGGTGACCTGGACCGCGACCATCGGCCCGGACCGTGAGTACTTCATGGCGATGATGCAGCGTTCCGGCCCCGAGGCCGCGGGCCTGAACCTGCCCGCGTACTCGCCCGAGCAGCAGCGCACGCTCACCGGCAACCAGCTCACGATCGGCCGCCGCCGGCACTCCACCGGCGACACCCCCGACATCGATCTCTCGGTGCCGCCGGAGGACCCGGGCGTCTCGCACCAGCACGCGGTGCTGGTCCAGCAGCCCGACGGCAGTTGGGCGGTCGTCGACCAGAACTCGACGAACGGCACGACGGTCAACGGCTCGGAGGAGCCGATCCAGCCGTTCGTCCCCGTACCGCTCCAGGACGGCGACCGGGTGCACGTCGGCGCCTGGACGACGATCACGATCCGCCGCGGCTGAGCCCCGGTCAGCAGCCTCGTCAGGACGGGAGGGGCCAGGCGTACGGCCCCTCCGGGTCGTCCAGCCAGGCCCATTCCCGGTCCCCGCTGACGGTGATGCCGTAGCGCTCGCGCTGCGGCATGCCCTCCTGCTCCCACAGCGCGTGCGCCTCCTGCGGGTCGAGGCTGCCGCGGGTGAGGGCCAGCAGGAAGTGGAACAGGTCGTCCTCCCTGGCCCGGCGCGGTACGCCGCCCAGTTGGAGCGGCTCGCCCCCGGGCCGGCTGCCGCCGCGCAGCGGCACGAAGTAGGCGGGCGTGTGCAGGAAGCGCCCCTCGGCATGGCCGGCGTCGCGCACCGTGAGCACCATCAGGCCGGTGGCGAGCGGCATCAGGATCCGGCCACCGGGGCGGCTCTGGGCGAGCCAGGCGCGCGGCACGGTGCTCAGCGCGCAGGTGGCGATGATCCGGTCGAACGGCGCGCGCTCGGGCACACCCCGGGAGCCGTCGCCGGTGACGACGACCGGGTGGTACCCGGCCGCGGCCAGGTGCCGGCGGGCCGACTCGGTGATCTCCGGGTCGAGGTCCACGGTCGTCACCTTGTCGTCGCCCAGCCGGTGGGCGAGCAGCGCGGCGTTGTAGCCGGTGCCGGCGCCGATCTCCAGGACCGTGTTCCCGTCCTCCACGCGCAGCGCGGCGAGCATGTCCGCCATCAGGGACGGCTGGCTGCTGGAGGAGAGCAGTTCGCCGTCGCGCAGCCGGGTCGCCAGCGGGGTGTCCTCGTAGGCGCCCCGCAGCCACCGCTCGCGCGCCCGCGGATCGGGGCTCTCGCCCCACCGGCGTTCGTAGCCGCCGACGACGCCGACGTAGTAATACGGCACGAAGAGGTGGCGCGGGACCGCCGCGAACGCCTCCCGCCACGCCGGGTCGGCGCCCCAGGCTCCGCTCGAGTCGATCCGGCGCACGAGAGCCGCCCGCGCGGCGGCGGCGAGATCGTCCGGTTCCCTGTCGGGTGCATGCCCGCCCATACCCCCACAGTAAGGGCACCGGGGCCGGTCCTAGGCCTTGAGACCTATGTCCCCACGTCTGAGAGCATGGAGGGCGTGAAAGAGATTCGGCGCGGCACGCTTCAGGAGCAGACCTTCTACGAGCAGGTCGGCGGGGAGGAGACCTTCCGTCGGCTCGTCCACCGTTTCTACGAGGGAGTCGCCGAGGACCCGCTGCTGCGGCCCATGTATCCCGAGGAGGATCTGGGCCCGGCCGAGGAGCGTCTCACGCTGTTCCTCATCCAGTACTGGGGCGGCCCCACGACGTACAGCGACAACCGCGGCCATCCCCGCCTGCGGATGCGGCACGCGCCCTTCACGGTCGACCGTGCGGCGCACGACGCCTGGCTGAAGCACATGCGGGTCGCCGTCGAGGAGCTCGGGCTGTCCGAGGAGCACGAGCAGACGCTGTGGAACTACCTGACGTACGCGGCGGCGTCGATGGTGAACACCCCGGGCTGACGGACGAGGGCGCGGTCAGCGAACGTGACAGACGAGGGCGCGGTCAGCGGACGCTGACGTCCAGCGCCCCGAGCCCGGCCTGCCGTACGGCGATCGACCCGTACGGCGTGCGCAGCCGCAGCCACGCGCCCGACGAGAACAGCCCCAGTGGCGCCCCGGGCCGCAGGAACCCGAGCGACTGTGCCGCGTGCACGGCGCGGACCGGGAGCCGGGTGTCGCCGACCGTACGGGACCAGATGTCCCGACCGATCCGGTCCAGCTCGGCCCTCGTGCGCCGCTCCGAGGACAACTCCTGCGTACGGGACCGGAACTCGGCGACGGCGGTGGCCACGAGGGACCGCAGCGCGTCGGGCGTCGGCAGCCCCGGCTCGGGCCGCCAGCCGCCGCGCGGCGGCAGGACGCCCGCCCACGGCGGCCCGGTCACGGCGCCCGGCACGAGGGCCGTGGCGCCCTTCTCGTCCACCGACTCCAGCAGCTCACCGGCGGACACGGTCACGTCCAGCGTGACGGCGAGCCCGTCCTCGTACGGCTTCGCCAGCCGCACCGCGCGCACGGCCAGCACCTCGAAGGACGGCGGCCGCCCGAACACGGCGAGGGCGGTGCCCGCCGCCTGGAGGCGCACCGCGGCCCCACGGTCGTAGTGGAGCAGCCGGGAGAGGAAGGCCGCGAGATCCGCCGCCTCCCCCTCGTCGGCCAGGTGGAGCACCGTCATGCGGCGACGGCCTCTTCCTCGTCGTCGTCCGTGTACTCCCGGAGGAACTCGCGTTCCTCCGAGGTGAGCCGGCGCGGGCGCTGGGCCTCGAAGTCGAACGGCACTATCACCGTCGAGGCCCGGACGTAGACCAGGTCGTCGTCCTTCACCTCGTAGGTGAGGGTGAAGGACGCCGCCCTGATCTCCGTGACCCACAGCTCGATGTCCACCGGGGTGTGCCGGTGGACCAGCTGCCGCTTGTAGTCGATCTCATGGCGTGCCACCACGGACCCCTGCTTGAAGTCCTTCTCCGGACGGAACAGGAAGTCGATACGGGCCTCCTCCAGGTAGCGGAGGAACACCACGTTGTTGACGTGGCCGTACGCGTCCATGTCCGCCCAGCGCAGCGGGCAGCGGTAGATGTGCCGCAAGATCAGCCCCGGGTCAGCTTCTTGTAGGTGGCGCGGTGCGGACGCGCGGCGTCCGGGCCGAGCCGCTCGATCTTGTTCTTCTCGTACGACTCGAAGTTGCCCTCGAACCAGAACCACTTGGACTCGCCCTCGTAGGCGAGGATGTGCGTGGCGACCCGGTCCAGGAACCACCGGTCGTGGGAGACGACCACGGCCGCACCCGGGAACTCCAGCAGCGCGTTCTCCAGACTGGAGAGCGTCTCGACGTCGAGGTCGTTGGTCGGCTCGTCGAGGAGCAGCAGGTTGCCGCCCTGCTTGAGGGTGAGCGCGAGGTTCAGCCGGTTGCGCTCACCGCCGGAGAGCACGCCCGCCGCCTTCTGCTGGTCCGGCCCCTTGAACCCGAACGCGGAGACGTAGGCACGCGACGGCATCTCGACTTGGCCCACGTTGATGTAGTCCAGCTCGTCGGAGACGACGGCCCACAGCGACTTCTTCGGGTCGATGTTCTCGCGGCTCTGGTCGACGTAGGAGATCTTCACGGTGTCGCCGACCTTGATGGCGCCGGAGTCCGGCTCCTCGATGCCCTGGATCATCTTGAACAGGGTGGTCTTACCGGCACCGTTCGGACCGATGATCCCGACGATCCCGTTCCGCGGCAGCGTGAAGCTGAGGTCGTCGATGAGCAGCTTGTCGCCGAAGCCCTTGCTGAGGTTGCTGACCTCGACGACGACGTTGCCCAGGCGCGGGCCCGGCGGGATCTGGATCTCCTCGAAGTCCAGCTTCCGCATCTTGTCGGCCTCGGCGGCCATCTCCTCGTAGCGGGCCAGACGCGCCTTGGACTTGGCCTGCCGCCCCTTGGCGTTGGACCGCACCCACTCCAGCTCTTCCTTGAGCCGCTTCTGCCGCTTGGCGTCCTTCTGCCCCTCGACCTTGAGGCGGGCGGCCTTGGTCTCCAGGTACTTGGAGTAGTTGCCCTCGTAGGGGTAGAGGCGACCGCGGTCGACCTCGCAGATCCACTGGGCGACGTTGTCGAGGAAGTACCGGTCGTGGGTGACCGCGACGACGGTGCCGGGGTACTTGGCCAGGTGCTGCTCCAGCCAGTTCACCGACTCGGCGTCGAGGTGGTTGGTGGGCTCGTCGAGCAGCAGCAGGTCGGGCTGTTCCAGCAGCAGCTTGCACAGCGCGACGCGGCGGCGCTCACCGCCGGACAGGTTGGTGACGGGCCAGTCGCCGGGCGGGCAGCCCAGGGCGTCCATGGCCTGCCCCAGCTGGGCGTCCAGGTCCCACGCGTTGGCGTGGTCGAGGTCCTCCTGGAGCTTGCCCATCTCGTTCATGAGCTCGTCGGTGTAGTCGGTCGCCATCTGCTCGGCGATCTCGTTGAACCGGTCGAGCTTGCCCTTGATACCGGCGACACCCTCCTGGACGTTCTCCAGGACGGTCTTGTCCTCGGTCAGCGGCGGCTCCTGGAGCAGGATGCCGACCGTGTAACCGGGCGTGAGGAACGCGTCACCGTTGGACGGCTGCTCGATGCCGGCCATGATCTTCAGGATCGTCGACTTGCCGGCGCCGTTCGGGCCGACGACGCCGATCTTCGCCCCCGGCAGGAAGCTGGTCGTCACGTCGTCGAGGATCACCTTGTCGCCGTGCGCCTTACGCGCCTTGCGCATGGTGTAAATGAACTCAGCCAAGAGAAACCGTCCGGCAGCTTGAATACGGCAGTGGGCAGATACACCCCATCTTGCCGTACCGCCACCCCTGGGTGGAAACGCGTAAGGCCGGTGGGCTCTGACCTGGGGATTCGTGGTTGGCGGCCGAGACTCGTTTGTCACTGTCGGTCGTCGTTGGTCGGCCTCGGGCGCCCTCGCACGGCCCAGGGACGGCCCAGGGATGATCACTCGATGGCAGCATTGTGCGGGGTTGGGTCACCGTCGCGACGTGAACGGCAGGGCTGACCGCCCTCACCGCTTGACAGGCGTGGACGCGCCGAAGCGCAGCCGCAGCCCGCGCGCGAAGCCTGTGCCTACCGGTTGATCGGGATCTCGTAGACGATCTCGCAGTGAGCAGCGGGCACGACGATGTCCGCTGTCTCGACGGGTCGCCCCTGGTCGCTGTAATACGTCCGCCGGATGTGCGTGACGAGTGCGGCCTTCTGGATGCCCAGAAGAGAGGCCTCCTCGGCGGTCGCCTGCCGCGGTTCCGGCTGTTCCACGGCGTGGCTGACGGTGACGCCGATCGCGGCCATGCGGTTCACGACACCGGCCCCGGCGTGGGGGCCTCCCTCGGGGAGAACGACGAGAGTGCCTGCGGTGAGGTCGTACGGCTCCCAACTCGTCGACAGCTGCACCGGCCTGCCGTCGGCCAGGAACTCGTATGACGTCCTGACGCACAGGTCGCCCTCGGCGATGCCCAGCCGGGCCGCGATGTCGGCCGGGGCCGGCACCTTGGCGTCGGTCCTGCTCTCCCAGTCGCCCTGCTTGCCCAGGGCCTTCATGTCCGCGCGGAAGGGCGACTTCTCGGGCTGCTCGCGCGCAGACGACCGGACGACCCGCACCCGCTGCCGGGGCTCGGCGACGTAGGTCCCCGATCCGGCGCGGCCTTCCAGCACGCCCTGAGAGATCAGCAGCTCCTGCGCCCGGCGAACCACGTTCTCGCCTACGCCGCACTCCTGGCCGATCTGGGCGCGTGAGGGCAGTCGGTCCCCCGGCTCCCACACGTGCTCCGCGATCCGCCGCCGGAGTTCGTCGGCGATGCGGAGGTAGGGCGGCTGCTCAGACATGTGGAAAATCTAGTCCACTAGCTCTAATCTAGTTAACTAGCTTTACTCAAAGTGATCGCCGGTGACGGAGGCTGCCCTGTGCCCGCTTCGGGAGTTCGCGCGGCAGCCATCGCTGCCCGGCTGTCCGACCTAGGGCTTCCCGCGGGCGTGGAGGAGCACGACCGGCACGCGTCGGTCGAGGCGGAGGTACCGGAATCACTCACCGCCGACTTATGGCGGGAGGTCCTGGAAGCGGTGGCTGAGGCCGATCAATTCGGGCTTCTCGCCACCAGCCTGAATGGCCGCACCCTTTGGGCGGTCGTACGCAAAGCGGTCCCCACGACGGGCGATGTCGGGGGACCGAGCCATCAGCGATAGGAGCTGACCAGCGTGCTCAACCGTATCCGCCGTGCCGCCTCGCTCACCAGAGCGCGGTACTTTCCCAAGGGCAGGCACCGCCGCCCCTTACGGCCGTCTTGGCCGACGTCCGCCCCCGCTTCCTCCACTGACTATCCGACGGTCGTCCTGGGCCAGACCGTCGACAGGGCGACTGCCTGTGCCACTCGACACCCGGTCAGTCCAGGCCCGGGAGTAAGGCGGTGAGTGACTCGGCATCCACCGACACGCCGGCACCGAGCGTCGAGATCACCGAGAGGCGCACGCAGGGATGACGACGCAGGACGAATTGAGGCTTCTCCCGTGGGCAGGGCCGGACGGCAAGCCGTGCTACTTGAGCACCGATGACCAAGGCGGCTACGTCTCCCGCCTGGCGGACCACATCGAGGCCTTCCAGCTCGGGATGGCGACCCAACTGCTGGAGCACTCACGTCAGGTACTTGACGACCAGACCGAAGACCTGGAGGAGCTGCACATTCTCGCCGCCCAGTTGACCAGCGCCTTGCGGGACGTGCTGCGCGTAGCGACCAGCCGCGGACGCGGTCCCGTCGCGCCTGCGCGCCCCTGAGAGGCACTGCGCTGCTGCACAGCCCCAACTGACCATTGGCGGCCGTGACCTGCGACCGTCTAGCGGCTCCACGCCATGACCTGCTGCCGAGCTGTCGGCACATGTCGACGTTGGTAACCATTGAGCGCCCTTCCACAGCCCGAGGACGGCCCGGGAGGGCGCTCGTTGGTGAGCACCGCATTAGGAGTTCGATCCGCGCCCGCTCCGACTGCGGCCGTCGACTGCTGCGACGGCCGGACAGAGTCACTGACGTATTCCCCCGACGATTTTGTTCTGGTGGTCGTGCGCGTCGGTGGGCTGACCCGCGCCTTGGCCGGGGCGTAAGCCGTATGGCGGCGGACCTCGCGACGCGGACGCGGAGGAGTAGGGAGAATGCGGATTGAGGGTGATTACCGAGGCATATGTGACAGACACGAGAGCCGCGCGAGACGTGAAAGGCGGAACCCATGCCGAAGTACCTCTTCAAGGTCAAGTTGACCGTGGACGGACTGAAGGGCCTGCTCGAAGAGGGCGGCACCGCGCGCCGTGAGGTCGTCGAGCGGTTGGTGCAGAGCATGGGTGGCCGGCTCGAATCGGCGTACTGGGCACTCGGTGAGGAGGACTTCTACCTCACGGCGGACCTGCCAGGCAACACCTCCGCCGCGGCCCTGGGGCTGGTCACGTCGGCGGCGGGTGGCGTGCGCACCAACACGGTTGCGCTGCTGACGGCCGAGGAGATTGACGAGGCGGTCCGTCAAGAGGTGGATTACCGGGCGCCCGGCGCCTGAGCCGTCACCCGGTGGGCATCACCGAGCCGCTGCGGCCGGTTCGAAGAGCGCTCACGTGGCCGAAGTCCACATCGGAGTCCGTATGGGCCCCACGTGGTGACCGCCCCAATGGCCAAGGCGATGGGGACCGCCCTGCGCTATTCCCGTCGAGGGGCTAGCAAGACGGAGTGGCTCACTGAAACCGCCGTTGCCCCGGCGTACCACAGAAGGTTCAGAGCAACTGCCGATCGAGGGCAACTGCTCGCTGACGTTTGAACAGGAATTTCTCCAAGCTCTGCCACCGAGCAATGTGGCTCACTTGCTGGTCTCCGTGGCCCCGCAGGTTTTCGGCGACTGAGCGCACCAGCAACCAGTAGGTGACCACCGCTTTAGGAGAGCGGCTGGGTGGAAAGGTAGGTGACCTGCGGATACCCCGACCAAGCCAGTCGGCACGATGGTGCCTGCCAGACACCCCTGTTGACCGCGGTTGACCCCTGTATCTGGCACGACTGTGGCACGCGACGCGTAGACGGCTCGGAACCTGGCCCGGCGCTGCCTTGCCCGGTGATCAACCGCCGTAGCGGCTGCGCAGATCCTTGGTAATGCGTGACATCAGCCCGGTAGCGCCCTGCAACGGTGTCTCTCGAAGTGGGCGCTCCACCTGGGGATCGTAGGCAGTCAGCCCAGTCTCCTTCTCGACGATGGCCGCAAGGGCGAAGACCTTGTCGAGCACGATCGCAGCGTCGTCCCCCGCATGCCAGTAGGGCACAGTAATGCTCACCTCGTCGCCGAAGACGGACAGGTCGATGCCGGTGCCCGAGTGGCTCAGGTCCCGCGACTCCTGCCCATATTCCGTGATCTCTACTTCGCCCAGCAGGGTCCGAGCCTGCGGCACGATTCGGTCCCAAGCTTCAAGGGGGCGGGCAGGTATCGGCTCGCTCTCCTCGGCTGCGTCCTCCATGGCCTCCAGGGCGTCATCCCAGGACTGCCCGTCGCGTCGGCTCAAGAAGTAGATGTCGTAGCTCACCGCGCGATCGTAGACACTCGTACGCTCCGGTGGCAGGACTTGAGGTCGGTTGCCGCCGGTGGCTTGGCTGGTACCTCAGCTTGGGAAGCTGCGATCATTTGAGGGCGGCCCGGGCGCTGACCTGGACGGACGAAGACATAGTGGTCTCGCCGTTCGAGCCCGCTTTCACCGTGATTCCCCGCTGTTCTCCGCCTTATCTGGTGCGCTTGTGGTGCGGCGGACTTCAGCGCTCGAGGTCGGGCGCTGCCTCGATGACGTCAGCCCAGACGCGATCGATCCACGGGTTGCCCTTGACACCGAGGCGTGCGGCGACGGCGTCGTCGAGGAAGCACGCCTGAGCGACTCCTACCGTCTCGTCGGGCCACCGACCGCGATACGGAACTTCTGGGCGTGGACCCTCCCTCCGCCTGCCGGAGCCGGGATCGCCGGTCGCGGAGCACCTCGGGGCGGCTTAGGCTGAGATCAAGGGCCCCTCAAGTGGAAGGGAACCTTGAGATGCATTTCGTCCTGATCGCGACCCACACCCCGGAAGTCTGTCCGACCTCTAACGCGACAACGCGCGACCTGATGCTGCAGACCGCCCCTGATATCCCGAACCTCGCCCAGAAGGCAGGCGTCGAGATCGTGGCCGGCCCCTTCGTCAACCGTGAACACACG
The DNA here is from genome assembly GCF_029813805.1 of Streptomyces sp. DH10. Classification (NCBI taxonomy): domain Bacteria; kingdom Bacillati; phylum Actinomycetota; class Actinomycetes; order Kitasatosporales; family Streptomycetaceae; genus Streptomyces; species Streptomyces sp. DH10. Next base: position 33,259 of record NZ_JARVKU010000018.1, read on the forward strand.
ATTGTCGTGGTCGTACAGTCCGACAAGGTCGAGAACGTCGACCGCTTGCTGACGGAGTCTCGCCTCCCCCAATGGAACCGCGTCCGCGTGCTGCCGTCGCTGACCATGGAGGAAGGACTCACCGATATCGAAGCGCAGACGCCGATCTTCTGAACCCACCCGCTCAGGCACGCGGCCCGTGCTTCGATGCGGGCGCCGAGATGCGCAATGGCCCTCCCGCCATCAGCGCAGACGAACACAGCCGGCCCCGCCTTCGCCCTCTTCAGGGCCGCGTGCTCTCACGCCGCGCCGGGCTGGAGATCGATCGGAGCCTCTTCACGGTTCTCCCCATCACTAGGCTGCTCCGCGACGATGCCTCACGCACTTCCGCGTCGGGCTTGGTCTGTTGCATCCAGGCCTCGGCTGTGGTTGTCAGCGTTGGTCGTCGTTGAGTACCCTCGCTAGCCGTTCCGCCGACCTAGGTGCGCAGGTCACTCGCCCGTGGATGCATAGAGGCAAGCTCAATCGAGCCATATCAACACAGCGTCACCCTCTGCTGCCGCAGCGACGAAGAAGGGGGACAATGACTCATAGTGATGGCGCACGTAGTCCAAAGCGCTCGGATCACTCCAGATCTGTGGGTACACGTCCGCTTGGGACAGCTGCTCTGGGGTCACACCCTGTACCAAGGCCTCAAAGGAAATGGATGGCAGAGACTCGGCGGCGATCCGGACGCGCTCGGGTGTCAGGTAGCACGGAGGGCCATAGCCCCAGTCGTCCGCACCAGGGATGGGCTGCTCACCGTGCACGATGTCCACCGGAAAGCCAACGCGCCGTAGCAGGAAGCCGATGGCGTGCCAGGCCTTATCCGTATCGAGGCAGCGAACTTGGCCAGTGGGCTGATCGACTTCCTCTTGCTCCTCCAGGAGCTCCTGGACGAAGTCGTAGGCCCAGTCAGGATCACTCAGCGCTCTCTTGAGTTCATCCGGCGTGACACGCGCGTATTCTCCGATCATGCTCATAGGCGGATGCTACGAGCCTGATCTGACAACGAGCATGTGATCCAGCATGCCGGGCCGTCTCTGGGCCGTTGGGCTGGAGCTGCTTTGGGGCGAGTGATCATGGCCCCGTAAGCTTTCGGCGCGTCGGGCAGTCTGTGGACCTGCCCGGTAAAGCACGACGTTGGGGCCATGATCTAACGAGATCAGCGCCATGGACCGTCTTTGGGTCGCTGCCGGCCATCCTGGTCGGTCGCTGCTTCATCACGTCGATGCGGCCACAGGCCTCGCCGACTCCGATTTCCTCGCGCTCGCTGCTTGGCTCCGTGCCATCGCGCCGAGATGAGCACCATGCCTGCGTGAGGCACGGCAGGCCGTGGGACCGGCCCGAACCTCACCACGCGCGCGTGGCGGCTGGGCGTGATGCACTGGACTCATGGGAGGTGCGTCATGTCAGGTCGCGCTGGAAAGACCCGCAATATATTTCTTGTTTGGCTGATCTGGCCGCTGATCACGCTGGGCATCTACCATCTGGTTTGGTATTACAAGGTGAATCGCGAAGCTCGGGACTTCGACCACCGCATCGAGGTCGATCCGGTGAAGTCCCTCCTGGCTCTCGCTGTCGGCTGGCTGCTGATCGTTCCCCCCTTCGTGTCGGTCTACAACACCGGTCTGCGCATTGCCCGCATGCAGGAGTCGGCCGGGATGCAGCGGAGCTGCAATCCGTGGATCGGGCTCATCCTTTTCGTCCTGGCTGGTCTGTACCCGCTCTACTACCAGCACGAGTTGAACCAGATCTGGGTTCACTACAAGATCCCGGAAGAGGGCGAGCAGGTGCCTCTCGCGGCCTGAATGCCGGATACTCCTTCGCCCGCGGCTGCGGGCAGCAATGGCCCGACGAACAGGCCGATTCGGTATGCGAGTTCCGGCATGCCTGATAGGCGCGGAGCCTCGCCGATCCGGTGTCAGTCGGAGGTCGTGCCGGGTCGGGGATCGGCCGACCTGATGCAGTCACCGAGGGCGGGATAGGGCACTGGTGGACCGGCAGCCGCGCGAACCGCGCCCAGGCCGGCGCTGTCCGTGTCCAAGGTGGCGAGCACTGGGTGGGGGAGTACGTAGAACTCCCATTGGGCCGTGTCGAGCGGGTTGTAGACAGCGTGTTCACGAGCGGTCTGGACCGCGAAAACGTAGACGTCGGCGTTGTACGACTTCGCCTCCGAGTAACCGCCATCAGGTGACCACGTGCGAGCGCGGAGCCCGCTGAAGCGGATGTGGGACGGTGCTCGTTGATCCCAGGCTTGCAGGTATGCGCCCGCCTTGACTTCGATGCGCAGTCCGTCGTCGGTCTCGACATCGTGGCTCGCCCATTCCACACGGGGCTTGTGGGAGCCGACCGCCTGGTGAACCAGGAATTCGGCGAACAGGCCGCGTGTGTTGTTCATCCGGAGGTCCGGCATGGCGAACCGCCAGAAGTCGACCACGGTGGCGTCCGGGACGCCGACGATCGACTCGTCGCCGCGGAGCGGGGGCATGGGGCGCGGGGTCAAAGGCAGACGAGCAGACCGCTTCATGGACCGAAGTCTGTCAGGCCCGCCCGCGGTTGGGCAGCCGGACCGAGGAGGCCGACCGGTCGAATCGCTGGTCCGACAGCTGCGGCTCGTGAACTGGACATGCCGCTCGACCGAGGGAGGCGCGAGAGCGGAACGGCAGCCTGGCTCCTCGCTGTTGCATGCAGGACCGAATTCCGAGAACGTCTCGGCGAAGTGTTCCTGCGTTGGCGGAGGGATTCCGTCACTGCCGGGGAGTCAGCCAAACCCGGACGCGCATGAGGGTGCACCCGTCATGCAAGCAGGACCTTCGGACGGAGCGCGATGGCTGCACGACGGACCCGGGTGGGCGTCGTGATGGTGTCGGCGTGCCTCGCAGACGGCTTGCGGAGCCGAGATCGCTGTCCGGAAAGCGGCACCGGGACAGGAGAAAACCGTCATCGACGTGCCCGCCGGCGCGGTGCTCAGTCCGGCGCGCTGGCCGGACGCCTGCTCGTTCGTCACCGACGCCGAGATCAAAGCGATATTGCCGCAGGCGAAGAAGCTCAGCCGGGAGTCGGACTGGGTCAAGGTCCCTGAGGACGGCGCCCTCGGCGGGAAGGCGGGCGCCGGGCTCGCCTCCGACGGCAAGTGCGCGTACTCGTTCGGGCTGCCGCAGAACGACGGGTACAAGGGGCACATCGAAGGCTGGGGCGCCTTCGACGTCGAGATCCTCGCGGTGGCCGCCCCGACCGACCGTCGTCTGCCGCAAAGGGCCGCTCATGTTCCAGAGCAACGGCGTGGGCTTCAACTACATCGACTTCGAGGGTGCCGAAGAGGACACCGCCGCTTTCGACAAGATCGTCAAGGAACGGGTGACCCCTGCCGTCTTCCGCGCCATCACCGCGAACCTCTGATCAGTCCCGGCATGACACGTTGTCCGCGATCGACAGCCGGGCACGCATCAAGCCGTCTCCGCGATCGACCGGGCCGCCGGTCGAGCCCACGACGGCCCAGGGACGGTCCAAGCCGCCTGACACGGCTCCTCATCGGCGAGGAAACCGCTGGTGAAGGGCATTTTCATGCCCTTGGGGGCAAGTGAAAGTCTGATCTTGGTCGGGTTCTACCGTCCGTGCCGGTCACCGTGGAGCGGCTCCGGCGCTGTCGCGCTGTCGTCCTCTCCGAAGTCAGGGGCCTGGAAGGGGTTCGTGGCCGGAGGCGGCGATGCCGTGGCCGCGGAGTGGGGTGCCCCTTCCGGGGCGGAGAAAAGCGAGGTCAGATCGATGAGAGGTCTCCTTCTGGTGCCAAGCCCCGGGAGGGACCTGGTGTGCCGTGACCGGGCACAGCGGTGCTAGAGCTTGGTCATCTTGGAGTACGGGCTCAGGATCCGCTTCTGGGCCGAGCCGAAGTCCACGAGGACCGCGATCCCGTCCTCGATGCTGATGACCCGGCCGAGGCCGTACATGTCGTGTGTGACCTGGTCGCCCACGGAGAAGTGCTTCGGGGCCGGAATGACCGGGGCCTTGAAGGGGCTGGTGGGCAGATGGCGCTTAGGTGCAGCAGGCTTTGTCATTGCCCCTAGTATGCGCCCTCGCGTGTTCGGGCGCCTTCGTCTGTCCATCTCCGCTGTCCCGAAGGGCCCCGGCCGCCCTCGTGGGAGGGCCTCTCGCACGCCCCGATCAAGCCCCGGTCACACCCCGAAGTGTGCCCGCAGCCGCCCCTGCGCCCCCTGCCCGGCTCCCACCTCGTCCAGCCCCAGCAGCGCCGCCCCGAGGACAGGACCGGCCGTGACGACCTGAGGGGCCGCCTTGGGGGCTCTGTCGGCCAGCAGATCGGTGATCATGCCGTTGAGCTGCGGATGCTGGGCGGCGAGCACCCCGCCGCCGAGGAGGACGGGCGTCGGCTCGTCCAGCAGTTCCAGGCGGGTCAGGGCCACCACGGCCATCGCGACCACCTCTTCCGCCTGGCGTTCGACGATCGCGCGGGCGACCGTGTCGCCGTCCGCCGCCGTCGCGAAGAGGACCGGGGTCAGCTCGTGGCGACAAGATTGTTCCAGGTCTCCCAGGTGCAGTGCCTCGATGAGGGCGTACATGGAGGACAGACCGAAGTGGGCGGGGAGGGTGCGGGCCAGGGCCGTGGGGCGGCCGCGGCCGTCCTCCGAGCGCGCCGCGTGCCACAGGGCCTCCTCCGACAGGCCCCAGCCGCCGCCCCAGTCGCCCGAGACCCGGCCCAGTGCCGGGAAGCGGGCCGTGCGGCCGTCGGGGCGCATGCCGACGCAGTTGATGCCCGCGCCGCAGACGACCGCGACTCCCCGGGGTTCCGTCACACCGGCCCGGAGGATGGCGAAGGTGTCGTTCCGGACGGTCACCGTCGTGCCCCAGCCGCGTGCGTCCAGTGCGGCCGCCAGCCGGTCCTCCTCGATGGGGAAGTCGGCGTTGGCGAGGCATGCCGAGACGTGGTCGACGGTGGTGAGCCCGGCGGTGGACAGGGCCTGGGCGACCGTGTGGGCGAGAGCGGTCATCGCCGTGTCCAGGCCGACCGCGGGCGGGCGGAAGCCGCCCCCGCGTGCCGTGGACAGGACCTCTCCGTCCGCCGTCACGATCGCGACGTCCGTCTTGCTGTTGCCGGCGTCGACGGCGAGGACATGTGCGGTCAGGCCCACGCGAGGTGCTCCCGGTTGTGTGCGATCAGCCGGTCGGTGAGCGCCTCGGCGTACTCGTACTGGCCGATGAGGGGGTGGGAGAGGAGAGCGCGGAAGACACGGGTCCGGCCGCCGTGCAGAGCCGCCTGAAGGGCCAGGTCCTCGTACGCCGTCACGTTCGCCATGAGGCCCGCGCAGAGGGGGTCCACGGACGGGACCGGGAGGGGGGACGCTCCCTTCGCGCCCACCGCCGCCTGCACCTCGATCACCGCGTCGTCGGGGAGGAACGGGAGCGTGCCCCGGTTGGACGTGTTCACCACCTGGTACGGGGTGCCGCCGCCGCCCAGCAGGGCCGCCGCCAGGTCCACCGCCGCCTCCGAGTAGTAGGCGCCGCCCCGTTTGGCGAGCAGGGCCGGCTTCTCGTCCAGGGACGGGTCGGCGTACATCGTCAGCAGTTGCCGTTCCATGGCCGCCACCTCGGCCGCGCGGGACGGCTTCGTCCCGAGTTCCCGTACGACCTCGTCGTGCGCGTAGTAGTAGCGCAGGTAGTACGACGGGACCACGCCCAGGCGGTCGAGCAGGGCCCGGGGGAGGCGCAGGTCCGCCGCGATGGTGTCGCCGTGCTCGGTCAGCAGTTTGGGCAGGACGTCCTCGCCTTCGGGGCCGCCCAGGCGCACCCCCGTTTCCCAGGTGAGGTGGTTGAGGCCGATGTGGTCCAGGTGGACTTCCGGGGGCTCGACGCCCAGCAGGGCCGCGAACTTGCGCTGGAGGCCGATCGCCACGTTGCACAGGCCCACAGCCTTGTGGCCGGCCTGGAGCAGGGCGCGGGTGACGATGCCGACCGGGTTCGTGAAGTCGATGATCCAGGCCTGCGGATTCGCGCGGCGTACGCGGTCCGCGATGTCCAGGACCACCGGGACGGTGCGCAGGGCCTTCGCCAGGCCGCCGGCGCCGGTGGTCTCCTGGCCCACGCAGCCGCACTCCAGGGGCCAGGTCTCGTCCCGTTCCCGGGCCGCCTGGCCGCCCACGCGGAGCTGGAGGAGGACGGCGTCCGCGCCGTCGACCGCCCGGTCGAGGTCGGTCGTGGTGGTGATGCGGCCGGGGTGGTCCTGGCGGGCGAAGATGCGGCGGGCGAGGCCGCCCACCAGGTCCAGGCGGTCCTGCGCCGGGTCCATCAGGACCAGTTCCCCGACGGGCAGGGTGTCCCGCAAGCGGGCGAAGCCGTCCACGAGTTCGGGGGTGTAGGTCGAGCCTCCGCCGACCACGGTGAGTTTCATGTGCGTTTAACCCTTTACTCCGGTGAGCGTGACTCCCTCTACAAACGCCTTCTGGGCGAAGAAGAACACGAGGATCACGGGGGCCATCACCAGCACGGTGGCGGCCATGGTGAGGTTCCAGTCGGTGTGGTGGGCACCCTTGAAGGACTCCAGGCCGTAGGAGAGAGTCCAGGCGCCCGGGTTCTCCGAGGCGTAGATCTGGGGGCCGAAGTAGTCGTTCCAGGCGTAGAAGAACTGGAAGAGAGCCACGGCGGCTATGCCCGGTTTCGCCATCGGGAGGACGACCTTCAGGAGGGTGCGCAGGTCGCCGCAGCCGTCCACCTTGGCCGCGTCCAGGTACTCGTCGGGGATCGTGGTGAGGAACTGGCGCAGCAGGAAGATCGAGAACGCGTCGCCGAACGCCATGGGGATGATCAGCGGCCACAGCGTGCCGGACAGGTCCAGCTGCTTCGCCCAGAACAGGTACATCGGGATGATGATCACCTGTGGCGGCAGCATCATCATCGAGATGACCAGCATCAGGGCGAGGTTGCGGCCGCGGAAGCGGAACTTCGCGAGGGCGTAGGCCACCGGGATCGAGGAGACCACCGTGAGCGCCGTGCCCAGGACCGCGTAGAACAGGGTGTTCCGCCACCAGGTGAGGAAGCCGGGGGTGTCGAGGACCCTTCGGTAGTTGTCCCATTCCCAGGTGTCCGGGATCAGGTCGCGGCTGAGCGCCTGGCTGTCGCTCATGAGTGAGGTGAGGAGGACGAAGAGGAAGGGGAGGGTGAAGAAGAGGGCGACCGCGACGCCCAGGGAGTGGACCGCGATCCATTCCAGGAACGCCCTGCGGTGGGCCGTGCGTTCCGCCGGAGAGAGCGGTGCCTTCGACTCCAATGGCCTGTCCAGTAGTTGGGTCATCGGTCACCTGCCTGGATCAGACCGCCCTTGCGGCGCATCAGAAGTGCGGTGAAGGCCATGGAGAGGGCGAAGAGGACCAGGGCGACCACGCAGGCGGAGCCGTAGTCGAAGCGCTGGAAGCCCAGGTTGTAGACGAGTTGGGGGAGCGTGAGCGTGGACTTGTCCGGGTAGCCGGGCTCGAACTGGGTGCCCGCGCCCTGGATCACGCCCGAGGCGACCTTTCCGGCGATCAGCGGCTGTGTGTAGTACTGCATGGTCTGGATCACGCCGGTGACGACCGCGAACATGACGATCGGGGAGATGTTCGGGAGCGTGACGAACCGGAAGCGCTGCCAGGGTGCGGCGCCGTCCAGTTCGGCCGCCTCGTACTGCTCCTTCGGTACGTCCAGCAGCGCGGCCATGAAGATGACCATCAGGTCGCCGATGCCCCAGAGGGCCAGGAGCGTGAGCGCCGGCTTCGACCAGGTGGGGTCGTTGAACCAGCCGGGGGCGGGGAGCCCGGTCTTCTCCAGGATCGAGTTGACCGGGCCCGTGCCGGGGTTGAGGAGGAACGCGAAGGCCATGGTGGCCGCCACGGGCGGGGCGAGGTACGGCAGGTAGAAGAGGGTGCGGAAGACACCCGTACCCGTCTTGATCTTGGTGATCAGCAGGCCCACGCCCAGGCCGAAGGCGACCCGGAGCGTGACCATGATGACGACCAGCCACAGGGTGTTGCGCAGGGCGGGCCAGAAGAGCGGGTAGTGCTCGAAGACGTACGTCCAGTTCTTCGTGCCCGACCATGTCGGCGGTTTGAAGCCGTCGTACTGCATGAAGGAGAAGTAGACGGTGGAGATCAGCGGGTAGGCGAAGAAGACCGAGAAGCCGATCAGCCAGGGGGAGAGGAAGGCGAGGGTGCGGAGCGTCGAGCGGCGGTGTTTCGCGCGCAGGGTGTGAGTGCTCACGGTGCTCACGGTTTTCATGGCCTACTTCGCCTGCGCGATGTCCGTGTCGATCTGCTCGGCCGCCTTCTTCAGGCCGGCCTTGAGGTCGGTCGCCTTGCCGCTTTCGTAGGCGTAGCCGAACTCCTGGATCGTGGTGAGGTAGACGCCGCCGTTGACGGAGGCGGGGGCGGTGGTGGAGTTGGGGTCGGCGGCGATTTCCAGGAACGTCTTGAAGCGCGGGTCGTACTTCAGCTTCGGGGACTTCAGGGCCGCGAGCGTCGACGGCACGTTGTGGATGGCGTTGGAGAAGTTCACCACCGTGTCCGTGTCGGTGGTCATGTACTTCACCAGCTCCCAGGCCGCGTTCTGCTTCGTGCTGGTCGCCGCGATACCGGCGATGGTGCCGGTGATGTAGCCCTTGCCGTACTGGTCGGCCTGGTCGTCGGGGACGGGCAGCGGGGCCACGCCGATCTCGAACTCCGGCTTGGTGTCCAGGGCCATGCCCAGGCGCCACTCGCCGTCGAGCTGCATGGCGACCTGGCCGGTGTGGAAGGGGTGCTTGGGGCCCCACTCGTCGCCGAGCCTGGAGCGGTAGGTCTCCAGCTTGCGGTAGCCGCCGAGTGCGTCGACCAGCTTCTTCTGCATCGTGAACGCCTTCTCGAAGGCCGGGTCCTTGCCGACGTTCGACTTGCCGTCCTTGTCGAAGTACGTGGGGGAGAACTGCCCGAGGTAGTGCTCGGTGGTGGTCTCCCAGCCGTGGTAGTTCGGCATGAAGCCGAGCTGCTTGTAGGTGTTGCCCTGCGGGATCGTCAGCTTCTCGGCGACCTTCTCGAACTCGGACCAGGTCTTCGGCGGGCCGGTGATGCCCGCCTTCTCGAAGGCCGTCTTGTTGTAGTAGAGGCCGTACGCGTCGCCGAGGAGGGGCACCGCACAGCGGTTTCCCTCGAACTGCGTGTACTCGTTCATCGCCTTCGGGAAGGTCTTCTCCGGGTCGATTCCCGACTTCTCGAAGAGCGGGTCGAGGTCCACCAGGGCGCCGGAGGAGCAGAACTTGCCGACGCTGTTCGTGGTGAAGGACGAGATCACGTCCGGCGCCTTGCCGCCGCCGGCGCGCAGGGCCTGGTTGATCTTGTCGTCGGTCATGTTGCCGACGACATTGACCTGGATGTAGGGATGCGTCTTCTCGAAGCCGGCGACGAGGTCCTTGACGGCCTTCACCTCGGCGGGCGCGCTCCAGGCGTGCCAGAAGTTGAGGGTCGTCTCCTTGGACGCGTCGTCGGAGGCGCCGGAGTCCGCCTGGCCCGTACAGGCCGTGGCGAGGAGGGCGATGGAGGCGGAGGCGGCGAGGGCGATAGCCGCTTTTCTGGAGATTCCGGGCATGACAGGGCTCCCTGAGGCACGGGGGAAGGAGGGGATTACCGAAGGGGGGTGGGCGGGGTCAGCGGGAGGTGTCGAAGACCTCGTCGCGCGTGGTCGCGAGCGCGCTCTCCAGCGCGCCGCGCAGCACGGGGTGTTCACGGACGTCGCCCACGACCAGGCGTGGGCGTGACGCGGCCAGTTCCTCCAGCTCGGCCTGGACGAGGGCGCGCAGCACCTCGCCGCCCGAGGTGAGGGACGCACCGCTCAGTACGACGAGCTCGGGGTCGAGGACCGAGACGAGGGAGGCCAGGCCGGTGGCCAGCCGCGTCGCGTAGGTCTGGAGGAGGCGGCGGTGCGGTTCGTCGTCGGTCTCCGCGGCCCGGGCCACCAGGTGTGCGGCGGCCTCGGCGTACGGGCCCGCGGGGATGTCCTCGATGCCCAGTTCACGGGCCAGCCCCGGGACGGCCTGGGAACCGGCCAGCTCCTGGTAGCCGCCGCTGTTGGCCTTGGTGACCTGGCGGACCAGGGGCGTGCCCGGCACCGGCAGGAAGCCGACCTCGCCGGCGCCGCCGGTCCAGCCGCGGTGCAGCCGGCCGCCCAGGACCAGGGCGGCACCCAGGCCCTCCTGGTTCCACAGCAGCACGAAGTCCGTGTGGTCCCGGGCCGCGCCGAGGCGCTGTTCGGCGAGGGCGACCAGATTGACGTCGTTCTCGTACTCGAACGGCATCGGCAGGGCGGCGGCGAGCTCGTCCAGGAGGGTGGGGGAGTGCCAGCCGGGGAGGTGGGAGGCGTAGCGCAGGCGGCCGGTGGTGGGGTCGAAGGCGCCGGGGGTGCCGATGACGAGCCGGTGGATGTCGTCCCGGGCGAGACCCGCCGCCTTCACCGCGCCGTCCAGGGCGTCGGTGACCTGCTGGGCGACGGGGGTGCCGGTGCGCCTGCCGGGGGTGGGCAGTTCGTGGCGGCCGACCGTACGGCCGGTGATGTCGGCGACCGCGGCGAGGATCCGCCGGGGGGTGACGTCGAGTCCGGCGGCGTAACCGGCCGCCGGGTTGACCTCGTAGAGCTGGGCGTTCGGGCCCGGCCGGCCTTCGGTGGTGCCGGTGGCCAGGACGAGGCCCGCGGCCTCCAGGCGGGCCAGCAGCTGGGAGGCGGTCGGCTTTGACAGGCCGGTGAGCTTGCCGATCCGGGTGCGGGACAGCTGTCCGTGTTCCAGCAGCAGGTCCAGGGCGGCCCGGTCGTTCATGGCGCGCAGGACGCGCGGGGTGCCCGGCGTGCCGGCGGTTCCTGCCATGCGTGTCCACACCTGCCCTTCGGCTGCTCAGCTTCTCAGTGATCCGGCGGGGAAGTCCATCCGGCCGACCTGCGCCGGATCACTGTTAGGAAAGTTTCCTATCGGTGGGGAGGAAGGTAAGCCCGGTGCCGCGCGGGCGTCAATAGGGGACGGTTCAGGCAACGCAGTCGTTACCCGGGCATGCGAACCCGGGCATGCGAACCCGGGCATGCGAACCCGGGGATGCGACGGGCATGCGAAGCCGGGCATGCGAAAAGGGCGGCACCCGGAAACCCGGGTGCCGCCCTCCTCGTGCCGCGGATCGGCTACTTCGTGGTGCTCGTCGGCGGTGCGGCGGGCGTGAGCGGGGACGCCGCCGCCGACTGCGGGGACGCCGAGTTCGCGTACACCGACGGGGGCGCCATCCCCGCCGTCGGATCGGCGGGCGTCTCCTCCGCCGTGGCCGTGGCGCCGCCGACGATCCGGATGCCGGCCGCGTCGAAAGCCCGCTTGATGCGCCAGCGCAGCTCGCGCTCCACGGTCAGGGACTTGCCGGGCATGGTCTTCGCCGAGACGCGCACGACCATGGAGTCCAGCAGCACGCTGTCCAGGCCGAGCACCTCGATCGGGCCCCACAGCAGCTCGTTCCAGGGCTCCTCGGCGCCCATCTTCTCGGCGACCTCGTCCAGGGTGGCCTTGACCTTGTCCAGGTCCTCGCCGGAGTGGACCGTGACGTCGACGTTGGCCGTGGCCCAGCCCTGGGACAGGTTGCCGATGCGCTTGACCTCGCCGTTGCGGACGTACCAGATCTCGCCGCCGTCGCCGCGCAGCTTGGTCACGCGCAGGCCCACCTCGATCACCTCGCCGGAGGCGACGCCCGCGTCGATCGTGTCGCCGACGCCGTACTGGTCCTCGAGGATCATGAAGACACCGGAAAGGAAGTCCGTGACCAGGTTGCGGGCGCCGAAGCCGATCGCGACACCGGCGACACCGGCCGAGGCCAGCAGCGGGGCCAGGTTGATCTGGAAGGTGCCCAGGACCATCAGCGCGGCCGTGCCCATGATCAGGAACGACGCCACCGAGCGCAGCACCGAGCCGATCGCCTGCGAGCGCTGGCGACGGCGCTCGACGTTGACCAGCAGCCCGCCGAGCCCGGAGCCGTCCACGGACTGGCCGGTGCGGTTCATGCGGTCTATCAGCTTGGTGATCGCCCGCCGGACGACGACCCTCAGCACTGCCGCTATCACCACGATGAGCAGGACCCTCAGGCCGATCGCGAGCCACGTCGACCAGTTCTGCTCGACCCAGCCGGCGGCGTTCGTCGCGCTCTCCTGGGCGTCCTGGAGCGAGGGCACTCTCGGGGTCTCCGTATCCGAGGGGGTCGGCGACGGCGACGGGCCGACGGCGAGCAGGACAGCGGACAGGGACACGGCAGGTACCTCCAAGTACAGCGGTCCGCCCCGGTGCGGTGGTTCAGGGGGTCGAGGTCACGACTGGGTCACCGCGGGGGCAGAACCACCACACTAACGGGGCATTGTGTGTGCTTCGGCAGGATGTGTGAAGGAGAGACCGTGCTCACCTGGGCTTGAACAGGCCATGGTCCGGGGGATGAATCAGATGTGGTCGAAAACACTCCCAGCCCGTTACGGGGACATGGTGGCGCTTTCACCAGGCATGAGGGGAGACTGGCTACGAATCGTCCCGGCGCGAGCCACGCGCCGCCGGCGTCCAAGGAGGCATCCGTGCCGCACGTCCTGGTCCTCAACGCGTCGTACGAGCCGCTAGGTGTCGTACCGCTCCGCCGCGCGCTCGTCCTCGTCCTCGAGAACAAGGCCGTATGCCTCGAGGAGTCCGGCGCCTATCTGCACAGCGCGACCGTCACAGTCCCCGCACCCAGCGTGGTCCGGCTCAAGCGATTCGTCCGGGTTCCCTATCGGGGGCCCGTTCCTCTGACCCGCCGTGCGCTGTTCGCCCGCGACGGGGGCCGGTGCATGTACTGCGGTGGCGTCGCAACCAGCGTCGACCACGTCATCCCGCGCAGCCGCGGGGGCAAACACGTCTGGGACAACGTGGTGGCGTCCTGCCGCCGCTGCAACCACGTGAAGGCCGACCGGCACCTCTTCGAGATCGGCTGGCGGCTGCGCCACAAACCCGCCCCGCCCACCGGCCTGGCCTGGCGCATCATCGGGACCGGCCATCGGGACCCGCGCTGGCTGCCGTACTTGCAGCCGTACGGCGCGGACGACGCCTTGGCCCGGATCGACGGCATTTCCGCCTGAGAGGATCCGGGCTTTCGTATTGCCGCGTGACGTTCGTCATCGCCGTGTGCGGCCGGATGCCGTGTGCGGCCGGCCGACCGGCCCGGTGAACCCCCGTTCCCCCGGGCCGGCCCGCCCTGCGGAGGGCGCCTACGCGTACCGCAGTTCCCCCGGGCGTACCGAGCGGCGCAGCAGGGGCAGTGAGGTGGCCGCGGCCAGCAGGCAGGCGGCGTAGGCGGCGACGGGCACCAGGGCGATCGCCCAGGGCACCGGCCGGCCGGCGAGCAGGGCGTACCAGACGCCGATGGCCGTCCCGCCCAGGCCGGAGAGCAGTACGGCGGGGGCGAGCGGCAGCGCGGTCTCCAGCAGCAGGGCCCGGCCGAGCACCGTGTGCGGAACCCCGGCGGCGGCCTGCGCGGCCAGGCCCCGGCGGCGGGTGGCCAGGGACTCGGCGGTGCCGACGGCGAGGCCCGACAGGGTGAGCGCGAAGGCGATGGCGACGGCGGCGCCCGTGAGGTCGAGGCCGGTGGTGTAGTAGGACGCGGACATGTACAGGTTCGGTGAGCTGCGCACCGTGTCGCTCAGCACCTGCCGGACACCCATGAAGCCGGTCGCGACGAGCGTCACCAGCAGCACCGCCGCGTGCGTGCGGGCGGCCGACCAGGGGTCGTCGCGCAGCCGTTCCGCCGCGATCAGCGTCGCCGCCGACCGGGCCCGGGGCGCGAGGATCCGCCCGGTCGCCTTCGCGGTGGCCCCGGAGAGCCATACCGCGCCCGCGCCGACCGCCAGGACCACGCCCATCAGTTGCAGCGGCGGCCCGCCGTTCGGCCGGTTGGGGGCGGCCGTGGAGGTGGTGGCCACGGTCAGCAGCGCCAGCACCGCGACGAGCAGGACCCCGGCCAGGAACAGCAGTCCGGGCCCCCGTCCGCTGCGCGGCCCGACCCGGCGCACCCAGCCGAGCGGGGAGGCCACGACCCGGCGCAGCGCCAGTGCGCCCGCCACCGCGCCCAGCACCGGTACGGCGACGGCGACCAGGGCGATCCCCGCCCAGGCCAGGGCGGTCGGCCGGTCCCACTGGCGCAGCAGGGCCAGCACCGACAGGACGGTGGCGGCCGCCGAGCCCAGCAGACAGGCCAGGCCGGTCTCCAGCGCGGCGATCCGCCGGACCTGCCAGGGTGTCGCCCCGGCCAGCCGCAGCCCGGCCAGCCGCCGGTCGCGGTGCACGGCGCCGATCCGGGCGCACTGGCCGAGGAACCCCAGCACGGGCACGAGCAGGAGCAGCAGGCCGACGATCACGCCGGACCGCGTGCCGGGCTCGTTCAGCAGGCCCGCGGCGACGGGCACCCGGTAGCTGCCCCGCAGCGCGGCCAGGGCGACGGCGGCCAGCGCGAACCCCGTCGCGAGCGCGGCGCCCGTCACCGTCAGCGCGACCCGCCACCATTCGCCTCGATCGGAACCACGGGTGAGCTCCCAGGCCAGACGCAGATCGGAACGCAGGGATGTCATGCCGTCACCTCCGGGCGGTGGCCGGTGCCGCGGGTCGGTCGCCCGGACTCGGATGCCCGACGGGCGGAGCCGGGGCGCGGCTCCCGGGGCAGGCGCACGCAGGTCCTCATGCCGTCACCCCCAGCGGAGTCACAGCGCCGTCCCGCAGCTGGACCTCCCGGTCCGCGTACGCCGCCACCTGGGCGTCATGGGTGATGAGCAGGACCGCCGTGCCCGACTCGCGGGCCGTGTGGACCAGGGCCGTCATGACCTGCTCGGCGGCGAGCGAGTCCAGGGCCCCCGTCGGCTCGTCGGCGAAGACCACCTTCGGGCCGGTGGCCAGGGCCCGGGCCAGTGCGGTCCGCTGGGCCTGGCCACCGCTCATCTCGCCCGGCCGCAGGTCCTCCTGCCCGCGCACGCCGAACCGCTCCAGCCACTCACCGGCCCGGGCCCGGGCACGGGCCCGGTCGGTGCCGGCCAGCAGCAGCGGCAGGGCGACGTTGTCCAGGGCCGTCAGCTCGGGGATGAGCTGCCCGAACTGGAACACCACGCCGAACTCGGTCCGCCGCAGCTCGCTCAGCCGCTTCTCGGGCAGGTCCTCCAGCCGCCGGCCGTCGTACGACACCGAGCCCTCGTCGGGCCGGACGATCCCGGCCAGGCAGTGCAGCAGCGTGGACTTCCCGCTGCCGCTCGCGCCGGTCACGGCGAGGATCTCGCCGCCGTGCAGGTCGACCGAGGCGCCGCGCAGCGCGGGTGTCCTGCCGTGCGATTTGGTGAGTCCGCTCGCCGAGAGAAGAGGCACGGGTCTGCTCATGCTGCGTCGACCTCCGCGGTCAGGGTGGTGAGCCGGGCCGCCGTGGTGCTCATCCAGCGGAGGTCGGCGTCGAGGTGGTTGAGGGCGTAGTCCGCCGAGAGCACGGTCGCGAGGTCGGCGCCCTTGGCGGCCTTGACCGCCGTGAGCTCCCGCATCCGCTCCATGTGGGCGGCGCGCTGGGCGCTCAGGTACGCGGCCGGGTCGCCGCCCGAGAGGATCGCGACCACGACCTTGGCGAAGATCTCGTTCGCCACGAAGGGCGCGGGCGGCGCGATCTCCCCGGCCCACCGGGACAGTTCACGCGTCCCCTCCTCCGTGGCGCGGTACGTCGTCCGCTCCGGGCCGCCGTCCGAGTCGGTGCCCTCGACCGCGGCCAGGCCGTCCCGGACGAGGCGCTGGAGGGTCGTGTAGACCTGCCCGTAGGCCAGCGGCCGGGCCTGCGGGAACCGTTCGTCGTGGCGTCGCTTGAGGTCGTAGCCATGGCTCGGACCCGTGGCGAGCAGGCCCAGCAGGATGTGGCGGGTGCTCATGGGGATCATTATGTACTGAGTACATGTACTGAGTGAATAGCGGGGGCCGGAGAACTCCGTCGCGGAACCTCCGAAGGCTCAGTCCGTGACGGCGTACGCCTCCGCCGACCACAGCGAATACCCGTACGGCGTGGCCCGCTTCTCGCCCCGCACCCGTACGAAGCGCACGTCGCGCTCGTCCATGCGGACGCTCTCGTCGCCGCCGCTGCCGTCCCGAACCGCGGCCGCCGTGCGCCAGTGGCGGCCGTCGGGCGAGACCTGGACGCGGTACGCCGAGGGGTGGGCGTCCTGCCAGCGCAGCACGACCTGCCCGAGCCGCACCGGGCGGGGCAGCTCGACCTGCCACCAGGCGTCGTCGTCGACCGGGGACGACCAGCGCGTGTCCGGGTCGCCGTCGTTCGCCGCCGCCGCGGGGAAGTCGGGCGTCTCGTCGCCCGAGGAACGCGCCGTGCCGGTGCGGGCCAGGTCGGGGCCGCCGGTGGGCGGGAAGGCCCGGACGGTGAGCGTCCGGGTGGCTCCCGCGAAGCCCAGCCGGATGTCGTAGGACCGTTTCGGCGCACCGCGTTCCACGGTCACCTCGACCGGGACCTCCACCTTCGTGCCGCGCGGCACGGCCAGCTCGGACCCGGGCACCCGGACTCGCACGCCCTCGGGTGCCTCGACCGTGAGCCTGCCGCGGGCGTCGACCGGGCGCAGCGAGCCCAGCCCGGCCGTCAGCCGCCGCGTCCTGCCGGTCTCGGCGTCCACGCGGTCGCGCGTCAGCTCCAGAGAGGTGGCGGGGGAGTCGGCGAACCACGGGACCAGGTGACGCACGCGGGTGGACGCGGGACCGGTGACCCGCACCGCGTCCACCCGCTGCCCGGCCCGCACCTCGGTCGCCCCCGAAGCGGCCAGCCGGCCGGCCCGCCGCCAGCCCCGGCCCGGTACGTGCACCTCGACGTCGCCCTCGGTGCCGGGGTCGGTGAGGGCCGTCACGGCCGCCAGGGACCGGGGGTGCGAAAAGCGCAGGGTGCGGCCGTCGCCCGGGTCGCCGGGGCTCGGGGGCGGCTCGTGGCCGATGCCCGACCAAGCCGCGTACGCCTTCTGCGCCCGCCCCAGGAACGGGTCAAGGACGTCCGTGCCGACCTTGACCGGCGCCGGCTCCAGCCGGGCCCGCAGCGCGCCGAGTTCGCGGTACGCCGTCCAGGCCGCCGCTGCGTCCCCGGCGCGCTGCGCGTCCAGCATGCCGAGCGCGGTCGTACCCGCCTCGCCGTAACGGGCCAGCTGCTCCGACCAGGGGGCGACCTCCGGGGCGAGGCCGGTGCCCGCCAGCCGCCGGGGCAGCTCGCGCAGCACGGTGAACGCCTCGCGCAGCCGCCGGGCGGCGTCGCCGTCCGTCCCCGGGCCGGTCCCCTCGGCCCCGCCCGCGGTACGGGCCCGCCAGTACGCCTCGGTCAGCGGGCGCAGGTACGCCGACTCCTCCTCGCCGAGGACCGACGACGCGTCGTTCCCGGCGAGCGCGGCCAGGGCCTCCTCGCGGCGCCGGTCCCCGCCCGCCAGGTCGGCGATCGCGGCGCGCCAGGACTCCCCGGGGCGGTAGTCGCGCGGGTTCCAGGCGTAGTCGGCGGCGGTGAACAGCGGGATGCGGGACGCCTCGGGCTGCTGCATCGCGTTGGCGAGCAGGGCGGCCGAGCCGGTGGCGACGGCCGGCTCGCGGCCCCGGTAGGGGCCGAGGAAGAGGCGGCCGGGCTCGTAGTCGTTGACCGGGTAGTTGTCCATCGTGACCAGCGGATGCCGGAACGCCTCCCGGGCGTCGGCCAGTTCGCCGCCCGTGATGGTGCGGGGCACCACCCCGACGCCCGTCCACGCCACCTCGACACGCGTGTCCAGCGAGCTCGCCAGGGCCCGCCGGTAGTCGGTCGTGCCGTCCTCGTAGAACTCGGTCGGCATCAGTGACAGACCGGCGGCCCCGGGATGCCGCTGCGCCAGGTGCCGGGCCACCGCGTTCGCCACCCGGGCCTGCGCCCGCGCGGCCGCCCGGGGGCCGGAGCCGAACCGGCCGGCGTCCGCGTCGCAGTGCCACTCGCTGTAGCTGACGTCCTGGAACTGGAGCTGGAAGGCGCGGAAGCCCAGCGCCCACATGGCGTCGAACTTGCGTGTCAGGGCGCGCACGTCGTCGTCCGACGCGAAACACATCGCCTGGCCCGGGGCCACCGCCCAGCCGAGCGTGACGTGGTTGCGGCGCGCCCGCTCGGCCAGCTCCCGGAACGCGGAGCGCTGCCCCGCCGGGTACGGCTCACGCCAGCGGGCCTGCCGATACAGGTCGTCACCGGGGGCGTACAAGTAGCGGTTCTGCTTGGTGCGCCCCATGAAGTCGAGCTGCCCGAGCCGCTGCCGGTGCGTCCATGCGGTGCCGTAGAAGCCCTCGGTGATGCCGCGCACGGCGGTGCCGGGCCAGTCGCGTACGACCGCGGCGGCGATCGTGCGGTCGGGCCGCAGGAGCTGCCGCAGCGTCTGGACCGCGTGGAACAGGCCGTCCTCGCCGGTTCCGGTGAGCAGGACGCCGCCCCGGCCCACGGACAGCTCGTATCCCCCGGAGGGGAGGGCGCGGCGGTCGTCCCGGCGGACGGGCTCCGTCCGCACCCGCACGGCCAGCGACCCGGGCGCGGCGGAGTCCGTGATGCGACGGGCCCCGGCCTTCCGCAGCAGGTCGCGCAGGGCCTCGACGGCATGGGGGTCCCCCCTGTTCGAGCGAAGCCGAGAACTTGGGGGAGGGTCCGCCTGCGCGTCGGTGATCAGGGCGACCTCGCCGGTGACCGCGACCGGTGCGCCGTTCGCGCGCAGGGACTGGGGGCGCGGCCAGACGGAGAGATCCGGACGGGCGGCGTCGGAGGTGGGGGGTGCCGCGGTCGCTTCCGGGACGGGCGGTGCCGCCACCGCGGCGGGCGGGGCGCCGAGGGTTCCGGCGACGACGGCGACGGCGAGAGCCGCCGCCCGCTTCCCACGCCGCAGTCCCACAGGCCCCCTCCACAGGTGTTCGACCGGTGGAACGAGCCCACCACCCGCCCGGTGAGGGTGTCAACGAGAGTGGCCGTTGTGACCGAATTGCCGGACTCTGGAGGGAGTGGAGGAGAGTGGAATGTGAGCAGAAGCACGATGTTCGGCCTGGGGTGTCTGCCTTCGCCTCGACTGGGTAGGGCTGCGATAGCCGTTGAACGCCGTACCCAACAAGGAGGCCCCCGTGGCTGTGATGACTTTCCTTCCGCTCCCGGCCCCGTCCAAACCCGTGGCGGACACGTCCGCCGACCTCGACCCCCACTATGACGACCCCCGCTACGAAGACCCCCACTACTGCATCTTCAGCTCCGAGAGCACCTGCGCCGAGCCCCCGCTGACCAGCGAGCCCCCGCTGCCCGACGCCGAGCCCCTCACCAGCGAGCCGCCGCTCGCCGAATCCGCCCCCCTGACCAGCGAACCCTCCGCCTTCGTCCCGGACTTCACGAGGTCCTAGATGACCGCACCCCGGCCGGCCGAACCGCCTTCCGAGGACCTGTCCCGACTCGCCGACCTGCACGGCGTCGCCACGTCGTACAGCCCGTCCCCGGACCGTACGGTCGCGGCCTCGGCCGCCGCGGTGACCCTCACCCTTGCCGCTCTCGGTGTGGACGCGAGCACGCCCGGCGCCGTACGCGCCGCGCTCGCCGCCCGGGAGCGGGAACTGGGCTCCAGGCTGCTGCCGCCCACGGTGGTCGGCTGGGGCACCGGCCCCCCGGCCGCCCTGGCCGCGCTCCCCGAGGGAAGCCGGCTGCTCATCGAGACCGAGCAGGGCGAGACCCGCGCCTCGGCCGAGCACCTCCCGCCCGGTGTCCACCGGCTGACCGCCACCGCCCCCGACGGCCGCACGACCACCGCCCACCTGGTCGTCGCCCCGGCCCGTCTGCCCAGCACCGCCGGACGCTCCCACGGACTCCTCGTCCAGCTCTACTCCCTGCTGTCCCGCCGTTCCTGGGGCATGGGCGACCTGGGCGACCTCGCCGAGCTGGCCGGCTGGGCCGGGCGGTCGCTCGGCGCCGGATTCGTCCAGGTCAACCCGCTGCACGCGGCCGTGCCCGGCGCTCCCACGGACCCCTCCCCGTACCGCCCCTCCTCCCGCCGCTTCCCCGACCCCGTGCACCTGCGCATCGAGGACGTCCCCGAGTGCGCGTACGTCGAGGACCGCGAGCGGCTGCGCGCGTTGCTGGAGAGATCCGGTCGGCTGCGCGAAGCCGTGCTGGACAAGGGCGCGCTGATCGACCGCGACGCCGTGTGGGAGCTCAAGCGGGAGGCGCTTCAACTGCTGTGCGAGGTGCCGCTCGGCCCCGGCAGGCGCGCCGCCTACTGCGACTTCCTCGCCGAGCAGGGCCAGGCCCTGGAGGACCACGCCACCTGGTACGCGCTCGCCGAGGTGCACGGCCCGGACTGGCACCGCTGGCCGACCGGCCTGCGCGACCCGCGCTCGCCCGAGACCGTCCGTGCCCGCAACGGACTGCTGGACCGGGTGGACTTCTGGTCCCGGCTCGCCTGGCTCACCGACACCCAGCTGACCGCCGCCCAGCGCGCCGGGCGCGAGGCCGGGATGCCGGTCGGGATCGTGCACGACCTCGCGGTCGGCGTCCACCCCGGCGGCGCCGACGCCTGGGCCCAGCAGGACTACTTCGCCGCCGGCATGTCGGTGGGCGCCCCGCCGGACGCCTTCAACGCCCGCGGCCAGGACTGGGGACTGCCGCCCTGGCGCCCCGACCGCCTGGCCGAGTCGGGCTACGCCCCCTTCCGCGAGCTGCTGCGCGCCCTGTTCCGCTACGCCGGAGCCCTGCGCATCGACCACGTCATGGGCCTGTTCCGCCTGTGGTGGGTGCCGCAGGGCCGGCCACCGACCGAGGGCACGTACGTCCGCTACGACGCCGAGGCCATGCTCGCCGTCCTCGTCCTGGAGGCCTCCCGGGCCGGGGCGCTGGTGATCGGCGAGGACCTGGGAACCGTCGAACCGGGCGTGCGCGAGGCGCTGCGCGAGCGCGGGGTGCTCGGCACGTCCGTGCTGTGGTTCGAACGCGACTGGGAGGGCGACGGCCGCCCGCTGCCCCCCGACCGCTGGCGCGCCGACTGCCTGGCCACCGCCACCACCCACGACCTGCCCTCCACGGCCGCCCGCCTCACCGGCGAGCATGTCGAGCTCCGCGACAGCCTGGGCCTGCTGACCCGCCCGCTGGAGCAGGAGCGCGCCGAGGCCGCCGCCGACACCGCCGAGTGGCTGGCCCTGCTCACCGAGCTCGGCCTGCTGAACGGCACCGGTGGCACCGACGCCTCCTCTGAGGAGGCCGAGATCCAGGCCGTCCACCGCTTCCTGCTGCGCACCCCGGCCCGCATGGTCGGCGTCTGGCTCCCCGACGGTGTCGGCGACCGCCGCCCGCAGAACCTCCCGGGGACGTGGGACCAGTACCCGAACTGGCGGCTGCCGATCGCGGACGCGGCGGGCCGTCCCGTGACCTTGGAGGACCTGGCCGCATCGCCCCGGCTGCACGCCCTCGTCGAGGTGCTGCGGCAGCCGCCCGACGCGTCGGGCCGCTGAGGACGCCTCTTACGGCACCCCGGGCGCGCGGCCCCGACCGGCGTTGGATACTTTTGGCACCGTGGACAAGAAGAACGCCCTGCGCGCCGGCGCCCTGGCCGCCGGTACGACGCTGATGATGCTGCTCATGTCGTCGCCCGCCTTCGCGCTCACGCGCGACGATGGCGACGACCCCGGCCCGGGCCTGAGCGTCATCGAGACGCTGGGCCTCTTCGTCGCGGCCCCGATCGTGCTGTACCTGGTCATCCACGGTCTGGTGATGGTCGGGGACAAGTCGCACAAGAAGAAGGACCCGACCAGTTCCAACATCAGGACCAAGGCCGACGCGAAGGCCGACGCCAAGGCCTGACCAGGACTTCCGTTCGAGTCCGTCACGCGTCTTTTCCGAGGGCGCCGTCCCCGCCGTACGCACGCGCATGCCGCCGTACGGCGACCGGGGCGGCGCCCTCGGCTTTCCCGGTGGCCGCAAGTCGGGCGTAAGTCGGCCGTAAGTGGGCCAGGAGCCGGCCGGGAGTCAGGGATTCGGTGCCGTCAGATAGCGCTGCACCGTCGGCGCCAGCCACGCGACGATCTCCTCGCGGCTGAGCGCCACGGCCGGCGGGAGGCGCAGGACGTACCGGGTCAGCGCCATCCCGAGCAGCTGCGTGGCGGTGAGCGCGGCCCGCACCGGGACCTGCTCGGGGTCGGGGCACGCCTGGCGGGCGACCGGAAGCAGCTGCTCCTGGAAGATGCCCTGCATGCGCTCGGCCCCGGCCTGGTTGGTGGCACCGACCCGGAGCAGGGCCGTGAGCACCTCGTTCTCCTCCCACATGGCGAGGAAGTGGGTCACGAGGGCTGACCCGACCTCGTCCCGGGGCAGCGGGCCCAGATCGGGCAGCTTCAGATCGACGGCGACGGCGGCCGCGAACAGGCCCTCCTTGCTGCCGTAGTACCGCATCACCATGGACGGGTCGATGCCCGCGTCCCGGGCGATGGTGCGGATGGTGGCGCGCTCGTAGCCGTCGGCGGCGAAACGCTCGCGTGCGGCGTCGAGGATGGCGGCGCGGGTGGTGTCGGAGCGCCTGGAGGGGGCCGTGGGCTTGTTGTCGGGCATGCAAACGAGCGTAGGCCAACATTCGTAGGCCAACAAGCGTTGACGAAGTGGGTGTGCGGTTCTACGTTGGTCCACGAGCGTTGGTCAACGGCCGTTGGCAAACGGGTGTTGGCGAACGGGTGTTGGCGAACAGCCATCGACCCACACGTGTTGGCTTCTAGGGAGGCCCTGATGAGCGACACCATCCGCACCGTGATCGTCGTCGGTTCCGGCCCCACCGGCCTGCTCCTGGCCGGTGACCTGGCCACCGTCGGCGTCCCCGTCACCGTCGTCGAGAAGCGCCCGCCCGGGATCAGCAACCTCTCCCGCGCGTTCGTCCTGCACGCCCGCACGCTGGAGCAGTTCGACGCCCGAGGACTGGCGGACGAAGTGGAGGCCGTCGGCCGGCGCCTCGGCCGGTTCCGCCTCTACGGCCGGCTCGGCCTCGACCTCTCCGCGCTTCCCTCCCGCTTCAACCACCTCCTCGTCCTTCCGCAGTACGAGGTGGAGAAGGCCCTGGAGCGGCGGGCGCTGGAGGCCGGGGTGCGGTTCCGCCACGAGACCGAGGTGACCGGGCTGACGCAGGACGCGAAGGGTGTGACGGTCGAGGTCCGCGGGCCCGGCGGCGACGCGGAGACGCTGCGCGCGGCGTACGTCGTCGGCGCCGACGGAATGCGCAGCACGGTGCGGAACGCCGTCGGGCTGCCGTTCCCCGGCCGTTCGGTGATCCGCTCCGTCATGCTCGCGGACGTACGGGTGACCGAGGAACCCGGGGAGCTGCTCACCTTCGACGCCGTCGGCGACGCCTTCGCCTTCCTCGTCCCCTTCGGCGACGGCTACCACCGCGTCGTCTGCTGGGACCGCGGCCGCGAGCTCCCCGACGACGCGCCGGTCGGGCTCGACGAGATCAGGGAGACCACGCGGCGTGCCCTCGGCCGTGACTTCGGCATGCACGACCCCCGCTGGATGTCCCGCTTCCACAGCGACGAGCGGCAGGCGCCCGCCTACCGGGCCGGCCGCGTCTTCCTCGCCGGTGACGCCGCGCACGTCCACACCCCGGCCGGCGCCCAGGGTATGAACACCGGCCTCCAGGACGCGGCCAATCTGAGCTGGAAGCTGGCCGCCGCCGTCAATGGGCACGCGGCCGACGCGCTCCTCGACACCTACCAGGCCGAACGGCACCCCATCGGCAGGGCGGTGCTGCGCAGCAGCGGCGGCATCGTGCGCGCCGCGATGGCCCGGCGGCCCTGGACGATCGCCCTGCGCACCGCCTTCGCCGCCTTCCTCGGCACCGTCGGCCCGGCCCGCCGCAAGGCGCTCGGCCAGGTCACCGGCATCGGCTACCGCTACCCCGCCCCCCGCGGCTCCCACCGCTTCACCGGCATGCGCGTCCCGGACGTCGACCTGGCCGGAGGCGGTCGCCTCCACGAGGCGATGCGGGGCGGCCGGTTCGTGCTGATCACCCCGGAGCCGTACAAGGCCGGGGCCGGCCGTGAGGACCGGCTGGCCGTGGGGCGCTGGGCGAGCGACCGCCGTACGACCGTGCTGGTGCGGCCCGACGGGTACGCGGCGTGGGCGGCCGACTCGGCGGACGCCCGGGCGATCGAGGCGGCCGTCGCGGCCCACGTGGGGTAGCGCCTCCGCGGGCCGGTACCGGCCTCGGTACCGGCCCGTCAAGTCACCGGCGAACGCGTCGGGCGCCGGTTCAGTCCTGCCGGTCCTCCGTCGTGCGGAGCAACTCCCTGAGCAGCTCCGCCAGCTGTCCGGCCTGATCGGCGCCGAGGCCGGACAGCGCCTCCGTCTGGACGGCGAGTCCGGCACCGACCGCCTCGTCGATCAGCTCCAGGCCCTTGTCGGTGAGTGTGACCTTCAGACCCCGGCGGTCGTGCGGGTCGGGGGAGCGGCGCAGCAGGCCGGCGCGCTCCAGCTTGTCGAGGCGGCCCGTCATGCCTCCCGTCGTGAGCATCAGCGTGGCCGAGAGCTGCCGGGGGGAGAGCGTGTAGGGCTCGCCGGCGCGGCGCAGGGTCGCCAGGACGTCGAACTCCCCGCGGCCGATCCCGAACCGCGCGTACGCCTTCTCCGTCCGTTCGCCCATCGCGCGGGAGAGCCGGTAGATGCGGCCGAAGACCTCCATGGCGGCGGTGTCGAGGTCGGGCCGCACCGTCGCCCACTGGTCGATGATCGCGTCGACGGGGTCCTTGCGCTGCTCGGGGCGTTCGCTCATGGCACGAGTATCCGGTGGCTCCGGGTCGCCCGCAAGAAAGTGGCTTGACGGCAAGTGGCTTAGCGCTAAGCTACTTGGCATTGACCTATCCAGAAGGGTGCGACTCATGCGTCCCCAGACCGCGCACCGCGCCACGCTCACCACGCTCACCGCCCTCGCCCCCGTCTCCTGGGGCACCACCTACGCCGTCACCACGGAGTTCCTCCCGCCCGACCGCCCCCTGTTCACCGGGCTCCTGCGCGCCCTGCCCGCCGGGCTGCTCCTGCTGGCTCTCGCACGCGTGCTGCCGCGCGGCGCCTGGTGGTGGAAGTCGGTGGTGCTGGGCGCGCTGAACATCGGCGCCTTCTTCCCGCTGCTGTTCCTCTCCGCGTACCGGCTGCCCGGCGGCATGGCGGCGGTCGTCGGCTCGGTCGGCCCGCTGTTCGTGGTCGGCCTCTCGGCCCTGCTGCTGGGGCAGCGGCCGTCGACGCGCACGCTGCTCACCGGGATCGCGGCCGCGTTCGGCGTCAGCCTGGTCGTGCTCCAGGCGGCCGGGGCGCTGGACGCGCTGGGCGTGCTGGCGGCCTTCGCCTCCACCGCGTCCATGTCCACCGGCACCGTGCTCACCAAGCGGTGGGGGCGCCCCGAGGGCGTCGGCCCGCTGGCCCTCACCGGCTGGCAGCTGACCGCGGGCGGCCTGCTCATCGCGCCCCTGGCCGTCCTCGTCGAGGGCGCGCCGCCCGCGCTGGACGGCCGGGCGGTCGGCGGCTACCTCTACCTCGCCCTGGCGAACACGGCGGTCGCGTACTGGCTGTGGTTCCGCGGCATCGGCCGCCTCACCGCCACCCAGGTCACCTTCCTCGGCCCGCTCTCCCCGCTGACCGCGGCCGTCGTCGGCTGGGCGGCGCTCGGCCAGGCGCTGACACCGGTGCAACTGGCGGGCATGGCGCTGGCGTTCGGGGCGACGGTGGCGGGGCAGATCGGGCCGCGGCGGAAGCCGTCGGGCCCGGAGGTGGTCAGGGGAACCTCCGGCGGGACGGTCCTCGGGTCTCCTGGAAGGAAGGTCCCGAAGGGCTCGACGGAGGTGACAGGTCAGGGCGTGACGGGTCAGGAAGTGGCAGGTCCGGCGCTGCGGCGGTAGGTCCCGCTCCCGCTCATTCCGCCGCCACGATTCGCTCGACCGCGGCCGCCACCAGCTGTTCCCGCTCGGCCTCCGTGAAGACGTCCGGCAGGGTGAGCTGCTCGACGATCAGCCAGTTCAGGGTCAGGATGAGCAGTTTGACGGCCATGGCGTCGCCGGGGAGGCCGGAGGCCTCGTGGTAGGCGACGTTGGCGTCGACGTCGGCCCGGACCCGTTCGGTGAGCACCTTGCGCAGCTCGGGGCGGCGGGTGGCCTCCAGCCGCAGTTCGAGCAGTGCGAGGTAGCCGGTGCGGAAGGAGGCGACGCGGCCGACGAGTTCGCGCATCAGCTCCACGTAGGTTTCCCGGTCGCGGCCGGCCGCGCGCTGGCGGGCGATGGTGGCCTCGTCGGGCTGGAGCCGCTCGTAGACACGGGCGCCGGCCTGGGTGAGCAGGTCGTCGCGGTTGGCGAAGTAGTTGGACGCGGTGCCGGTGGGTACGGCGGCCTCGGTGTCCACCGCCCGGAACGTCAGACCCCGTGCGCCTTCCCTGGCCAGCACCTCGATCGCCGCGTCGACGAGTGCGGCGCGCCGCTGTTCGTTCCGCCTGACCATTGACACCACTCCATCCGTAGTACTACGTTCAAACCACTTCAAGCAGAGTACTACATGTGGAGTTAACTGATATGCGAAAGCTCGTGTACTACGTCGCTGTCACGCTCGACGGCCGCATCGCCGGGCCGGACGGCGAGTACGACTTCTTCCCCGCCGGTGACGCACGGCAGACCGCCGCCTACAGCGCCTGGGCCAACAGCCTGTACCCCGAGACCGTCCCGACCGCCTACCGCGCCGCCGCCGGCCTCGCCGACGCACCCAACCGGCGCTTCGACACCGTCGTCATGGGCCTCGGCGCCTACCGCCCCGCCCTCGACGGCGGAATCTCCAGTCCGTACGCCCATCTGCGCCAGTACGTGGTCTCCAGCACGCTCAAGCCCGACATCGACCCGGCCGTCACCGTCGTACCGGGGGATCCGTCGGCCCTCGTCCGCGAGCTCAAACGGGAGGAGGGCACCGGCCTGGACGTCTGGCTCTGCGGCGGCGGCAAGCTCGCGGGCACGCTGCTGCCCGAGATCGACGAACTGGTGATCAAGAACTACCCGGTGGTCGCGGGCGCCGGCATCCCGGCCTTCGACGGCGCCTTCGACCCCACGGTCTTCGACGTCGCCGAACGCACCGCCTTCCCCAACGGCGTCACCCTCACCCGCCTCACCCGCCGCTGATCCGGAATCGGCGGGAGGAAATGCGTTCGCTCTCCGGGCGACCGCCCCTACCGGCGGCCCGTCCGGTTCGTCGTCAGCGCCCCGGACGGGCGGGAGATCGATCTTCATCCGCTGGTCTTCGCCGACGACGGTTCGGGGGAGCAGGCATCCCTCGAACCGGAGCGCCCGATCCGCTACCCCGCCTCGTGCTTCGTGACCGGAGCCATCGGGGGAACGCCTGTGCCGTGTCTGTCCGCCGAGCAGCAGGTCCACTTCCACCAGGGTTACCAGCCGACGGATCGCGATCGGCACGACATGGCGCGACTGCGCCGGGTGTTCGGATCGCCACACACTTCTGATCCAGGGCCGGCCCCGGCACGGACGAGGGGCTCCCGGCGCTGCGCCGGGAGCCCCTCATCGCCGTACGGTCGGCTACTGCGCCGCCGCGTCCGCCGCCTGCGCCCGCAGCGCACGCTCCACGCCCGCGCGAGACTCCGACACCAGCCGCCGCAGGGCCGCGTTCGGCTCGGCGGAGGTCAGCCAGGCGTCCGTCCTGTCCAGGGTCTCCCGGGAGACCTGGACCGTCGGGTAGAGGCCGACGGCGATCTGCTGGGCCATCTCGTGGGAGCGGGACTCCCAGATGTCCTTGACCACCTCGAAGTAGCGGTCCGCGTACGGGGCGAGCAGGTCGCGCTGGTCGGTCTGGACGAAGCCGGCGATGACCGCCTCCTGCACGGCGTTCGGCAGCTTGTCGGAGTCGACGACCGACGCCCACGCCTCCGCCTTGGCCTCCGGGGTCGGCCGGGCCGCGCGGGCCGTGGCGGCGTGGCGCTCACCGGCGGCCGTACGGTCACGGTCGTACTCGCCCGCGATCTCCGTCTCGTCGAACCGGCCCACCGCCGCGAGCCGCTCCACGAACGCCCAGCGCAGCTCCGTGTCGACGACCAGGCCCTCGATCGTCTGCGAGCCGTCCAGCAGGGCGTCCAGCAGGTCCAGCTGCTCGGGCGTGCGGGCCGTCGCGGCGAACGCGCGCGCCCACGCCAGCTGGTGGTCGCTGCCCGGCGCCGCCGCCCGCAGGTGCGCCAGCGTCGCGTCGGTCCAGCGGGCCAGCAGCGCCTCGCGGGCCGCCGGGTCGGCGTACAGGTCGACCGCCAGCTTCACCTGGCGGTGCAGCGACTGCACGACGCCGATGTCGGACTCCTTGCCGATGCCGGACAGCACCAGCGAGAGGTAGTCGCGGGCGGGCAGCTCGGCGTCACGGGTCATGTCCCAAGCCGACGCCCAGCACAGGGCGCGGGGGAGGGAGGACTCGAAGTCGCCGAGGTGTTCCGTGACGACGGCCAGGGACTGCTCGTCCAGGCGGACCTTCGCGTAGGACAGGTCGTCGTCGTTGAGCAGGATCACGGCCGGGCGGCGCTTGCCCACCACCTGCGGTACGGGCGTCAGCTCACCGTCGACGTCCAGCTCGATCCGCTCGTCCCGGACCAGCTTGCCGCTGTCCTCGTCGAGTTCGTACAGGCCGACGGCGATCCGGTGCGGGCGCAGCATCGGCTCGCCCTTGGCGCCGGCGGGCAGCGCCGGGGCCTCCTGGCGGATGGCGAAGGAGGTGACGACACCGTCCGCGTCCGTCTCGATCTCCGGGCGCAGGATGTTGATCCCGGCCGCCTGGAGCCACTTCTCCGACCACGTCTTCAGGTCGCGGCCGGAGGTCTCCTCCAGGGCGCCCAGCAGGTCGGACAGGCGCGTGTTGCCGTAGGCGTGGCGCTTGAAGTAGGCCTGCACGCCCCGGAAGAACTCGTCCATGCCGACGTAGGCGACGAGCTGCTTCAGGACGCTGGCGCCCTTGGCGTACGTGATGCCGTCGAAGTTGACCAGGACGTCGTCCAGGTCCCGGATGTCGGCCATGATCGGGTGGGTGGACGGCAGCTGGTCCTGCCGGTAGGCCCAGGTCTTCATGGAGTTGGCGAAGGTGGTCCAGGCGTGCGGCCACCGGCTCCCGGGCGCGTGCGCCTGGCAGGCGATGGAGGTGTACGTGGCGAACGACTCGTTCAGCCACAGGTCGTTCCACCACTCCATGGTCACGAGGTCGCCGAACCACATGTGGGCCAGCTCGTGCAGGATGGTCTCCGCGCGCACCTCGTACGCCGCGTCCGTCACCTTCGACCGGAACACGTACTGGTCGCGGATGGTGACCGCGCCCGCGTTCTCCATCGCGCCCGCGTTGAACTCCGGCACGAACAGCTGGTCGTACTTCTTGAACGGGTACGCGTAGTCGAACTTCTCCTGGAACCACTCGAAGCCCTGCCGGGTCACCTCGAAGATGGCGTCCGAGTCGAGGTACTCGGCGAGCGAGGGACGGCAGTAGATGCCGAGCGGGACGGACTGGCCGTCCTTCTCGTAGACGCTGTGCACCGAGTGGTACGGGCCGACGATGAGCGCCGTGATGTACGTCGAGATGCGCGGCGTCGGCTCGAAGACCCAGACGCTGTCCTGCGGTTCGGGCGTGGGCGAGTTGGAGATGACGGTCCAGCCCTCCGGCGCCCTCACGGTGAACTGGAAGGTCGCCTTGAGGTCCGGCTGCTCGAAGCTCGCGAACACCCGGCGGGCGTCCGGCACCTCGAACTGGGTGTAGAGGTAGGCCTGGTCGTCGACCGGGTCGACGAAGCGGTGCAGGCCCTCACCGGTGTTGGTGTACGCGCAGTCGGCGACCACCCGGAGGATGTTGCGGCCCTCCAGCAGGCCGCGCAGGGCGATCCGGGAGTCCGCGAAGACCTCGGCGGGGTCGAGGGAGTCCCCGTTGAGGGCCACCTCGTGCACGACCGGGGCCACCAGGTCGATGAACGAGTCCGCCCCGTTCTCCGAGACGTCGAAGCGCACCGTGGTCACGGACCGGTAGGTGCCGCCCTCCTGCGCGCCGGAGAGGTCGAGTTCGATCTCGTACGAGTCAACGGCGAGCAGCTTCGCCCGCTGCTGCGCCTCTTCGCGGGTCAGGTTTGTGCCAGGCACGCGGTCATCTCCTCGGTATGGGTGGGTTGCGCCATCTTTCCACGGCAGCTTCGCATCAGGCGACGACCTGGGCGTCGCCTAGGGTTACCCCTCGCCCAGTGAGGGCCCGGGCGAACTCCCACGCCTGGGCGCCGTAACGATCAGCACCCTGCCGGCCGTCGCGGCGGGGCTGGGCACGGTCGTGCCGCTGGTCTCGGCGGTGGTGCTCCGCGTGCGCGGCGGCCTGCCGCTCCCGGCCCTGCCTGCGGCCGTCGTACGGGCCGGGCGGCGGCCCGAGGCTGAGGCAACACGACGTCCGGATCCCGCCGGTCCGCAGGACGCGGGCGAGCAATCCTGATGAGCATGACGACGACGTACGCCGCACAGCCCATCGCCCCGCGCGTCCTGAAGGAACTGCGCACGACGGACGACGCGGGCCGCCCCGCGGTCCCCTTCACCGACACCGAGGGCGGCGCGGCCCTGCGTTGCTGCCTGCGCCGCGGCGAGCCGGGCGAACGCATCACCCTGGTGTCCTACGCCCCACTACGCCGCTGGGCGGCCGACAGGGGCGTCCATCCCGGCGCCTACGACGAACAGGGCCCCGTCTTCATCCACGCCGAGGAGTGCGCGGGCCCGGACGCCGACGCCGCCCTGCCCTTCACCAACGCCCACCGCACGGTCCGCCGCTACTCGGCCGAGGGGCACATCCTCGGCGGCCGGCTGGTCGAGGAGTCTGGCGACTTCGACGAGGCCCTCACGGAAGCGTTCGACGACCCGGCCGTGGCGCTCGTCCACGTCCGGGCCGTCGAGTACGGCTGTTTCCTCTACGAGGTGCGCAGGGGCTAGCCCTTCAGCTCGGCCGCCACCAGTTCCGCGATCTGGACCGCGTTCAGCGCGGCGCCCTTGCGGAGGTTGTCGTTGGAGACGAAGAGGGCCAGGCCGTTGTCCACCGTCTCGTCGCGGCGGATGCGGCCGACGTAGGACGGGTCGTTGCCGGCGGCCTGGAGGGGGGTGGGGATGTCGGAGAGCTCGACGCCCGGGGCGTCCTTCAGCAGCTCCGTCGCGCGCTCCGGGGAGATCGGGCGGGCGAAGCGGGCGTTGATCTGCAGCGAGTGTCCGGAGAAGACCGGGACGCGCACGCAGGTGCCGGAGACCTTCAGCTCGGGGATCTCCAGGATCTTGCGGGACTCGTTGCGGAGCTTCTGCTCCTCGTCGGTCTCGTTCAGACCGTCGTCGACGATGTTGCCCGCGAGCGGCAGCACGTTGAAGGCGATGGGGCGCTTGTAGACGCCCGGCTCGGGGAAGTCGACCGCCGCGCCGTCGTGCGTCAGCTTGTCCGCTTCGGCGACGACCTTCTGCGTCTGGCCGTGCAGCTCGGCGACACCCGCGAGGCCGGAGCCGGAGACCGCCTGGTAGGTGGCCACGACCAGCGCTTCCAGGCCGGCCTCCGCGTGCAGCGGGCGGAGGACCGGCATCGCGGCCATCGTCGTGCAGTTCGGGTTGGCGATGATGCCCTTGGGGCGGTTCGCGATCGCGTGCGGGTTCACCTCGGAGACGACCAGCGGGACCTCCGGGTGCTTGCGCCACGCGGAGGAGTTGTCGATCACGACGGCGCCCTGGGAGGCGACCTTTTCGGCCAGCGCCTTGGACGTGGCACCGCCCGCGGAGAACAGCACGATGTCCAGGCCGGTGTAGTCGGCGGTCGAGGCGTCCTCCACCGTCACGCCGTCCAGCTGCGTGCCCGCCGAGCGGGCCGAGGCGAACAGACGCAGCTCCGTGACCGGGAAGTTCCGTTCCGTGAGGATCCTGCGCATGACCGTGCCCACCTGTCCGGTGGCTCCGACGATTCCGACCCTCACGGTGACTCCCTCTCCTGCGTCTCTTCACGTGCTCGTTGCTTGGCCGAGGCTTTTCCATCATGCGGCCGACCAAGGCCCACCTGTCCACTTCTTTCCCCGGTCTGCCCGGAGAGTGGGACGACGTGCCCCGTTCCATGGTTGCGGACGTCCGGCGCCCGCCCCCGCTGAGCTGGAGAAATTCATCTGCCGGGGGGCATACGCCGCAAGGTCGCCTGCCCCTGTTGCTCCCGGCCACACGGGAGTGTGACGTACGCCTCTGTCCTCCTGTCACGCCCTTCCGGAAAAAAGACCGAACGTTCCGGGCCGTGCCGGCGTCATAGGAGAAACACGGCGAGGGGGGTGGCTTGTGCTGCTGCGCGGGAGGGCCCGGCGGGGCCGGGAGGCGCACGCCGGGACCGGTGACGATCCGCTGGACGCGGCACAGGAGCGCCGGGTGCGGGCGGTGCTCGCGCTCGGCGGAGTGCCGCAGGCGGACCTGCCGGACGGGGTGCAGCAGGTCCGCCTGCGGTTGCTGGAGCGGGCCGCGAGCGGCCAGGAGGCGCCGCGGGACGTCTCGGCGTGGGCGGCGGTCGTCGCCTCGAACCTCGCCATGGACTGGCACCGGGCCAGGCGCCGCCAGGAGCGGCTCGGGGAGCGGCTGGCCGCCCTGCGGCAACTGGAGCATCCCTCCGGCGAGGACACCAGCGTGCTGTCCGTCGCCGTCGCCCAGGGCCTGGACGAGTTGCCCGACGCCCAGCGGCAGGTCGTCGTGCTGCGTTTCTACGCCGACCTGCCGGTCCGCTCCATCGCCGAGCAGCTCGGCGTCCCGGAGGGCACGGTCAAGAGCAGGCTGCACACGGCGGTACGGGCTCTGCGCGCCCGCCTGCACGAGGACGAGGTGGTGTGACGTGACCGCCCGGAACGACGACGACCGGCGCGACGCCGAGTACGACGGCGTGGACGCGCTGATGGCAGCGCTCACCGACGACCCGCTGCCGGAGGGGGCCCGGCAGGACGCCTCCTTCATGGCAGCCCACCGAGCGGCGACCGCGGACGTGGCACTGCTGCGGGAACAGCTGCTGCTGATGGGAGACACCCTGGCGCACGAGACCGCGGCGGACGTGGCCGGACCCGAGGCCGGGCCACGGACTCGTCCGGAAGCGGCGGATCCGGCGGGACGAGCCCCGGCGACCGGGCCGGCGGACGGCCCCCGTGACGCGCACGCCGACGTGCCGGGCGCGGGCGGTGACCCGTCCGTGACGGTGCTGCCCGTGGGGTCCCGGGCGCATGGGGGGCTGTCCGGGCGGCGTAGTCGGCCCCGGGCCCTGCGTGTGGCCCTGCGCGGGCTCGTCGCTGCCGCGGCCGCCGGTGTCGTCGTAGGCATGGGCTGGCTTGTCGTGCAGGGCGATCACGAGTCGGCGGACGACACGGCGGGTAGCTCGGCCGCCGACAGCGCGGCAGGTCCGGCACGGAGCGAGGCCAGCGCCGAGCTCGGTCACGCCCGCTACCTCGCCTGCGCCCGGCTCGTGGCCGAGGGCACCGTCGCCGAGGTCGAACCCGTCCCCGGCACCGGCCAGGACCGCGTCACCCTGGACGTGGACCGCTACTACAAGCCCGCCAAGGGCCAGGACCGGATCGTCTTCCCCATGGACGAGGACGCCGAACCCCAGCCGCGCCCGGGCGACCGCGTGCTCGTCGGGATCACGCGCGGGCAGGCCCAGCCCGACCTGTGGAGCGTCGGGGAGAAGGCGATCGCCCCCGAAAGGGCCTGGATCACCGCCGCCCCGGCCAAGTCGGGGACGCGTCCCTGCGAGTGAGCACCGG
Source organism: Streptomyces sp. DH10 (assembly GCF_029813805.1). NCBI lineage: Bacteria > Bacillati > Actinomycetota > Actinomycetes > Kitasatosporales > Streptomycetaceae > Streptomyces > Streptomyces sp. DH10. The sequence continues at coordinate 67,099 of NZ_JARVKU010000018.1, forward strand.
GCGGAAACGCCGAGGGCGGGCGCCCGTACGGACGCCCGCCCTCTTGATGCCGTCGAACCGCTACGGCAGGACCTTCTCGATCTTCACACTGCCCACGCCCGCGGCCGTCCCGCGCGCGTTGACCAGCTGGACCTCGCCGAAGAACACACGCCCCTCGGGCGCGGCCGCCGCGGCGGTGACGCTGCCCGAGACCGTCGCCGAGTCGCCCGTGCCGAGCTTCACCGGCGCCGAACCGTCGACGGTGACGCTGCCGAGGGAGGGAGCGAAGAACACGTCCCGGTAGTCGTACTCGGTCGTGCCGGTCGGCACCGAGTAGCCGTCGACCTTGATGGTGTACTTGCCGGCGGCCGGGGAGGGGACGGAGACCGACTCCTCCGAGTCGCCGTCCGCGGAGCTGCCGACCTGCTTGCCGGCGGCGTCGTAGACCGCGAGGTCCAGGTCCGCGGCCGCGTCCGAGACACCGCCGATGGCGACGTCCAGCGACTTCGCGCCCGCGGGCACCTCGACCGTGGTGGTCTGCGTCTCGCCGTTCTTGATCGACGGCCGGGTCGTCTTCGAGGAGCCGAGCGAACCGCCCACCAGCTTGCCGTCGATCGCGGCGAAGCCGTTCGTCACCTTCCAGGAGGCGGCGGCCGGGGCGCCGACCTTCGCCTCGGGCACGGTCACGGTCTCCGGCTCGAAGGCCGCGCCGAGCACGGCGACGTCGAGCTTGTACGGGTTGTCGAGCAGCGGCGACGTACGGCGCGACTCGACCTCGATCTCCCACACGCCGGACTTCGGGTCCGCGTAGGAACGCAGGTCCGGGCGGCAGGTGTTGGCCGGGTTCGCGTAGTTCGGGTAGCAGTTGATCGTCGACGTCGGGTCGGACGGGACGCCGTACGGGTGGATGGAGATGAACCGGGTCTGGCTCTTGTCCTTCAGCCCGCTCATCGCGACCTCGAGCGTCTTCGCGCCCTCGGGCACGGTGACGTAGTAGTGCCGCGAGCTGTTGCGCTGTACCGAACCGGACGCCGAGAACGTGTACTTCAGCGGCGCGGCGACCACGACCGTGTTCAGGACCTGCCGGTCGATGCCCTCGGTCTTCGGGTCGTCGACCTCCAGGATCGCGCTCTTGATGCCCGCGGACTTCGGCGCGGCCTGGACCTTGACGGTGACCGGCTTGTTCAGCGGCAGCTTCACCTCGTCGGAGCCGACGATCCGGAACGTGCCGCCCGCGTTGTTCTCGAAGTGCAGCTCGTGCCGGACCGCCTTGGCGGCGCCGGACGTACGCGTGACGGTGATCTCGTACGTCTTCTTCTTGCCGGCCTTCAGGCCGCCCTCACGGTCGTACAGGCCCGTGCCGTAGCCGGGCGTCTTGAGCTTGTCGTCCATCGCGGTGTCGACCGGCGCCTTCACCGTGTACGCGTGGGAGGTCGCACCGTCGCGGATCGAGTCCCAGGCGTCCTCGATGTTCATCAGGCCCGCGCCCTCCTCGTACGCCTGCACACCCTTGATGTGGTCGGCGGTCGAGGTGAGGGCCGTGCGCAGCGTCGCAGGCGTGAGCTCGATCTTCTTCTGCTCGGCGGCCGACAGCAGCAGCGCGGCGGCGCCGGCGGCCTGCGGGGAGGCCATCGAGGTGCCCTGGAGCATGCCGTAGCCGGCCGGCAGGGAGTAGCCCGCCTCGGCGACCGGCTGGCCCGGCATCCAGGTCTGGATGGTGTTGATCGCCGCGCCCGGGGCGACCAGGGTCGGGGTGAAACCGCCGTCCTCACGCGGGCCGCGCGAGGAGAACGGCATCAGCGCGTACTTCTTCTCCACGACCGAGCCGTAGTTGGCGGCCCAGGTCTGCTTGGAGACGGACGCGCCGACCGAGATGACCTTGTCGGCCAGGGACGGGTCGCCGATGGTGTTGGTGCCGGGGCCGGAGTTGCCCGCGGAGATCACCAGCTGGACGCCGTAGGTGTCGATGAGGCGCGTGTACAGCTCGGCGCGCGCGTTGTTGCCGTCGTTCAGCGCGGGCAGGCCGCCGATCGACATGTTGACGATGTCGACACCGCGCTTGGTGACGAGGTCGATCATGCCCTCGGTGAGGGCGACGTTGGTGCAGCCGCCGGACCAGGTGCAGGCGCGCGAGGAGACCAGCTTGGCGCCCGGGGCGGCGCCGTCCATCTTGCCGCCGAACAGGCCGTTCGCGGCGGTGATGCCCGCGACGTGCGTGCCGTGCTCGGACTCGATGACACCGATGTTGACGAAGTCGGCCTTCGCGCCGGCGCCGTTGTAGACGACGTCCTTGCGGATCTCGACGACGAACGGCTGCCGCTCGGCGATGTCGGTCTTCGGGTCGTCGGTGCCGAAGTACCCGATCTGGAAGCCGTCCTTGTAGGGCTTCATCGCGGTGTCGTCGGCGAAGTCGAAGTTGTTGTTCAGGTCGACGCGGACCGTACCGGCGGCCGGGTCGTACAGCACGCCCCAGGAGTCCGTGGTGTCGCCGTCGCGGTTGGCGTCACCCGCGGCGTCACCGCCGGTGGTGTACGACTCCTTGAAGGTGCTCACCTGGTACGAGCCCGACGGCGCCTTCCAGGTCCTGCCGTCGTGCGTGAACGTGGGGCCCGAGACCGAAGTGTCCATCCGGCGCCAGGTGTTGTCGTTGTCGACGACCGGGTCCGTCGCCGTCACCCAGTCGACGATCTTCCGCTCGCCGGTCGTGGTCTTCTGGAGCGCCGGGTGGCCCAGGTCGACGCCGGAGTCCAGGATGCCGATGGTGATGCCGCGGCCGTCCGCCTTCGGGTGGTCCTCGACGAAGTCGACCGCGCCCGTCTCGAAGGACGGGTTGTACGGGTTCTCCGCCGGGGTCTTCTTCCCCGGTGCCGGGTAGGTCCCCGCGGCGGCCTTGGCGCCCTTGGCGGTGTCCGCGGCCGGCGTCGGGTCGTCCAGCGGGATCTCCTCGCGCAGGTCGATGCCGTGCACGGAGGAGAGCTTGGCGGCGGCGGCGATGGCCGAGTCCGCCCGGGACGTCGGGACGGTGGCGCGGACGTAGCCCAGCTTGTCGTCGGACCGGCCCACCGAGCCGCCCTTGACCGCGTCCAGCTGCCCGGCGACCTGCTCGGTCTGCCCGGGCGCGGTGGCGATCATCATCGTGACGGTCTTGTCGCCGTCCGCCTTCGCCTCGGCGAGCAGGTCCGCGTCGCCCGAACCGAGCTTGTGGTGCGCGGACTTGACCTCGGCGTCGGCCGGGGCGGACGCGCCCGGCTCGTCGGCGGCGAAGGCCAGGGGGACCGGCCCGGCCGCGGAGAGCGCGGCGACGAGACCGGCGGCCACGGCGACGCGCGCCACGCGTCTGCGGGCCGATATCAGGTCACGCTGGGGGGTGTTGGTCATCGGCATCCCTTGTAGGTAAAGGAACGAGCGGGAGCGACCGGGGGCCTGATCGGTCCTGGTCGCGACCGTCCGGAACGCAGGCCCGGACGATCGCACAGCTTTACGCAAGGTGAGGTTCTTTGGGGAGGGTTGACCGAAACGAAATGGATGTATGGGGAAAACCCGCGATGCGTTTTGCGGGCATGAGTCCCGAAGGCGGCGAAATCGGTTAACGTCCCGGAGTGAGACAGAAGTTGAGGGTGGCGGCCTACGCCGTATGCGTCCGTGACGGACAGATCCTGCTCGCCCGTTCCCCCGCCGCCGACGGCACCCCCGAGTGGGTCATGCCCGGCGGCGGCATGGAGCACGGCGAGGACCCCTACGACACCGTGCGCAGGGAGGTCGAGGAGGAGACCGGGTACCGCATCGAGGTCACCGGACTGCTCGGCGTGGACTCCTCCCACCGTGTCTTCCGCGAAGGCATCGGACGGGCCGTCGACCATCACGCCGTCCGCTTCGTCTACGAGGGCCGGATCATCGGCGGCGAACTGCGCAACGAGGTGAACGGCTCCACCGACCTCGCCGCCTGGCAGGACCTGGACGCGGTGCCCGGACTGGTCCGGGTGGGGATGGTCGACATAGCACTGCGCCTGTGGCGGGAGCGGCCGGTCACCGGGCGGCTCGCCGGCGTCATGGAGGACGCCGAATAGGTTCAGTACCCCGGAAGATGAACACCGCGTGACCGACTCCCGGCCGTTCCCGGAGCGGCCGACGACGCGCAGGGTAGTCCAAGATCCACGTACGGTGATCGGCGCTGCGCGTTGCCATCCCGTTTACGCGCAGGTCATTCCCAGTGCCAACGATCCAGTACGAGCGGGATGTTCGCGTGCCGGACATCCCGCGACCACTGCCGACGCGTTCGCACTCGGGGAGAGAAGCGCATGTCGCGCACACGCTCAGTTGCCGGCTCCGGCCAGGGCATCCACCGTCGTTCCGTCCTCGCCGCCACCGGAGCGGTCGCCCTGTCCGCGGGCGTCGGCTACGCCCTGCGGCCCAGCGACAGCCAGGCCGCCACGGGCACCAGGGAAACCACCGAGGCCGTCGCCGCCTCCTCCCGCCGGGCACCGGCCGCGCCGCTGGCCCCCTACACCAAGGGCACGACCGTGGCGTCCGTGTCCACCCCGCGCGGCTCCGGCTACCGGCGTCTGGGCGACGGACCCGGCTGGCGGCGGGTCGTGCGCTCCGAGCTGGCCGCACCCAAGTCCGGCCGCGCCGGGCGCCGTACCGCGCTCGCGGCGTTCGTCCAGCTCACCGACCTGCACATCATCGACGCCCAGCACCCGCTGCGCCTGGAGTACCTGCGCGCCGCCGACGTGCACGCCTGGAGGCCGCACGAGGCGCTGACCGTGCAGGGCGCGATCGCGCTGGTGGAGCGGATCAACGCGCTGCGCGGCGCGCCCGTCACCGGAAGCCCGCTGCACTTCGCCATGACCACCGGCGACAACACGGACAACAACGCCAAGTCCGAGCTGGAGTGGTTCCTGAAGGTCATGAGCGGCGGGCGCATCACCCCCAACACCGGGGACCCGCGCCGGTACGAGGGCGTCCAGAACAGCGGCCTCAAGCAGTACTGGCAGCCGGACGCCGCGGTCCGCGACACCGACAAGCAGGCCGGTTTCCCGCACCTCGACGGCTTCCTCAAGGCCGCCATCCGCGAGGTCCGCAGCCCCGGCCTCAACCTGCCCTGGTACTCCACCGTCGGCAACCACGACACCATGCCGATGGGCTGCTACGCCTCGCACGGCGACTCCTTCCTCACCGAACTCGCCGTCGGCGGCAAGAAGCTGATGAACGTGTCCGCCGCCGAGGCGCAGCGGCTCCAGACCCTCATCAAGAAGGCCCGGGACCCCGAGGGCGTCCGCTACCACGACTTCCTCAAGACCCACGCCCGGGCCACGCGCTCGGTCACCCCGGACGAGAGCCGCGCCCCCTTCACCCCCACCGAGTACATCCGGGCCCACCTGGACCCGGCCTACCGCGGCATCGGCCCGGCCGGCCACGGCTACTCCTCCGCCAACCTCGACACGGGCACCCAGTACTACGCCTTCCGCGTCTCCGACGACGTCATCGGCATCAGCCTGGACACCACCGACGCGGGCGGCCACTACGAGGGCTCTCTCGGCACGGCACAGCTGAAGTGGCTCGACCGGACACTGCGGGAGAACAAGGACTCCTACGCGGTGATCTTCAGCCATCACACCAGCAAGACGATGACGAACACCCGCACCGACCCGGCCCGCCCCCACGAGCGCCGGCACAACGGCCAGGAGGTCCTCGCCCTGCTCGGCGGCCACCGCAACGTGCTCGCCTGGGTGAACGGCCACATCCACAAGAACGTCATCACCCCGCACGCGATGTCCGGCGGCGGCTCCTTCTGGGAGGTCTCCACGGCCTCCCACGTCGACTACCCCCAGCTCGCCCGCATCATCGAGCTGACCGACAACAAGGACGGCACGGTCTCCCTGTTCACCACGCTGGTGGAGTCCTCGGCCCCGCACCGCACGGACTTCTCCGACCTCTCCCAGACCGGCCTCGCGGCCCTCTACCGCGAGCTGTCCCTCAACGCCCCCGGCGCGAGCACGACCCTCGGCGGCGACCCGGAGGACCGCAACACCGAGCTGGTGCTCAAGAAGGGCTGAATCCCGCCCAACCCGCCCGGGCCGGTCAACTCCGGCCCGCCGACTCGCGGTCCCACCCCCTGACACCGCTCGGCATGACGGGGGTACGGGACATGAACAGACGCGCACGCAGGTTCCTGATGGCGGCGACGGCCGTGGCACTGTCGGCGGCCCTGGCGGGCCCCGCGGTCGCGGCCCCGCCCGCAGACGGCCACGACGCCACCCGGCAGGCGATGCGGGCCGCGGTCGCCGACGGGGTCCCGGGCGTGACCGTGAGAGTGCAGCGAGGGCACGGCGCCTGGGCGGCCACGGCCGGAGTGGGCGACCTCAGGACGGGCAAGCCGCGTTCGACACGCGACCACTACCGCGTCGCCAGCATCTCCAAGACGTTCGTCGCCACCGTCGTCCTGCAACTGGAGGCGGAGGGGCGGCTGTCGCTGGACGACACGGTGGACAAGTGGCTGCCGGGCGTGGTCCGGGGCAACGGCCACGACGGCCGCGAGATCACCCTCCGCCAGCTCCTGAACCACACCAGCGGCATCTTCGACTACCTGGGGGACGCCGGTTTCCAGCGGACGTACATGACCGCGGACGGTTTCATGAAGCACCGGTTCGACGAGGCGGAGCCCGAGGAACTGCTCGCCTTCGCCCTGGCGAACGAGCCGTACTTCGCGCCCGGCAGTTCGTTCGAGTACTCCAACACGAACTACCTCCTGGCCGCGCGGGTGATCGAGAAGGCCACGGGCAACGACTACGGCGACGAGATCGACCGGCGCATCATCGCCCCGCTGCACCTGACCTCCACGTCCGTCCCCACCACCCGGGTCACCCTGCCCCGGCCCAGCAGCCGCGCCTACTCCAAGCTGGCCGAGACGGACACGGGCCCGACGTACGACGTCACGGAACTGAACGCGCGTCTGGCCTACGGCTCGGGCCAGATGGTCTCCGGCTCGGCCGATCTGAACCGCTTCTACTCGGCCCTGCTCCGCGGCAGGCTGCTGCCGCCCGAGCAGCTGAAGAAGATGAAGACCACGGTTCCCTCCAGCCGGGAGACCAGCCGCTACGGCCTGGGGCTCGTCGACCGCAAGCTCAGCTGCGGCGTCCACGTCTGGGGCCACGACGGCGGCATCAGCGGCTCCAACTCCGACGCCGTGACGACCGAGGACGGCCGCCACACGCTCGCCGTCAACTTCAACAGCGACTGGTCGGGCAGCACCGAAGCGATCATCGAGGCGGAGTTCTGCGGCACCTAGGACGGCGCCCGGCTGTCCGCTTGGTGAGAGGCCCGCTCATCATGCGAGAAGAACAGCCGGACCCTCCATCCCTCGGCTGCCCGGCTCCGAATCCCCAGCGAGGAAGGGCAGGCGACAGTCGCAGCCGAGAGGGTCCTCCTCATGAAGGGACAGCAACTTCAGGAGGCGGCCAGGGGCGTCATGGAGGGAGCCCGGCCCCGCGAAGCGCCGCCACATCCCGCGGTATCGGCCGCGGCAGAGCGGCTCGCCGCGCTGCTGGCGGAGGTCGCCCATCTGGACGAGGTACCGCTCGACAGCAACTTCTTCGCGACAGCTGATCGACTTCCCGACGGCAGGGGCCGCACACGGCCAGGTGCTTCTCGAAGACCGCTTCCTCACCGGCCGGCGTACAGCTCGGCGAAGGCCTGTTCGTCGCCGTCGGCGGCGCGGACGAGCAACTGATCCAGCCCGGGGTCGTCCGCGGACCCTCCTCGCCGCCCTTGCGTGTCACCCTCCCTCCGGGCTCCGGCTCCTCGGTCCATCGCGCCTCCTCGCCTCAGCTCGACACTGGCCCTCTTCCGCGGCGGCGGGCCTCACGCCGGGCGGGGCGGGGCGGGGCGTTTCCCCTCACCCTTTGTTCGAAGCTGCCGCCGCGACAGATCATGATCGGTCGCCGCCGGAGTGAGAGGAGGGGCCGCCGGCGACTCCGGCGGCCCCTCCTCTCTCCTCCCGGCCCTGCCCGGTCGGTCATTACCGGGGCAGTACCGCGACATACGCGGCCGGATCGCGGTCGGCCGAGGCCATCAGGGCCGTGCGGACCACCGTCGCCTGCTGCTCCGGACTGTCGCGGAGCTTCCTGGGCGTGATGTGGACGACCGTGATGCCGAGGCGCTCCAGGTGCTCGCGTTTGCGGGCGTACTCGGACCACAGGGCGTCGCCGTCCTGCCGGGGCGCCCGCGTGTCCAGCTCCAGCGCCACCGCCTGGTCGGGCCAGTACGCGTCCAGGCCCCCGAGGTAGGGGCCGCCGGGCAGGCGCAGGTCCACGTTCCAGACCGGGTCGGGCAGACCGTACTCGCGCACCATCCGGTACAGGCGGTCCTCCGCGATCACCCGGCCCTCGGCCAGCAGGGAATCCACCGCGTCCACCACGTGCGGACGGCTCAGCAGCCGCGCCTGGTTCAGCTCCCGCACCACCGCCGCCGGTTCGCAGTGGGCGCCGCGTACCGCCTCCGTCATCAGCCGGCGCACGGTGCCGGCGTCCCCGAGGCCGGCCACCGCGTCGGCCAGCGCGCGGGCGACCGGGGCCACCGGCAGGCCCGTGACCTGCTCGGGGGAGGGCAGGGTGGCGCTGCGGACGATGCGCGCACAGCCCGTCGAGCGCAGCCGGCGCAACCGCGGGACCAGGACGTCGATCGCGTCCAGGGACGGCAGCGGGGGAGTGGAGGAGAAGCCGTGCAGCGTCAGGGCGGCCAGGCCGGTGATCATCACGTCCGGGTAGGCGGGGGCGCGCCCCCCGTTCGCGCCGGGCTGGGCGGGGACGCCCGTGCCGCGCTCCCGCGCCGCGTACATCAGCACCGCGTGCAGCCGCTCCTCGCTGGTCGGCGGGCCCGGGTGGAGCAGGACGACGCCCGGGAGCAGCTGCTGCCAGGGTCCGCCCGGGCGGCACTGCTCGTTCGTCTCGGACGTCGTCACGCCGTGCGAGCGGAGCTGCGCGACCGTCATCACGCGGAGCCGGCGGCGGCCGGACAGGTCGTGCAGGGGGCGGGGGGAGAGCGGGGTGTTGTGGGTCATGACCCGCAATTTCCCGTGCTTCGACCGTCCTTGAACCGCTGTTACAGGTCCGTCGACAAATGCGGATAACCCAGCCCTAAAGGACGGGTGTTCGGATGCCGAAAGCCCCTGGTCCGTTCGGGTGCGGACCAGGGGTTACGGCTTGCGGGGCACGTATCTCGTAACGATGGCGGAACGCCCTGATCTCAGGCCAAAGCTACTGGTCGGAGGCCGCGTCGCAGTCCTGCCCCCGCAGTGCCCGCGCCAGGTCGTCCCGGGCCTCCAGCACCAGCCGGCGCAGGGCCGGAGCCGCCTCCCGGTGGGCCTCCAGCCACGCGTCCGTGGCGTCGAGGGTCTCCCGGGACTGCTGGAGCGAGGGGAACATGCCCTGCACCACGTGCATCCCGATCTGGATCGACCGCTCGGCCCACACCCGCTCGATCGCCGCGAAGTACTTCTGCGCGTACGGTGCGAGCAACTCCCGCTGCGAGCCCTGCGAGAAGCCCGCGATGGTCGCCTCGACCATGGCGTTGGACAGCGCGTCCGACTCCACGACCTGCGCCCACGCCTGCGCCTTGACCGCCTCCGACGGCCGGGCGGCCAGACAGCGCACCTGGTGGCGCTTGCCGGACGCCGTGTCGTCCCGGGCCAGCTCCTCGGCCAGCGTCTTCTCGTCCACCACCCCGTGCGCGGCCAGCGGCTCCAGGAACACCCACCGCAGCTCCTGGTCCAGGTCGAGGCCCTCGACCGACCCCGTGCCCGCCAGCAGATCGCCCAGCAGCTCGAAGTCGGCCTCGGCGGTGGCCGTCCGGGCGAAGAAACGCGCCCACGCCAGCTGGTGCTCGCTGCCGGCCTCGGCCGCGTACAGCTCGCGCCGGGCGCCCTCGGCGAGGAGGCGGGCGGTCGTCTCCCGCCGGGCGGGCGCCGCGTAGTGCGTGACCGCCGACTCGGCCCACGCGTGCAGCATCTGCACCACGCCGATCTCGGACTCGCCCCCCGCGAACCGCAGCACCAGGTCCACGAAGTCCCTCGCCGGGAGCAGCGCGTCCCGCGTCATGTTCCACAGCGCCGACCAGCACAGGGCGCGCGCCAGCGGATCGGTCACCGACCCCAGGTGCTCGCGCAGCGTCGCCAGCGAGGTCTCGTCGAAGCGGATCTTGCAGTACGTCAGATCGTCGTCGTTGACCAGGACCAGGTCGGGCGCCTCGGCGCCGGACAGTTCCGTCACGACCGTGCGGGGGCCGCCGACGTCCACCTCGGCGCGCGCGTACCGCTCGACGGCCCCGCCGTCCGTCGCCCGGTACAGGCCCACCGCCACCCGGTGCGGGCGCAGTTCGGGATGCGACTCGGCCGCCTCCTGCACCACCGCCAGCTCCTGGACGCGGCCCTGCGGGTCCAGCAGCAGCTGCGGGGTCAGCGAGTTCACCCCGGCCGTCTGGAGCCAGGACCGCGACCAGGCGCTCATGTCCCGGCCGCTGGTCTCCTCCAGCACCGACAGCAGGTCACCGAGGCGCGTGTTGCCGTACGCGTGCCGCTTGAAGTAGCGCCGGGCGCCCTCCAGGAACGCGTCCTGGCCGACGTACGCCACCAGTTGCTTCAGCACCGACGCGCCCTTGGCGTACGTGATGCCGTCGAAGTTCAGCTTGGCGTCCTGGAGGTCGCGGATGTCCGCCGTGATCGGGTGCGTGGAGGGCAGCTGGTCGGCCCGGTAGGCCCAGGACTTGCGGCGGTTGGCGAAGGTGACCCAGCCGTTGACGAAGCGGGTCGCGCCGACCAGCGAGAACTCGCCCATGAAGTCCGCGAACGACTCCTTCAGCCACAGGTCGTCCCACCACTCCATGGTGACCAGGTCGCCGAACCACATGTGCGCCATCTCGTGCAGGACGACGTTGGCCCGGCCCTCGTAGGAGGCCTGCGTCACCTTGCCCCGGAAGATGAACTCCTCCCGGAACGTCACCAGACCCGGGTTCTCCATCGCGCCCAGGTTGTACTCGGGCACGAACGCCTGGTCGTACTTGCCGAACGGGTACGGATAGTCGAAGTGGTCGTGGAAGAAGTCCAGGCCCTGCTTGGTGACCAGGAAGACGTCCTCGGCGTCGAAGTAGGGCGCCAGACCTTTGCGGCACAGGGCGCCGAGGGGGATCTCCAGCGTCGTGCCGTCGGCGAACGTACGGGAGTAGGAGTCCGTCACGTAGTGGTACGGGCCCGCCACCACACACGTGATGTACGTCGAGATCGGCTTGGTCTCGGCGAACCGCCACCCGCCGTCGGCCTGTTCGCCCACGCCGTTGCTCCACACCGTCCAGCCCTCCGGCGCCCGCACCTCGAAGCGGAACGGGGCCTTGAGGTCGGGCTGCTCGAAGTTCGCGAAGACGCGGCGCGAGTCGGCCGGCTCGTACTGCGTGTACAGGTACACCTCGCCGTCCTCGGGGTCGACGAAGCGGTGCAGGCCCTCGCCCGTGCGGGAGTAGGCGCACTGCGCGTCGACCACCAGCTCGTTGTCGGCGGCCAGGTCCTCCAGCGTGATCCGCGAGCCGTCGAAGATCTCCCCGGGGTCCAGATCGCGGCCGTTGAGTGAGACGGCCGTCACACTCGGGGCGATCAGATCGGCGAAGCTGCTCGCGCCGGGCTCGTTGCAGCGGAACCGGACGGTCGTGACGGACCGGAACGTGCGGGGCCCGTCGGTGTCGTCCGCGCCGACCGCGGACCGCAGGTCGAGGGACACCTCGTACCCGTCGACGCCGATCAGGGCGGCCCGCTCCCGGGCCTCGTCGCGGGACAGATTCTCACCGGGCACGGGCGGAACTCCTCAAGCGTCGTCGGATACGGCTGAACAGCGACGATCCTGCCACGTACCCCTGACCCGAGGCAGCCGGGAATGACGGGGGCGAGCAGTGGCGTTCCCGGAGAAACGGTTTCCTCATGAGGAGAGACATGTCGGACAAGACCCCCGTCGACTTCTGGTTCGACCCGCTGTGCCCCTGGGCGTGGATGACCTCCCGCTGGGTTCTCGAGGTGGAGAAGGTCAGGGACATCCAGGTCCGCTGGCATGTCATGAGCCTCGCCGTGCTCAACGAGGACAAGCTCGACGAGCTGCCCGAGGAGTACCGCGAGCTGCTCGAGACCAAGGCGTGGGGTCCGGTCCGGATCGTCATAGCGGCGCAGCAGGAGCACGGCGCCGAGGTGCTGGGCGACCTCTACACCGCGCTCGGCACCCGCATCCACAACCAGGGCGAGGGTCCCGGCAAGGAGACGGTCGCCGCCGCCCTGAAGGACGTCGGCCTGCCCGAGTCCCTCATGGAGCACTGGGACGGCACCCGGTACGAGCCCGAGCTGCGCGCCTCCCACAAGGAGGGCATCGACAAGGTCGGCCAGGAGGTCGGCACCCCGGTCATCGCCGTGCCCGGCGCGGACGGCGAGCAGATCGCCTTCTTCGGCCCGGTCGTCACCCCGGCCCCCAAGGGCGAGGAGGCCGCCCGCCTGTGGGACGGCACCCTCGCCGTGGCCTCGGTGCCGGGCTTCTACGAGATCAAGCGCACCCGCACCAAGGGCCCGGACTTCTCCAACCTCTAAGCATCACACCGAGGCGTCGGCTCCCGGGTTCTGCAGTTCCTCCGGGAGCCGGCCCCCGCCGGCCTGATGGCCCCAGGGCTGGTACCACCGGCAGCCCGCGGCGGTGCAGCGCCACAGGTCCGTGCGGTGCGTGCCGAGCGCCTTTCTCTCCTCGGGCTTGAGCGGCGTGAACACCTGCGTTCGGCTGCCGCCACAGGTCGGGCAGTGCTTGTCCTTGAAGAACATCAGCCCCTCCTCGCCATCACCGCCAGGTCGGGGAAGTCGGTCACCACCGCGTCGACCCCCCAGCGGTAGTACAGCGCGTACTCGGCGAACGCGTCCCCGAAATCGGTGCTTCCGGTGCCGCGCCGGAATTCCGCCGGCAGGAACTGGTTCTCCGTCCGGAAGGTGTACGGCCCCACGCGCAGCCCCGCCGCGTGGGCGTCCGCGAGGAGTGACGTGCCGACGAGCGACGACTTGTCAGCCGGTTGCGGCGGATCGCGGCCGCCAGCTTCGGCTCCAGGGGCAGGCCGATGGACCGGAAGTACGTCGGGTGCTTGGTCTCCGGGAAGACGGCGATCGTCCGGCCGTGCGCCTTCGACAGCTTCCGCGCCAGGTCCACGACCTCCTGGAAGGTCATGACCTCCTCGCGCCCGTCGAAGACCGTGTTGCGGTTGCGGACCTGCGGCAGCCGCTCCACCGCCCGCAGCGTCTTCAGCTCGGCGAGGGTGAAGTCCTCCGTGAACCATCCGGTCACGGACCGGCCGTCGACCGTCTTCGTCGTGCGGCGGTCCGCGAACTCCGGGCGCCGGGCCACGTCGGTGGTCTGGGAGATCTCGTTCTCGTGCCGGACCACCAGCACGTGGTCCTCAGGGCCTGTTCCGAGTTCCCCGCCTGCGCCCCGACGCCCGGTGCTTCGCGCGGACGACGGGGAACTCGGAACAGGCCCTGGTCGGCACCAGGTCCGGTTCGGTCCAGTCGGCGCCCGTCCGCACGGCGTACGTGTACGAGGTGGCCGTGTGCTCGGGGCGCCAGCCGGCGGCGCCGCGGTGGCCGATGACCAGCGGCCGCCCGCCGGCAGCGGCCGCGTCCGCGGGAGCCGCGAGCGCGGGTACGGTCGCGGCCGCCGGGGTGGCGGCGGCCGCGAGCAGGAGAGATCGGCGTCTCAGGTGCATCCAGTTCCCTTTCGCCATCCGGATGTTCAGCTCCTTGCCCGGGCCCGCGCCCCGGCAAGCCGGACCAAGTGCTCTTCGTACCCGTTCGTGTAGTACGCGGCCCGGCCCCGGTCCGGCTCGACGACCTGCGTCGGCCGCGTCCACACCCGCGCGTCCAGCGGCACCCCGTACCGCTCGGCCGCCGCGAGGACCGCGCCGCGCGCGCCCACCTCGCCCTCGACGACCCGCAGCGGCCGGCCGAGCACATCGGCGAGCAGCCGCATCCAGGCGGGGCTGCGGGTGCCGCCGCCGCAGACGGCCAGATTCCCGTCGAGGCCCGCCGCCTCCAGGCAGTGCCGGGCCGCGTACCCGATGCCCTCGCAGGTGGCGCGGACCAGGTCGCCCCGGGTCGACTCCAGGGAGACACCCGTGAGTTCGGCGCGCAGCCGTGGCTCGACGAAGGGGGCGCGTTCGCCGGAGGGCGCGAAGTACGGCAGCACGCGCACGCCGTTCGCGCCCGGCGGGGTCTCGGCCAGCAGGCCGTCCACCTCGTCGTGCCGCACACCGGTCGTCGACAGCACCCAGTCCAGGGCCGCCGTGCCGACCATCGCGGGCATGGCGCGCAGCCAGTACCCGGGCCGGTCGGTGGAGATGTACAGGCCGGCCGGTTCGCCCGTGAGGTCCAGCTCGGTCGTGGCGACCAGGCTGGCCAGACAGGTCCCGACGATCAGCAGACCGTCCCCCGGGGCCGTCACCCCGGCGCCCAGCGCACACGCCGGCAGATCGTACGGCCCGTTCGCGATCCGGGTGCCCGGCGGCAGGCCCTGACCGCGCGCCTCGGCCGTCGCGACCGGGTCGCTCACCGGGGCGAGCAACCCGCGCCGGTGCGTGAGCCCCAGCAGCTCCACGACCCGGTTGTCGTACGTCCGGGTGCGCGGGTCCAGGAAGGGCATCGAGGCGTCCGACACATCCGTCGCCGGACCCGCCCCCGTCAGCCGCTGGAACACCATGTCCTTGCAGTACAGGGCCGCCTTCGCGGCATCCAGCGCCTTGGGGTCGTTGCTGTCAAGCCAGGCCAGCAGCGGCCCCGGGCAGCCCGGGAACATCGCGCTGCCCGTCCGCCGGAACACCGTCTCGAACGTGCCGTCGGCCAGCCACCGGTCGACCAGTTCGTGCGCCCGCCCGTCCATCCAGGAGGCCGCCGCCCGCACGGGCCGGCCCTCCCCGTCGACCAGCCACACCCCGTCGCCCTGCCCGGTGAGCCCGGCCAGCTCGACCGGCCCCGGTACCCGTTCGGTGAGCTCGTCCAGCACGGCGACGACCGCCCCGTACACCTCCTCCATGTCCTGCTCGACGAACCCGCCGTGCAGTTTCAGGTCGACCGGGCGGGACGACACGGCCAGTTCCCGGCCGGTGTCGTCGAAGGCCGCCGCCTTGACCATGGACGTGCCCACATCGATTCCGACGTACATGCGGCTCTCCTCCGGGTCTCAGGTCAGGCAGTGGGCGAGGGGCTCTCCACGGACCCAGCGGCCCACTTCCCCGGCGGCGATCCGCGCGGCCTTCTCCGCGACGGCGCGCGAAGCGCCGCCCAGATGCGGGGTGAGCACGACACGGTCGCCCAGCCCGAGAAGCCGCGACTGAGCCGGCAGCGGCTCCCGCTCGTACGTGTCGAGCGCCGCCGCCGACACCTGCCCGCCCTCCAGCGCGTCGCACAGCGCGCCCTCGTCCAGCAGCGGGCCCCGGGCCACGTTCACCACCACCGCGCCGGACGGCAGCAGCCCCAGCTCCCGGGCGCCGATCAGACCCCGGGTCTCGGGGGTGAGCCGGGCGTGCAGGGTGATCACCTGGGAGCGGCGCAGCAGTTCGTCCAGCGAGGTCACGCGCAGTCCGTGGATCTCGCCGTGCACATACGGGTCGTACACCATCACCCGCGCCCCGAACGCGCACAACACCCGCGCGACCCGGCTGCCGACGGCCCCGTACCCGACCAGCCCGACGGCCAGGTCCTCCAGCTCCAGACCGCTCCGCTCGTACGTGTAGTACGTCGCGCCCTCCCAACTGCCCTGCCGGGCCAGCGGGTCGTGGGCCTGGGGAATGCGGCGCAGGGCGGCCAGCATCATGCCGACGGTGAACTCGGCGGTGGCGGCGGCGTTGCGGCCCGGCGCGAAGCACACCCGCACGTCACGCCGCTTGGCCGCGTCCAGGTTGACGTTGACCGGCCCGCCCCGGCAGACCACGACCAGCCTCAGATCCGGGCAGGCCGCGAGAACTCGTTCGGTGACCGGCCCCATCTGCGTGACCAGCACCTGTGCCCCGGCCAGCGCCTCGATCATCTCGTCCTCGGCGTCACTGGCCTCCTGCACCTCGGCGACCGGCCCGAACGGCTCCAGCGGCCAGCCGAGCCTCAGTTCCGTCACCTGGGCCAGCTCCACCTCGTGCTCCACCGCCCGCGTGATCAGCGACGGCAGGACGAAGTGGTCACCGGCGGCCACGACACGCACGCTGTTTCCGTCAGTCATCGCAAAGCTTCTCCTGTCTCGGCGTCGAAGACATGGATGTACTGGAGGTCGGCGGCGACCCGGACCCGCTCGTCGTGGGCGAGCCGCACCTCGGGATCGGTGAGGACGACCAGATGCCGTTCGACACCGTCGAGAGCGAGGGTCGCGATGCCCGACTCCAGCAACGGCTCATGGGCGACGACCCGGGCGGGCAGGCCGTCTCCGGCGGTGAGCCGGACGTCCTCCGGGCGGATCCCGACCACCACCTCCCGCCCCGGGTCCACCGGCACGGGCAGCGCGATCCGCACCGAGTCGGAGAGGCGGGCGTAGCCGTCGCGGTCGGCGATGCCGGGCAGCAGCGTGATCGCGGGCTCGCCGACGAAGTCCGCGACGAACACGTTGGCCGGGCTGTCGTAGATCTCGTACGGGGTGCCGAGCTGCTGGATGACGCCGTCCTTCATCACGGCGATCCGGTCGGCGAGGGAGAGGGCCTCCTCCTGGTCGTGGGTGACCAGGATGGTGGTGTGGCCCAGGTCCTTCTGGATGCGCTTGAGTTCGCGGCGGGTGGTGTCACGCTGGGCGGCGTCCAGGTGGGAGAGGGGTTCGTCGAGCAGCAGCACGTCCGGTTCGCGGATCAGGGCCCGGGCCAGGGAGACCCGCTGCTTCTGGCCGCTGGACAGGCCCGCCGGGCGGGCGTCGAGGAGGTCGGTCAGGCCGACCCGTTCGGCGATCTCCTTCACCTTGCGGTCGACGTCCCCACGAGCCTTACGGCCCCGGGCCTTCAGCCCGAACGCCAGGTTCTCCGCCACCGACAGCGGCGGATACAGCGCGTAGTTCTCGAACGCGACCCCGATGTTCCGCTGCTGCGCGGGCCGTTCGACCACCGACGCCCCGCCGACCAGGATGTCCCCGCCGGTCACCGGCTCGAGACCGGCGATCATGCGCAGGGTCGTCGACTTGCCGCAGCCCGATGGGCCCAGCAGTCCGAGCAGCTCCCCGGAACGCAGCGCGAGGTCGAGGCCGCGCACCGCGTCCACGCCCGGACGACCCCGGGCCTGGTAGGTCTTGCGCAGATCACGTAGCTCCAGCTCGGTCATCGCTGCCCTTCGTCGCACAGACCTCGTAACGGACCTTGTGCTCGTCCAGGTCCCGCAGCGCCTCCGCCGACGCCCCGTCGTCCACCAGGAGCAGATCGAAGCGGGACAGCGGGACGACCCGGTGCAGGGCGACCCGGCCGAGCTTGGTGTGGTCGATCAGCAGGACGTTCCGCGCGGCCGCGTCCAGCATCGCCCGCTTCACGGACACGATGTGCTGCTCCTGGTGGTAGGCGTAACCCCCGTGCACCGCCGACGTCGACGCGAAGCACACGTCCACCCGCAGCTGCTCGACCGCCTCCACGCAGGACACCCCCAGGAAGGAGGAGTGCAGCGGGTCGTAGTCGCCGCCGAGCGCCATCAGGTGGATGCCCCGCTGGTCGGCCAGCAGGTTGATCGCCTCCAGGAAGTTGGTGACGACCGTCAGCGGCGTGACCTCGCCCGTGCGCAGGCGCCGGGCTATCTCCAGGGCGGACGTGGAGTCGTCCAGCAGGATCGCCATGCCGGGCTCCACCATCCGCAGCGCGTGCTCGGCGACGGCGGCCTTCTCGGCCCGCATGGTCTTCAGCCGGTACTGCACGTTCGACTCGAAGACCCCCGACGGCTGCGCGGTCACCCCGCCCCGGAACTTCCGTACGATCCCCTGCCGTTCGAGCTCGTCGAGGTCCCGGTGGATGGTCATCAGGCTCACCCCGAACCGCTCGGCGAGCTCCGCCGCCGTCGCCGAGCCGTCGGCCAGCACCTGCTCGGCCATGGCGGCCTGCCGCGCCGCCGGCCCCTGCTGTCCACCACTGCTGCTGCTCATAGCTGTGTCTCTATCCGTCGTCCCGGTCGCTCCGGCCGGTCGGCCTCGAACAGCAGCAGGTTCTCAGGCCGGACGACGAGCCGTACCGGATCGTCCGGACGAAGGCGTGCCGCGTCCGCCCGGGGGGCCACCAGCGACACCCGCTGCTCCCCGGTCCCGAGCCGGACGGTGACCTCGACGGACCGGCCGAGCACCTCGGTGACGTACACGGTCCCGGTGAGCTCGTGCCCCTCGCCGTGCAGGGCGATGTCCCGGGGGCGGATGCCGACGAGGACGTCCGTGCCCGGCGCGGCCTGTGCCCGGACCGGCAGCTCCACACCGCCGTCCGACCGCACGCCGCTCTCCGTCACCACCCCCGGCAGCAGGTTGATCCGGGGCCGCCCGAAGGCCCGCGCGACCTCCGTGTCGTGGGGCCGGTACCAGATCTCCTCCCGGGTGCCCGTCTGCACGATCCGCCCCTGCCGGATGACCCCGATCCGGTCGCCGAGCGCCAGCGCCTCGACGGAGTCGTGGGTGACGTACAGCGTGGTGGTGTGCTGCACGGCCCCGATCGCCTTCAGCTCGGCCCGCATCTGCTGGCGGAGTTTGGCGTCGAGGTGGGAGAGCGGCTCGTCGAGGAGGAAGGCCCGGGCGGGGCGGACCAGCACCCGGCCGAGGGCGACGCGCTGTCGCTGTCCGTTGGACAACTGGCCCACGGGCCGGTCCAGCAGCGCCGAGATGCCCAGCAGTTCGGCGATCGCGCCGATCCGCTGCCGGGCCTCGGCGGCGGGCAGCCGGTGCCGGGGCGAGCGCAGGGGTGAGGCGAGGTTGTCGTAGGCCGAGCGGTGCGGGTAGAGGGCGTAGCTCTCGAAGCACATCGCCACGCCCCGGTCGTACGGCTCGACGCACCGCATGTCCTCGCCGTCGAGCACGACCGTGCCGGAGTCGGGTTGTTCGAGCCCGGCGACGGTCTTGAGTGTCGTGGTCTTGCCCGCGCCGGACGGGCCCAGCAGGCAGAAGAACTCGCCCTCCCGAACGTCCAGTTCCAACCCGTCGAGCGCGAGAGTCTTTCCGTACGCCTTCCGTATCCCGCTCAGCGTGATCATGACTTCACCGCCCCGAACGACAGCCCCCGCACCAGATACCGCTGGATCGTCAGCGCCAGCAGCAGCGGCGGTACGACAGACACCAGCGCGGCGGCGGCCGTCAGGTTGTACTTGGGCCGGTCCCCGCCGAGGAAGGACAGCGCGCCCACGGTCACCGTCTGGGCCTCGTTGGAGGTGAGGATCAGCGGGAAGACGAAGTTGTTCCAGGCGAAGATGAAGGCGAGCAGCGACACGGCCGCGACACCGGGTTTGACCAGGGGCAGGGCGACCTTGAAGAACGCCTGCTTGCGGGTGTAGCCGTCCAGCAGCGCCGCCTGCTCCAGCTCCGGCGTCAGATCGGCGAAGTACGACCGCATGATCCACACGATCAGCGGCAGGGTGACGAGTTGCAGCACCCACACCATGCCGACGTACGTGTCGAACAGCCCGAGCTTCTGGTACAGCACGAACAGCGGGATGATGACGGTCAGTTCGGGCGCGAAGCGGAACGACAGCAGCGTGAACATCAGGTTCTCCGAGCCCTTGAACCGCCACCGAGCCGAGGCGTACGCCGCCGGCAGCCCGACCACCAGCGACAGCACCACCGCGCCGACCGACACCACCAGGCTGTTGACGAAGAACCTCACGAACGGGATGCCCTCGCTGTCACCGAGGACCGTCCGGTAGCCGTCGAGGGTGGGGGAGAAGGAGAAGTAGGTGGAGAAGAGCTGGTCCGCCGGTTTCAGCGACAGGATCACCATCCAGGCGATCGGGAACAGCGCGAAGACGAAGTAGAGGACGAGGGCGGCGTCCGCGAGCCACCCCAGCACACGCTTCTTCACTCAGGTCACCTCCGCGGCCCGCCGCTGGATCTTCCCCAGGTGCTTCACCAGCACCATCGCGGCCAGGTACACCACGGCCCACAGCACGATCGTGTAGCTGATGCCGAAGGAGTAGCGCTGGAAGCGGATCGCCTCCAGGTACGCCCGGATCTGGAGGACGACGGTGGAGTCACCGGGCCCGCCCTCGGTGAGGGCGTAGATGATGTCGAACACCTTCAGCGAGTCCATGAACCGGAAGATCACCGCGACCAGCACGTACGGCCACAGCATCGGCAGGGTCAGCCGGCGGAAGGTGTACCACCACCCCGCGCCGTCCACGGCCGCCGCCTCGAACGGGGAGGTGGGCAGCGACCGCAGACCGGCGAGGGCGAGGATCGCCACGAACGGCGTGTACACCCACACGTCCACGGCGATCGACGACAGGAGGGCACCCGTCGGGGTGTCGGTCCACTGCACCCCGCCCAGACCGAAGGGCCTCAGCAGGTAGTTGACCACTCCCACCGAGGGCTGGAGCATCAGCTTCCAGATGATCGCCGCGATCACCGGGGCGATCATCAGCGGCAGGATCAGGATCTTCTCCAGAACCCGGCCGAGGAGACTCGACCGGTGCAGCAGCAGGGCGACGGCCACCCCGAGCACGGTCTCGGCGAGGGCCGCCCCGACCGCGTACAGCACCGTCACCCAGGCGGAGTTCCAGAAGGCCTCCTGCGTGAAGACCGTCGAATAGTTCTCGAACCGCACCATGTCCGGCTGCGGTTTGCTCGCCGAGAAGTCGAACAGCGTGTAGTACAGGCCGAGCCCGAACGGGTAGAGGATCCCGCAGGTCAGCAGCAGTGCGGGCACGATCAGGACGTACGGGCGCAGGGTGAGCCGCCACCCCATCGGCTAGCCCACCTTGCCGGCGAGGTCGTCCGCCAGCCCGTCGAGGACCGACCGCGCGCCCTTGCCGCCGTAGATCTCCTGGAGGGCCGCGGCCCAGCTGGTGGTCGCGTCGAAGAACTGCGCCTGCGGGGTGAACTGGATCTTCGTCTGGTCGACGACCGTCTCGAAGGTCTCCAGGAAGCCCGGCAGGTGCCGCATCTTGTCCTTGTACGCGGCGTCGTCGGCGACCGACTTGCGCACCGGGTCGATGTGGTTGTGCGTGATCGCGCCCTTGCGCAGGTGCTCCTTGCCGGTGGCCCACTGGAGGAAGAGCCAACTGGCGCTCTTCTTCTCGCTCTTGGCGTTCATGCCGAGCGACCAGATCCACATGTTGGTGGCGAGCGACCCGTCCGGGCCCTTCGGCCCCGGGTGGAAGGCGATCTTCCCGGAGGCCGGGCTCGCGCCCTTCACCGCCTGGAAGTAGGCGGCCGTGTCGGCGTCGAACAGCATCCCGGCCTTCTTCGCACCCAGGTCGCTGGAGCACTGGTACCAGGTGTACGACGTCCAGGACGGCGGCCCGCCCCGTTTGACCATCCGCGCCCAGTCCTCGGTGAACGCGACGGCCTCGCGGCTGTTCATGGCGGGTGTGAGCTTCCCGCCGTCGACCGTGAAGTCCTTCAGCCCGTTGCGTGCGTACATCGTCATGAAGCCGGGGTGGATGGTGGCCCAGCTCCTGGAGCCGCGTACGGCGATCCCGTACATCCCGTCGAAGCCGGCGCCCGGCGCCTTCCGCTTGATGGTCCCGGCGAGTTCGGCCAGCTCGTCGAAGGTCTCGGCCGGCTTCAGCCCCAGTTTCCCGAACACCTCGGTGTTGTAGGCGACGACGTTCGTCTCCCAGCCCCACGGCAGCGCGTACTGCCCGCCCTGGCCGAGCGGCGCGCCCGCCTTCAGCGACCACTGGTCGGCCTGGAGCAGGTTCGGGAAGAAGTCCGCCTGGTCCCACTCGGCGCCCGTCGCCGAGGAGTTGCGCATCCAGGGCCCGAGGTCCTCCAGCCAGCCCGGCGGACCGTACTGCCACACCATGTACGCGCCGAGCATGAAGACGTCGTAGGAGGCACGGCCGCTGGACAGGTCCACCGTGAGCTTGTCGAAGTAGTTGTCCTCCGGGAAGACGTCGTACTCGACCTTGATCCCGGTCTTCGCGGTGAAGGGCTTCAGGTCGGCGATGAGCGCGTCCGTGTACGGGTGCTTGTTGAGCAGCGCCTTGACGGTGGTGCCCTTCTCCCGCTTCCAGTCGAAGGAGCCGGTGACGTCGTCGGCGGCGGACCCGTCGCTCTTGCTGTCGTCCCCGCCGAAGCCGGCGCCGCAGGCCGTGAGCAGCGGGGCCGCGGCAGCCCCGGCGGCGAGTGCGAGGAAGCGCCGCCGGTCGTGCACGTGCGTGTTCATCCGTACCTCCACGTGGGGGCTGGTTAACACGTCGAGTCGACTCGTCAACAGAGGGTGGAACGGCTGAAGTTGGGCGTCAATCCCTCGCGCACGGGAAAATATCGGGGCACAGTGAGAAGTTCACACTTCCGGCTGCGACGTCGTGGGAGGTTCCGGATGGCGGACGAGGATGCTGGCTGGCTGGGGATCGACCTGGGCACACAGAGCGTCCGCGTGCTGCTCGTCACCGCCGACGGCAGGGTCCTCGGCAGCGGCTCGGCCCCGCTGACCGGGCGGCGGGAGGGGATGCGGCACGAGCAGGACCCGGAGCGGTGGTGGTCGGCGCTGTGCACGGCGTCCCGCGCGGCACTCGGCTCCGCGCCAGGCGTACCGGTCGGCGGCCTCGCGGTGTGCGGCACGTCGGGCACGGTCCTGCTGACGGACGGCTCGGGCCGCCCGGTGAGCCCCGCGCTGATGTACGACGACGGCCGCGCGGCGGCGGAGGCCGCGCGGGCCAGGGAGGCGGGGCTCGCGGTCCAGGACACCTGGGCGCTGCCGAAGGCGCTGTGGCTGGTGGGGGAGTACGGCCCCGGCCTCCGGCTCGCCCACCAGCCCGACCTGGTCGTCACCCGCCTCACCGGCGAACCGCCCCCGGCGGACTCCAGCCACGCCCTCAAGACCGGCTACGACCTGCACGCGGAGGCCTGGCCGGAGGCCGCTCTGGCCCAACTCGGCGTACCGGACCGCCTGCTGCCCGGCGTCGTACGCCCGGGCACGCGCCTGGGCGAGGTCCGCGCGGACGCCGCCGACGCCACCGGCATCCCCGCCGGCACGCCCGTGCTCGCCGGGATGACGGACGGCTGCGCGGCCCAGATCGCCTCGGGCGCGCTGCGCCCCGGCTCCTGGAACTCGGTGCTCGGCACCACGCTCGTGCTGAAGGGAGCCGCCCGCGTCCCCGTCCGGGACCCCACCGGCGTCGTCTACAACCACCGCGCCCCCGACGGCACCTGGCTGCCCGGCGGGGCGTCGAGCGTGGGAGCGGGGGCCCTCACCGCGCACTTCCCGGACGCCGACCCCGCCACGATGGACGAGTCGGCGGCGGCGTTCGAGCCGTCCCGCGCGGTCGCGTACCCGCTGGTGTCGCCGGGGGAGCGGTTCCCGTTCCGGGCGCCGGAGGCGGTCCCCCTCGTCCTGGGCGAACCCGAGGGCGACGCCGGCCTGTGGGCCGCGCTGCTCCAGGGCGTCGGCTTCGCGGAACGCCTGTGCCTGGACTATCTGCACCACCTGGGCGCCCCCCTCGACGGTCCGCTCACCTTCACCGGCGGCGGTGCGCGCAGCCCGTACTGGAACCAGCTCCGCGCCGACATCCTCGGCCGCCCGGCCCGCGTCCCGGAACAGACACAACCGGCCCTGGGAATGGCGGCCTTGGCCGCGTACGGGGCGTACGAGGTTCACGGGGCTCCCGGAGCCGGATCCCTCGCCGGCGTCGCCGAGCGCATGGTCCGCGTCCGCACCGTCCTCGAACCCCGCGCCGACCGCACCGCCCGCTTCACCGAGCCGTACGCTCGCCTCGTCGACGCACTGGAGACCCGCGGCTGGCTCCCCGCCCCCGTCGCGGCACACGCCCGAACCCGCCTGCACCTGGACACCGGGAAGTCATGACCATCACGACCACGACCCTCCTCCTGGCCCGGCACGGGCAGACCGTCTGGCACGCCGAGAACCGGTACGCCGGGGTCAGCGACATCGACCTCACCGACACCGGCCGCGCCCAGGCCGAGGCCCTCGGCCGCTGGGCCGCCGCCCACCCCGTCGACGCGATCTGGACGTCGCCGCTCTCCCGGGCCATCGCCACCGCCGAGCCCGCCTGCCGTGCCCTGGGCCTCGTCCCGCGGCGCGAACCCGGCCTCGGCGAATGCGACTTCGGAGTCTTGGAGGGCCGTACGCTCGCCGAGTTCGAGGCCGAGGACCCCGGCCGGGCCGCGGCCTTCCGCGCCGACCCCGTCGCCCACCCCTTCCCCGGCGCCGAGGACCCGACGGCGGCAGCGGCCCGCGGGGCCGGCGCCCTGCGGCGTATCGCCACCGCCCACCCCGGCGGACGCGTCCTCGTGGTCGCCCACAACACCCTGCTGCGCCTGGTGCTGTGCACACTGCTGTCGATCCCGGCCGGGGAGTACCGCAGAGTGTTCCCGCGGTTGCGGAACGCGGCGATCAGCGAACTGCGCATGAACCCTGACGGTTCCGCCGCACTCCTCTCACTCAATGTGCCGTGCGAGGCGGACGTGCCGTAGCACCATGAGCCCATGACGCAGATCGACACCTCGGTGCCGCACTCGGCCCGGATCTGGAACTACTGGCTGGGCGGCAAGGACAACTACCCGGTGGACGAGGCGGCCGGTGACGCCTACACCGCCGTGTTCCCGGGCATCGTCACCATCGCCCGCGGCAGCCGCGCCTTCCTCGGCCGCAGCATCCGCCACCTCGTCCAGGAGGCCGGCGTACGCCAGTTCCTCGACGTCGGCACCGGCCTGCCGACCGTCGACAACACCCACGAGGTGGCCCAGAGTCTCGCCCCCGAGTCGCGGATCGTCTACGTCGACAACGACCCGCTGGTCCTCGCCCACGCCCGCGCCCTGCTCACCTCCACCCCCGAGGGTGCGACGGCGTACGAGCCCATCAGCCTCTTCGAGCCGGAGCGCATCATCGAGGCGGCGGGCAAGACCCTCGACCTCACCCGCCCCACGGCCCTGATCCTCAGCGGCATCCTGGGCCACGTGGCCGACTACGACGAGGCCCGCGACCTCGTCCGCCGCCTCCTGGCCGGCCTGCCCTCCGGCAGCTACCTCTCCCTCAACGAGGGATCGCGCGGTACCGACCCGGCCTACGAGCAGGCCCAGGACTCCTACAACGAGACCGGCGCGGTCCCGTACTACCTGCGTCCGGTCGAGCAGATCGAGGCCTTCTTCGAGGGACTGGAGCTGGTGGAACCGGGCGTGGTCTCGGTACCGCTGTGGCATCCCGAGCCGGGCGCTCCCACCGAGCCGATCGGCCAGCACGGCGGCCTGGGCCGCAAGCCGTAGCGCGGAAAGCCCCCGTGAGTCACGTCCTCACGGGGGCTTCCTTCATTCCGCCTGCCGTTCGTGAAGGGTGAGAAGACGATCACGAGGCAGGACGACTCGGCAGCGCGTGGCGGTCAGGGCGTCAGCAGCAGCACGTCCGCCCGCGACTTGGCGGCCTCGTAACGCCGGGCGACGTCCTGCCAGTTGACGACCTGCCACATCGCCTCGATGAAGTCGACCTTCTGGTTCCGGTACTGGAGGTAGAAGGCGTGCTCCCAGGCGTCGAAGACGAGGATCGGGGTCGAGCCCTGGCCGACGTTGCCCTGGTGGTCGTAGACCTGCTCGACGATCAGCCGCCCGCTCAGCGGCTCGTACGCCAGCACGCCCCAGCCCGAACCCTGGGTCGTGGCCGACGCCTTGGACAACTGGGCCTTGAAGCCCGCGAACGACCCGAACGACTCGGCGATCGCGTCCGCGAGCTCACCCACGCCGTCGGCGGCCAGCGGCTCACCACCACCGTCCTTCGGGCCGGTCATGTTCTGCCAGTAGATGCTGTGCAGGATGTGCCCGGACAGGTGGAAGGCCAGGTTCTTCTCCAGCCCGTTGACCGCCCCCCACGTCTCCTTGTCCCGCGCCTCCGCAAGCTGCTCCAGCGTGTCGTTGGCGCCTTTCACATAGGCCGCGTGGTGCTTGTCGTGGTGCAGCTCGATGATCTCGGGGCTGATCACGGGGGCGAGCGCGGAGTAGTCGTACGGGAGCTCGGGCAGCGTGTAGACGGGCATGGGCGGGATCCCTTCCGGACCTCTTATTGCAATACTCTTGCAACTGCACGCTAACAGCAAGAGGGTGCAAGT
Organism: Streptomyces sp. DH10; assembly: GCF_029813805.1. NCBI lineage: Bacteria > Bacillati > Actinomycetota > Actinomycetes > Kitasatosporales > Streptomycetaceae > Streptomyces > Streptomyces sp. DH10. Next base: position 93,326 of record NZ_JARVKU010000018.1, read on the forward strand.
GGGTGCTCAGGACACACAAAAAGACCCCCACGTGTGTCGCAGGGGCCTTTCTGTGCCGGAATTCCTACTGCCTGGCGCGCGCCTTCTGCCACGCGAACCCGACGGCCGCCAGGGCCAGCGTCATCCCGCCCGTCGAGTAGAGCTGGACCCGTGTGTCGGGCTGGCGGGCCATCAGCACGAAGACGGCGGCCATGCCGGCCAGCGCGATCCACGTCAGCCACGGGAACAACCACATCCGCACGACCAGCTTCTCCGGCGTCTCCCGCTCCAGGCGTCGGCGCAGGCGCAGTTGCGAGACGGCGATGAAGATCCAGACGACCAGAATCACCGCGCCGATCATGTTCAGCAGCCAGGAGAAGACGTCGTTCGGCCGCCAGTAGCTCAGCAGCACGCACAGGAACCCGAAGACGGAGGAGGCGAGCACGGCGATCCGCGGGACCCCGCCCGAGACCCGGCCCAGCGCCTTCGGGCCCTGGCCGCGCTCCACCAGCGAGTACGCGATGCGCGAGGCGCCGTAGATGTTGGCGTTCATGGCGGACAGCAGCGCCACCAGGACGACCACGTTCATCAGCTGCCCGGCACCCGGGATGCCGAGTTCGTCGAGGGCGGCGACGTACGGGCCCTTCTCGACGACCTCCTTCGAGTCCCACGGCACCAGCGTGACGATGACCGCCATCGAACCGACGTAGAACAGCGCGATGCGCCACATCGCCGTACGGACCGCGCTCGCCACGCCCTTGACGGGGTTCTCCGACTCGGCCGCCGCGATGGTGACCGTCTCCAGCCCGCCGTAGGCGAAGACCGAGGCGAGCAGGCCGATGACCAGGCCCTCACCGCCGTTGGGGAGGAAGTCGGTGAGGTGCGAGGCGCCGGGGGAGTCCGTGCCGGGCAGGATCCCGAGGATCGCCAGGACGCCGAGCGCAAGGAACAGCGTGATCGCGCCGACCTTCAGGGCCGCGAACCAGAACTCGAACTCACCGAAGTTCTTCACGGCCGCGAGGTTCGTGCCGCAGAAGACCACCATGAACAGCGCGACCCACGCCCACTCCGGCGTGCCCGGCAGCCAGCCGCTGACGATCTTCGCGGCACCGATGCCCTCCAGACCGACGGCCGTGCACAGCAGCACCCAGAACGCCCAGCCGGCGGTGAATCCGGCCCAGGGGCCGATCGCCCGCTCCGCGTGCGCCGAGAAAGAACCCGACGACGGATACGCGGCCGACATCTCGCCGAGCATCCGCATCACCAGCATCACGAGGAGACCGGAGAGGGCGTAGGCGACGACGATCGACGGGCCGGCGGCGGCGATACCCGCGCCGGAGCCGACGAAGAGACCGGCGCCGATCACCCCGCCGAGGGCGATCATCGACAGGTGGCGCTGCTTCAGGCCATGGGAGAGGGAGACGTCGTCCGTGCTGGGCGGCGTCCCGGTGGTGGTGCTGGGCATGGGCGCGGCTCGTCCAATGCGTGAGAGGCGGGAGCGGGCAAAAACGCCCCCAGTCTGGGCGGTCCCTCCGGCCCGCGGGGAGGGCGGTCCAGTATGCGGACGCATGGAACGCGTGCTGTGAGTGACCGTAAACGGAGGGTTGACATGCGCCCGGAGGGTGTTTTGGTGAAACCCTACAGTCGCCTTCCCGCCCGCCAGGTGACCGAACCCTCGCCACCTCCGTGACCGGCATCACTCCGCACCCCGTGTGCCCCCGCCCTTTGTCCGAAGTCAACCAACCGCGCGATCTCCCCTTTGTCGAGCGCTGACGGTGAACCGGGCGAGTGCGCTGGGATAGCGTCACCGTGTCCCGAACGGCCCTCACTCCCGCGGAGTCCCCATGAGCACCGCTGCCGCCACACCCGCCCGCACCGGGCAGGTCCTCGCCGACCTGCTGCCTGCCTCCCGTGTCCGGGACGCGGCCCTCGTGCTCGGCGGAGCCGCGCTCACTGGCCTCGCCGCGCAGATCGCCCTGCCCGTGCCCGGTTCCCCGGTGCCGGTGACCGGCCAGACCTTCGCCGCGCTGCTCGTCGGCACGGCCCTCGGCGCCGGCCGCGGTTTCCTCTCGCTGGCGCTGTACGCCGTGGCGGGCCTCGCCGGTATGCCGTGGTTCGCGCAGGGCACCTCCGGAGTCGCCCCCTCCTTCGGCTACATCCTCGGCATGATCCTCGCCTCCACGGTGGTGGGCGCCCTGGCCCGCCGCGGCGCCGACCGCTCGATGCTGCGCATGGCGGGCACGATGCTGCTGGGCGAGGCGATCATCTACGCCGTCGGCGTTCCCTACCTGGCCCTCGCCACCGGCATGTCCGCGGCCGCCGCGATCGCGGCCGGCCTCACGCCGTTCCTGATCGGCGACGCGCTGAAGGCGGCGCTGGCGATGGGGGCGCTGCCGACGGCATGGAAGTTCGCCGACAAGCGCTGAAGCAGCGGTACTCGACGAGAGGCTCGCCGGGGGAGGTTTCCCTCAGCCCGGCGAGCCTCTCGTGTGTTGCGGTGCCGTGCGGCCGGTTCAGACCTCCTGCCGTGCCGGCCGCCGCTGCGACCACCACATCCCGGCCACGCCCGCCGCGAGCAGCGACGCACCGGCCGCGCCCAGCGGCAGCAGATCACGCGCCGGGCCGGTCTTCGGCAGCTCCTTGCCGCCCGGGGAATCCGGCTTGCCGGGGGAGACCGGCTCGTTGTCGGTGCCGAGCAGCAGCGGCGTCGCCGGTGCGTCCGGCGACGGATTGGTCGTGCCGAAGGGCACCGGGCCCTGCTGCCAGAACGTCTTCTTCCCGTCGCCGGTCTGGACGGGCAGACAGATCTTCCCGGTCTTGCCCAGGTCGTACGTCGCGTCGACGGCGTACGACTTCGACTTACCGGCCGCGAGATTGTCGATGGGGCAGCTGAAACCGCTGTTCGAACCCTCCGGAAGATTGTTCTCGGCTATCGGGGAACAGCCCTGGACGTTCTTGACGGTGAGCCCGTCGAAACCGACGACCAAAAGCCGGATCTTCCCGCTGTCCTTGTTTCCCTCGTTCTTCACTGTGGCGGTGAGCGCTGTCTTTTCGGAGCTGTTGTCGACCGAGATCTTCTCGGGCAGCAGCGTCGTCAGCTTCACCCCCGCCGGTGCCTCGTCGACGACCTTTCCTCCCTTGCTGCTTGCGGGCCCTTCGTCTTCCGCGCCGGCCGTTCCGGAAAGGATCACCACCGCCGAGAAAGATGCCGCTACCAGCGATCCCGTGACCGCCGCCGTGCGACGAGAACTCATGTTCGCCCCCCTTGCGTCCCCCTGGGACTGCCTCCGGACTGCCCTCGGACTGTCCCGGACTGCGCCTGAATTCGCAGTACTCAAAGAGCTACCACAAGATTTCCCGGCACTATCCTGATGAGGCACGAAGTGTGACCGTTGTGTTTCACTGGAGTCGGTCGCGGCGTCGCGGAGGGGGTGCAGCGGATTGCCGGGGAATGCGAACATCGGCGGTGTTCCAGGGGTATTGGTGACGGGGCGCTATCGGCTGGTCGAAAGTATCGGTCAGGGGGGAATGGGGCGGGTGTGGCGAGCCGCCGACGAAATACTCGACCGGCAGGTCGCCGTCAAGGAAATGCGCATCGACGGCCTCGACGCGGAGGACAGCGGGACGCGCCGCGAACGCACCCTGCGCGAGGCCAGGGCCACGGCCCGGATCGACCACCCCAACGTCGTGCGGGTGTACGACGTGGTCGACGAAGGCGAACGCCTGTGGATCGTCATGGAGTTGGTCGCGGGCCGCTCCCTCGAACGGATCCTCGCCGAGGAGGGCCCCCTGGGGCCGTGCGATACGGCCCGGATCGGGCTCGGCCTGGTCGCGGCGCTACGGCAGGTCCACGCACGGGGAGTACTGCACCGGGACATCAAGCCGGGCAACGTGCTCGTGGAGAACGGGAGCGGCCCGGCCGGCCCGGGACGCGAACGACGCGTGGTCCTCACGGACTTCGGTATCGCCGCGATCCAGGACGCCAAGGCGCTCACCATGGTCGGCATGCTGGTCGGCTCGCCCGACTACATGGCCCCCGAGCGCATATCCGGCCGCCCGCAGGGCCCGCCGTCCGACGTCTGGTCCCTCGGCGCGACCCTCTGCGCGGCCCTGGGCGGCCGTTCCCCCTTCGCTCGCGACACCACGCTGGCGACCTTGCACGCGGTCCTGTACGAGGAGCCCGAACTCCCCGCCGGGTGCGGCCCGTTGCGCGGCATCCTGACGTCCCTGCTGGAAAAGGACCCGTCGGCCCGTCCGGGGCTCGAGGAACTGGAAGCGGCCTTGGAGCCGGTCGCGTTCCCGCCGCCGACGCCTACGGTGCCGGTGGGGGCGGGCCGGGAGCGACGGGAGTGCGCGACGAACTTCCCGGAGCCGGTGTCGGATTCGCCGCCCGCGCGGGAACCAGTGGCGGTTCCGGGCTGCCGGCCCGAACACGTACCTGACCTGGACCCCGAGCGGGACGGACAACCGGCCCCGGAACCGGAACGGGAGCCGCGGACATCGGCCCCCATGCCACCACCCCGGCCACCCACGCCGCCACCCACTCCGAAGGACCCTCGCCAACCCGCCCCCACCCCCGCCCCGCAGACGGCACCACCGAACACGGCCGGTTCGCCGACCCCCGCCGTCAGCAGCACCACCGCCACTCCCGCCACCACCACGACCACCCAGGGCCCGAGCCGCGTCTCCCTCACCCGAGCGCAGGCGGCGACGGAGTGCCGCCCCCACCCCGCCCCGGCCCCCACCACGATGCCGCCGGGCGAACTCCCCGGCCCCGCCACACCGGCCGCCGCCCGCCCCCGCTCCGGCCACCGCCGCACCACGCTCGCCGCCGCGGCGGCCACGGTCGCGACGGTCGGCGCCGTCGTGGGGATCGTGCTGGCGACGACATCCGGCTCACCGGGCGACGACGACCCCCGCGCGGGCTCCTCGGCCTCCGCACCACTCACCACAGCCCCCGCCACGGACTCCGCCACCGAACCCACCCCGGACTCCACACCCTCAGCCACGGTCGGAGGCACATCCAGGCCGCAGAGCCTGCCGCCGGGCGCGCACCGGGAGGCCGGTGGATTCGCCTGGGCGACACCCGAGGACTGGCGGCGGGACGTGAAGACGGGCGCGGAAGTGCACTACACCTCCCCGGACGGCACACAGGAACTCGTCGGCAAGTCGTCCCTGGCCCGCGGCGACCTGCTGGAGACCTGGCAGACCTCGGAGCGCAACGCCCAGCAGGGGAAGGACTACCGCAAGATCCGCCTGGAGGAGACGACGTACCGCGGCCACCCGGCGGTGATCTGGGAGTACACGTTCACGTTGCGGGGCGTCCACTGGCACGCCCGCCTGCTCGGCTTCAACGTGGACGGCAAGTCGTACCAGATCAACACCTGGTACGACTCCGGCATCGAACCGGAAGCCCTCCGCACGTACGAGAAGGTCAAGGACAGCTTCACGGTGCTGTAGGGGGCAACGCAAAGGCCTGCGGTGCGTGTTCCGGCGGAACACGCACCGCAGGCCCCGGTTCACCGCGAAGGGCGAGCGCCGGAGGGGTCAGCCGGCCGAGACCTCGTCCCGGCTGTCGTCCTGGGGCTGCGTCTGCGCCTGGGCGGCGTCAGCGGCGGCGGCCCGCTGCCCCCCGCGCACCTTCTCCTTCACGAAGGCGACGACGAGGACGAGCGCGGCGACGAGCAGCGACAGCACGATGGTCTGGCGCCCGTCGTGCTCGGTGTCGGTGAGCATGTAACCGAGGATGAACACGATCAGCGCGGCCGTCGCCCAGGTCAGGTACGGGTACAGCCACATCTTCACGACGAGCTTCTCGGGCGCCTCGGCCTGGATGATCTTCCGCATCCGCAGCTGGGAGAAGCAGATCACCAGCCACACGAACAGGGCGACCGCGCCACTGGAGTTCACCAGGAAGAGGAAGACGGAGTCCGGGAACTTGTAGTTGAAGAAGACGGCGACGAATCCGAACGCCACGGAAGCGAGGATCGCCGTCCGCGGCACGCCGTTGCCGGTCGTGCGGGCGAAGGACTTCGGGGCGTCGCCGCGGCGGCCGAGCGAGAAGGCCATGCGGGAGGCGGTGTAGAGGCCGGAGTTGAGGCAGGACAGCACCGAGGTCAGCACGATGAAGTTCATGATCTGACCGGCGTGCGGAATGCCGAGGGAGTCGAGCGCGGCGACGTAGGAGCCGTCGTCGGTGATGGACTTGCTGTCCCACGGCAGCAGGGACACCACGACGAAGATCGAGCCGAGGTAGAAGACGGCGACTCGCCAGATGATGCTGTTGGTGGCCTTGGTGACGGCCTGCTGCGGGTTCTCGGACTCACCGGCGGCCAGGGTGGCGATCTCGCTGCCCATGAAGGAGAAGACGACGAGCAGCACACCGGTGAGGATCGCCCCGGGACCGTGGGGCAGGAAGCCCCCGTGCTCGGTGAGGTTGCTCAGCCCGGCCTGTTCGCTGTCGACACCGGGCAGCACCCCGAACACGGCGAGCCCGCCGATGACGATGAACGCGGCGATCGCGACCACCTTGATCCCGGCGAACCAGAACTCGAACTCGCCGTACGACCCGACGGAGACGAGGTTCGTGGCGGTGAGCACCACCATCACGATCAGGGCCCAGGCCCACTGCGGCACGGCCGGTATCCACCCCTCCAGGATCACGGCCCCGGCGGTCGCCTCGACCGCCAGCACGACCACCCAGAAGAACCAGTACAGCCAGCCGATGGAGAAACCGGCCCAGGGGCCGAGCGCCCGGTCGGCGTGCGCGGAGAAGGAACCCGAGGTCGGGTTGGCGGCCGACATCTCACCGAGCATCCGCATCACCAGCACGACGAGCGTGCCGACGAGGGCGTACGACAGCAGGATGCCGGGCCCCGCGGTGGCGATACCCGAGCTGGACCCGACGAACAGGCCCGCCCCGATGACACCGCCGATGGCGATCATCGACAGATGCCGGTTCTTGAGCCCTGCCTGGAGCCCGGGTTCGCCGCCGGGTTCTCCGGGGCCGCCGGGTTCGTTTCCTGTCGTCTTGAGAGTCGGCTGCGAGGTCATGGAACGGTTTTCCTTTGCGCCGGGGAGCTGTTTTCCGTACGTCCGCCTGAGCCGTACGAACGGGTGTGTCGCGGCAAGACGGTGTACAGGGGCTCATACGAGCGTGGTGCAGCGGTGTACGAGCGGGTCCAGTGAATCGGAGGCGAACGACATGGAGAACCTTTGAATCCAGATTGTTACTTGAGGTTTTCCTGAGCTTCTATAACGCGGCTCACATTCGCCTCACGTTTTCGTGAGCGCCACCCCGCGCGCCTGCCCCGAAACACCCGTGTCACACTCGTCCCATGCGCGTGTACCTCGGCTCGGACCATGCGGGCTACGAACTCAAGAACCACCTCGTCGAGTGGCTGAAGGCGGCGGGTCACGACCCCGTCGACTGCGGCCCGCACATCTACGACGCCCAGGACGACTACCCGCCCTTCTGTCTCCGCGCCGCGGAGCGGACGGCCGCGGACCCCGAGGCCCTCGGCATCGTCATCGGCGGCTCCGGCAACGGCGAGCAGATCGCCGCGAACAAGGTCAAGGGCGTCCGTGCGGCCCTCGCCTGGAGCGAGGAGACGGCGGCACTCGGCCGCCAGCACAACAACGCCAACGTCGTCGCCGTGGGCGCGCGCATGCACTCGCAGGACGAGGCGACGGCGTTCGTCGAGACGTTCCTCGGCACGCCGTTCTCCGGTGACGAACGTCACATCCGTCGAATCGACATGCTCGAGACGTACGAATCGACAGGCGACCTCCCGCCCATCCCGCCCCACCACCCCCAGCAGTAAGCCCCGGCCGGTCCCGAGGCGTACGCCTGAACGACCGGCGCAGGCGCTCGCGCCCCGAGCGGGCGAAAGCCCCCGCCCCGAGGCGCGAGGCCGCCGGCCTCCACCCACCGCCGCCTCGCCCCCGAGCCCGGCGCACAGCTCCATGTCCGAAGCCGACGTGGTGCTCGGCGTTCGGGCCTCATGGGGGTGTCGCAGCCCAACGGGGGCGGTGTCGAGTGGGGCCCGGGGCGGAGCCATGAGGTCTTTCGACCTCGGCCTCCTGAGTAACCGCGGGCGGGTGGGCAAAGGCGACGATCACAGGAGAAACGCGTGCCGGAAGGCCACACCATCCACCGGCTGGCCCTCGACTACGCCAGGGCCTTCCTCGGCACGACCCCCCGGGTGACCAGTCCCCAGGGCAAGTTCTCCGACGCCGCCTCCCTCCTCACCGGCTCGGAACTCACCCACACGGAAGCCCACGGCAAACACCTCTTCCTCGGCTTCCGCGCCACCGACTGGATCCACATCCACCTCGGCCTCTTCGGCAAGGTCACCTTCGGCCCCGCCCCCGTACCCCCGCCCACCGACACCGTCCGCCTCCGCCTCGCGAACGGCACCACCTACGTGGACCTCCGCGGCCCCACCACCTGCGCCCTCATCACACCCCCGGAGAAGCAGGCGATACACGACCGCCTCGGCCCCGACCCCCTCCGCGACGACGCCGACCCGGACACCGCGTACCGCCGCGTCTCCCGCAGCCGTACGACCATCGCCGCCCTGCTCATGGACCAGAAGGTCATCGCCGGTGTGGGAAACGTCTACCGCGCGGAGGTCCTCTTCCGGCACCGCATCGACCCGTACCGCCCCGGCAAGGACATCACCCCCGCCGAGTGGCACGCGATCTGGACCGACCTGGTCGAGCTCATGCGCGAGGGCGTCCGCAACAACCGCATCGACACGGTCCGCCCGGAACACACCCCGGAGGCGATGGGCCGCCCGCCCCGCGTGGACGACCACGGCGGCGAGGTGTACGTCTACCGCAGGGCCAACCAGCCCTGCCACATCTGCGGCGGCGAGATCCGCACCGCCGATCTCGCCGCCCGCAACCTCTTCTGGTGCCCGACCTGCCAACGCCCCTGAGAATCAGCCCCGCCCTCAGAAACCGTGCGGCAGCCACGGAGCCGCCACACCGGCCCCGAATCCCAACGAGGCCTCCGCCAGCGCCCCCCGCCGCAATTCCCGCACACGCCCCGCCGCCCCCAACGCCCCGAGGCTCACCCCGCCGAGATACGCCGCCCCCAACTCCCGTACGGACAAGGCGACATCCGCCGTGTCCGTCGTACGCGCGCAGGACGCCCCCTTCGCATCCCCGCTGAGCCGCCAACGCCCGGTGTTCCAGGGACAGAACGCGTCCTCCACCTCGAACACCACATCCACCGGCGCCTGATACGTCCGCGCCTCCAGCGCGGCCCCGACATCCACCAGCCGTACGTGCAGCGAATCCCGCAACCGCGGCTGACACCGCCGTATGTCGGACACCAGGTGCTGCCACGCGTCGTCGACCGGCCGCCCCCGCATCACCAGCGTCGACGTCAGGTCGATGCCGAACAGGAACCGCAGCATCGCCGCGTCCGCCGCGGGGTCCAGCGCGGCCGAGTTCTCCACGATCACGCTGCCGTTGGGCCCGGCGGGCTCCCAGCCCGGCTTGACGCGGTACCGCGTGTACCCGACCGTCTCACCGTCCCGCTCGGCGAGGACGCACTGAAGCGGCGACGCCCCGCCCCGGTCGCTCTCCGGATCGAGCACCCCGAGCCGCTCCCAGCCGGGCTGCCGCGCCAGCATCCCCGGCCGCGACGGCACCAGCCGCGCGTACACCGCCTCGCACTCATCGACGACCTCGGCGGGAACGGCGTATCGCAGACGCACCTCGTCCGTACCCGCGGGCAGCGACGGCAGCCGCACCCGGCTCGTGTCGATCTCGGCGTTCAAGTGGAAGGTGGCGATGCCGTATCCGAACCGGCCGTAGATCGCCGGTTCGGAGGCCGTGAGCACGGCCAGCGACTCACCCCAGGCGCGGACGTCGTCCAACTGCCGCCGCATCATCGACGTCAGGACACCCCGCCGGCGATGCGTGGCGGCCACGCTCACCATCGTGACGCCCGCGGCCGGCACCGAGGCCCCGCCGGGCACGGTGAGCCGGAAGCGGAACGCCCCGGCCGTCCCCACACAGGCGTCCCCGTCCCAGACACCGAGTGAACGGTCGAACTGGGTCAGCGAGTTCCACAACTCCCGCTCCTCGACGGACTCCGGAACCCCGCCGAAGCCGCGGATGAGGGTGTCGTACCACTGGTCCCAGTCGTCCTGGCGAAGTACCCGCGGGGTCGCCGCGGAGCCGGCCGTGTCAATCGTCATGGACCATGCCTAGCAGGGCGATGCGGGACGAGCGAGGGAATTTCGCCGGGGTGGCGCAGGGCGGCGCGCGGTGAAGTTCACTGTGAAGTCGGCCCTCGGACGGGGGACAAGTAGGACCTCCCGTGCCAAGTGGCCGCTCCGATGGATAGGGTCCCGAACTAATGGCAGCAGGACGAGAGCGGCGCGCGGAAGCCGAGACGTTCACGGCCCGGTTGAAGAAGCAGTGGCACCGGGCCCGCGTCGGCGTGCGCCGGGCCGCCGTGGACTACTTCCGCGGCGACGGCTCGGACTGGATCGCCCTGGCCGGTCTGCTCATGACCGTCCCGCTGATCACGGCGGCGACGCTGGCGAACTCCGTGTGGTTCTCGCCGGCCGCGCTGGTCCTGCCGGTCGTCGTGGGCGGCCTGCTGCTGCGCCCGGCGAGCCTGCTCGGCCTGTATGCGGCGGCCGCCACGGCACTGATCGTGGAGTCGGTGCGGCTCGGCCCCTACACGGAGGGCCCGTCCCGGGTCACTCCGGGCGTGGTGCTGGTGGTCGCGGCCTGTGGTTTCTTCGGGCTGCTGCTGGCCCAGTTCCGCAGCCGCGTCGGCGTGCCCTGGCGGCGCGGCGGCACCATGCTGTTCGACCTGCGTGAACGCATCCGGGTGCAGAGCAAGCTGCCCGGCCTGCCCGACGGCTGGCACCGCGAGATGGCGCTGCGCCCGGCGGGCGGCCAGTCCTTCTCGGGCGACTTCGTGGTGGCCGCGCGCACCAACGGCGGCCGTACGCTCGAGGTCGTCCTCACCGACGTCTCCGGCAAGGGCATGGACGCGGGCTCCAGGGCGCTGCTCCTGTCCGGCGCGTTCGGCGGCCTGCTCGGCTCCCTCCCGCCGCACGCCTTCCTCCCTGCCGCCAACGGCTACCTGCTCCGCCAGGACTGGGACGAGGGCTTCGCGACCTCCATCCACCTGGTCCTCGACCTGGACTCCGGTGACTACGAGCTCTACTCCGCCGGCCACCCGCCGGGCCTCCAGCTCAGCGCGGGCAGCGGCCGCTGGGAGGAGAAGACGGCGGAAGGCCCGCTCCTCGGTGTGTACGACGGCGCCCAGTTCGACCCGGTGAAGGGCTCGCTCCGCCCGGGTGACGTGCTGATGCTGTTCACGGACGGCCTGGTGGAGACCTCCGACCGCGACATCGTCGAGGGCATCGACCGCCTCACCGGCGAGGCCGACCGTTACGTCGCGGGAGGCTTCCACGGCGCCGCCTGGCACCTCATCGAGGCGGTGGCCAAGGACGTCAACGACGACCGGGCCCTGCTGCTGATCTGCCGGGAGGGCCCGACGGCGGCCGCCGCCCGCTGAGGCGCCGTTCTCCTCAGATGCGGGCTGGGGCCAGGTGCGGTCTGGGACCAGGCGCGCACGGGGCCAGGTGCACACTGGAGCCGTGACCGAGACACCCCGCACCCCGCTGACCCTGGCCCAGGTCGAGGCCACCGCCCGCTCCGCGCACGCCGGCCAGACCGACAAGGTCGGACGGCCCTACGCCGAGCATCTCCAGGCGGTCGCGGAGGGCGTACGGACACGGGGCGGTGACGAGGAACAGATCGCGGCGGCCTGGCTGCACGACGCCGTCGAGGACGACGCGCTCTCGCCCGAGTGGCTGCGCGAGGCAGCGCTGAGCAGCCGTACCAAGGACATCGTCCTGGCGGTCACCAAGCGGGCCGGGGAACCGCCCGAGGCGTACGCCGCGCGCATCCTCGCCACGCCCGGCGCGCTGCTGGTGAAGGAGTCGGACCTGGCGCACAACGCGGACCCGGCACGCCTCGCGGTCCTGGACGAGGACACCCGCAAACGACTGACCGAGAAGTACACGCGGATGCGCGCACTTCTCGGTCTCGTCGGATGAACTCCGGTACGGGGCGTCAGGCGCTGACCTTCTCGCGCTCCCGCTCGCGTTCGCGCTCGGTCCGCTCGGCGCTCTGGCGCTCACGGGCGAGCTCGGCCGCGTCCCGCTTGAAGGCCCACTCCATCTTCGGCTCCATCGCGAACCGGAAGACACGCTGCACCGGCTTGGTGCACAGCACCGTCACGACGGCGGCCGCGGCGACGGTCACGGCGATCTCGCCGAGCGGCTGGTGCATCCACGTCGGCTCGAACCAGCCCTGGTAGTCGCCGGCCTTCACCAGGAAGCCGTGCAGCAGGTAGCCGTAGAGCGTGCCGGCGCCGAGCGCGGTGAACCACATGTGGCGGCGCGGCACCCAGGCGAAGAAGCAGGCGGTCAGCACCAGGGAGCAGCCGAACATCGCCAGCACCATGACCGGGCCGGTCCACCACGGCGCGCCCAGCTCCTGCGCGGAGTCCCGGTGGTAGAACCACGCGGTGTTCATGCGCGGCACGGCCCACCAGCTGAAGGCCAGCGCGGCGGCGAACACGGGCACCGAGGCGATCCGCACGGAACGGCGGCGCACCATGTGGAAGTGCTCGGGCTTCATCACCAGGCCCAGCACGAAGAACGGCAGGAACTGCAGGACCCGCTGGAGGTCCAGGTCGTCACCGATCTCCGGGGAGACGGACGCGACCATCGCGAGGCCGAGCGCGAGCGGCAGCGGCCAGCGCGCCATCTTCCAGATGGGGGTGGTCATCCGCCAGATGAACAGCGCGCACAGGAACCAGGTCAGGTACCAGGGGTCGAGAAGGCTGATCTCCTGGTGCGGGTCGTTGTCGATCCACCGCTTGAAGAGGGGGTAGGCCGTCTCGAAGAGGATGTACGGCACGGCGACGCCGGTGATCAGGCGCTTGAGCCGGTCGGGCCGCATGTCGAAACTGCGCGAGAAGTAGCCGGAGATGATGATGAACGCCGGCATGTGGAAGGCGTAGACGACCTGGTACGCGGCCTCGAGTATCCGGCTGTCGCCCTTGAGCGGTTCCCAGGCGTGGCCCATGGCCACCAGCACGATCGCGAGGTACTTGGCGTTGTCGAAGAACGCGTCGCGCTGCTTGCCGCTCTGCTTCTTCTGCGGGCTCTGCGGCGAGCGCGGGCTCGGCACTCCGTCGGCCGACGACTGTGCCGGGGGAAGTGGCGCCCTGCGGTCGCCGTTCGGTCGCAGCGAGTTCGTCACAGACCCTCCCACCAAGAGCTCGGGGAGACGATCCGGGACCTCGCTGCGCTTGCGGGGGACGAGGCAGCGTGGAACATCTGAGGCACCCTAGCGTTCCCTGCGGCTATTCGTAAAACGCCGGATGTGAATCCTGGCTATTCGCTGTGGGTACCCCCGGATTTCGGGTAGTTGACGTCACTGTCGGAGTGATGACCAACACATCGGCCGATGACGGACTGTGCTCATCACGCCCGCCCTGCTTGTCGTGATACATCCGGACTAAGCGAGGCATAAGACCAGCAGGCGACTCCGGTGGAATGTCCGCTTCCGCACCCCTTCGAAGCCTGCCCGCAGGGTTGTTGAGGGGCTTGCGGGGAAATTCGAATTAGCTGCGAACGCGTTGTGTGGGCATGGAAACGATTCGGTTGAATTCCCTGTGCGGGTGGCGCATCGAATTGCCGTACGAGTCCCTGCCGTTCGGCCCCGGGCCCCAGGCGGCGCACACCGGTTCGGACACGAGTGAGGTGGTCGATGCGTCACGGGCCGCATAGCCCGGCCGCGTTGGTGGCACGATGGTTCTGGCGGGGTGCGCGTGGTCGCGTCCCGGGCCGGGAGAGCGGACCGACCGAGGGTGTGATCAGTTGTGGCCATTTCACTGTCTGTGGTGCTGCTGTTGGCGATCATCCTTGTGGTGTTGCTGAGAGGCGGCTCCATCAAGGCAGGCCCAGCGATCGTGGCGGTCCTCTTCGGCTTCTTCCTCGCCTCGACCGGCATGGCCGACGACATCCAGCGGTTCCTCAACTCGATAGCGGAGACCATCAACTCCATCAGCTTCTGACCGGGTCGGTACCGCGGAACCGAGGGCCTGCGGATACGCTCCTCCCCGACGACGAGGCAGTGCGTGACGGGGGGAACGTACGGGGATGGCGCTGCGCGACTCCGACCCGGCCGAGGTGGGTGGCTACCGCATCGAGGACCGCCTCGGCTCCGGCGGCATGGGTGTGGTCTACCTGGCCCGCTCGGCCTCCGGCCGGTCCCTCGCGATCAAGGTCGTGCACGGCCAGTACGCCGACGACGACGAGTTCCGCGCCCGTTTCCGCCGCGAGGTGGCCGCCGCCCGCCAGGTCAGCGGGGCCTTCACGGCCCCGGTCGTGGACGCGGACGCCGACGCGGCCCGCCCCTGGATGGCCACGCTCTACATACCGGGCGCGGACCTCGGCACCCACGTCCGCGAACACGGCCCGCTCCCGCTGCCCCGCCTGCGCGAACTCGCCGCCGGGCTCGCCGAGGCACTGCGCGACATACACCGCGCCAAAGTCGTCCACCGCGACCTGAAGCCGGCCAACGTGATGCTCGCCGACGACGGCCCGCGCGTCATCGACTTCGGCATCTCACGCGCCGCCGAGTTCGCCGCCGCCGACGTCCTCACCCAGACCGGCCGCGTCATGGGCACGCCGCCCTTCATGTCCCCGGAACAGTTCGCGTCCCCCCAGGACGTCGGCCCGGCCGCCGACATCTTCTCCCTCGGCTCGGTCCTCACCTACGCGGCCACCCGCCGGGGCCCGTTCGACAGCCCCAGCCCGTACGAGACGGCTCTGCGGGTCGTCGAGGGCGAGCCGGACCTCACCGGCGTACCGGACGAGCTCCTTCCCTTCATCCGCTCCTGCCTGGAGAAGCACCACAAGTCCCGCCCCACCGCGGACGACCTGTTCACCCTGCTCCGTGGAGGCGCGACCCCCGGCACCACCCCACCACGTCCGGTACGGCCCTGGCCGGGCACCCGCCCCACCGAGCCCGCGGTCGCGGCATGGCCGGAGGCGCCCACCACCGACCGGGGCGAAGCCCCGCTCCACCTGCCCGCGGAGCCGGACACCGAGCGGGAGGAGGACCGCCGCCACCGGCCCGGCAAGACGCCGACGGAGCAGCGCGGCCCGGCCCGCGATCCGGCCGGGACACCGGCACCGGAGGCCGGACGCACCCGCAGGCGTCGCAGGCACGGGCTGCTGCTGATCACGGCCGCCGCGGCAGTCGCACTCGCCGCGCTCGTCACCACCACCCTCACCCTGACCCGCGACCGGGACCGCGACCGCGCGCCCTCGCCCGTCGCCGAGCCGGCCGACCTCCCCGCGGGCTGGAAGCCCTGGGCGACCGCGGCGAAGGCAGCGCCGGGCAGCGACCGCATCCTGGGAGGCGCCGACACCTCCCTCAGGGGCTGTGCCGCCGTCGGCACCTCCCTGGTGTGCGCCGGCGCCGACCTCATGGCGACCCGCTTCGCTCTCGCCGACGGCCGCAACACGTGGTCCCGGCCCGTCGACCCCACCCTCGACGCCGGCTCCGGCAACGAGGGCGCGCTCATCGGGACCGGCGACGGCCGCGTCTACGGCTACGAGGCCGACGACCAGAACTCCGCGAACGGCATCCGGACCACTTACACGGTGAACGCCTTGGCCGCCGACACCGGCAAGGTGCTCTGGAGGACTGACACCGGCGCAGGCGAGACGGCGACCGTCCCCGACAGCGCGCAGGGCGCGGCCACCGCCGTCCCCGAGGGTGTGGTCACTTTCTACGGGGCTCAGGGCGACCAGTACGCCCTGCTCGACGCCGAGACCGGCGACGTCCGCTGGAGGCAGCCGAAGCCGGACTTCCTGGACTGTGAGCTGCTCTCGGCGGCCCGCCGTGCCTACCTCGTCTGCGCGACCGCGCAGGAGGAGGGGAAAACCGGCCGCAGCACCGTCTCCCAGATCGACCCGGCCACGGGAAAGGCCCGCTGGACCGTCGAGGTCGACGGCTCCGCGCAGGTGCTCGGCCAGCACGACGGACGCCTGGTGCTCGCGGACACCCTCGACACGAACCGCGGGCTGACGCTGATCGACGTCTCCTCCCACGTGCTCACCGTGCGGCGACTCGCGCAGCCCCGGCCCGAGGACGCCGCCGCGTACCTGGTGCGCGGCACCGTCTACTTCACGCGGGCGAGCGGAGGCGTCCGCGCGGTCTCCCCGCGAACCGGCCGGACGCTGTGGGAATCGAACTCCTCCGTGGAGCAGCAGGGGCCCCCGGCCGCCTCCGCCACCCATGTGTACCTGGCGTCTCCCAGCGGCCGCCTCGCCGCTCTGAACGCGAGTACCGGCAAGATCGAGGGTACCCGCTCCGGCCGCGACGACAGCGGTCGCGCCAGCAGCATGTTCGTCACCGAGGGCGCCCCGCTCGTCCTCGTCGGCGACGCCCTGTACGTCCCCTACGGCATCCGCTCCGTCTACACGGTGAACGTCCGCGACCTCTGAATCCCGGAAACGACTTCGGGCCCGGTTCCGAAGAACCGGGCCCGAGGCCTACAGAGCGGGCGACGGGAATCGAACCCGCGTAGCTAGTTTGGAAGACTAGGGCTCTACCATTGAGCTACGCCCGCACAGCGCGCGCCGCAGGTCGGGTGACCGCGGCACTGAAGGCATCGTAGCGGGTCGGGCCCGTCCGTCGCACACCGCATTCCCGCCGTGGCCGACGCGGCACGGGCTCTGTGGAAATGCGTCGGCCGCACCGCCTGGCGGCATGTACCCTACGTGTCGCAGCAGACGGGGTGTGGCGCAGCTTGGTAGCGCGTCCGCTTTGGGAGCGGAAGGCCGTGGGTTCAAATCCCGCCACCCCGACCAGCCGGCCGATCACCTCGCGTGATCGTCTCCTGATCATTCGCGTGATCGCCTTTTGGGCGGTGTAGTCGCTGCCGTTACTATGCAAGCTGCACGCCCGTGTGTCTCATCGTCTGAAGTCCTCCGGGCGGCGAAATCCGCCGGGCCGCTCTGGCGCCGGCAGAACCCAAGAAGTCAGCCACAAGGAGACCGAACCGTGAAGAGCGCCGTGGAGACCCTGAACCCGACTCGGGTTCGGCTCACTGTCGAGGTGCCCTTCGAGGAGCTCAAGGACAGCCTCGACGCGGCGTACAAGAAGATCAACCAGCAGGTCACGGTGAAGGGCTTCCGCAAGGGCAAGGTCCCGGCCCGGGTCATCGACCAGCGGTTCGGCCGCGGTGCGGTGCTGGAGGAGGCCGTCAACGACGCGCTGCCGAAGTTCTACACCGACGCGGTCAACGAGGCCGAGCTGAGCCCCCTGGGCCAGCCGGAGGTCGACATCACGGAGCTGAAGGACGGCGAGACGCTGAACTTCACCGCCGAGGTCGACATCCGCCCCGCGATCGAGATCCCGGACTACTCCGGCATCGAGGTCGAGGTCGACGCCGTCGAGGTCACCGAAGAGGACGTCGACAAGGCGGTCGAGGAGCTCCGTGAGCGCTTCGCCTCCACCGCGCCGGTCGAGCGTGCCGCCGAGGACGGCGACGTCGTGACGATCGACCTGGAGGCCAAGGTCGAGGGCGAGGTCCTCGAGGACGGCGTCGCGAGCGGCGTCTCCTACACCATCGGCTCCGGCGAGCTGCTGGACGGCATCGACGACGCCGTGACGGGCCTGGAGGCCGGTGGCGAGGCCACCTTCACCTCCGAGCTCAAGGGCGGCTCGGCGGCCGGCAAGGAGGCCGAGGTCACCGTCAAGGTCACCCAGGTCGCCAAGCGCGAACTGCCCGAGCTGGACGACGAGTTCGCGCAGCTCGCCTCCGAGTTCGACACCATCGAGGAGCTGCGCGCCGACAGCCGCAAGCGCCTGGAGAACATGAAGCAGTACGACCAGGCCACGCAGGCCCAGGAGCGCGTCCTGGAGAAGCTGCTCGAGCTGGTCGAGGTCCCCGTCCCCGAGAAGCTGCTCGAGGACGAGGTCAACACGCGCAAGCACAACCTCGAGCACCACCAGCTCGGCCAGATGGGTCTGGACCTCGCGAAGTACCTGGAGATCCAGGGCAAGAGCGAGGAGGAGTTCGAGACCGAGACCCGCGAGGCCGCGGTCAAGGGCATCAAGACCCAGTTCGTCCTCGACGAGCTCGTCAAGCAGGAGAAGCTCAACGTCAACCAGGAGGAGCTCACCGAGCACCTCATGCGGCGTGCGGCCTCCTCCGGCATGTCCCCCGACCAGTTCGCCCAGGCGGTCGTCGAGGGCGGCCAGGTTCCGCTCCTGGTCGGCGAGGTCGCCCGCGGCAAGGCCCTGGCCGTCGTGGTCGAGAAGGCCACGGTCAAGGACACCAACGGCGAGATCATCGACCTCGACGACGAAGAGGACGAGGCCACCACCGAGGCCTCCGCCGAGGAGACCCCGGCCGAGACCGAGGCCCCGGCCGAGACCGCCGAGGAGAAGACCGAGGGCTGAGCCCCCGGGCACCTCACAACGCCGCAAGGACGGGCCCCGAGACACACAGTGCTTCTCGGGGCCCGTCGCGTTACCGGCCCCCGGCCGCTACGCCCCCGGCGAACACTCCCATCTCCGGGATTCCCCGAAGGGACCCGCGCGTTAGGGTCCATGAGTACCAGGGCAGTGGAGTCTCCGATACGGCTCCCGCCCCGCAGGGAACACGTGAAGACGGCCCGGCGCCGTCGTAAGACGAGCAGGTGGATACGTGACGAATCTGATGCCTTCAGCCGCCGGCGAGCCTTCCATCGGTGGTGGCCTCGGCGACCAGGTCTACAACCGGCTGCTCAACGAGCGGATCATCTTCCTCGGCCAGCCGGTCGACGACGACATCGCGAACAAGATCACCGCACAGCTGCTGCTCCTTGCCGCCGATCCGGACAAGGACATCTACCTGTACATCAACAGCCCCGGCGGTTCGATCACGGCCGGCATGGCGATCTACGACACCATGCAGTTCATCAAGAACGACGTGGTGACCATCGCCATGGGCCTCGCGGCCTCGATGGGACAGTTCCTGCTCAGCGCGGGCACGCCCGGCAAGCGCTTCGCGCTGCCGAACGCCGAGATCCTCATCCACCAGCCCTCCGCCGGCCTGGCGGGCTCCGCCTCCGACATCAAGATCCACGCCGAGCGGCTGCTGCACACCAAGAAGCGCATGGCCGAGCTCACCGCCCAGCACACCGGCCAGTCGGTCGAGCAGATCACCCGGGACTCGGACCGCGACCGCTGGTTCGACGCCTTCGAGGCCAAGGAGTACGGCCTCATCGACGACGTGATCCCCACGGCCGCCGGCATGCCGGGCGGCGGCGGCACCGGGGCCTGAGAGGTCCCCACGGGGCCTGTGGAGCCCCGTGAGGCCCACGGAGCCCTCCCGGGCCCCCGCGACCCCAGACAGCCCCAGCCGACCGCCTCAGCCCTTTTCAGGAGACACCGTGAACCAGTTCCCCGGCAGCGGGATCTACGACCGTATGCACGCCGTGCAGGACATGCGCGCCGCTCAGGGCGAGTACACCGGCCCGCAGGCCGAGTCCCGCTACATCATCCCGCGCTTCGTCGAGCGCACCTCCCAGGGCATTCGCGAGTACGACCCGTACGCGAAGCTCTTCGAGGAGCGCGTGATCTTCCTCGGCGTCCAGATCGACGACGCCTCCGCCAACGACGTCATGGCGCAGCTGCTGTGCCTGGAGTCGATGGACCCCGACCGTGACATCTCGGTCTACATCAACAGCCCCGGCGGTTCCTTCACGGCGCTCACCGCGATCTACGACACGATGCAGTACGTGAAGCCGGACATCCAGACGGTCTGCATGGGCCAGGCGGCCTCCGCCGCCGCCGTCCTGCTGGCCGCAGGCACCCCGGGCAAGCGCATGGCCCTGCCGAACGCGCGCGTGCTGATCCACCAGCCGTACAGCGAGACCGGCCGCGGTCAGGTGTCCGACCTGGAGATCGCCGCCAACGAGATCCTCCGGATGCGTACGCAGCTGGAGGAGATGCTGGCCAAGCACTCGACCCAGACGATCGACAAGATCCGCGAGGACATCGAGCGCGACAAGATCCTCACGGCCGAGGACGCGCTGAGCTACGGCCTGATCGATCAGGTCATCTCCACCCGGAAGATGGACAACTCGAGCCTGCGCTGAGGCGAGAGGCTGTATCGTCTGCCGCCCCTTGGCATGGTTTGGGACGGTCCACGTCAAAGAGAACCGCGCCAAGGGGGGCACGAACGAGGGGCCCGGCAAGGTACCGTCGGACATAAGGCAGCACCAGGAGTCCGCTGGACGTCGGCGTCCAGGAGTCTCCCAGGCGAAGGGGAAGCACACCGTGGCACGCATCGGTGACGGCGGCGATCTGCTCAAGTGCTCGTTCTGCGGCAAGAGCCAGAAGCAGGTCAAGAAGCTCATCGCAGGGCCCGGTGTGTACATCTGCGACGAGTGCATCGACCTCTGCAACGAGATCATCGAGGAAGAGCTGGCGGAGACCAGCGAGGTCCGCTGGGAGGAGCTCCCGAAGCCCCGCGAGATCTACGAGTTCCTCGAGGGGTACGTGGTCGGCCAGGAGGCCGCCAAGAAGGCGCTCTCCGTCGCGGTGTACAACCACTACAAGCGCGTCCAGGCCGGCGAGAACGGCGGGGGGAGCAGCCGTGACGACGCCATCGAGCTGGCGAAGTCCAACATCCTCCTCCTCGGCCCCACGGGCTCCGGCAAGACGCTCCTCGCGCAGACCCTGGCGCGCATGCTGAACGTCCCCTTCGCGATCGCGGACGCGACGGCCCTGACGGAGGCCGGCTACGTCGGCGAGGACGTCGAGAACATCCTCCTCAAGCTGATCCAGGCCGCCGACTACGACGTCAAGAAGGCCGAGACCGGGATCATCTACATCGATGAGATCGACAAGGTCGCGAGGAAGAGTGAAAACCCCTCGATCACGCGCGACGTGAGCGGGGAGGGCGTACAGCAGGCCCTGCTGAAGATCCTGGAGGGCACCACGGCCTCCGTCCCGCCGCAGGGCGGCCGCAAGCACCCGCACCAGGAGTTCATCCAGATCGACACGACGAACGTGCTGTTCATCGTGGGCGGTGCCTTCGCGGGCCTGGAGAAGATCATCGAGTCCCGGGCCGGCGCCAAGGGCATCGGCTTCGGCGCGCAGATCCGCTCCAAGCGCGAGATGGAGTCCAAGGACCAGTTCCAGGAGGTCATGCCGGAGGACCTGGTCAAGTTCGGCATGATCCCCGAGTTCATCGGCCGCCTCCCGGTCATCACCTCGGTCCACAACCTCGACCGCGAGGCCCTGCTCCAGATCCTCGTCGAGCCGCGCAACGCGCTCGTCAAGCAGTACCAGCGGCTCTTCGAACTCGACGGCGTCGAGCTGGACTTCGAGCGCGAGGCCCTCGAAGCCATCGCCGACCAGGCCATCCTCCGCCAGACCGGCGCGCGAGGCCTGCGCGCCATCATGGAGGAAGTCCTCCAGGGCGTGATGTACGAGGTCCCGTCCCGCAAGGACGTGGCCCGGGTCGTCATCACGGCGGACGTCGTCCAGTCGAACGTGAACCCGACGCTGATTCCGCGGGATGCGCGGGGGCGGGGGCCGGGAGAGCAGAAGACGGCGTGACACACACGTAAAGGGAAGGGCCCCGGTCATCGACCGGGGCCCTTCCGTTTGTCCGTTGAGCGTCGTCAGACCTTGACGCGGATCTCAGGGCGGAGCTTGGTGGCGATGTCGATCGCGACGTCCTTGGAGACACTGCCGCTGTACTCACCGGGCGACACCATGGTGACCGTGCTGTAGTCGGCCCATGCGCAGAACCAGTCGGTCTTCTCCTTCTTGGTCGACGGGTTCTGCCCCTTGGCCGCCTGGCACTTCATGACCGCGCCGTCGAGGTCGGCCTCCTCGGGCTCGCCGATCAGCTCGGTCTTGCTGCCGCTGCTGCCGGAGGAGCCCTTCTGGGACGACTTCTTGAAGTTGGCGAAGAACGTGTCCAGTGCCGCCTCGGGGTCGGACACCTCGCCGTAGACGCCGACGAACGTGACACCCTTGGCCGTTGCCAGCTGAGCGGCGGCGGACGGGTCGCGGGGGTCGTACTTGCTCATGTCCATCGTGGTGTAGGAGCCCAGCACCGACTTGCCGTTCTTGACGCCGCTCTTCTCCAGCTCCTTGGTGGAGTCGTCGCCGACGGACGCCCCGTCCTTGGTGATGCGGTTGTACTCGCCGAGCACCTTCGCCGGCGTCGCCAGCTTGTGCGGGCCGTCGTCCTCCACGGATCCCGCGCCACCACCCCCGCCGATCACGAAGTACGCGCCCACACCGATCGCCGCGACCACGGCGACCGCGCCGATGATGATGCCCGTCTTCTTCTTGCCGCCGCCCGCCGCCGGGGGCTGGGGCATGCCGTACGGGGCCTGGCCGTAGGGCGGCTGCTGGCCGTACGGGGGCTGCTGGCCGTACGGTCCGGGCTGCTGGGGCGGGACGCCCTGCGGGGGCTGCTGCGGGTAGCCGTAGCCGGCCTGGGGCGGAGGGGCCTGCTGGGGGTAGCCGTAGCCGGGCTGGGGAGCCTGCGGCGGCTGGCCGTACGGACCGGGCTGGCCGTACGGTCCGGGCTGCTGAGGCTGCCCGCCGTACGGGCCCGGCTGGTTGTAGCTCATGTTCTGGGTTCCCCTCCAGATGCCTATGTGTTCGAGACATCCTGGCGCAGACCCGCCGTGTGCATGGCATCGGGGCCCTCAACCGTTACGAAGCAAACGCGTTTCGGGACGGGGTAGTGACACCTCTAAACTGACCCCCGTGACCGAGAACGCTCAGCAGCAGCCACCAGCGCCCAGCACCGACCTGCCGACCCAGTACGCGCCGGCCGACGTAGAGGGGCCGCTGTACGAGCGCTGGGTAGAGCGGGGTTACTTCGAGGCGGACGAGAAGAGCGACAAGCCGCCGTACACGATCGTCATTCCGCCGCCGAACGTCACGGGCAGCCTGCACCTCGGGCACGCCTTCGAGCACACGCTCATCGACGCCCTGACCCGCCGTAAGCGCATGCAGGGTTACGAGACGCTGTGGCAGCCCGGCATGGACCACGCCGGTATCGCCACGCAGAACGTCGTCGAGCGGGAGCTCGCGAAGGAGAACAAGTCCCGGCACGACCTGGGCCGCGAGGCCTTCGTCGAGCGGGTCTGGCAGTGGAAGGGCGAGTCCGGCGGCCAGATCAGCGGCCAGATGCGGCGCCTCGGTGACGGCGTCGCCTGGTCGCGTGAGCGCTTCACCATGGACGAGGGCCTCTCCCAGGCCGTCCAGACCATCTTCAAGCGGCTCTACGACGACGAGCTGATCTACCGCGCCGAGCGCATCATCAACTGGTGTCCGCGCTGCCTGACCGCCATTTCGGACATCGAGGTGGAGTACCAGGACGACGACGGCGAGCTCGTCTCCATGAAGTACGGCGACGGGGACGACACCATCGTCGTCGCCACCACGCGCGCCGAGACGATGCTCGGTGACACGGCCGTCGCCGTTCACCCCGAGGACGAGCGGTACAAGCACCTGATCGGCAAGCTGGTCAAGCTGCCGCTG
Source organism: Streptomyces sp. DH10 (assembly GCF_029813805.1). Lineage (NCBI taxonomy): Bacteria > Bacillati > Actinomycetota > Actinomycetes > Kitasatosporales > Streptomycetaceae > Streptomyces > Streptomyces sp. DH10. The sequence goes on from NZ_JARVKU010000018.1 coordinate 116,939, forward strand.
ACCGACCGCTCCATCCCGGTCGTCGCCGACGAGCACGTCGACCCCGAGTTCGGCACGGGTGCCGTCAAGGTCACCCCGGCCCACGACCCGAACGACTTCGAGATCGGGCAGCGCCACGACCTCCCGGCCCTGACGGTCATGGACGAGCACGCCGTGATCACCGCCCACGGCCCGTTCCAGGGTCTGGACCGGCTGGAAGCGCGGTCGGCGATCGTCGCGGCCCTGCGCGCCGAAGGGCGGATCGTCGCCGAGAAGAGGCCGTACGTCCACTCGGTCGGCCACTGCTCGCGCTGCAAGACGACGATCGAGCCCCGGCTCTCCATGCAGTGGTGGGTCAAGGTCGGCCCGCTGGCGAAGGCCGCCGGCGACGCCGTCCGCGACGGGCGCGTCAAGATCCACCCGCAGGAGATGGAGAAGCGCTACTTCGACTGGGTCGACAACCTCCACGACTGGTGCATCTCGCGGCAGTTGTGGTGGGGCCACCGCATCCCGGTCTGGTACGGCCCGAATGGCGAGGTCGTCTGCGTCGGCCCCGACGAGGAGCCGCCGAGCGGCGAGGGCTGGCGTCAGGACACCGACGTCCTCGACACCTGGTTCTCCTCCGGCCTGTGGCCGTTCTCCACGCTCGGCTGGCCCGAACAGACCGAGTCGCTCGCGAAGTTCTACCCGAACTCCGTCCTGGTCACCGGCTACGACATCCTCTTCTTCTGGGTCGCCCGGATGATGATGTTCGGCCTGTACGCGATGGACGGCACTCCGCCGTTCCACACCATCGCCCTGCACGGCATGGTCCGCGACCAGTTCGGCAAGAAGATGTCGAAGTCCTTCGGCAACGCGGTCAACCCGCTGGACTGGATGGACAAGTACGGCAGCGACGCCCTGCGCTTCACCCTCGCCCGTGGCGCGAACCCGGGTGTCGACGTCCCGATCGGCGAGGACTGGGTCCAGGGCTCGCGCAACTTCGCCAACAAGATCTGGAACGCGACGCGCTTCGCGCTGATGAACGGCGCGACGGTGGACGGCCCGCTGCCGGGCCCGTCGGAGATGTCCTCGACGGACCGCTGGATCCTCTCCCGCCTGAACACGGTCGTCGCGGAAGTCGACGCGTTCTACGACGACTACCAGTTCGCGAAGCTGTCCGACTCCCTGTTCCACTTCGCGTGGGACGAGGTCTTCGACTGGTACGTCGAGCTGTCCAAGACGACGTTCCAGGCGGGCGGCGAGGCGGCCGAGGTCAGCAAGCGCGTCCTCGGCGAGGTCCTCGACGTCACCCTGAAGCTGCTGCACCCGGTGGTCCCCTTCGTCACCGAGACCCTGTGGACCACCCTCACCGGCGGCGAGTCGGTCGTCATCGCCGACTGGCCGAAGGACAGCGGCTTCCGGGACGCCGGCGCCGAGCGCGAGATCGAGAGCCTCCAGTCGGTCATCACCGAGGTCCGCCGCTTCCGCGCCGACCAGGGGCTCCAGCCCGGTCAGCGGGTCCCGGCCCGGCTGGCCCTGGACGGCACGCCGTTCGCGGCGCACGAGTCCGCCATCCGCCAGCTGCTCCGGCTCCAGCCGGAGGGCGACGCCTTCACGGCCACGGCGACCCTGCCGGTCGCCGGCGCGGAGGTCGCCCTCGACCTCTCCGGCACGATCGACGTGGCGGCGGAGCGCAAGCGCCTCGCGAAGGACCTCGCGGCGGCGGAGAAGGAGAAGTCCCAGGCGAACGCCAAGCTCGGGAACGAGGCGTTCCTGGCGAAGGCCCCCGACCACGTCGTGGACAAGATCCGCACCCGCCTGGCCAAGGCGGAGGAGGACATCGCCCGGATCCAGGCGCAGCTGGAGAGGCTGCCGCAGGCGTAAAGGTTCGTACGGTCGTCACGGCCCCGGCGCTTGTCAGCGTCGGGGCCGTGACGTGGTCAGGGGCGCGGGGCTGTATCAATGTGCGGCTCCGCCGCGTGGGCGCGACCAGCCCTCATGGACGTACCCGCCCACGGCGAACAATGTCAGTCCGTCTCCGTAGACTGGGCTCCGTGAGCGAGCTCCCCCCAGACCACAACGCCGACGACCAGCCCGACCCCCTCAACACCTTCGACGAGATCATCGCGGAGGAGACCACCCGCGACCCCGACCTCGCCGTCATCGAAGCCGGCAGCCGAACCCTGCGCACCCAGGGCGGCCCGCCCGACGCCGACATCCCGACCCGGCCCGCCGACCCCGAGGTCGACAAGGCCTTGCGCGAGGTCGAGGCGGAGCTCGCCACCCGCTGGGGCGAGACCAAGCTGGAGCCCTCCGTCAGCCGTATCGCCGCGCTGATGGACGTGCTGGGAGAGCCGCAGCGGTCGTACCCGTCGATCCACATCACGGGCACGAACGGCAAGACCTCCACGGCCCGCATGATCGAGGCCCTGCTCGGCGCCTTCGAGCTGCGGACCGGCCGCTACACCTCACCGCACGTGCAGTCGATCACCGAGCGCATCAGCCTGGACGGCGCCCCCATCTCGCCCGAGCGGTTCATCGAGACGTACCAGGACATCAAGCCGTACATCGAGATGATCGACGGCCAGCAGGAGTACCGGCTGTCCTTCTTCGAGGTCCTCACCGGCATGGCGTACGCGGCGTTCGCCGACGCGCCCGCCGACGTCGCCGTCGTCGAGGTCGGCATGGGCGGCTCCTGGGACGCCACGAACGTGATCGACGGTGACGTCGCCGTCGTCACGCCCATAGACCTCGACCACACCGACCGGCTCGGCACGACGCACGCGGAGATCGCGGCGGAGAAGGCCGGCATCGTCAAGCAGGGTGCGACCGTCATCCTGGCGCAGCAGCCGGTCGACGCGGCGCAGGTGCTGCTGAAGAAGGCCGTCGAGGTGGACGCGACCGTGGCCCGGGAGGGCCTGGAGTTCGGTGTCGTCGATCGGCAGGTGGCCGTCGGCGGGCAGCTGGTGACGCTGCGCGGGCTCGGCGGCGAGTACCCGGAGATGTACCTGCCGTTGCACGGCGCGCACCAGGCGCACAACGCGGCCGTCGCACTGGCCGCCGTGGAGGCGTTCTTCGGCGTCGGCGCGCAGCGGCCCGATCCGCTGGATCTGGACACGGTCCGCAAGGCGTTCGCGGCCGTCGCCTCGCCGGGGCGGCTGGAGGTCGTGCGGCGTTCCCCGACCGTCGTGCTCGACGCCGCCCACAACCCGGCGGGCGCCCGGGCGGCGGCCGAGGCGATCGGTGAGGCCTTCCAGTTCAGCCGCCTCATCGGTGTCGTCGGCGCGAGCGGCGACAAGAACGTGCGGGGGCTGCTGGAGGCCTTCGAGCCGGTGTTCGCCGAGATCGTGGTCACGCAGAACTCCAGCCACCGCGCGATGGACGCCGACGAGCTGGCGGGCATCGCCGTCGAGGTGTTCGGCGAGGAGCGCGTCCAGGTCGAGCCGCGGCTGCCCGACGCGCTGGAGGCCGCGATCACGCTGGCCGAGGAGGAGGGCGAGTTCGCGGGCGGCGGTGTGCTCGTCACCGGTTCCGTCATCACCGTCGGCGAGGCCCGACTGCTCCTGGGGAGGGGCTGAGATCCCGTGCGTACGCTCTGTTCGTCGACCCTGATCGGCGAGTTCTTCATCATCGGCTTCGCCGGTCTGGTCGCCATGAAGGACCCCGGCCTGTCCATGACGACCGTGTGGACGGTCAGCGGTGTCGCGATGTTCCTGTGCCTGGTGCTGTGCGGCCTGGTGACGCGCCCGGGCGGGGTCGCGCTCGGCTGGGCGTTGCAGATCGCGCTCATCGCGTCGGGTTTCGCCGTGCCGATGATGTTCTTCCTGGGCGTGGTCTTCGCGGCCCTGTGGTGGGCGTCCGTGCACTACGGGCGGAAGGTGGACGAGGCGAAGGCGAGATTCGCCGACCGGTCCGGCTCCTCCACACCTGACGCTGCGTAACAGGCGTCCCGACACGCCGGGTAATCTCGTCCCACCGCACAACTTTGATGCATAAGGAGCCCGTCGTGAGCCAGCGCACCCTCGTCCTCCTCAAGCCCGACGCCGTCCGTCGTGGCCTGACCGGCGAGATCATCAGCCGCATCGAGCGCAAGGCGGGCTGGACGATCACCGCGCTGGAGCTGCGCACCCTGGACCAGGACACGCTGGAGCAGCACTACGGCGAGCACAAGGGCAAGCCGTTCTACGAGCCGCTGGTGGAGTTCATGGCCTCCGGCCCGGTCGTGGCGATGATCGTCGAGGGCGAGCGGGTCATCGAGGGGCTGCGCGCGCTCGCCGGCCCGACCGACCCGATCGCCGCGGCCCCCGGCTCCATCCGCGGCGACTACGGCGTCATCGTCCGGGAGAACCTGATCCACGCCTCCGACTCGGAGGAGTCCGCCGAGCGGGAAGTGAAGATCTTCTTCCCGGGTCGCGCCTAAGACGAAACGGTGAGAGGAAGTCTGGGAGCCACGGCTCCCGGACTTTTCTGGCATATGCGTGGCGATCGAGGGAACGATGGTCCCCGAACGCCCGTCTCCACAAGCGAACCCGTGCGGCATCTGCTGACAATGGCGGAGACCCTCCCGCAGTGTTCGCGAAGGCGCGTCTACGATGGAAGCCTTCACGTCACAGCACCCACCTTTGCCTACCTGAAAAGCCCTCAAAAGCCAGTGGGAAGGCCAGACGAATCCTGATGGGGAACTCAATGTCGTTCATCGGCCGTGACATGGCTGTCGACCTCGGGACCGCCAACACGCTGGTGTACGTCAGGGGTCGCGGGATCGTACTCAACGAGCCGTCCGTCGTCGCGATCAACACCAACACCGGTGGCATCCTCGCGGTCGGTGCCGAAGCGAAGAAGATGATCGGGCGCACGCCCGGCAACATCGTTGCCGTTCGTCCGCTGAAGGACGGTGTGATCGCCGACTTCGAGATCACCGAGCGGATGCTCCGCTACTTCATCCTGAAGATCCACAAGCGGCGGTATCTGGCTCGTCCGCGGGTCGTCGTCTGTGTGCCCTCGGGCATCACGGGCGTCGAGCGCCGCGCCGTCATCGAGGCGTCGTCCCAGGCCGGCGCCCGCCAGGTGCACATCATCGAGGAGCCCATGGCCGCGGCCATCGGCTCCGGCCTGCCGGTCCACGAGGCCACGGGCAACATGGTGGTCGACATCGGCGGCGGCACCACGGAGGTCGCGGTCATCTCCCTCGGCGGCATCGTCACCGCCCAGTCCATCCGTGTCGCGGGCGACGAACTGGACAACGCGATCATCCAGCACATCAAGAAGGAGTACTCCCTCCTGCTGGGTGAGCGCACGGCCGAGCAGATCAAGATCACGATCGGTTCGGCGTACGACCTGGACACCGACGAGCACACCGAAATCCGAGGCCGGGACCTGGTCTCCGGGCTGCCGAAGACCGTCGTCATCTCCGCTGCGGAAGTCCGCAAGGCGATCGAGGAGCCGGTCAACGCGATCGTCGACGCCGTCAAGACGACCCTCGACAAGTGTCCGCCGGAGCTGTCCGGCGACATCATGGACCGAGGAATCGTTCTGACCGGCGGCGGAGCGCTGCTCAGGGGCCTGGACGAGCGGCTGCGCCGGGAGACCGGCATGCCGATCCATATCGCCGAGGACCCCCTGGACAGCGTGGCGCTCGGTTCCGGAAAGTGCGTCGAGGAGTTCGAGGCGCTCCAGCAGGTGCTGGACGCCCAGCCGCGCAGATGACGTAACTCTTCGATTCCGCCGTACGGGACGATCTCCTCTCGTACGGCGGATCGTTGATATAGATGCATAAGCTCCCACAATGCAGCCCCTCGGGTTTCCCTGGGGCTTCCCGAATTCCTATGAGGAAGGGCACGGCCGCCGCACGTGAGGGACACACGAGAGAGCCGGCTGCTCCTGGTGCTGCTGATCGCCATCGCGTTCGCGTTGATCACGGTGGACATTCGCGGTGGGGAGGATTCCCCGGTCGACGGTGCCCGGCAGGGCGCGGCGACGGTCTTCGGCCCGATCGAGAGCGGTGTGTCGGCCGCGGTCGACCCGGTCGGCAACGCGGTCTCCGCCATCCGGGACTCCGGTGAGCGGCACGACCGGCTCGCCGCGCTGGAAGAGGAGAACGCGGCCCTGAAGGCGCGGCTCGGCAGCGACGACCGTAGCCGCAGCCGCCTCAAGCAGCTCGACAAGATGCTGAAGATCTCCGGCCGGGGCCAGTACGGCATCAAGGGCGCCGAGGTCATCGCCATCGGGGCCGCGCAGGGCTTCTCCTGGACCATCACCATCGACGTCGGCGCCAACGACGGCATCAAACGCGACATGACCGTCCTGAACGGGGACGGGCTCGTCGGCCGGGTCACCACCGTCGGACCCAACACCGCCACGGTCCTGCTCGCCAGCGACCCCGACTTCACGGTCGGCACCCGGATGGAGGCCGGCGACGAACTCGGCTTCGCCTCCGGGCAGGGCGACCGACCGCTGCGCGTGGAACTCCTCAACGGCAAGGCGGAGGTGAAGAAGGGCGACCGCCTGGTCACCTTCGGCTCGCAGGCCGACCGGCCGTTCGTGCCCGGGGTGCCCGTCGGTGTGGTCTCCCGCGTCGACCCGTCCGGCGGCGGTCTGACCCGCACGCTCTACGTCACTCCGTACGCCGCCTTCAGCAAGCTCGACATCGTCGGTGTCGTCGTCGAGGCCCCGAAGAAGGACCCGCGCGACACGGTGCTCCCGCCCAAGCCGAAGCCGACCCCCAGGCCGACGGTGACGGTGACCGTGACGCCGTCCGCCGAGGCCCCCGTGGACGGCCAGAACCAGCAAGAGCAGTAGGAGCTGTCACCTCATGCGCGTCAACCGGATCCTGCTCTCCTCCGCCCTGGTCGTCGTCGCCCTGGTCATCCAGGTGAGCGTCCTCGCCCGCCTCCATCTGCCGGGCGCCGTGCCCGACCTGATGCTCCTCACCGTCCTCGGCCTCGCCCTGGTCTACGGCCATGTGGGCGGCGCCCTCGTCGGTTTCGGCGCGGGCCTGCTCGCCGACCTGGCCCCGCCCGCCGACCACGCCGCCGGGCGCTACGCGCTCGTGCTGTGCGTCATCGGTTATCTCGCGGGCCTGGTGAAGCCGGAGACGGGCCAGCTGAAGTCCGCGACCGGCCCGATGGCCGTGGTGGTCGCCGCCGCCGTGGGCTCCACCCTGCTGTACGCCGGGGTCGGTGCCCTCGTCGGGGACACCGCCGCCCGCCATGTGGGCCTGGGCAGCCTGCTGTTCACGGCCGTCCTGTACGACCTGCTGCTCGCCCCGTTCGTGGTGCCGGGGGTGATGGCGCTGGCCAGACGCGCCGAGAACGATCCGCTCGCCGAGACCGGCTCCGGCGCCAAGGCCACGGACATCTCCTCCGGCTGGCTCTCCGGCGGCACCGGTCTGAAGATCGGCAGCCAGCGGAACGGGCTGCGGGTGAAGGCGGCCCGGGCACGGATGGCGCGGGCGGGGCGCATCAAGGGGGTCAAGCGGCTGTGACCGCAGGAAAGTTCACCCGAACGCGCCGGTCCGGTAGGAACGCCGGCTCCTGGGCCCGTCGTTCCTCACTCGAATCCGCACACGCGTGCCCGGAGACACCTTCGTACCCGCACATCCGTACGCGCACCGAGAGGGGGAGGCGGCCGCAGTGACCAACATTCCCGAGACCGGCCGGAACCCACGGGTCCAGATCCGGCTCGTCGTCATCCAGGTCCTCGTCCTGTCCCTCCTGCTCACCCTCGGCGGACGCCTGTGGTACCTCCAGATCCGTGAGGGCGCGGCGTACGCCAAGGAGGCGTCGGGGAACCACGTCCAGCAGGTCGTCCAGCCGGCCGTCCGCGGCTCCATCCTGGACGCGCGCGGCGTGGCCCTCGCCGACAACGAGACGCGACTGGTCGTCTCCGCCTCCCGCACCGACCTGCTGAAGATGCCGGACGACGGCAAGGACGTCCTGACCAAGCTCGCCGGGGTCCTGGGCATGAAGCCCAAGGAGGTCCTGGAGAAGGTCCGGCTGTGCGACGCCGAGACGCCCCAGCCCTGCTGGAACGGCTCGCCCTACCAGCCCATCCCCATCACCGACGAGGCCACCCCCAAGCAGGCCCTCCAGATCCGCGAGCGCGCCGAGGACTTCCCCGGCATCACCGCCGAGCCCGAGGCCGTGCGCCGCTACCCCAGCCCGGGCAAGTCCAACACCGCACAGGTCCTCGGCTACCTCTCGCCGGTCACCGACGAGGAGATCAAGAAGGCGCAGAACACCAACTCGCCGTATCTGCGCTCCGACCAGGTCGGCCGCTCCGGCCTGGAGCGCCAGTACGACAAGCAGCTGCGCGGCAAGGCCGGCGTCACGCGCTACGAGGTGGACAACCTCGGCCGCGTCATCGGCCAGGCCGAAGCCGACCCCGCCCACCCCGGCGACAACCTCGTCACCAGCATCGACTCCCGCGTCCAGCGGATCGCCGAGTACGAGCTGAACGAGGCCATGAAGCAGGCCCGCAAGGAGCACGACCGCAACACGGGCACGAACTACAAGGCCGACTCCGGCGCCGTCGTGGTCATGGAGGCCAAGACCGGCCGAGTCGTCGCCATGGCCTCCAATCCGACGTACGACCCGAACGCCTGGGTGGGCGGCATCTCCGCCAAGGACTACACGCGGCTCACCGGCAAGAGCTCCAACTACCCGCTGCTCAACCGCGCGATCCAGGGCCAGTCGGCGCCCGGCTCCATCTTCAAGGTGATCCCGACGGCCGCCGCGGTCAACGCGGGCTACTCCTTCAGCGGCCCCTACCAGTGCTCCAGCTCGTACTCGATCGGCGGGCAGGTCTTCAAGAACTTCGAGTCCAAGGGATACGGCCCGATCAGCCTCGGCCGCGCCCTGGAGGTCTCCTGCGACACGGTCTTCTACCGGCTCTCCCACGAGGAGTGGAAGAGGGACGGCGGCACCAAGCCGAAGAAGAACGCCAACGACTGGTTCTACAAGACCGCCCGCCAGTTCGGCCTCGGCAAGGAGACCGGCATCGACCTGCCCAACGAGGTCACCGGCCGCGTCCCCGACCGGAAGTGGAAGCTGGACTACTGGAAGGCCAACAAGGACGCCTGGTGCCGCACCGGCAAGCGCAACGGCAGCTACGCCGAGAAGATCGCCTACGAGAACTGCCTCGAAGGCAACCGCATGCGCGCCGGTGACTCCGTCAACTACTCCATCGGCCAGGGCGACACGCTCGTCACGCCGATCCAGATGGCCACGATCTACGGAGCCATCTCCAACGGCGGCACGATGTACGCCCCCTCGGTCGGCAAGGCCGTCATCAGCGCGGACGGCAAGACGGTCACACCGATCAAGCCCCAGGCGCACGGCAAGCTGCCGATGACGCAGAAGACGCGCAACGAGATGGACGAAGCCCTCGCGGGAGTCGCCACCCGCGGTACGGCCGCCTGGCGGTTCGGCGGCTGGCCGCAGGACAAGATCCCGATGCACGCCAAGACGGGTACGGCGGAGGTCTACGGCAAGCAGACGACCTCCTGGTTCGCCACGTACACCAAGGACTACACGGTCGTCATGACGATCTCCCAGGGTGGCACGGGCTCCGGAGCCTCCGGCCCCGCCGTCCGCAACATCTACAACGCGCTGTACGGCGTCTCCCCGGACGGCGACGTCGACCCGAAGAAGGCGCTGCTGCCCACCCCGCAGAAGACCCTGCCGAAGGTCAAGACGGACGGCACCATCGCCTCCCCGAAGGTCCCCAAGGACCCGGCCAAGGACCAGCAGGCGAACAAGAAGGACCCGAACGCCCCGGCCGACCCGCTCCAGCCGGCGACGGCGGCCCCGCCGACGCCGGAGAACCGTGACACCCGAAGGCGCCGGCGCCGGCGGGCGAGCCGGAGGATGCCGACATGACCGGCGGTGTGAACAGCTTCCAGGTCTCCGGCTATGGCCCCGAGCGCTCCGGGTGGACCAGGCTGCTGGCCCGCGACTCGGTGGCGCGGCGCCTCGACTGGCCGATCCTGCTGTCGGCGACGGCCCTGTCGCTGCTCGGCACGCTCCTGGTGTACTCGGCGACCCGTAACCGCACGGAGCTCAACCAGGGCGACCCGTACTACTTCCTCGTCCGGCACCTGCTGAACACCGGCATCGGCCTCGCCCTGATGGCCGGCACGATCTGGCTCGGCCACCGCGGCCTGCGCACGGCCGTGCCGGTCCTGTACGGCTTCTCGGTCCTGCTGATCCTGCTGGTGCTCACCCCGCTCGGCTCCACGATCAACGGCGCCCACTCGTGGATCAAGCTCCCCGGCGGCTTCTCCCTCCAGCCCTCGGAGTTCGTGAAGGTCACGATCATCCTGGGCATGGCGATGCTGCTGGCGGCCAGAGTCGACGCGGGCGACAGGCAGTACCCCGACCACCGCACGGTCATGCAGGCGCTGGGTCTGGCCGCCGTGCCCATGGTGATCGTGATGCTCATGCCCGACCTCGGGTCGGTCATGGTGATGGTCATCATCGTGCTCGGCGTGCTGCTCGCCTCCGGCGCCACCAACCGGTGGGTGTTCGGGCTGCTCGGCGCGGGCGCCCTCGGCGCGGTCACCGTCTGGCAGATCGGGGTGCTCGACGACTACCAGATCGCCCGCTTCGCCGCCTTCGCCAACCCCGAGCTCGACCCGGCCGGCGTCGGCTACAACACCAACCAGGCGCGCATCGCCATCGGCTCCGGCGGTCTGACCGGCTCCGGCCTCTTCCACGGCTCGCAGACCACCGGCCAGTTCGTGCCCGAGCAGCAGACGGACTTCGTCTTCACCGTGGCCGGGGAGGAACTGGGCTTCCTCGGCGGCGGACTGATCATCCTGCTGCTCGGCATCGTCCTGTGGCGGGCCTGCCGTATCGCCCGGGAGACCAGCGACCTGTACGGCACGATCGTCGCCGCCGGCATCGTCGCCTGGTTCGCCTTCCAGACGTTCGAGAACATCGGCATGACGCTCGGCATCATGCCGGTCACCGGACTGCCGCTGCCGTTCGTGTCGTACGGCGGCTCGTCGATGTTCGCCGTGTGGATAGCGGTCGGTCTGTTGCAGTCCATCCGGGTCCAGCGCCCGATGTCTGCGTGAACACCGGCGGGGCGGCCCCCTGCCGCCCCGCCGGTGTGCCCACTAGATTCGGTCCATGGCGGACACCAAGCGTGAGATCGAGCGGAAATACGAGTCCGAGGACAGCGGACTCCCCGACCTGACCGGTGTCGCCGGGGTCGCGGCCGTACTCGACAAGGGCGTCACCCACCTCGACGCCACCTACTACGACACCGCCGACGAACGCCTCGCCGCGTCGTCCGTCACCCTGCGCCGCCGCACCGGCGGCTCGGACGCGGGCTGGCATCTGAAGTTCCCCGTCGCCCCCGGCGTTCGCGACGAGATCCAGGCCCCGCTCTCCGAGACCCTCCCCGGCGACCTCGCCGGGCTCGTCCGCTCCCGCGTCCGCCACGGCGAACTGCTGCCCGTCGTCCGGCTGCGCTCCGAGCGCGACGTACGCCACCTCGTCGACGCCGACGGCCGGCTGCTCGCCGAGGTCAGCGTCGACGCCGTACGGGCCGACCGGCTCACGGCCGGCGGTGGCGAAGCACAGTGGACGGAGATCGAGGTGGAGCTCGCCGACGGGGGAGACCCGGCCTTCCTCGACAAGGTGGAGAAGCGGCTGCGCAAGGCGGGCATACGGCCGTCGGCCTCGGCGTCGAAGCTGGCGCGCGCCCTGGCGGAGACGGCACCGTACAAGCAGACGGCACCGTACGAAGAGCGGGCGTCCGCCTCCGCCGGGCAACCGGAGACCGCCGGAGACCACGTCCTGGCGTACGTGCGCGCCCAGCGGGACGCCATCGTCGAGCTCGACCCGGCCGTGCGGCGGGACGCCGAGGACTCCGTGCACAGCATGCGCGTGGCCACCCGCCGGCTGCGCAGCACCTTCAAGTCCTACGGCGAGATCCTCGACCGGACCGTCACCGACCCCGTCGGCGACGAGCTGAAATGGCTGGCAGGTGAGCTCGGGCTGGACCGGGACCGCGAGGTGCTGACCGAGCGGCTCACGGCGGCCCTCGACGAGGTGCCGGCCACCCTGGTCCGCGGCCCGGTCGCACAGCGGCTGCACACCTGGGCGAGAACCGAGCACGGCGGGGCCCGGGGCCGGCTCATCGGCGTCCTGGACTCCCGCCGCTACCTCGCCCTGCTCGACACCCTGGACGCGCTGATCGCCGACCCGCCGCTGCGGAAGGCGGCCGGCAAGAAGTCCCGCAAGCCGATCGCCAAGGCCGTGAAGAAGGACTTCCGCAAGGTCGCCGGGCTGGTCGAGCGGGCCGTGGAACTGGAACCCGGCACCGACCGCGACGTCGCGATCCACGAGGCCCGCAAGAAGACCAAGCGCGCCCGCTACGCCGCGGAGGCCGCCCGACCGGCCCTCGGCAAGCCCGCCAAGGACCTGGTCAAGTCCATGAAGGCGCTCCAGAACCTGCTCGGCGAGCACCAGGACAGCGTGATGGCCCGGCAGGCGCTGCGCGAGCTGTCGGCGGTCGCCCACGCGGCCGGGGAGAGTGCCTTCACCTACGGCCTGCTCCATGAGCGCGAGGAGCAGCGGGCGGTGCGCGTGGAGACCGAGCTGCCCGGATTCTGGGACGCGATCAAGGACGGGGCGGCGGGCCTCTGATCGTCCGCCGATCTTCCGCGCGTACGAAGGTGCGTCCGGGTCGCGTTAGTCTGGATGGTCACCCTGTCCGTTCAGTCCAGCTCACGAAGGTGCGCGACATGTCTGCCGAAGTCGCTGCGTCGGTGTTCCCGCAGCTCGAAGCTCTGCTCCCGCACGTGCAGAAGCCGATCCAGTACGTCGGCGGAGAACTCAACTCCACGGTCAAGGACTGGGACTCCTGTGACGTCCGCTGGGCGCTCATGTACCCGGACGCCTACGAGGTCGGCCTGCCCAACCAGGGCGTCCAGATCCTCTACGAGGTGCTCAACGAGCAGCAGGGCGTCCTCGCCGAGCGCACCTACAGCGTGTGGCCGGACCTCGAGGAGCTGATGCGGGAGCACGGCGTCCCGCAGTTCACGGTGGACAGCCACCGGCCCGTGAAGGCCTTCGACGTGCTGGGCCTGTCCTTCTCCACGGAGCTGGGCTACACCAACATGCTGGCGGCGCTGGACCTCTCCGGGATCCCCCTGGAGGCCAAGGACCGCGGCCTGGACGACCCGATCGTCATGGCCGGCGGCCACGCCGCGTTCAACCCCGAGCCGATCGCGGACTTCATCGACTGCGCGGTGATCGGCGACGGCGAGCAGGCCGTGCTCGAGGTCACCGCGATCATCCGCGCCTGGAAGGCGGAGGGCCGCCCCGGCGGCCGCGAGGAACTGCTGTTCCGCCTGGCCAAGACGGGCGGGGTGTACGTGCCCGGCTTCTACGACGTCGAGTACCTGCCGGACGGCCGTATCGCCCGAGTCGTACCGAAGCGCAGCGGTGTCCCGTGGCGGGTCTCCAAGCACACGGTGATGGACCTCGACGAGTGGCCGTACCCCAAGCAGCCCCTGGTGCCGCTCGCGGAGACGGTCCACGAGCGCATGTCGGTGGAGATCTTCCGCGGCTGCACCCGCGGCTGCCGCTTCTGCCAGGCCGGCATGATCACCCGACCGGTCCGCGAGCGCTCCATCACGGGCATCGGCGACATGGTCGAGCAGGGCCTGAAGGCGACGGGCTTCGAGGAGGTTGGCCTGCTGTCGCTCTCCTCGGCGGACCACTCGGAGATCGGCGACATCGCCAAGGGCCTCGCGGACCGCTACGAGGACGACAAGGTCGGTCTCTCCCTCCCGTCCACCCGCGTGGACGCCTTCAACATCGACCTGGCGAACGAACTCACGCGCAACGGCCGCCGCTCCGGCCTCACCTTCGCCCCTGAGGGCGGCTCGGAACGCATCCGCAAGGTCATCAACAAGATGGTCTCGGAAGAGGACTTGATCCGCACGGTCGCCACCGCCTACGGCAACGGCTGGCGCCAGGTGAAGCTGTACTTCATGTGCGGCCTGCCCACGGAGACCGACGACGACGTCCTCCAGATCGCCGACATGGCGACGAAGGTCATCGCCAAGGGCCGCGAGGTCTCCAAGTCCAACGACATCCGCTGCACGGTCTCGATCGGCGGCTTCGTCCCCAAGCCCCACACCCCCTTCCAGTGGGCCCCGCAGCTGTCGGCGGAGGAGACGGACGCCCGCCTGGAGAAGCTGCGGAACAAGATCCGCGGCGACAAGAAGTACGGCCGCTCCATCGGCTTCCGCTACCACGACGGCAAGCCCGGCATCGTCGAGGGCCTGCTGTCCCGCGGCGACCGCCGGATCGGCGCCGTCATCCGCGCGGTCTACGACGACGGCGGCCGCTTCGACGGCTGGCGCGAGCACTTCTCGTACGACCGCTGGATGCGGTGCGCCGAGAAGGCGCTGGTCCCCTTCGGCGTCGACGTCGACTGGTACACGACCCGTGAGCGCACGTACGAGGAGGTCCTCCCCTGGGACCACCTGGACTCCGGCCTCGACAAGGACTGGCTCTGGGAGGACTGGCAGGACGCCCTCGACGAGACGGAGGTCGAGGACTGCCGCTGGACGCCGTGCTTCGACTGCGGGGTCTGCCCGCAGATGGACACCCAGATCCAGATCGGCCCGACGGGCAAGAAGCTCCTGCCCCTGTCGGTCAAGAATGCGGCGTCGGCGCCGAGCGGTCACGCGCACTGACGGTCGTCCGACGCGGCACCGGAACCGTTTCGCCGCACTGGGAGCCCCCTTCCGACTCGGGAGGGGGCTCTTTCCCTTCTCACAGGCCGGGCCGACAGGTGAGAGGCGGGCCGTTCGGGGGACCCGCTGGGCAGGCGGGGTCGGTGGCGTTCCCCTGGGGGGCCGGCCCGGCTCAGGTTCCCCCGGTTCAGCCATGTGCTGGGGGAGCCGTACGCCATGGGGGAGTCGTGTACGTCGAGGGCCGGTGCCCCATTGCCTTACATATTGATTTTCGATAGATTTCCATCGTAGCTCGATTGAAGGAGTGGCGATGGGGAAGCTGGCCGTGGCGGCGTTGCGTGTGGTGCTCGTGGTGCTGCTCGCCGGGTCGCTGTTCGTGCAGGGGGTGATGGTCCCGCTGCTGGCCATCGACATGAACGGGCTCAAGCCCGAGTACGCGTACCTGCGCATGCCGATCCTCGTGATCCTGGTCCTGGGTGTCGTGACCGCCCAGGTCGTCCTGGTCTGTGTGTGGCGGCTGGTGACGATGGTGCGCCGCGGGACGGTGTTCTCCATCGCCGCATTCCGGTACGTGCACATCGTGATCGGTGCCTTCGTGGCCGCGGCCTGCCTGGTGTTCGCGCTCGGGGTCGTCCTCGCGCCGGGCGAGGCCGTCGCTCCGGGGGTGGTGCTGCTGCTGGGCGGGGTCGGCGTGGCGGTGCTGGGTGTCGCGCTGGTCGTGCTCGTCCTGCGGATGCTGCTCGCGCAGGCCGTCGCACGGGACATCGAAGCGGCCCGGATGCAGGCCGAGCTGGAAGAGGTCATCTGATGCCGATCGCCGTCGACATCGACGTGATGCTGGCCAAGCGGAAGATGTCCGTAGGTGAACTCGCGGAACGCGTCGGCATCACCCCCGCCAACCTGGCGGTCCTCAAGAACGGCCGCGCCAAGGCGGTCCGCTTCTCGACCCTCGCCGCCCTCTGCGAGGTCCTCGAGTGCCAGCCGGGAGATCTGCTGCGCTGGGAGGCGGACGGGGCCGCCGACCGGACAATGCACTGATGGAGAACATCAGCATCCGCCCGGCCCGAACCGGCGAACTGGCGGCCGTGGCGGCACTTCGCTGGGAGTGGCTCGTCGAGAACGGCGGCGAGGCCTCCGGCGAACGCGAGGAATTCTTACGGCACTTCGTCGACTGGGCCCGGGACAATGCGGGTTCGCATCGCTGCATGGTGGTGGTGCGTGACGACGGCGTCGTCATCGGCATGGCCTGGCTGGCGGTGGTGCAGCGGGTGCCCACGCCGCGGGCGCCGCGGCGGGCCTCCGGCGACCTCCAGTGTGTGTACGTCGTGCCGGAGGCGCGCGACGGCGGGCTGGGCGGGCGGCTCATCCGGGCGGTTCTGGACGATGCCCGGGAGCTCGGGCTGGAGCGGGTGACCGTGCACTCGAGCCGGCGGGCGATCCCCGCGTACGCGCGGTGCGGTTTCCAGGAGTCCCCCCGGCTGCTGCACGCTCGGACCGCGGACGCGTGAACCGTATGATCATGACGTCAGGTGGAGGATCTGCGGAAGAACGGGGCGGGGCTGTGCGGTGCTGGAGCCGGACGGGGCGCTGAGGCGTCTACGACGATATGGATCTGGAGAAGTCGGCCCGAGAGGGCTCCGAGACGCGAGTCGATCTGCGCAGACGGGTGCCCGAACCGTCCGCGCCGCCGGTGCGTGAGGCGGCGCCCGAGGGGTGTCTCGCCGTCGCGATCCGGATTCCCGTGCGGATCGTCGTGCTCGTGCTGGTCGTCCCCGTGCGGATGGTGTGGGACGCGCTCGTCGTGTCCGGGCGGTTCCTGAACGACGTGCTGTTCCGGCCGCTGGGCCGGGCGCTGCTGTGGCTCGGGCGGGCGGTGTTCGTCTGGCCGTTCGTCGGGCTGTGGCGGTATGTAGTCGTGCCGCTGGCCAAGGCGCTCGGGTGGCTCGGGAACGTGCTCCTGGTGGTGCCTGTGGTCTGGTTCTACAGGTACGTGCTGACGCCGGTGGGACACGCGATCGCGTGGGTCGTCACAGGGGTCGCCAGGGGCGTCGGCGCCGCGCTCGGCTGGGTGTACGCGTACCTGCTCACGCCGGTCGGGCGGGCCGTCATGTGGGTGCTGAAGGGGCTCGGAGCCGTGCTCGCCGCGGTCGGGGCCGGCGTGTACGCCGTCGTGGCGTGGCTCGCCCGGTATCTGGTCGTCGTACCCGCCGTGTGGCTGTACACGTGGGTGCTCGCGCCCGTCGGGCGGGCGATCGTCTGGTGCGGCAAGGGGCTCGTGTGGCTGGTGAGCACGATCGTCACCGGCATCGGGACGGCCCTCTACTGGATCGCCCGGATCCTGCTCGTCCTGCCCGTGCTCGCCGTCTGGCGCTGGGTGCTCGCGCCGGTCGGACGCGTCCTCGCCGTCATCGGACGCGAGGTCCGGGACGCCCTCGGGCACGCCTGGCGCGTCGCCGGGTACGTCTCGCTCGCCGTCGGGCGGTTCCTCGCGACGCTCTTCCGGTGGATCTTCGTCGAGCCGGTGCGCTGGGTGTACCGGAGCGTGCTGACGCCCGTCGGGCACGTCGTGCGGGACGCCGTCCTGCGGCCCGTCGCCGAGGCCGCCCGCAGTGCGGGACGGGCCACGCGGCAGGCGCTGGCCTCCGCCCGGGAGTCCGTACGCCAGGCGCGCGCCGACTTCCGGCGGATGCTCTTCGGCGAGCCGGCGCAGCCGCAGCCGGCCGACCTCGGGGAACCTTCGGGCCGCGAGGCACGTACTCTTGGTAGAAGTACGACCGCTCTCACGAAGGACTGAACGACACTGGGCAAGCGACAGCCCGAAGGCCCGCCGCCCGCACCCGCGGTGCAGCGCATCCGACTGCGCTACACCAAGCGCGGCCGCCTCCGGTTCACCAGCCACCGTGACTTCCAGCGCGCCTTCGAGCGTGCGTTGCGCCGTGCCGAGGTGCCGATGGCCTACTCGGCGGGCTTCACACCGCACCCGAAGGTGTCGTACGCCAATGCCGCACCCACCGGCACGGGCAGTGAGGCGGAGTACCTGGAGATCGCGCTCACCGCGCCCCGCGACCCGGAGCGGCTCAGGGCCCTCCTCGACGAGTCGATGCCCACCGGGCTGGACATCGTCGAGGCGGTCGAGGCCCGTACCTCGGGCCTCGCCGACCGGCTGACGGCTTCCGTGTGGGAGCTGCGACTGGACGGCGTGTCGCAGGAGGACGCCCGCCGAGCGGTGGACGCCTTCAACGCGGCCGAGACCGTCGAGGTCCAGCGCCTCATGAAGAACGGCGTCCGTACCTTCGACGCCCGCTCCGCCGTCGTGGGCCTGGAGATCCGCGACCACGCAGAAACGCAGAGTTCCCAGGCTGATAGGCCGACCGACCAGCCCTGTGCGATACTGCGGCTGGTTGTTCGGCACGTGACGCCTGCCGTACGACCCGACGACGTCCTGTCCGGTCTCCGCGCCGTGGCCGACCTGGCGCCGCCGGTCCCCGCAGCGGTGACCAGGCTGGCGCAGGGGCTGTTCGATGAAGAGACCGGCACGGTGACCGACCCGCTCGCGCCCGACCGCGAGGCAGCGGAGGCCCACTCAACGGCCGAACCGACTGCCGCCGCGACGGCGTCGGCGTAAGGAAGGTTCCGCGTAGGGACGGACGTCGTAGCGCCGCCCTCGGACTCGGGAGCCACCTGGGTCGGGCAGCGTACCGACCAGAAGACTTTCGCCAGGCCGTACGCATTCGGCGTACGGAACCGGCGAGACAGGACACAGAGAGCTCCCGTGCGGCGCCCGCGCCCCGGACGGCGGCGACGCGCACAGCGCGAGCCGCGGACGTCACCGGCACAGCCGGACCAGGCGCGGCGCCCGGGAGCCTGACGGGAGAAAAGCCCGCATGCTCGGACCGACCGAACCCACAGAGTCCGCCACGGACTCCGAACAGAACACTCCCAGCGACACCCTGCCGCCCCGTCGGCGGCGCCGTGCCGCGTCCCGGCCGGCGGGTCCGCCCGTCGGCACCTCCTCCGACGCTCCTGTGGAGACCGTCGCGCCGGCCATACCGGCCGCAGAGCCCGAGGACCTCGCGGCGGAAGCCGTAGAGGACGGCGAGGTCGAGGAGACCGCCGCCGAGGAGACGGCCGTGGCGGCGCAGGACACTTCCGAGGCGGCACAGAGCGCCGAGGAGGCCGCGCCCGCCGCTCCCAAGCGGCGCCGTGTGGTCCGCCGTGCCGCCGCGCCCGCCGGGGCTCCGGCGTCCGCCGAGGCCGCCGAGACCGTTGTGCCGGTGACCGCCGCCGCTCCGGCCGACTCCGAGGCATCGGAGCAGGCCGAGTCCTCCGCCCCCGCCGAAGTGTCCGAGGACGCCGCTCCGCGCCGGACCCGGCGTCGTGCGACGCGCACGGCGACGTCCCCTGCCGAGACCCAGGCGGAGACGGCGTCGGCCGCCGTCGCACAGGCCGAGCCGAGTGCCCCTGAGGCCGCCGTGGCCGCTGAAGGCGACACCGCGGAGGCCGCCGAAGAGGCTGCTCCGCGCCGGACCCGGCGTCGTGCGACGCGCACGGTGACGTCCCCTGCCGAGACCCAGGCGGAGACGGCGTCGGCCGCCGTCGCACAGGCCGAGCCGAGTGCCCCTGAGGCCGCCGTGGCCGCTGACGGCGTCACCGCGGAGGCCGCCGAAGAGGCTGCTCCGCGCCGGACCCGGCGCCGTGTCACACGACGCGTGACCGCGCCCACCGCGGCGCCTGCCGCCGCGGACGCGGCCGAAGAAACCGCCGACGCGGGCCGGTCCGGCTCCGTCGCCACCGCCGACGCGCCCGCCGAGGCCGTCGCCGCCGTGTCTGGTGGGCCCGCCGAGGCCCCCGCCGGCTCGCCCGCCGAGGAGGCGAAGGCACCTGTGACCGATTCCCCTGCCGCTGAGTCCGACGGAACCCCCGAGACCGCCGCCCAGGCTGCCGAGCCCGAGGAGGACGCCGCTCCGCGACGCCGCCGCCGGGCCGTCCGCCGGGCCGCCAGTGGTTTCGCCGAGCCCGCGCAGTCCTCGCGGAGCGCCCGGTCCTCGAAGTCCGCGCAGGCCGCCGCCGGTGACGACGAGACGTCGGCGCGGCCCGCGCGGCCCGCTGTCGCCGTGTTCCAGGCACCCGTGTTCACCGAGCCCCAGTTCCAGACGCCGGAGCGGGCCGCAGCCGCAGCCGCCGCAGAGGCGGCTGGGTCCGAGGAGCCCGAGGAGACGGAGGAGACCGCGTCGCCGGAGGTGCGCGAGGAGCAGTCCGGCGGGTCGCGCCGCCGGCGCCGTCGCCGGGGTGCCGCGGACGAGCCCGAGGCCCAGACCGCCGAGGCCCCCGCTGCCGAGAGCGCCGCCGCCGTCGACGACGAGTCGGAGGAGCCCGAGGAGTCCGCCGAGGGCGAGGACCAGGACGACTCCGAGGGGGCCGGCTCGCGCCGTCGCCGTCGCCGGGGCGGCCGCCGCCGTCGGCGCGGTGAGTTGGCCGAGAGCGACGCCGAGGGCGGCGAGGGCGCGGACGCCGAGTCCGAGCAGACCACCGCGCAGGACGCCGAGGACAGCGCGGAGCAGGCCGAGGAGGACCAGGACGAGTCCGACGAGGCCGCCGACCGTGACGAGTCGGGCGGCGGCTCCAGCAGCAGCCGCCGGCGCCGGCGCCGCCGTCGCCGTGCCGGTGACACCGCGGCCGACGCCGCCGAGCCCTCGGAAGGCGACCCGGAGCGCACGGTCGTCAAGGTCCGCGAGCCCCGCCCCAAGGCCGAACCGTCCGACGAGGTGCAGTCCATCAAGGGCTCGACCCGTCTGGAGGCCAAGAAGCAGCGCCGCCGGGAAGGCCGCGAGCAGGGCCGCCGGCGCGTCCCGATCATCACCGAGGCCGAGTTCCTGGCCCGGCGCGAGGCCGTCGACCGCGTGATGGTCGTCCGCCAGCACGGCGACCGTACGCAGATCGGTGTCCTGGAGGACGGCGTGCTCGTCGAGCACTACGTCAACAAGGAGCAGTCGACCTCGTACGTGGGCAACGTCTACCTCGGCAAGGTGCAGA
Organism: Streptomyces sp. DH10; assembly: GCF_029813805.1. Taxonomy (NCBI): domain Bacteria; kingdom Bacillati; phylum Actinomycetota; class Actinomycetes; order Kitasatosporales; family Streptomycetaceae; genus Streptomyces; species Streptomyces sp. DH10. Next base: position 137,652 of record NZ_JARVKU010000018.1, read on the forward strand.
ACGTGCTGCCGTCGATGGAGGCCGCCTTCATCGACATCGGCAAGGGCCGCAACGCCGTCCTGTACGCCGGTGAGGTCAACTTCGAGGCGCTCGGCATGGCCAACGGGCCGCGGCGCATCGAGTCCGCCCTGAAGTCCGGGCAGTCCGTGCTCGTCCAGGTGACCAAGGACCCCATCGGGCACAAGGGTGCCCGTCTGACCAGCCAGGTCTCCCTCCCCGGGCGCTACCTCGTGTACGTGCCCGAGGGCTCCATGACCGGCATCAGCCGCAAGCTGCCCGACACCGAGCGGGCGCGGCTGAAGACGATCCTCAAGAAGATCGTCCCCGAGGACGCGGGCGTCATCGTGCGCACCGCCGCCGAGGGCGCGAGCGAGGACGAGCTGCGCCGGGACGTCGAGCGGCTCCAGGGGCAGTGGGAGGACATCCAGAAGAAGGCCAAGAACGGCGGCAACGCGCCGACGCTGCTGTACGGCGAGCCGGACATGACCGTCCGGGTCGTGCGCGACATCTTCAACGAGGACTTCTCCAAGGTCGTCGTCAGCGGCGACGAGGCGTGGTCGACCATCCACGGGTACGTCTCGCACGTCGCGCCGGACCTCGCCGAGCGGCTCCAGAGGTGGACCTCCGAGGTCGACGTCTTCGCCACGTACCGGATCGACGAGCAGCTCGCCAAGGCGCTGGACCGCAAGGTGTGGCTGCCCAGCGGCGGTTCGCTGGTGATCGACCGGACCGAGGCGATGGTCGTCGTCGACGTCAACACCGGCAAGTTCACCGGCCAGGGCGGCAACCTCGAGGAGACCGTCACCAGGAACAACCTGGAGGCGGCCGAGGAGATCGTGCGCCAGCTGCGGCTGCGCGACCTCGGCGGCATCATCGTCATCGACTTCATCGACATGGTGCTGGAGTCGAACCGGGACCTGGTGCTGCGGCGCCTGCTCGAATGCCTGGGCCGGGACCGTACGAAGCACCAGGTGGCCGAGGTGACCTCGCTGGGCCTCGTGCAGATGACCCGCAAGCGGGTCGGGCAGGGGCTCCTGGAGTCCTTCTCCGAGACCTGCGTCCACTGCAACGGACGCGGTGTCATCGTGCACATGGAGCAGCCGACCTCCGCCGGGGGCGGCGGCAAGCGCAAGAAGCGTGCGCGTGCCGGTGCCGGCGAGCCGCACGTGCACGAGGCGGCCGTCGAGACCGCCGAGGAGGAGGCGGAGACCGAGGCCGAGGTCGGTGCCGAGATCGCCGAGCCGGTCGCGCTGCCCGAGCCGGTCTTCGAGCCCGACGAGGAGCTGTACAGCAGCGCCGCCGAGGCGGAGGCCGCGGCCACCCGAGGGCGGACGCGACGCCGGGCGAGCCGGCGGGCGTCGGCTCCGGCGGGTGCGCCGCGCGGTGAGACGGCGGAGCCCAAGGCCCGGCAGGACCGGAAGGCCGAGGAGGCCGAGGCCGAGGTGCCGACGGCTCAGGACGTGACCGTCGCCGAGGAGGCCGCCCGTCCGGTGCAGCCGGAGCCGGCCGCCGAGGCGCACGCCGAGCCGATGGCCGTCGAGGACCCGGTCGTCGAGGCCCCGGCCGCCGAGGAGGCCGCGCCCAGGGGCCGTGGCCGTCGGCGGGCGACGCGCAAGGTGTCCGCGCCGGCCGGTTCTCCGGCGGGGGCGGAGGCGACCGTGGTGACGGTTTCCGAGACCGCGCCCGCCGCGTCCGAGGCCGCTGAGGCGCCCGAGCAGGCCGAACAGCCCGCGGCGACTGCCGAGGCGGCCGTCGAGGCGCCCGCCGAGAGCGCCGCCCCGGCCCGTCCGCGGCGCCGTGCCGTGCGCAAGCCCACCGTGTCCACCGCGTCCGAGGAGGCGGCCGTCGTGGTCGTCCCGTCGGCCGCGTCCGAGGAGGCCTCTGAGGCCCCCGAGGCGGCCGAGGCCGCCGTGGCTGAGAACACCGCCACGGAGGACAACGCCGCGGAGGAGGCCGCCGAGGAGTCGGCCCCGGCCAAGAAGACGGCCCGCAAGACGGCCAAGAAGGCCACGGCGAAGAAGGCCGCCACGAAGAAGACCGCGGCGAAGAAGACCGCGGCCAAGAAGACGACGGCGAAGAAGGCGGCGGCGAAGACCACCAAGACCGCCGCCAAGAAGACCACGTCGAAGAAGACCGTCGCGGCGGAGCAGCCCCGCTCCTCCGTCTCGGCCTCCACCGACGAGGACTGACCGGCATCGACGCCCGCCGGGGCGTGCGCGAACCTGCGTACGCCCCGGCGGACGCGACCGGCGTGACCGGTCGCACAGGCGGCGGACCCGGCTCGGTTTGACCCCTTCGGCCGCAGCCCCGTAACCTTGACCGTCGGCGTGTCGAATGACGCGTCACATCCCCGTAAACCTCATCCTCCGGGCGCCGGGCGCCCAGGAGAGGCCGCTCTTTGTGTCGGGCGGCTGGCCTGCGGGGGTGCCGTTTCCCCGAGCGAGAGAGTGAGTCCGCGTGTACGCCATCGTGCGCAGCGGTGGTCGCCAGCACAAGGTTGCTGTCGGCGACATCGTTGAGGTTGACAAGATTTCCACTGCCAAGGTTGGCGACACGGTCGAGCTCTCGACCCTGCTCGTTGTCGACGGCGACGCCGTGACCAGCGACCCGTGGGTCCTGGCCGGCATCAAGGTCCAGGCCGAGGTCGTGGACCACCACAAGGGCCAGAAGATCGACATTCTGCGCTACAAGAACAAGACCGGTTACCGCCGTCGTCAGGGCCACCGCCAGCAGTACACGGCGATCAAGGTCACTGAGATCCCCGCGGCTGCGAAGTAAGGGACTGAGGAGAGATGGCACACAAGAAGGGCGCATCGTCCACCCGTAACGGTCGTGACTCCAACGCTCAGCGCCTCGGCGTGAAGCGCTTCGGCGGTCAGGTCGTCAACGCGGGTGAGATCCTGGTCCGTCAGCGCGGCACCCACTTCCACCCCGGCGCCGGTGTCGGCCGTGGCGGCGACGACACGCTGTTCGCCCTCCAGGCCGGTTCGGTGCAGTTCGGCACCCACCGTGGCCGCAAGGTCGTGAACATCGTTCCGGTCGCCTGACCGGAAGCTTTCGCGAGGCGGACCTCACTTCCCTCACGGGAAGCGGGTCCGCCTTTCGCGTGTTACGCAGAGAACAACCCCGTACAACCCGTACGCAACGGCCGTACATCAATGGAGGCACCCACCATGACCACCTTCGTGGACCGCGTCGAGCTGCATGTCGCCGCGGGTAACGGAGGTCACGGCTGTGCCTCCGTCCACCGTGAGAAGTTCAAGCCGCTGGGCGGACCCGACGGCGGCAACGGCGGGCGCGGCGGGGACGTGATCCTCACCGTCGACCAGTCCGTGACCACGCTCCTCGACTACCACCACTCCCCGCACCGCAAGGCCACCAACGGCAAGCCCGGCGAGGGCGGCAACCGCTCCGGCAAGGACGGGCAGGACCTCGTCCTGCCGGTGCCGGACGGCACGGTGGTGCTCGACAAGGCGGGCAACGTCGTCGCCGACCTGATCGGGCACGGCACGTCGTACGTCGCCGCGCAGGGCGGCCGGGGCGGGCTCGGCAACGCGGCGCTGGCGTCCGCGCGGCGCAAGGCGCCCGGGTTCGCGCTGCTCGGCGAGCCGGGAGACCTGCGGGAAGTCGTCCTGGAGCTGAAGACGGTCGCCGACGTGGCGCTCGTCGGGTATCCGAGCGCCGGCAAGTCGTCGCTGATCTCGGTGCTGAGCGCCGCCAAGCCGAAGATCGCCGACTACCCGTTCACCACACTCGTGCCGAACCTCGGTGTCGTCACGGCCGGCTCGACGGTGTACACGATCGCCGACGTGCCCGGACTGATCCCGGGAGCCAGCCAGGGCAAGGGCCTGGGCCTGGAGTTCCTGCGGCACGTGGAGCGGTGCAGTGTGCTCGTGCACGTCCTGGACACCGCCACGCTGGAGTCGGACCGCGACCCGGCCTCCGACCTCGACCTCATCGAGGAGGAGCTGCGGCAGTACGGCGGGCTGGACAACCGTCCGCGGATCGTCGTCCTGAACAAGGTCGACGTACCGGACGGCAAGGAGCTGGCCGAACTGGTGCGGCCCGACCTGGAGGCGCGCGGGTACCGCGTGTTCGAGGTGTCGGCCGTGGCGCACATGGGGCTGAAGGAACTGTCGTTCGCGCTCGGGGATCTCGTGGGGCAGGCGCGGGCGGCGAAGCCGAAGGAAGAGGCCACGCGGATCGTGATCCGGCCCAAGGCCGTGGACGACACCGGCTTCACGGTGACGCGCGAGGAGGACGGGCTGTTCCGGGTGCGCGGCGAGAAGCCCGAGCGCTGGGTGCGGCAGACCGACTTCGCCAACGACGAGGCGGTCGGCTACCTCGCGGACCGGCTGAACCGGCTCGGGGTCGAAGAGGAACTGATGAAGGCGGGCGCCCGCAGCGGCGACGGCGTCGCCATCGGCCCCGAGGAGAACGCGGTCGTCTTCGACTGGGAGCCGTCCGTGATGGCCGGGGCCGAGATGCTCGGCCGGCGCGGTGAGGACCACCGGTTGGAGGAGGCGCGACCGGCCGCACAGCGCCGCAGGGACCGGCAGGCCGAGCGGGACGACGTGCAGCGGGAGTTCGACGACTTCGAGCCGTTCTGAGCGTCCCGAGTTAACGGGAAGCAAATTCGCAACGGACTTCAAGGCAACCAAGTCGTTCTTCGGTGAGTCGTACTGGGCAGCGCGGATGAGGATCTTGTTCCTCTCCGTGCCGCAACTGCCCAGCAGATCACCGGAGTTCACGTGCCCCAGTCCATGAGCAAGCGCAGGATCGGCCGAGGAGCAGCAGTGGCGGCGGCCGTCGCGGTCGTCGCGGCCGTCACCGCCCCGGTGGCCGCACAGGCCGCCGACGCCGCCCCCACGACCCCGGCCGGCGCGGCGAAGCTCCACGACGACTTCAACGGCGACGGCTACGCCGACCTCGCCGTGGCCGCCCCGACCGCGACCGTCGGCGGCAAGAAGGGCGCCGGATACGTCGCCGTGGTCTACGGCACGAAGAACGGGCTGGACACGACGAAGAGGCAGGTGTTCAGCCAGAGCACGGCCGGCGTGCCCGGCAGCCCCGAGACGGACGACGCGTTCGGCAGCGCGCTCACCACCGCCGACCTCGACCGCGACGGGTACGCGGACCTGGTGGTCGGCGTGGGGAGCGAGGACACGGCCGACGGCGGGGAGGAGTCCGGGCTGGTCGAGGTCCTGTGGGGCGGTGCGAAGGGCCTGTCCGGCGGGGCCGTCCTGGCCACCGGGAAGGCCTACGACGGGCTCGGCCGCCAGGGGCGCCTGACCGTCGGGGACATCAACGGCGACGGTGCCGAGGATCTGGTGACCGTGCAGAACCAGCTCAACCTGCGCGTGCTGAAAGGCCCGTTCACCCGGGACGGCTCCACGGCCCACGGCGAGCAGCTCCTGACGGACGAGTTCGACAGCCGTTACCTCGACCTGGCCACCGGCGACGTCAACGGCGACGGTGTCACGGACGTGGCCGGTACGCAGATCGACGGCGACGAGTTCGACGCCCGCCGGGTCGTGTACTGGCTGGGCACCGAGCAGGGACTCACGCCGTACATCACCGTGCAGGGCGCCGACGGCTACCGGCTCAAGGGCGGCGAGAACCTCGACATCGGGGACATCGACCGGGACGGCTACGACGACATCGTGGTCGGCCGGGCCGTCACCGGGTACGACAGCGACCTCGACACCCCCGCGGCCAAGGGCGGCCGGGTCACCTGGATCCCGGGCGGCCCGGACGGGCCCGACGGTGTGAAGGCCAAGCACCTCAACCAGGACAGCCCCGGCGTGCCCGGCAGCGCCGAGGCGGGCGACGGCTTCGGCACCGACGTACGGATCGCCGACGTCAACGGCGACGGATTCCCGGACGTGGCGACCGGACTGCCCGGTGAGAACCTGGGCACCGTGGCCGACGCGGGAGCCGTCGTCGTGCTGCCCGGCACCGAGCGCGGGCTCACCGGCACCGGCGCCCAAGTAGTGACACAGGACACGCCCAACGTGCCGGGCACGGCCGAGAAGAACGACGCCTTCGGCAGGGCCGTCCACCTCGCCGACGCCAACCACGACGGCCTGGCCGACCTGGCCGCGGGCGCGCCCGGGGAGAACGGCAACGCCGGGTCCGTGTGGTACTTCAGGTCCGCCCCGGCGACCGTCGTGAGCCCCAACGCCACCACGACCTTCGGCAACACACTCCTCGGCACCACCGCCACGCAGGCCCGGCTCGGCACCGGCTTCGCCGACTGATCACCTGTCAGACCCGCCCCGGCAACGGCTTGTTCCAGCGCTGGCGGCGGGTCTCCTTTTGGCTGCTTAGTTGTCATGTACGTGAACCCCGGCGTTCAGCGGGCGGACCGCCCGCGAGCGTGAAGCTTCCCAGTGTCCAAGTGGCCAGCGAGGTAAGGGAGTCAGTCGATGACCGGAGCAGTATCCCCCGACCGACGCCGATTTCTGACCGGCGGTGCCGCGGTCCTCGGTGCCGCGGCCTCCGCCCAGCTGTGGCTTCCGGCCACCGCCCACGGGGCCGAGACACCGCTGCCCGACGGCGTGTTCAGCCTCGGCGTCGCCTCAGGAGACCCGCTGCCGGACGGCATCGTGCTGTGGACCCGGCTCGCCCCGGACCCGCTGAACGGCGGCGGTATGCCCGACCGGGTGGTGCCGGTGGAATGGCAGCTCGCCGAGGACTCCCGGTTCAGAAAGCTCGTCCGCCGGGGCACCGCCCAGGCCCGGCCCGAGTACGGGCACAGCGTTCACGTGGACGTACGCGGGCTGCGCCCGGACCGTACGTACTGGTACCGCTTCCGCACCAGCGGACAGCTCTCGCCCGCCGGCCGCACCCGTACCGCGCCCCACCCCTACAGCTCCGGTGGCTCCCTGCGCATGACACTGGCCTCCTGCCAGAACTGGCAGCACGGCTATTTCACGCCGTACGCCGACATGCTGGACCAGGACCCGGACGTCGTGGTGTTCGTCGGCGACTACATCTACGAGTCCACGCCCTCGGCGACGGCGCTGCGGCGGCACGAGGGGACCGGCGAGCCGTTCAGCCTCGTCCAGTACCGCAACCGGTACGCGCAGTACCGCACCGACCCGGACCTCGCGGCGATGCACGGACACGCGCCGTTCGTGGTGAGCTTCGACGACCACGAGGTGGACAACGACTTCGCCGGGGAGATCCCGCAGGACCCGGACAAGCAGCCGCACGACGCGTTCGTGGCCCGGCTGACCGCGGCCTACCAGGCGTTCTACGAGCACATGCCGGTCCGGGCGACCGCCGTCCCCAACGGCCCGCACATCCGGATGTACCGCCGTCTGGAGTTCGGCCGCCTGGCCCGGCTCAACGTGCTGGACACCCGCCAGTACCGCAGCGACCAGGCCACCAGCCAGGCCGGTGCCCAGGACCCGTCCCTGACCATGCTCGGCGCGCGGCAGAAGCAGTGGCTGCTGAACGGGCTCCAGGGCTCGCCGGCCCGCTGGAACCTGATCGCCTCGCAGATCATGATGGCCGAGACGGACCTCCAAGTCGGCGAGGGCAAGCTCTGGTTCTACGACGCCTGGGACGGCTACCAGGCCGAACGCAACCGGTTCCTCCAGGAGTTCAAGAAGGTCCGCAACCCCGTCGTGCTCTCCGGCGACCGGCACCTGACGATGATCAGCGACCTCAAGACGGACTACGCCGACCCGGACTCCGCGGTCGTCGGCGCCGAGTTCGTCGGCACCTCCATCTCCAGCAACGGCGACCAGGACCAGGCGGCCTTCCGCAGGGAGTGGGACCCGCGGCGCCCGGACAACCCGCACTGGAAGCTGCTCGACGCCCACCGCGGCTACCACCTCTTCGACGTCCGCCGCGACGGCATCGACGCGCAGGTGAGGGTGGTCGACACCGTACGGCAGCCGTCGGCGACGCCGAGCACGCTGGCCAAGCTGCGGGTCGAAGCGGGCCGGCCGGGCGTCGAGGTGGTCTGACCCGGCCCCTGAACGCTCGCGTGAGCCCGGTACTCCTCGGAGTGCCGGGCCCTTCGTCGTACGAGACGGGGGAGCCGTGTGAGAAGTCCCCCCCGGCCCGTCGCGTATTGCTCTCGCCGAGACCGAAATGCTGCGGAATCTTGACCAGGAATTCCGCGGCAATGAACGCCCGGGCGAGCCGTATTCGCGCCCGGGCCTATGAAGAACGCGTGCAGTCCCTCGCCCCGGGACGTGAAGATCCGCGCACCACGCCAGCGGAGCCCGCGGCGGCGAGCGGCGGAGCCGGTACGCAGGACACCGTCAAAGCGCGTACCGTGCACCGGACATCGTCCAAGGAACTCGTGAAGGTCCTCGGTCACCGCCGTCCCGAGCGGCTCCGACGTCGCTGAGCGTCTGTGGAGTTACTCACAGCGCATTTCCCCGGGGCCCGCGCAGCCGTCTCACCAATCACCAGGAGTGGGAGGTGAATGACAGGTTGCGCGCACATATGCGGCAGAGGTCGCTCACCTTGCACTGCGGTAACCACAAGTGGGACCATTTCGAAGTTCCCTGTCGCCCCAAGGTAGGTCACCTGTGTCCCAGCACATAGCCAAGCCCCGTACCACCGCAGTGATCCTGGCCGGTGGTACCGGTCAGCGCGTGGGTCTGTCGATCCCCAAGCAGCTGCTGAAGATCGCCGGCAAGGCAGTCATCGAGCACACGCTGACCACTTTCGAGAACGCCGACTCGATCGACGACATCATCGTGCTGATGGCGCCGGGCTATGTGCCCGACATCGAGAAGATTGTCGCGAAGGCCGGATTCAAGAAGGTCTCGAAGATCATCGAGGGCGGCGCCACGCGGAACGAGACCACCGAGCGCGCCATCTCGGCCCTGGGTGAGGGCCTGGCCGAGGGCGAGGACGCCAACGTCCTCTTCCACGACGCCGTGCGCCCCCTGCTGTCGCAGCGCGTCATCGACGACTGCGTCACCGCGCTGGAGCGCTACCAGGCCGTCGACGTGGCCATCCCCTCCGCCGACACCATCATCGTCACGCGCACGCACGGCGAGGACGGCGAGTTCATCACCGAGATCCCGGACCGCTCCCGGCTGCGCCGCGGCCAGACGCCGCAGGCCTTCAAGCTGTCCACGATCAAGCGGGCCTACGAGGTCGCCGCCGGCGACCCCAACTTCCAGGCGACCGACGACTGCTCCGTCGTGCTCAAGTACCTGCCGGACGTGCCGATCCACGTCGTCGCGGGTGACGAGTACAACATGAAGGTCACCCAGCCCGTCGACGTCTTCATCGCCGACAAGCTCTTCCAGCTGGCCTCCACGGCCGCGCCCGAGCAGGTCTCCGAGGAGGCGTACCGGGAGCTGCTGACCGGCAAGACGGTCGTCGTCTTCGGCGGCTCGTACGGCATCGGCAAGGACATCGCCGAGCTCGCCGAGTCCTACGGCGCCTCGGTCTACGCGCTGGGCCGCTCCACCACCGGTACCCACGTGGAGAACCCGGAGGAGGTCGACGACGCCCTGTCCAAGGCCTACGCCGAGACCGGCCGCATCGACTACGTGGTGAACACCGCGGGCGTGCTGCGCATCGGCAAGCTCGCCGAGACCGACAACGCCACCATCGAGGAGGCGCTGAAGGTCAACTACCTGGCCCCGGTGCAGATCGCCCGTTCGTCGTACAAGTACCTGTCCGAGACCAAGGGCCAGCTGCTGCTCTACACCTCCAGCAGCTACACCCGCGGCCGCGCCGAGTACAGCCTCTACTCCTCGACCAAGGCCGCCATGGTGAACCTCACCCAGGCCCTGTCCGACGAGTGGGCCGGCGACGGCGTCCGCGTCAACTGCATCAACCCCGAGCGCACCGCCACCCCGATGCGCACCAAGGCCTTCGGCCAGGAGCCGACAGGCTCGCTGCTGTCCTCCGAGGCCGTGGCGCGCACCTCGCTGGACGTACTGCTGTCCGAGCTGACCGGCCACGTCATCGACGTCCGTCAGCAGGACCCGACCGCCGGTGCGGCCCGTGCGTCCGGCTTCGAGCAGGCGCTGGCCTCGGTGCTGGACCGGCAGGACGGCGTGTAATAATTGGCGCCAAATAGACTTCAGTAATTCAGGCCTCTGCGCCCTCCTGTTAACGGTGTTCGTCAACAGGAGTGTTCGCAGGGGCCTGAATCCATACAGTCCCGCGAATATTCACAGACCAGCCGCATTCTCGAACCAAGACCGGCACACCCCTCCCAAGAGCAGGTTTCTCCGTGATATCCACCGCTATTCGCGTCGCCCGGGTGGGCAGCGCGGCCGAGCTGGCCGCGGCGGTCCTCATGGTGGCGGGCTTCCCCGCCCTCATGCTGGCCGCGCTCGTCCCGAGCGTCCCCGCCTTCGCGGCAGCGGCCGCCGTGACGTACCTGGCGGACCACTATCTGCACCGCAAGGGCAGCTACCTGATCAACCGCCTCGGCAAGGTCCGGGCCGGCCTGTCGATCCGCTTCCTGATCCGGCAGCTGCTCCTGGTCCTGCTGCTGGCCCGGCTGTCCCTCGCGGACAACCTGATCTACTACGGGGCGATCGCCTGCTTCATCGCCTTCTACGGTCTCCAGGCCCCGCACGGCGCGCTGGTCCAGCTGATCCGCAACCGCCGCCGCATGCCGGTCGCCACCCGCAACGTGGACCTGAAGTCCCGCATCCGCATCCCGGACGCCCCGCCGCGCAAGCTGCTGCACCGCTCCGCCGAGAAGATGCTGCACCTCGACCTCTTCGCGGTCGTCGGCATCCTGCTCGCCGCGCAAGTGAAGTCGTCCCTGATCGGGTTCATCGGCATCGGCGTCACGGTGGCCGTCGCCACCCTGTACGTCCTGGCGCTCATGCCGTACGTGCGCGGCAAGAAGATCCCGCCGAACGCCGAGAGGGTGCTGGCCGCCGTCGACGACTGGCTGGGCGAGTACAAGCCGGAGACGGTCCTGTACTTCTCCGGTTCGAAGGACTCCGCGTACCAGGTGAACATGTGGCTGGACACCATGGAGAACCTGGACTCCAAGCCGCTGATCATCCTGCGTGAGCGGGCCATCCTGAACAACCTGGCCCCGACCACGGTCCCCGTCATCTGCGTGCCCGGAGGGGTGCACCTGATGAACATGGACCTGTCCACGGTGCGGGTCGCGCTCTACGCGGCGAACGTCGGCAAGAACATCCACATGCTGCGCGTGCCCACCATCAAGCACGTCTTCATCGGTCACGGCGACAGCGACAAGCTCGCCAGCGTCAACCCGTTCAGCAAGGTCTACGACGAGGTGTGGACGGCCGGCCGCGCGGGCCGCGACCGCTACGCCATCGCCGACGTCGGTGTCCGCGACGACGACATCGTCGAGGTCGGCCGCCCGCAGCTCGCCCCGATCCAGACCTGGCAGGGCGTCCCCGAGGGACGCATCCCCACGGTCCTGTACGCCCCCACCTGGGAGGGCTGGGACGACAACCCCGGCAACACCTCGATCCTGCTGGCCGGCGAGAACATCGTGCGCAGGCTGATCACGGCCGACCCGCCGGTCCGCGTCCTGTACAAGCCGCACCCGTTCACCGGCACGCGCAGCAAGGAGGCCAAGGCCGCGCACCAGCGCATCACCGCCCTGGTCCAGAAGGCCGCCGCCGAGCGCGCCGCCGACTCGCGTTTCGCCACCGACAGTGCCGCCCAGGCGCAGGCCAAGACCGAGCTGGCCCGGATCGAGGCCCGGATCGCCCAGCTGGCCGGCACCGGCGACAAGGGCCGCGACGAGGCCGAGGCCACCCGTGACGGGCAGGTCGACGTCGCCCGGCACGAGGAGGTCGCCCGGCTGCGCGCCGAGTGGAACGACGCCTACTGGCGTTCCTTCCCCACCTGGGAGCACCGCGTCATCACCGGCTCCGAACCGCGGCTGTACGACTGCTTCAACGTCTCGGACGCGATGGTCTCGGACATCTCCAGCGTGGTCTCCGACTTCATCGCCAGCGGCAAGCCGTACGCGGTCACCGACTCCGCGGAGCTGGGCGCCGAGGAGTTCAAGCGGAACAACACGGCGGTGCGCGCCGCGGTGATCCTGTCCAACAGCGCGGCCGAGCTGGGCGAGCTGCTGGGCGCGGTGCGCGACCCGGCCGCCGATCCGCTGGCCGAGGACCGCAAGGAGCTCAAGCAGTACCTGCTGGGCCCGGACGAGCCGGCCTCCATCGACCAGTTCAACACCGCCGTCGCGAACCTCGCGATCAAGGCCGAGACCCGCAACGTCGGCCAGGAGTCACGGATCGCGGCCACCACCGCCGACGCGGAGAAACTGGCGAACGCCGTGCCCGGGCAGCGGGTGTCCTCCGCCGGTGACACGGACGGCGTCGGCACGGGCTGAACCGCCGCCGCCTGCTTCAGAGTTCGGCCCCCGAGGAGCGTTCCTCGGGGGCCGAACTCTTTCTCGTTCCCCCGCCTGCCGGTTCGCGATGTGACGTGACTCACTGATACGGGTGATCGAGGCAACCGCTTGCCTCGATCACCCGTCTACCAGGTAGCGAATGAGGAGATACGGGGGGAATATCCCATTGACTAGGGGGAAACGTGACCGTGGCGCAGCCTGATGTGAGTGTGATCATCGGTGCGTACGAAGCGATGCCGTACCTGATCGAGTGCCTCTCGTCCGTCGAGGCACAGACCATCGATCCGGAGCGCATCGAGGTCATCGCGGTGGACGACGGATCGACGGACGGCACGGGGGAGTACCTGGAGGAGTTCGCCGAGCGCGCTCCCATGCACGTCCTGGTGATCCGGCAGGAGAACTCCGGCGGCCCCAGCGGCCCGCGCAACGTCGGTCTGGGCAAGGCGACCGGGCGTTACGTCTTCTTCCTCGACGCCGACGACCGGCTGGGCCCCGAGGCCCTGGAACGGATGGTCGGCATGGCCGACCGGGCCGGCACGGACGTCGTCCTCGGCAAGGTCGAGGGCGTCAACCGCTCGGCGCCGAAATCCATGTGGGGCAAGACGGTAGAGCGCACGGACGTCTACTCGTCCAACATCAAGTTCACGCTCAGCGCGCAGAAGCTGTTCCGCCGCGAGCTGCTCGACCGGCACGGCATGCGGTTCGACGAGTCGCTGTTCACCGGCGAGGACGCGCTGTTCACGATGGAGGCGTACCTGCGGGCGGACGGCGTCTCCGTGGTCGCCGACCACACCTGCTACTACCTGGTCGGCCGTGACGACGGCAAGCATGTGACCAAGAGCGGCAGTTACACGCTGCGCTTCGATTCCGCGCGGGCGCTGATGAACCTGATCGCCGAGCTCGTCCCCGCGGGCGGCCGGCGTGACCAGCTGATGGTCCGGCCCTTCCTCGTCACGCTGCTGCCGCAGTTCGGGCCCAAGTACCTGACGGACAGCGAGGAGATACGCCGGCACAAGTTCGAACTGGCCAAGCCGCTGACGGACGCGTACTGGACCGAGGGCGTCGCCCAGCGCCTCAAGGTCCACGAGCGGCTGCGGCTGCACCTGGTCGCCGAGCAGCGTCCCGAACTGCTGCTGGACGTCGTGAAGTTCGTGAAGGCCAAGAAGCAGGCGGCGGCCCTCCTGGAGAAGAAGGGCCGCCGCGTCTACCTGGCCTATCCGCACTTCCGCGACCGCGCCGCGGGCATCCCCGACTCGGTGTACCTCGCCGAGCCGCGCGAGGCCCGCGCCTTCCCGGGCTACCGCGAGGGCGGCGTCGACACGTTCGTACGCCGGGCCGTGCGCAAGGCGCGGCGGGTGCTGACGTCGCGTGAGGTGCGGCAGGCGGCCTGAACACGGGCGCGGGGCCGGTGGGTCGATCGCCCACGGCCCCGCGCCTGGTTCGCCGGTCGGTTCGTCGTGCCGTCCGCTGGTTCGCCTGGTTCGTCGTGCTGAGCGCTAGTGCGGTGCGGCCGTCGGCAGGCTCGCCCCGTCGCTCACCGGCTCCGTGCGCTGGCCGGGCAGTTCCGCCCTCAGGCGCTCCGCCACTCGTGCCCGGTGGGCCCGGGCCTCCTCGCACAGGGCCCGCACGGCCGCGTTGAAGCGCTCCTGCGACGGCGGATCGGCCGGGCCCAGCAGGCGCAGCTTCAACGCGGCGCGTGCCTGGGCCAGGTCGTCCTTCTCCGGGTGCCGGACCGTCTCCAGCAGGTCCGGCACCCCGGCCGCGTCCGGCGTCAGCACGGTCGCCGCCGCCACCGTCGGGAACGCCGTACGGAAGGCCTCCTCGGGCAGCCCGCTGGTGTTGGCCACCGCGTACGGCTTCTCGCTCGTCAGGAAGTCGCTGATCACGCTCGACACGTCACTGATCAGCAGGTCGGCCACGTTGAAGCAGGAGTACAGCGCGGGCCGGGCGTCCGTGATGACCTGGTGCTCACCCTCCGGCAGCGAGGCCCAGTACGCCTCCTCCCAGGCCGCCGTCACCCGTGCCACCGCCTCCGCCCGGCCCGGCTCCGGCGCCGACTGCACCCGCATCCGCTCCAGCGTGTCGGCCCCCGCCCGGAAGGCGGTCGTCGTGAGCCGGTCCAGCTCCTCGGTGAGCCGGTCCAGTTCGGCACCGCCCGCGGGACGACGCGCCCCCGTCCGCTCCCGGTTGGCCGCCCGGATCAGCTCCCGGATGCGCAGGTCGGCCGCGCCCGCGCGCGGGTCCACCGACCCCGTCAGCGGATGCGGCTTGTACAGCAGCCGCACGCCCGGGTCCGCGAGCAGCGCCCGCACCAGGTTCTCCCCGGCCGCGATCACCGACGTGTTGCCGGGGTTGCCGTCCCAGCCCTCCCAGGTCGGCGCGTACAGCACGGTCGTGAAGTGCCCGTCAGCCTCTCCGCCGCGGGGGCCCGTCGGCGGACCGGCGTACGGCCGTACGGCGTCCAGCTGCGGACGGCCCGTCTCCACCACGTCCTTGTCCTCGACGCCCACCTCGGCCAGCGCGTACCGCTCGCGCGCGGCGGGACCGGCCACCCAGACCTCGTCGTACGCCTTCGCGTACGGGTTGCAGGAGGACAGCTTGTCGCTCTCGCCGTGGTTGACGAAGGTGTGCCTGATCGTGGGGATGCGCAGCACCTGGGAGGTCTTGCCGGAGTTCGAGGGGTGGATGAGGGCCTGGAGCGTGGAGTGCTCGAGACGCATCAGCGTCGACACCTTCGGCAGGCACACGATCGGGATGTCCGTCGCCGCGATCTTCTGCACCATGAACCGCTCGCGCAGCACGATGACCGGCTTCCCGTCGGTCTTGGCGAGCGGCTCCAGCCACATGTTCGCCTGGTAGGCCGAGGAGGCACCGCCGGAGAAGTACAGGCCCACGGTCGGCCGGTACTCCGCCAGCCACGCGTCGAACCAGTCGAGCACCTCCTGCTCGCCGGCCGGGCGGCGACCCGGCAGCAGCCGGAAGAGCAGCGCGCCGAGGCCGGTCAGCGCGAGCGCGAGGGAGAGCGCGATGCCCGCGGCCGCGTACACCGGCTCGTCGCCCGGCGCGGCGGCCAGCAGCCCCGCCGTCGCCGGCAGGCCGAACACCAGCAGACGGTGGCCGGGGCGGCGCAGCAGCACGGACGGGGCCTTGGACAGCCGCAGCGCCGACGCGTCGATGTTCCGGGTCACCACCGGCAGGGTGCGGGTCCGGCGCACCAGCACCGAGACCGCCTGGATCGCGCAGTGCAGCACGTAGAAGGCGAGCAGCCCGGCCACGAGCGGGGCGTACACGGTCTCCCGGTCCTGCTCGCCGAGCCGCAGCAGGCCCACCACCAGCAGCAGGTCCCGCAGGACGTGCCGCACGGTGATGTCCGCGTGCGACTTGGCGAACAGTGACAGCACCCCCCGCTGCCACCGGTACAGGACCCCCTCGGTGGCGAGGGAGACGGTGGTCGCGGCGAGCAGCAGCGGTACGTGGGGCAGCAGCGCCGCGACCGCCTGAGCGGCGAACGCGGCGGCCAGGACGATGGTGACCAGCCCCTTCAGCAGGGCCGGTGGGCGGGGGAGAGGTAGGGGCACTGCGGTCACTCCAGGAGCGTCGGGTCGGCGCAGGTCGGCCGCCCGGGTTAACGCGCGGCGACCTCCTGACGACACGCGCGTGTCGTCAGGGCGTAGAGGGCGGCTGCCGCCCCGTGGTGTCGTGGGACCGTAGCGGAAGATCGCATTCCTGTCGTGTGGTGGGACCGAAGAAG
The DNA here is from genome assembly GCF_029813805.1 of Streptomyces sp. DH10. Lineage (NCBI taxonomy): Bacteria > Bacillati > Actinomycetota > Actinomycetes > Kitasatosporales > Streptomycetaceae > Streptomyces > Streptomyces sp. DH10. Next base: position 153,758 of record NZ_JARVKU010000018.1, read on the forward strand.
GGTGACTGCCGCCCCCCAGTGACGCGGGCGGCACCGTCCGTAGCGTGGACCGGCGCCGCACCCCGCCCGGCCGTCCCGTAGATTTCCTGGTGAGCGACCGAATCGACGCGAGGGGACGGACGGCGACGTGGCAGGGGCAAGGCAGGCCGTGGGCGAGGCCCACAGGATCGTCGTCAAGGTCGGGTCCTCCTCGCTGACGACCGCGTCGGGAGGCCTGGACGCCGACCGCGTGGACGCGCTCGTCGACGTGCTCGCCAAGGTCCGCAGCGGCGGGGAACGCGAGATCGTCCTGGTCTCCTCCGGCGCCATCGCCGCCGGCCTCGCCCCGCTTGGCCTGAGCCGCCGCCCCAAGGACCTCGCCCGGCAGCAGGCCGCCGCCAGCGTCGGCCAGGGCCTGCTGGTCGCCCGCTACACCGCCTCCTTCGCCCGCTACGGCGTCCGCGTCGGCCAGGTGCTCCTGACCTCCGACGACATGAGCCGCCGCGCCCACCACCGCAACGCCTCGCGCACCCTCGACAAGCTCCTCGCGATGGGCGCCCTCCCGGTCGTCAACGAGAACGACACCGTCGCCACGGACGAGATCCGGTTCGGCGACAACGACCGCCTCGCGGCCCTGGTCGCCCACCTCGTCCACGCCGACCTGCTGGTCCTGCTGTCCGACGTGGACGGCGTCTACGACGGCGACCCCGGCAAGCCCGGCACCTCCCGCATCGCCGAGGTGCGCGACCCGTCCGAACTCGCGGGCGTCGAGATCGGCAGCGCGGGCAAGGCCGGCGTCGGCACCGGCGGCATGGTCACCAAGGTGGAGGCCGCCCGGATCGCGGCCGCCGCCGGCGTGCCCGTCGTGCTCACCAGCGCCGTCCACGCGGCCGACGCCCTGTCCGGCCAGGACACCGGCACCTACTTCCACCCCACCGGCAAGCGCTCCGCCGACCGGCTGCTGTGGCTCCAGCACGCCTCCACCCCGCAGGGTGCCCTCACCCTGGACGACGGCGCCGTCGAGGCCGTCGTGGAACGCCGCAAGTCGCTGCTGCCCGCAGGGATCGCCGCCGTCGAGGGCGAGTTCAGCGCCGGTGACCCGGTCGAGCTGCGGGACGCCACGGGACGGGCCGTGGCCCGGGGGCTGGTCAGCTTCGACGCCAAGGAGATCCCCCGGCTGATCGGCCGCTCGACCCGCGAACTGGCTCGCGAACTCGGCCCCGCGTACGAGCGCGAGGTCGTACACAGGGACGACCTGGTGATCCTGCACCCGTAATGTGTCGAAACGTCCGCTCTCGGTGGTGGACGTTCCGCAAAATCGCCCCGCGATCTCCTGCGGCCTGCTCAACTTTGTCTCGGGGACATATTCCACAGCAGCGCCACTGTGCAAAGGAGGCCGTCGTGAGACGAGTGCGCCCTGGGGCCACGGCGTCCCGTGGTGGTGTCGGCTCCCGCGCGGCCGGTGAGGAGCGGGCCCTGACGAGCGTGGCGGCCGGGGACCGGTTCGAGGGCGAGGAACCCGCGGACACGCCGCGCCTGTGGCACGTCACCCTCAGCGTCTCCGGCAAGGAGGCCCCGCTCCCCGAGGTCCGGCGCGCCCTGGAACAGCTCGCCCACGACCATCCCTTCCTCCTGACCAGCCGGTACGCGGTCGACCACGCGGAGATCCGCTACTGGGAGGAGGCTCGCGACCTGCACGACGCGGCCGCCGTCGCCCTGCGCCTGTGGGGCGAGCACCGGCAGACCGCGGGGCTGCCGCCCTGGGAGATCGTCGGCCTGGAGGTCATCGACCGCGCGACCTACCACCAGCGCATCGCCGAGGGGTACGGACCGCCGCCCGCGTCGCCCGTCGGAGTCCATCCGTTCTGACCCGGTCCGGCGGCCGTCTCGGGGAGTGTCTCGCGCTGTGGAACGCGCGGTGAACGCTCCCGCCCGGCACACTACGCTTCCCTTATGACCACGCTTTCGCCGTACGACTCCATGTCCCCGGTCACCGAGGCCGCCTACCGCGCCAAGGCCGCCGCCGCGAGCCTCGCGCCGCTGCCGAGGGCCGACAAGGACGACGCGCTGCTCGCCATCGCCGACGCGCTGGAGGTCCGTACGAGCGAGATCGTCGAGGCCAACGCCAAGGACGTCGCCAAGGCCCGCGAGGCCGGCATCAGCGAGGGCATGATCGACCGGCTCACGCTCACCCCCGAGCGGGTCCGCGCCATCGCCTCGGACGTCCGCGACGTCGCCGCGCTGCCCGACCCGGTCGGCGAGGTCGTACGCGGCTCCACGCTGCCCAACGGCATCGACCTGCGCCAGGTCCGCGTGCCGCTCGGCGTCGTCGGGATCATCTACGAGGGCCGGCCGAACGTCACCGTCGACGCCGCCGCCCTCTGCCTGAAGTCCGGCAACGCCGTCCTGCTGCGCGGCTCCTCCTCGGCCTACCAGTCGAACAGCGCCCTCGTGCGCGTCCTGCGCGACGCCGTGGGCGGTGCCGGGCTGCCCGCCGACGCCATCCAGCTCGTGCCCGGCGAGAGCCGCGACAGCGTGCGCGAGCTGATGCGCGCCCGCGGCCTGGTCGACGTCCTCATCCCGCGCGGCGGCGCCTCGCTGATCAACACGGTCGTCCAGGAGTCGGTCGTCCCGGTCATCGAGACCGGCACCGGCAACTGCCACGTCTACGTCGACGCGCAGGCCGACCTGGACATGGCCGTCGAAATCCTGATCAACTCCAAGGCCCAGCGCGTCGGCGTCTGCAACGCCGCCGAGACCCTGCTGGTCCACCAGGACATCGCCGCCGAGTTCCTGCCCCGGGCCCTGGACGCCCTCGCCGGCGCCGGGGTCACCGTGCACGCCGACGAGCGCGTCCTGGCCTACGCCAAGGACTCCAAGGCCACGGTCGTCGAGGCGACGGCCGAGGACTGGGAGACGGAGTACCTGTCGTACGACATCGCCGCGGCCGTGGTGGACTCGCTGGACAAGGCCGTCGAGCACATCCGCCTGTGGACCTCCGGCCACACCGAGGCCATCGTCACGACGTCCCAGCAGGCCGCCCGCCGCTTCACCCAGTTGGTCGACTCGACCACGGTCGCCGTCAACGCCTCCACCCGCTTCACCGACGGCGGCCAGTTCGGCTTCGGCGCGGAGATCGGCATCTCCACACAGAAGCTGCACGCCCGCGGCCCGATGGGGCTGCCCGAGCTGACCAGCACGAAGTACATCGTCACCGGTGACGGGCACGTGCGGCGCTGACCACCTGCCGCGTGGGTGTGGGACGCGGCGCATGCGAGTGCGGCGGGGGCGGACCGGCCGGGCGCGCGCCGTGCGGCACCCCGTGAACGCCGTCTCAACCGGCGGATGAATTTCCATACCGTCTGCCCAAAATGACCCCCCAGGTCTACTCTGGAACCGTGCCGGAGGACGTGGGGGGCACGCCGTTTCCTGACGGCCGGGAGCCCGACGACGACCACGACCGCGGGGTGTCGGACGAAGAGTTCGCCTCCGTGGTCTTCGACGAGGCCTTCGTACGCGCGGCCGTGGTGCACGAGCCGACCGCCGTGGAGCGCCTCCTGGCCGCCGCCAAGGCGAGAGCCGAGGCGGAGGCGCGCCGCGCGCACTCCAGAGGCGAGCGGTACGACGACGGGTACGGTCCGGACGGGCGCGGCGATTTCGGCCATGATCCCGAGCTGGACGACCTGGACGACCCCGATGTCCTCGAGGACCACTACGGCGGCTCCGGGCCGTACTCCAAACAGGTCCGCTGGCACCGCCCCGTCGCCTGGGTGCTCGCCCTCGTGATGGGCATCGGCATGGTCGCGCTGGCCTTCACGGCGGTATACCGGGGCGCGTCCTCCAACCGCCAGGACCCCGTCCCGGCGCCCACCTCGACCGGGCTGGAACAGGGCAGCGGGGCGGCTCCCTCCGCCTCCGCGGACTACTCCCGGCCGGCCGTCTCGGTGCTCCCGCGCAACCCCTGACCGGAACCCGCCCATATGGGTGAGGACCTGTCAGAACTTGTGGTGCGGCAGGGCGTTTACCCGAGCTTCCGGAGACCTACCCTGAAGATATGGGCGGGCCAGGAGACCCACCTGAGGGGACACCCGAGGGCGCTCCCGGAGGTGGAGAGGACGAGTACCGATCCGTCGTCTTCGACGAATCGTTCGTCCGCGCTGCCCGCCTTCAGGAGTACTCCGCCCAGGAGCGGATCAGCGACCACGCGCCCGCCGTGCGCCGCGTCGCTCCCCTGCGCCGGGGCCTGTCCCGGCAGGCACTGGTCCTGGTCCTGCTGATCGCCGTCGCCTTCGGCACCGCGATCTACATGGGTGTACGGCACCCGTACCAGACCCCCGCCGCCCAGGAGACCGCCGAACCCCTGCGGATGACCGTCATCCCGCTCGCCCCCGAGGGCAAGGTGCCCGGCACGGCCGACACGGCGTACCTGTACGAGCGCAGCCCCGCCGCCCAGTTCAAGACCGGCGCGGAGGGCGTGCCGCTGCCCGCCTCGCGGCGCACCGCACACTTCTCGGACAGCCAGGTCGTGTCCGCCCTGACCACCGCCAAGGACTACATCGTCCGCTCCGCCCTCGACCCGGACGTGCTCACGGGCCGTGAGGTCCGCGCCGTCCGTGTCCTGCTGGCCCCCGACCAGCTGGACCAGTTCGACCAGAGCTTCGCCCGCCCCACCGCGGACGGACGCCACGCGCCCACCGGCTGGCTCGTCCGCTTCGACCCCTCCCGCGCCGAGCTGGCCGACCGCAGGGTGCGGGTCCAGGGCACGCTCCAGGCCGCCGAGGCCGACTCGTCCACGCTCGAGGTCACCGCCGACCACACGTTCGTGTACGCACTGCGGCCCGCCGGGGCCGGCGACAAGGCCGAGGCGTCCCTGTTCACCGTCCGGCGCGAGCTGCACTTCCGCTTCGACCGCGACGAGCTGCGCCTGCACCAGGCCCAGCTCGTCGTCTCCTACGTCCAGGCCGGCCCGCTCTCCTGCGCCGAGGACTCCACGAACCACCTGCGCCCCCTCCTGGCCGGCCAGACGGCCAAGGAAGGCGGCCCCGCCGGCACGGACCCCTACGCCACGGGCAGTGCCACGGCCCTGTGCGGCTCCCTGGCGACGAGCGCGCAGCCGAGGGTGTGACGGCGGGCTTCCGGGCTTCCGGGGCGCTCCAGCCGGCGCTGGGCGCTGTGGCCCTCCCGGAGCGTGCTCCTGCGGGCGCCTCAGCTGTCGTCGCGCGGCGGCCGGTCGTCTCCCGGGGAGTCCGACGTGCCCGGCGCCTCGGGCCCCTGGGGCGGCTTCTGACCCGGGCTCGTGAAGCCGCCGAAGCCGCGGCGGACGCGGTCGCCCAGGTCGCCGGCGCCGCCGGCGAGGTCGGTGACCAGCTTCATCAGCGGGTCCTTGGAGTTCTTCACATGGGTCGAGTAGTGGTTCGCCGAGTCCCGCCAGGAGTCCCGGACCGAGGTGTCCTTGTCCTCGTCGCGCCGCGGGTAGTGGCCGTCCATGATCCGCTGGTAGTCCCGCGACTCGGCCCACTTCTTCAGCTCGGCCGCCCGCACGGTGGTGAAGGGGTGGGAGCGCGGCAGCACGTTCATGATCTTCAGCACCGAGTCGCGCAGGTCGCCCCCGGCCTCGTACTCCTCGGCCTGGGCGAGGAACGCGTCCACGTTCATCTCGTGCAGGTGGTTGCCGCCCGCGATCTTCATCAGACCCCGCATGGACGCCTGGAGATCCTGCCCGACCAGCAGCCCCGCCCGGTCCGCTGACAGCTCCGACTTGCGGAACCACTCGCGCAGGCCGGTGACGATCGCCATGATCGCGAGGTTGCCCAGGGGGATCCAGGCGACCCGGACGGCCAGGCTGGTCAGGAACAGCAGGATGGTCCGGTAGACCGAGTGCCCGGACAGCGCGTGCCCCACCTCGTGGCCGACGACCGCCCGCATCTCCTCCTCGTCGAGCAGTTCGACGAGCCCCGTCGTGACGACGATGATCGGCTCGTCCAGGCCGATGCACATCGCGTTCGGCTGCGGGTCCTGGTTCACGTACATCGGCGGGACCTTCTCCAGGTCCAGGATGTAGCAGGCGTCCCGCAGCATCACGTTCAGATGTGAGAACTGCTGGTCGGACACCCGCACCGAGTCGGACAGGAACAGCAGCCGCAGGCTGCGCTCGGGCAGCAGGCCGCTGAGCGCCTTGAACACCGTGTCGAAACCGCTCAGCTTGCGCAGCGCCACCAGGGCCGAGCGGTCGGCCGGGTGCTCGTACGTACGCGAGGAGATTCCGGGGAAGCGCCTGCGCTGCCTGCTCGGCACGTGCTCGTGCCCGTTGTGCTCGTGGCCGTCGGACATGTCTTCCCCCATGTGCGTCTGTGTGACCTTTACGGCCCCTTGTGCGGCCTTTTGCTTCCCCGAGGCAGAGCCCAGCCTAGGCGGAGTTACGGTGGTCGGGCAGTACAGCGAAGGAGACCGCCGCCATGGAGCACCACCCCGCAGCCGCCTGGCTCGCAGAGGCCGCGAGCGCCGCCGAGCGGCAAGGAGGGCCGGGGATGCTGCGGTACGTACTGATCGTGATGATCCTGGGCTGTGTGCTGACCGCGTGGTTCCTGCTGCGTGGCTACAGACGGAAGGACGACTGAGGCACCGGGAAGGTTCCCCGCGAGAGGCCCCGGGACCGGGCAGGGCGGGAGCGGGCACCGCCTCCGTGTCACGAACAGGCGGAGTCGGCGTGATCGCGGTCGGGGCGCCCGCTTACGATGAGCCGACGTCTTTAACCCGCCCACATGCGATAGGTCCTGCCGAAGATGAGCTTCCACAGCACCGCTGCCCAGTTGGTCACCCTCGCCGCCGAGGGCGAGGAGCACGGCGGAAACCACGAGAGCCTCAGCCCCTACCTCACGGGTGGCGCCGCTCTCTTCATCCTGCTGCTGATGCTGTGGGTCACCACCCGCTTCAACCGCGACCGCTGAGCCCGGCGGGGCGCCTCGCGCGGGGCGTCCAGGGGAACCCGGGGGCGGCCGGAGCCCTCAGGCGGGGCCGGTAGGGTCTGCACGCATGGGAGAGCAGGACATGCCTACCGGTCCGGCGAACGAGACGCCGCACGACCCGGCACAGGACACGGCGAGCGGCACCGAGCGACACTCGGAGCCCCGTCGTGCCGTCACGGCGCACCGCCAGATCGACGGCCCCGGAAACGACCGGCCCCGGCTGGGCAAGCGCCGCCTCGGCGTCATGGGCGGCACCTTCGACCCGATCCACCACGGGCACCTCGTGGCGGCCAGTGAGGTCGCCGCGGCGTTCCGCCTCGACGAGGTGGTCTTCGTCCCGACCGGCCAGCCGTGGCAGAAGTCCCACCGCAAGGTCTCCCCGGCCGAGGACCGCTACCTGATGACCGTCATCGCGACCGCCGAGAACCCGCAGTTCTCGGTGAGCCGCATCGACATCGACCGCGGCGGCCCCACCTACACCGTGGACACCCTGCGCGACCTGCGCGCGCTCAACCCCGAGACGGACCTGTTCTTCATCACGGGCGCCGACGCGCTGTCCCAGATCCTCACCTGGCGGGACAGCGAGGAACTGATCTCCCTCGCGCACTTCATCGGGGTCACCCGGCCGGGCCACCACCTGAACGACCCAGGACTTCCGGAGGGCGGCGTCTCCCTCGTCGAGGTCCCCGCCCTCGCCATCTCCTCCACGGACTGCCGTGCGAGGGTCGCCAAGGGCGATCCCATCTGGTATCTGGTGCCGGACGGAGTCGTGCGCTACATCGACAAGCGCGAGCTGTACCGCGGCGAGTGAGCCGAGAGGGGCACCGGTGAACGACCGATACGACCCGGGGTACGGGGACGACCAGTACGAGCTCGTCGGCTACGACGAGTACGGCCGGCCTGTCTACCGCCAGGTCCCGGCACAGCAGACCCAGCAGCAGACGTACGACCCGTACGCCCAGCAGCAACAGCAGGGCTACGGCTACGACCCGTACGCCACGACCGGGCAGCAGCCTCCGACCGGTTACGACTACGGCACCGGCCAGCAGCAGCCCGCCTACGGCTCCTACGACCCCTACGCCTCCGGGCAGCAGCACGGCACCGCGCCCCACGACCCCTATGGCCAGGCCGTGGCCGGCGCCGGTACGGCCCAGCAGCCCCGCGTCGCCGAGCAGACCGCCCACATCCCGCAGCAGGCGGGCCCGGCCGACGACGAGGACGTCCGGGGCGGCCCCCAGCGGGATTACCACACCGAGCAGTTCGCCTTCGTCGAGGATCCCGACGACAACTCCGAAGACGTCATCGACTGGCTGAAGTTCACCGAGAACCGCACCGAGCGCCGCGAGGAGGCCCGGCGCCGTGCCCGCAGCCGGATCGTCGCCGTGGTCGTCGTCCTCGCGCTCGCAGCGGTCGGCGGCGTCGGTTACCTCTGGTACGCGGGGAAGCTGCCCGGCCTGTCCTCCGACGACTCCGCGACGGGCACCGCGACGGCCGCGGGCGCCCAGAAGCGCGACGTGATCGTCGTCCACCTGCACGACACGAAGGGCGGCGGCACCGCCACGGCCCTCCTCGTCGACAACACCACCACCAAGCGGGGCACCACCGTCCTGCTGCCCAACTCCCTCGCCCTGACCAGCGACGACGGCACCACGACGACGCTCGCCAAGTCGGTCGAGGACGACGGCTCCGACGGCACCCGCGACGCGCTCGACACCGTCCTCGGCACCGACATCCAGGGCACCTGGCGCCTGGACACCCCCTACCTCCAGAACCTCGTCGACCTCGTCGGCAACATCGACGTCGACACCGACACGGACGTCCCCGACCCCGGTGCCAAGAAGAAGGGCGCGGCCCCCCTGGTCAACCAGGGCAAGGCCCAGACCCTCAGCGGCAAGATGGCCGTCGCCTACGCCACCTACCGCGCCCCCGGCGAGGCCCAGAACGCCCAGCTGGAGCGCTTCGGGCAGGTCCTGCAAGGCGTCCTGCGCAAGATGTCCTCCGACCCGCAGGCCGCGACGACCACGATCCAGACCCTGGCGCAGATCCTGGACCCGTCCCTGACCGACAAGGACCTCGGCACCTTCCTCGCCGGGCTGTCCGACCTCGCCAAGGGCGGCGACTACCGGACGGACCTGCTGCCCGTCCAGACGGACGGCACGCTCAGCGCCCAGGCCAGTGAGGGCGTGGTCAAGAACGTCCTCGGCGGCACCGCCAAGAGCCCCGACAAGGACGCCGCCGTCAGCGTCTCCGTCCAGAACGCCAGCGGTGTGAAGGACAACACGGAGAAGGCCCGCGTCGTGCTCCTCAACGGCGGCTTCACCTTCCTGGAGGGCGGCACGCCCGGCTCCGCCCAGGCCACGTCCAAGGTCACCTACGCCGACGCCGCCGACAAGGCCGACGCGGCCGAGGTCGCCAAGACCCTGGGCCTGCCCCCGGGCTCCGTCACCAAGGGCAAGATCTCCGCGAGCGCCGACGTCGCCGTCGTCCTAGGCCAGGACTACGAGCCGTCGTCCGACTAGCCGGCAGGAGTACGCCCCCCACCCGGTCCACGTAATCGCGTGGGGGGCGCGCGGCGGTCCGTGAGACCCTTGGTGGCAAGTGACCGCCGACGGAAAGCCTTGTAGTGACCGTGACCGACCGCTCTCACGAGCTGATCAACACCGCCGCCCAGGCGGCCGCCGACAAGCTGGCACACGACATCGTCGCCTACGACGTCAGTGACGTGCTGTCCATCACGGACGCCTTCCTGCTGGCCTCCGCTCCCAACGACCGTCAGGTCAAGTCGATCGTCGACGAGATCGAGGAGCGCCTCAGCAAGGAGCTCGGCGCCAAGCCGGTGCGCCGCGAGGGCGACCGCGAGGCCCGCTGGGTACTGCTCGACTACGTCGACATCGTCGTGCACGTCCAGCACAGCGAGGAGCGCGTCTTCTACGCCCTGGAGCGGCTGTGGAAGGACTGCCCCGAGCTGGAGCTGCCCGAGGACGCCAAGGCCACCCGCGGCAAGGCCGAGGAGCACGCCAAGCTGCGAGCGGCCGAGGAGGCGGCGGAGCTGGAAGGTGACTGGCGGTGACCTCCTTCAGTGAGGCGTCCGGCGGCAAGGGCCGGGGCCGCCGCATCATCCTCTGGCGGCACGGCCAGACCGCGTGGAACGTGGAGCGCCGCTTCCAGGGCACCACGGACGTCGAGCTCACCGAGACCGGCGTCGCCCAGGCCCGCCGTGCCGCCCGGCTGCTCGTCGGCCTGAAGCCGGCCGCGATCGTCGCCTCCGACCTGAAGCGCGCCGCGAACACGGCCGCCGAGCTCGCCGCGCTCACCGGCCTCGACGTGACCCACGACGAGGCGCTGCGCGAGACCTACGCGGGTGTCTGGCAGGGCCTGACGCACGACGAGATCATCGCCCGGCACGGCGAGGAGTACGACGCGTGGAAGCGCGGCGAGCCGGTGCGCCGCGGTGGCGGCGAACTGGAGACCGAGGTCGCCGACCGCGCCGCGCCCGTGGTGCTGCGGCACGCCGAGAAGCTCCCCGAGGACGGCACGCTCGTCGTGGTCAGTCACGGCGGCACCATCCGCACCACCATCGGCCGCCTCCTCGCCCTGGACCCCCACAACTGGGAGAGCCTCGGCGGACTCTCCAACTGCTGCTGGTCCGTCCTGGGCGAAGGCGCCCGCGGCTGGCGCCTGCTGGAGCACAACGCCGGCACGCTGCCGGAACCGGTGCTCGGCGACGACGACTGACCCGGATTTCACTTTCCGGCAGGTCGCAGGCTAAAGTTCTTCTTGTTCGCCCGGCCCGCCGGGAAGGAACAAGAGGGGCTATAGCTCAGTTGGTAGAGCGCCTGCATGGCATGCAGGAGGTCAGGAGTTCAATTCTCCTTAGCTCCACGTCAAGATCCCGTTCCCGTCCAGGGGGCGGGATTTTTCGTGCCCCGGGTTGAGTCACTCGGGCCTGCTGAGGCGTATACCTCTACGGCCGCGACGCCTGCCGTGTCCGGACTGGTACTGAGGCGTCGCTGACCGTATTGCTCCGGCCGTGGCAGAATCAAACGGCCGGAAGGGGGCGCGGCCCGACGGGAGGAGTAGCGATGCCTGCGAGCATCCAGGAGGTCGACCACCTCCTCGGAGCAGCATTGACAGAGGATATGTCGACCCGCCTCAGCTGCCCTTCCTGCGGATCCGCGCACGTGGCCCAGATGCTCGGCGACAACGGCGGGATCTCCTACGTGTGCACGGCCTGCGGCCACAGCTGGAGCTGAGCGATGGGTGCACACAGGCGGAAATGCGACTGGTGTGGCAGCGGGACTCCGATCGTCCGCGACATGGAGCCGATCAATCCCGACTACCAGTACTGGTGCGAGGAGTGCGCACGGGCGCTGATCATAAAGGGCGACCCGATCGAGACGTACCGCGAGCTGGAGGGCGAGCCGATCTACGGCCGGCTTCTGGAGGAGCACTGCACGCTCAAGCGGTTCTATTCGTTCGTCACGGCGTAGAGCCCGCAGGGTCGGTGTAAAACCGACATAGCGGGCATCCCCGTACGAGGCGAAATCGATTTGGTGTTGAGCCCGCCGGACCAGTAAAGTTGGCGTCGCCGCCGGGGAAACCCGGAGGGACGCAGCAAGGGGCTATAGCTCAGTTGGTAGAGCGCCTGCATGGCATGCAGGAGGTCAGGAGTTCAATTCTCCTTAGCTCCACAGCAGATGAGAAGGCGGGCCATCCGATCGGATGGCCCGCCTTCTTCGTGCGCGGTGTCCGTGTGTGCGCGTACGGCGGGCTCCCCTGGGGGAAGCCCGCCGTACGCGTGCTCAGCGGCCGAGAGCGCGGCGGCCGCGGCCCTGGGACAGGACGGGGAGGTTGCGGGACGGCGCGCCGCCCTGGGCGCGCGTGTCCTCCTCGATGCGCAGGGCCAGCGCCGGGCAGCGGCGCACCGCGCGTAGAGCCTTGTCCTCGGCGTACCGCGGCACCTTCGCCTGCGCCACGGTCGGGAAGCCGTCGGCGCCGAGCTGGAACACCTCGGGGAGGATGTCCGCGCACAGGCCGTGGCCCCGGCACAGCGTCCAGTCGACGAAGATCTTCTGGCGGCTGGGGCCGTTCTCCTCGGACTCGCCGCCGCCCGGGATGCCCGTGGGGGCCCTGCCGCCCTCGAAGAGCGGCAGAACGCCCTCCACGGGCCGTCCGCAGCCGTTTCCGAGGACATGGGCGGCCAGGTCGTCCGTGAACGCCTTGATGGTCGACTCGATGAACATCGCGGAGCCGTCGGGGTGCGAGCACGCGCCGCGACGCTTCACGTTCTTGGCGACCTGCTTGAGGGCTTCCAGGGCGGCCGGTCCGCCGCCGTTGAGGATGTCCTCCAGACCGCGCGCGGCGGCCGGCAGGCCGAGGTAGCAGGGGCCGCACTGGCCCGCGCTTTCCTCCGCCAGCCATTGGGCGACACGCAGTGACTCGCCCAGGGGGCAGGTCTCCTGAGTGATCGGCAGGATCGCGCCGGCGCCGAGCGCGCCGCCCACCGCGTCCAGGGAGTTGCGGGAGACGATCGCCTCGTTGACCGTCGCCGCGTCGATCCACTTGCCGTGGTAGCCGCCGGTGAGCACGCCCTGCGGCACCGGCGGGGCGCCGGCGAGCTGGAGGACGTAGCGCAGCGGCACGCCCGTCGGGACCTCGATCACCATGGGGCGGGCGACCGCTCCGGAGACCGTGAGCATGACGGTGCCCGGCTCGTCGTACAGGCCGGTGTTGCCGTAGCGCTCCGGGCCGATGCGGGCCGCGATGGCCAGTTGGGCGAAGGTCTCGGCGTTGGACAGCAGCGTGGGCGCGCCACCGACGCCGTTCTGCGAGGCGCTGACCTTGCGGCCAGGCGGGATGGCCGGGCCGCCGTCGATGGAGCGGATCAGCGACGCGGCGGCGCCGGTGACCATCCGGACCGGATTGCGCTGTACGCGTGCGCGGAGTGCCGACCTGCGGCCGTTGCTGAGGCCGCGTTCGGCCAGCGCGGCCTCCATGGAGCGCTGTGTGGACTCACGGGTGACCCCCACCACGAGCGTGCGGGCACCCAGAGCCTCCGCGCACAGCAGTGCGCCGTCCAGGATCAGATGGGGAGCGCGGTTGATCAGCACCGTGTCCTTGCGGCAGGCCGGCTCGTCCTCGCTTCCGTTCACGACGACGACCGGCCGGACGCCGCGTTTGATCGCGGCCTCGGCGACCGAGCGCAGCTTCTTGTGGAAGGGGAAGCCCGCGCCGCCGCGGCCCTTCAGGTTGATGCGTTCGGCGAGTTGCGCGAGCTGCTCGCCGCCCATCGGCTCGAGCGGCCCGTGCACCTTCAGGTGCATGGGCAGATCGAGCCGATCGACAAGGTCGAAGCCGGACGTGAGCTGGGGAAGGCCGACCACGCGGACTTCGGGTACGTCAGGCAAAGCCTCGTTCACTTAAAGCCTCCGGAAGGCGTGTTCCAAGGTTCGCCCGATCCCGGTGCGTCGAAGTCGTAGGACGCACCGGGCAGTGTTTCAGTGGCGGGACCGCTGTTGTACGTGTCGTTCGGGTAGTACGTGTCGTAGACGGCGTTCGTCTCACCCGTGTCGTACACGTCACTCGATCCGTAGCCGGAGGCGCCTGGATTGTCATAGGCCGGAATGCTTTGACCGGTGTCCTGTGAGGGGTCGTAGGGCGGGATGTTGAATCCCGTGTCCTGGAGCGGGTCGTAGGCCGACGGCGGGGCCTCGCCGACCGGCGGCGGGGACGGGATCGGCCAGTTGCCCGAGGTGCTGGAGGGGCCGTCCACGGTCGGGATGGTCTGGGTGGGCTGCATGTCCAGCGGCAGTTCCGTGCGGTCGGTCGGCCCCGGCGCGAACGCCTGCTGGCCCAGGGGCGGGCCGGAGACGGCACGGTAGGCCGCGGCGAAGCCGTTCGCGGACTCCTGGGGCGCCGGGCGCTCCGCCTTCTCGTACCGCGGGCCCGGCGAGGAGGCCATCGCCCCCACGGGCATGCCCCGGCCCTCGTAGCCGGGCAGCGCCGAGCCGGTGCCCGCCCGGGCCCGGCTCTCCTCCAGGTCCCTGCGGCCCAGGCCCTCCCCGGGCCCGATGAGCTGGGCGAACTTGTCGGCGACCTTGCGCTTGACCGGGCGCGGAGCGGCGCGCAGGGCGAGGGCTCCGGCCACGCCGACCAGGGACAGGCAGTACAGGATGACGAAGATCGGCTTGGCTTGGCGACCCGCGTAGAGGCCGTGGACCAGCGCGGCGCACCAGGCCGGGTAGGCCAGCATGTGCATGGCCCGCCAGCGGGCCGCGACGGGCGCCGGGGACGCGAAGCGGTTGCGCAGCACGCCCGTGATGCCCACGAAGATCATGAGCATGCCCGCCAGGGTGCCCAGGCCGATCAGGAAGGACCTGCCCGCTACCAGCTCTTCGTCGGTGAACAGCAGTCCGAAGGGGATCACCGCGGCGATCCACGAGGTGTGGGACAGCGCCAGCTTCACTCCGATGTGCACCAGCAGGAAGGCGATCGAGGCGACGGCCGTGGTCCGGTGCACGGCCTGCGCCAGGATGCGCCTGCGGGCGTCGAGGAGGACCCGGTCCTGGGCGACCAGGCCCCAGATCACCGAGCAGGTCAGGCACACCAGGGACAACACGCCCGCGCCGAAGTTGAGGAACTCGGCGAAGGAGTCGTCTGCCGTGGAGTCGTTGGGGTTCACGACCGGCCTCCCCGCATCCCGGCGACCGGGTGGAGAGAGGGGGTACTGCGATGAGGGTTCATGGGGGCAACTCCGAGCGGTTCGGGAAAGCGGTCCCTCTGCCGCACTCTAAACGGAGCCATACCGATGGGTATCAGGTTTGAGTTATTGCGTTGTTATCAAAGGACAATCTGGTTGTTGTGATGTCCCTTAGTGACTGTTACGCGAAGTAACCTTTGACCCCGGTTCAGCTATTCGGGCACCGAGACGGCCCCTCGGAAGCGCGTCGCGACGCGCTGGGGGCCTGCGGTACCCTAACGCCATGCGTGCCGTACGCCTTCTGCTTAGCGGGCCGCGCTGATCAATCCCGGCCACCGGACGAGTCGAGTGGCCGGAATCGGCGCGGCGTCCCCTCCTGTGCGAGGGGATTTTTCGTTTCTCGAACGACACAGCCGCAGGCAGAGACGATCGATGGAGCTTTGAGGATCATGAGCGAGACGAACCCCGCTGCCGCCTCCGAGGTGGCAGCGCCGCACCGCTACACGGCCGCCATGGCAGCCGAGATCGAGGCACGCTGGCAGGACTTCTGGGACGCGGACGGCACCTACGGGGCGCCCAACCCGAAGGGTGACCTGGCGGGCGACCGGTTGATCGTCGCCAAGCCCAAGAAGTTCGTCATGGACATGTTCCCGTACCCGTCGGGTGCGGGCCTGCACGTGGGACACCCGCTGGGCTACATCGCCACGGACGTGTACGCGCGCTTCCAGCGCATGACCGGCCACAACGTCCTGCACACCCTGGGCTTCGACGCCTTCGGCCTGCCCGCCGAGCAGTACGCCGTGCAGACCGGCACGCACCCGCGCGCGTCCACCGAAGCCAACATGGAGAACATGAAGTCCCAGCTGCGCCGGCTGGGCCTGGGCCACGACAACCGCCGGTCGTTCGCCACGATCGACCCGGAGTACTACAAGTGGACCCAGTGGATCTTCCTGCAGATCTTCAACTCCTGGTACGACCACCAGGCCGGGAAGGCCCGCCCGATCTCCGAACTGATCGGCCAGTTCGAGTCGGGTGAGCGGCCCGTACCGGGCCACACGCGCGCGTGGAGCGAGCTGAGCGCCGCCGAGCAGGCCGACGCCCTGGGCGAGTTCCGGCTGGCGTACGCCTCCGACGCGCCGGTCAACTGGTGCCCCGGGCTGGGCACCGTGCTGGCCAACGAGGAGGTCACCGCCGACGGCCGCTCCGAGCGCGGCAACTTCCCGGTCTTCAAGGCCAAGCTGCGCCAGTGGAACATGCGCATCACGGCCTACGCCGACCGGCTGCTGGAGGACCTGGAGGAGCTGGACTGGCCCGAGGCCATCAAGCTCCAGCAGCGCAACTGGATCGGCCGCTCCGAGGGCGCCCGCGTCGACTTCCCCATCGACGGCGAGCGCATCACCGTCTTCACCACCCGCCCGGACACCCTGTTCGGCGCGACCTACATGGTGCTGGCGCCCGAGCACCCGCTGGTCGAGAAGTTCACCCCGGCCGCCTGGCCGGAGGGCACCCACGAGGTGTGGACCGGCGGCCACGCGACGCCCGGGGAGGCCGTCGCCGCCTACCGCGCGCAGGCCGCGTCCAAGTCCGACGTGGAGCGGCAGGCCGAGGCCAAGGACAAGACCGGCGTCTTCATCGGCGCCTACGCGACCAACCCGGTCAACGGCGAGCGGATCCCGGTCTTCATCGCCGACTACGTGCTGATGGGCTACGGCACCGGCGCGATCATGGCGGTTCCGGCACACGACACGCGTGACTTCGAGTTCGCGCGCGCCTTCGAGCTGCCGATCAACTGCGTCGTCGAGCCGACCGACGGCCGCGGCACGGACACCTCGACGTGGGACGCGGCCTTCGTGTCGTACGACGCGAAGATCGTCAACTCCACGGGGGAGGGCGTCTCCCTGGACGGCCTGGGTGTCGTCGACGCCAAGGCGCGCATCACCGAGTGGCTGGAGCGGTCCGGCACCGGCGAGGGCACCGTCAACTTCCGGCTGCGCGACTGGCTGTTCAGCCGCCAGCGCTACTGGGGCGAGCCCTTCCCGATCGTCTACGACGAGGACGGCATCGCCCACGCGCTGCCCGAGTCGATGCTGCCCCTGGAGCTGCCCGAGGTCGAGGACTACTCGCCGCGCACGTTCGACCCGGACGACGCCGACACCCAGCCCGAGACCCCGCTGTCCCGCAACGAGGACTGGGTCAGCGTCACGCTGGACCTGGGTGACGGCCGTGGTCCGCGCAGGTTCCGCCGCGAGACCAACACCATGCCCAACTGGGCCGGTTCCTGCTGGTACGAGCTGCGCTACCTGGACCCGCACAACAGCGAGAAGCTGGTCGACCCGGAGATCGAGCAGTACTGGATGGGCCCGCGCGAGGGACAGCCGCACGGCGGTGTCGACCTGTACGTCGGCGGCGCCGAGCACGCCGTGCTGCACCTGCTGTACGCGCGCTTCTGGTCCAAGGTGCTGTACGACCTGGGGCACGTCTCCTCCGCGGAGCCGTTCCACAAGCTGTTCAACCAGGGCATGATCCAGGCCTACGTCTACCGCGACAGCCGTGGCATCGCGGTGCCGGCCGCCGAGGTGGAGGAGCGCGACGGCGCGTACTACTACCAGGGCGAGAAGGTCTCCCGGCTGCTGGGCAAGATGGGCAAGTCCCTGAAGAACGCGGTCACTCCGGACGAGATCTGCGACGAGTACGGCGCCGACACACTGCGTCTGTACGAGATGGCGATGGGCCCGCTGGACGTCTCCCGGCCCTGGGACACACGCGCGGTGGTGGGCCAGTTCCGGCTGCTCCAGCGGCTGTGGCGCAACATCGTCGACGAGGCGACCGGCGAGGTCACCGTCGTCGGCGCCGAGCCGGACGACGAGACGCTGCGCGCCCTGCACAAGGCGATCGACGGCGTGCGCGGGGACCTGGAGGGCATGCGGTTCAACACCGCCATCGCCAAGGTCACCGAGCTGAACAACCACCTGACCAAGGCGGGCGGCGCGGTGCCGCGCTCCGTGGCCGAGCCGCTGGTGCTGATGGTCGCGCCGCTGGCCCCGCACATCGCCGAGGAGCTGTGGCGCAAGCTGGGGCACGAGGACTCCGTGGTGCACCAGGACTTCCCGGTGGCCGACCCGGCGTACGTGGTCGACGAGACCGTGACCTGCGTCGTGCAGATCAAGGGCAAGGTCAAGGCGCGGCTGGAGGTCTCGCCGTCGATCTCCGAGGACGAGCTGGAGAAGGCCGCGCTGGCCGACGAGAAGGTCGTCGCCGCGCTGGGCGGGGCCGGGATCCGGAAGGTGATCGTGCGGGCGCCTAAGCTGGTGAACATCGTTCCGGCGTAGCCGCCAGGCACCGTTGGACCGCTCTCGGGGTGGTCCCCTACGGGCAGGTTCGGGGTTCTTCTGGAACTCGGAGCCTGCCTGTTGCGTTTACCGTTGAAGAGCGGCGTGGATGTGCCGAGACGCCCTGAGGAGGAGCCGGTGGAAGCAGTGATCGCAGTATTCGCCCTGCTCTTCGTGCTCTTTCTCGGGCTCGGTGTGTACGCCACGGTGAAGGTGGTCGGCGCCGCCAAGCGCGGCGTGGACCGCGGGATCACGCAGGCCCGCCGAACGGTCGAGGACCACACCCTGCGGGCGAAGTCCTTCGCCCAGCCGGGCGCCGCGGGCGAACTCGCCCAACTGCGGCTGAAGCTGCGCACCTCCATGCGTGCCACCCAGGACGCGCTGCACGCGGCCGTCGCCGAGGACGAGTCCGTGAAGGAGTCCCTCGGCCTCTTCGAACGGCTCAGTGCGCACGGGCACGAGCTGGACGACGAGCTGAAGCGCCTGGAGTCCGAGCCCGACCGCGGCGCGCTCGCTGAGCGGCTGCCCGAGCTGCGCGAGCGCACCGAACGCATCACACAGTCGGCGGACGCCCTGCGCTGGGCCGCCCGCGACCGCGCCCACCGCTTCGCGGAGGACGACCTGGACACACTCAGCGCCCAGATCCACATGGAGGCCGGGGCGCTGCGGCACTGGACGACGACGCCGGAGTCCCAGCCCGCCTCCTCTCCGGAGCCACAGCCCGCCCCTAGGCAGTGGCCCGAGGCACCCGCCGCCGATGCCGCGACGGCCGGGCAGACCTGGCCGGAGACCCCGCAGTCGAGCCCGGCGGACGAGCCGGCGCGGCCCGCCATCACCCCGCCGGGACCACGCCCGACCTACCCCTGGCAGAAGAAGCCCCGCCCCGAGAGCACCACTTGATCCGGCCAGTCGCGTCACAGGGCACGGGGGCCGGGCTGCCGTACGGGCGCTACGGCAGGTAACCTCCAGCTCATGTCCCGCCATGTCGCGATCGTCACCGATTCAACGGCCTACCTGCCGGCCCGGACGATGGAGCGCCACGGCATCACAGCGGTACCTCTGACCGTCGTCCTCGGCGACCGGGCGCTGGAGGAAGGCACCGAGATCTCGACCCGCGCCCTCGCCCAGGCTTTGCAGAAGCGGCGCCCGGTGACGACCTCGCGGCCCAGCCCCGCACTCTTCGAGGAGACCTACCGCAAGGTCGCCGAGTCCGGCGCCACCGGCATCGTCTCCCTCCACCTCTCCGCCGAGCTCTCCGGTACGTACGACGCGGCCGTCGTCGCCGCGCGGCAGGCGCCGGTGCCGGTGCGGGTGGTGGACACCGGCATGATCGCGATGGCGCTCGGCTTCTGTGCGCTCTCCGCGGCGGAGACGGCGGAGTCGGGCGGCACGGTGGACGAGGCCGTCACGGCCGCGGAGAAGCGGGCCGCTGGCACGTCCGCCTACTTCTACGTCGACACCCTCGACTACCTGCGCCGCGGCGGCCGTATCGGTGCCGCGCAGGCCCTGCTGGGCTCGGCGCTCGCGGTGAAGCCGCTGCTGCAACTGGCCGACGGCCGTATCCAACCGCTGGAGAAGGTGCGGACCGCGTCGAAGGCGATCGCCCGCCTGGAGGAGATCGCCGCCGAGCGCGCGGGCAGCGCCCGGGTCGACGTCGCCGTCCACCATCTCGCCGCCCCGGACCGGGCGTCGGCCCTCGCCGACCGGTTGCGGGCACGGGTGTCCGGGCTCGCCGATCTGCATGTCAGCGAGGTCGGGGCGGTGATCGGGGCGCACACCGGTCCCGGGTTGCTGGGGGTCGTGGTTTCGCCGCAGTGAACGGTTGCGGCGGGCTCTGATCACCCGTGTGGGTGGCCGGGTTGTCCACAAGTCGGCCGTTGTCCCCGGGAATTGCGCAAGATCATCGCGAGTGTGCCGACGTGGCCGATCCTCGTCGCATGGCACTTCGATCACGCTCACACACAGCGACCGCGACCAGCGGGCCCGGCCGTGGACCGGCGTCCGACGGCCGCATCCGTCACCGCCGTCACCGGCCTGTCGCACAGGGCCGGGCACGGCATCGTCATGCCTCGGCGGAGGAACTCCGCCGGCGCGCGGAGGCGCTGTTCGGCGAACACGCCGAACGGAACGGGGAGCGGCGGGAGTCGGGCCATGGTCCGCCCGAGGGGAGGATCGCCGTAGGACGTGCTCGGCACGGGCTGGATCGGCCGGGGACTGCGGAAGCCGGTGTCGATGCCGGTGTGGATGTCGATGTGGATGTCGCTACGGCGTCTGTCCGTGTCCCCGACGGTGTCGGCCGTGGGGCGGGCGCCGGGGCAGTCGGCGGGGACGGTCGCCTTGCGGAAGGGGCCTGGCGGGAGCGGGCCCGGTTCGCGGTGCGGGAGCGCATGCCCGTGTGGTTGCAGGCGAGGTGCGGGCTGGAGCGGCGGAGCGTGCTCGCGCTGACGGTGGTGCTCGTCGTCGCGGCGGCGTTCGCCGTGCAGCACTTCTGGGCGGGCCGGACCCAGTCCGTACGGTCGCCCGAGGTGGTGCGAGCGGCCGCACCCTACGGAGAGCGGGCGCAGAGCGGGCCGGCGGAGCCGGGACGCGGAGCGGGCGCGCCCGCAGGAGCGGCGAAGGCGACAGGAGCGGCAGGGGCGGCCGAGATCGTCGTGGACGTCGGCGGCAAGGTCCGCGAACCCGGGATCCACCGGCTGCCGGCCGGCTCGCGCGTCGCGGACGCGCTGCGCGCGGCGGGCGGGGTGAAGCCCGGCACGAAGACCGACGGTCTCAACCGCGCCCGGTTCCTCGTGGACGGCGAGCAGGTGATCGTGGGCGGACCGGCTCCCGCCGCGGGGGCCGGGACGGGCGGTACGGCTGCCGGAGACACGGCCGGTGCGGCGGCGGGTGGCGTGCTGCCGGGGGCTCCCGTCTCCCTCAGCACGGCCACCGCCGACCAGCTCGACACCTTGCCGGGTGTCGGCCCGGTGCTGGCGCAGCACATCATCGACTACCGCACGCAGCACGGCGGTTTCCGTTCCGTGGACGAGCTGCGCGAGGTGAACGGCATCGGCGAACGCCGCTTCGCCGACCTGCGGAATCTCGTACGGCCATGAGCGGGGCCCCCGAGCCGCCGGCGCGGCGGGACGAGGCGGCACCCGATGCCCTCACCGCCGGACCGGCCCCTCCCACCGGGTCCGCCTCTCCCGCCCGGTCGCCCGTGCACGCCTCCTCCGGCAAGCGGCTGGGCAGCGCACGCCCGCGGCAGGAAGGACCCGCGGACCTACGGCTCGTCCCACCCGCCCTCGCGGCCTGGGGCACGGCGGCCCTGGTGCTGGACGCGTCGCCGGGGTGGGGCCTGGGCATCGTGGCCGGCTGCCTGGCCGCCGTCGGCCTGCTGCCGTTGGCCCGGCGAGCGGGGTGGGCCTCCTGGTCGCGCGCGTCGGCCGCCGCCGTGCTGCTGTGCGTGGCCGCGGCTGCCGCCTCGGCCGGGCTGCACGGGGCGGATCTGCGCCGGGGGCCCGTGCCCGGCCTGGCGCGGGAGTACGCGACGGTGACGGCCGAGGTGGAGGTCACCTCCGACCCCCGGCTCACCCGGCCGAGGGTCCGGGGTGATCATGTCGCTCCGACCGCCGTGCTGATCGACGCCGAGGTACGGCGCGTCCAGGACGCGGGCGGCGCCACGGTGGTGACGCGGGCGCCGGTGCTGCTGATCGTCGACGTGGAGTCGGCCGGCCGGGCCGTCGAGGATGGGCGGTCGGCGCCCGCGGGCGGGGCGACCGAGGCGGTCGGGGGTGGGGAGCCGGTACCCGAGGCCGGGACGGTCGTGGGTGAACAGCCGGTATCCGGGAACGGGGCGGTCGAGGGTGGGCGGCCGACCGCGGCCGGGCCGGTGGGGTCGCCGTGGCTGGGGCTGCTGCCCTCGACGCGGCTGCGGGTCGGCGCACGGCTGGCGCCCGCGATGACGGGCGGAGACCGGGTCGCGGCGGTGCTGCGGGTGCGGGGCGGGGCCGAACCGGAGGTGGTGGGAGAACCCTCGGCTGCTCAGCGGCTCGCCGGGCGGTTGCGGGCCGGGCTGCGGGAGGCGACCGACGGGCTGCCGGCGGATGCCCGGGCCCTGTTGCCGGGGCTGGTCGTGGGGGACACCTCCCGGATCACGCCGGAGCTGGAGGAGGCCTTCAAGGAGACCGACCTCACGCACACTCTGGCCGTGTCCGGGGCCAATTTCACCATCCTGCTCGCCCTGCTGCTCGGGCCGCCGGGCCTGGCGCAGCACGTCGAGCGGCGGGGGCTCGCGCCTCGCCTCGGTGTCTCCCTGCGGGCGACCGCGGTGCTCGGAGGCGTGCTCTCACTCGGGTTCGTCGTCGTGTGCCGACCGGATCCGAGCGTGCTGCGGGCCGCGGCCTGCGGAGCCGTCGCGCTGCTCGCCCTGGCGACCGGCCGCCGCAGGTCGCTCATCCCGGCGCTGGCGACGGCGGTTCTGCTGCTGGTGCTGTACGACCCGTGGCTGGCCCGGAGTTACGGCTTCCTGCTCTCCGTCGTGGCCACCGGCGCCCTGCTCACGCTCACGCCGCGCTGGAGCGCCGGGCTGCGGCGACGCGGGGTGCCGCCGCGGCTCGCCGAGGCACTGGCCGCCGCTGCCGCCGCGCAGGCCCTGTGCGCGCCCGTCGTGGCCGTGCTGTCGGCGCGCGTGAGCCTGGTGGCGGTGCCCTGCAATCTGATCGCGGAACTCGCGATCGCGCCGGCCACCGTGCTGGGCTTCGCGGCACTGGCCACGGCACCGGTGGCGATGCCGGTGGCCAAGGCCCTGGCATGGTGCGCGCACTGGCCCGCCGAGTGGATCGCGGAGGTCGCCCGTACCGGGGCGGCGCTGCCGGGAGCGGGAGTGGACTGGCCGGGCAGTTGGGCGGGTGCGGCGCTGCTCGCGGCCCTGACATCGGCGGTGCTGCTCGTGGGGCGGCGGCTGCTTCGGCACCCCTGGTGGTGCGGGGTCTGCGGCCTGGCGCTGGTGCTGGTGGTCGTGCAGCCACCGCCGCTGACCCGGGTGGTCACGGGCTGGCCGCCGCCCGGCTGGCGGCTGGTGATGTGCGACGTGGGGCAGGGCGACGCCATGGTGCTCGCGGCGGGCGAGGGCAGCGGCGTGGTGGTGGACGCCGGACCCGATCCGCGGCTCGTCGACCACTGCCTGCGCTCACTCGGCATCACCAGGATTCCGCTGGTCGTGCTCACCCACTTCTTCTTTCCGCTGTTCCAGTCTGTCTCATGAGAGGTGTGGTTCAGTCTTGTTCCGTTGTGGTGGCAGAGACGTGTGAGCCAGGGGAGTTCGTCTCGGGCGCCTGGGGAGGAGCGAGGGTGGATCTTGCTTTTGTGCAGTCCGGGAGACTGGAGAGGTTCCTGGACAGTGACGTCATCTCTGCGGCAGAGGTGGCTGCTCTGCTCAAGCGGCGCGGTGTGCTCGACGGGATGCCGGTGTTCCTCGACGAGGAGACGCAGATGCCGGTGCCGGCGCTGTGTGAGTACGGCCGGTATCTGTCGACGGCGTTGTTGGATGAAGGCACGCTGAAGGATTACGGGCGGGCGGTCTTCAGGACGGACAACTACCTGGTCAAGCTGGAAAGCGATGTCCTGTCGGCGAGTGAGTCCGACCTCGTTGCCTACCGTAACTATCGGACTCAGAGGCAGAAGAAGCCGATCGGCTGGAATGCGTGGAGCAAGGAATCGTTCGTCCTGGACGACCTCTACGGCTTCCTGGTCGACCGCAGGATCCTGTCGCACAGGCCAGTTCGAGTGGCGGCGCGGGGACGCAACCCGCTGGCGCCGCGCCTCCGGGTCGGCATGGACATTCGGCACCTGACCTTCGAGCAGTACCGGCACTTCCGCGACGTGGGACTGGGCGGCCAGCTCCCTGACGCCCAGGTGGACCAGACCTTCCGCGGGTGGGCACCGTTACGCAACCGGGCAGGCTCGGACATAGCCCTGGGGTCGGGGACACGCTGGGGAGAGTGGTCAACGGTGCTGCTTCCTGAGATCGGACTCTGGCCCGGGATACCGGGCGGGGCAGCCGAGTACACGGTCCAGGCATGCGCGAAGTACGGCAAAGCGCGACCTGTCTACGTCCCCGAGGACGCCGTCGCCTCCGCCGACCTGTTCTGCACGCTGGAGAGACCGGACATCGTTCGGCGAGCGGCCCGGACCCTGGAGCGCAAGGCCCGTGACCTGTTCGTGGTGGGCGAGGTCGACGTCGCTGGCGGCTGGGTGAGGGGCGTGTTGGACGGTGTCGTGCGCGAGTTCCAGATGTCCGCCATGCCCGCCAAACTGCGGCGGATCACCGTCTACGAGGGCGAATTCGGCCTGGAGGCACTGTCCCTGTTCGTCTGCCGCGGCGGTCTTATGCCGGGGGCGGACGCTTGGAAGGGCTACCGCCATAGGGCCTGGGCGCGCATGAACGCGCTCGCCGACGAGACCACCCCGCGCCTTCCCGCCCGGCGGTGGAGATGGCACGACCTAAGGCACACCTACGCTCTGCGGCTCTTGACGTACCTGGAGAACGTCATGGATGGCGAGGAGCCGGACCTGCAGGCCCGCCGTCGTCGGCACCGGTCGTACTTGAGCGGTCACATCCGGCACAACCCGCTACTGATCGTCAGCCGCAGGCTCGGTCACTCGAGCCCAGAAACCACCTACGAGTACCTCCAGTACACAGACGACTTGATCAACGAGTTCGAGGCCGCGTTCAACGGCTGGGTGGGCGACGATGAGGCGACCTACGCCGAGATCGCCTCGCGCGCCCTGTCCGAAGTGAACGGGGGCCGCCGATGACCGGGCCACGCAAGAAGGCGAAGAGCCGGAAAGGGGAGGAACGTGCGCGACTCCTCGCCGCGCTGGCGAATCCGGCCCCGCCAGGGGGGATCGGCCCCAGGGTGGTGCAGCTGCCCAGGCACCTCGCGGCGTTGGATCCGGCGGACTACCGGTGCTCGCTGCTGGCCATGCAGCTAGCGGACGAGTGGGTCGAGTACGTTGCGGCTACCCAGATCGGACCCCAAGCGAAGAACTACCAGTACGCGATCGACCACTTTTGCCTCTACGTGGACAAGGTGCTCGGCGCTGAGGCCGAGGAAGCGAGCCTGGCCGATCCGGACCTCCTCGACACGCTGATGAAGTGGGAGTTGACCCTGCCCGAGGAATACGCCGAGAGCTCGGCCAGGCCTGGTCTGCTGGCCTCTTCCCTGCGTGTGCTGGTGATCCGCCGGGACGACCATGACGAGCGGACGGTCGCTGCGGATCTGGCCAGGCTCGCCCGTGGCCCTGCGCTCCTCGGCAGCGGGGAGAGCATGGAACGGGACGAGTTCACCCGCAAGGAGAAGCTGGCTATCGTCCGGGCCGCCTGGACGAGCGCCCATGCCACCCGCAGGCGCATCGAGGACAGCTGGGCCCTTGCCGGACAGGGACGCCATTCCGATCAGGGCAGCTGGACCCGTATCGCCGACTTGCTCTGGGGCCTGGCCCACGAAGAGATCACGGTCGAGGACATCCGTCGCCGCGTTCCTCCGTCACGCGAGTGGCCGCTGGATCTGCTGGAGTTCACCGCCGGGCCGGGGCAGGTGCTCAATCCGGCGACCGCACGCATGCAGCTGGTGCGCAGGCTGGTTGCACACTTGTATCCCACTGCCCTCGACCTGCACGCGTTCCGCGTCCTGCTGATGGACGCCACCGGCTACACCTCCGAAGAGGTCATGAGCTTCGGCGAGGCGGGCGTGGAGTTCTTACCCAAGGGAGTCCGGCTGACCCTGCTCAAGAACCGCGCCGAGCGGCTGCGGCACCGGGCCTTTCGCGACCAGAACCGGCCCGAGACGACAGCCCCCGATGACGAGGACAGCAGCGGGCGGCTCACCGTGAACTGGCCCCGACGCGAGGCCAGCGAGGTGGTCCGGCAGCTCATGGATCTCACGGCCCGGGCCCGTGCCAAGGCCCCGCACGTCACCGACACACTCTTCGTCAACGTCGCCGTGCGCCCCGACCACACCGTCGTGTTCGACCGGTGGACCCCTAGCCAGGGCAGAGCACAGTTCCGCCACTGGCTGGACGCTATGAACGTCAAGGTGAAGGGCGACCGGCACATCGGGCGCCTGCGCAAATCGACCAAGGTCGAGAAGGCCATCGTCACCGAGGGCCGCATCGACGCCGCTGCGGATGACCACACCGAAGAGACCTTCGCCGGCCACTATGCTCAGGGCACCACACTGCGGATCATGTCCGGCCGGACGATCGCCACGGCCCAGCAGCACTGGTTCGACCAGGCACTCGACCGCGTCGACGGCCCCACCATCGTCACCGGCTCCGGGGACATCGACCAGGGCCTGCTCGAAGAGACCGGACTGACCTCGGAGGAAGCCGAGGGCATCATGGCCGGCCAGCTCGACATGGGCGTCTCCCACTGCAAGAACCCCTACCAGGGGCCCTACAGCCGCCCGGGTGAACTCTGCGCCGTCGCACCGCTGCGCTGCCTGGAGTGCCGCAACGCCTGGATCCTGCCCACCAACCTGCCTCAACTCCTGCTTTTCCAAGCGCACTTGGAAAGGCTTCGTACGCTTCTGACCCCTCAGGCCTTCGGTCGGCTTTGGGGGCAGAGTTGGGTAAACCTGAACACCGTTCTAGGCGATCGCACCCCCGAGGAACTCGCTCAGGCCCGCAAGCACATCGAGGCCGGCGGGGCATGCCTGGACTTGCCGCTGGCCGCCCACACGGAGTTCGACGGATGAACTTTCTTTTGCCCCAGCAGCGATGCCCATCGCTGTTCCCCAATGACGAGCCCGTCGTCCAAGGCCGATCGCTCCTGCCCGCGGCTCGCGAACGAGGCGCCTACCTCCCCCGGTTCGGCGACGCCGGCTTTTGGGACTTCAACGGAGTGCTCAAGCGGCCCGCCAACGTCAAGGCCTGCAACTGGAAGGTCACCTTCAGCCTGGAGCTCGAGGACCCGTACTGGAATCTGCTGGCGCGAGAGCTGATGATGCTCACCTGCAACCAGCGTCACCCCGAGGTTCTCAAGCGCGGCATTGTCCTCGACGGCTCAACTGACCCCCGCACGCTGAACCACATCGCCTCGCGTCTGCGGACCGCGGCCCGCTGGGCCCGTGAGAACGGGCTCCCGCCTTATCCGGACGGATGGAGGGTGGAGGACCTGCGGCAACGCATCACCGACATGGCGACCGAAGGCTCCTCCCCGGAAACGATCAGAAGTCACGTGAGCACTCTGAAGAGCTTGGCGGCGGCCACGCCCGCCTTGAGCCTGCCCTGGCCGGAAGGTGATCCATGGCCGGGCCAGAGTGCCCGTCAGGTTGTCGAACTCGCGGGCAGGAGGGCCATCGCCACCCCCACTGTTCCTCCGAAGACCTGGTTTCCACTGATCCGTGCGGCCTGGGCCTACATCCATGACTTCGCGTCCGATGTCCTGCGCACCGACGGCCGGCTCCGTGAGCTCAGAGCAGCCGCCCGGACGTCGGTTGTCGGCATCGATGAGCGCCTTGAGGAGTGGCTCGCCGACCCCCGGAACAAGATCCCCGTCCATGCCGAGTCGATGGACGGGCAAACTCCCGAGGTGCAGTGGAACCTGCTGATGCTCCTCCTCGGCTACGAGAGTTGCAGCAAGGCGCTCAACGGCCGCTGCCCGGCGCGGAGACGCCGCCGCACCTTGATCCTGGACGCGGTTGCCGATGGCCGGACCACAACCCACGCGCTGAGCGGAGAACTGGTACAGGTTGCCCGGCCGGACGGCATTTCAGGGCCCTGGCACCCAGGCCTCGACCAGCGGGCTCTGTTCGACGCGAAGACGGCACTTCGTGACGCGGCATTCACTCTGGTCGTCGGCTTGTCGATGATGCGCGACTCGGAGGTTCACGAGATCCTGCGGGACCCCGTCGTCGAGCACTACGGCACCCCCGCCATCGCCTCCACGAAGATCAAAGGCACCACCAACCGTCCCGGCAAGCACTGGTGGATCGCCGAACCCCTCGCCGAGGCCCTCGATGTTGCCGAGGCCGTCTCCATTCACCCCGAACGCATCTTCGCACCCGTCCACACCACCAAGCAGGACCGCGCCGTCATTGGCGTCAGAATGCTGAAGTCGTTCGTGAGGTTCGTGAACGCCAACCGGGCCTGGACCGGACTCGACGCGATCCCTGCCACCTACATCCGCCCTCACATGTTCCGCAGGACGATGGCGATGCTCACCGATCAGTTCCCCGGCTCCGAAATCGCCACTGGCATCCAGCTCAAGCACCTCGCCACGCGGGCCCTGGCCAACGCCACCACCCGCGGCTATGCGGCTTCTGACGCTGAGTGGGCCAAATACCTCGAAGACGCCCTCGACAACGTCAAGTTCCGCAAGATCAAGGACCTCTACGAGCGGCACACCTCAGGCGAGGAGATCGGGTTCGGGCCCGGCGCCGAACGCGTCAAGGACGCCTTCGACCAGATCACTGCCACCGTCAAGGCTCGCAACGGCGATGCCCGCACCGCCGCCACCCTCTTGCGCACCACACGGATCCACATCCGCTTCGGCATGCTCAACAACTGCACCGCTGACCACACCAACCCCGTCGGCGCTGTCTGCCTCGAAAATGCGGTCGTCCCCGAAGGACACATCGGCCCCCTCGACGAACGCTGCCGGCCCGACCGATGCGCCAACAGCATGATCGGCCCCGAGCACCTGCCGATCTACGACTCCCACAATCGAAAACAGCTCGAAATCATCAACAGTCCCGCCGTCCCTAGGTGCCGCCGCGACCTCGCCGAACGCGAACTCGATATCACCCGCAACGTGCTCAAGATGGCAGGACAGATGCGGTGACCGACTCCGCCGACGCCCCCGAAGACCAAGTCAGCGCCAAGACCGCCGCGGCCCTGCGGGCAGCGATGGCCCGCCTCTTCGAAGGCCGCCCGCAGCGGACCGACGGCCGCCTCACGAAGGAGAACCTCTACAAAGAGGCCCAGGTCAGCCGCGCCACCATGAACCGCGCTCATGCCGTTCTCGCCGAGTGGGACGCGTACATCGCCGCCCACGGCAAGACCACTCCCGGCGAGGCCAAACGCGACGCGGCCATCGCGGACCTCAAGAAGCGACTGACCAAGAAGACCCAGGAATGCACGCTCTTGGAGAACAAACTCAAGGCCGCCCACACCGCGATCGCCGCCCTCTTCCATGACAACGAAGCCCTCCGGCAGCAACTTCATAGGGACGCCTCAACCACCGTCACGTCCATCCGGCCCCGCGGCCGCCGCCAACGCAACTGAGAGACCTGACATCGGTCACGTCAACCACGGACGCGCCCCCGCCCGCGCGGACACCTCGCATGCCGCCTACCCCGCCACCGGCAGAGCGCCGGCCCGGTGCCAAAGGCCCGCGCTACTACCTGGGCCTGGGCCCACATCGGTAGCGACAGCTACCTCCCCTGCTCATCCGGCGCAACCGATCCACCCCAGATCTCGCTGTCTACCTGTGCTGGTCACGCGCGAGGTAGCCCCGCTGGAATGGATCCGCGTGCGTCATGGCCACCGTCGTGACGCAAGGACCCAGCTGATAGATCAATGGGGCCGGGACTTGGCGCTCTGGCTTCAGGAGACCTGTAAGCCCGCTCGGCGTCGACGGCCGGGTGCCCTGTGACCTTGATCGGTCGACACCACCACCGAGATTGCGCGTGCAGGCACGGGATACGCACCGAGGACGATCAACCACAATCTAACCGTGGCGAACGAGCTCTACGGTGTGCTCCCCTCGAAGATCTCTTCGGCCTGGCGGTAGGACACCCGGGCCGGACCGGCATGCGCGGGGAAGACTGGAACCGTCAACGGGTTTGGGCAAGTTCGAGCTCAGAGGCGAACATCAGTGTGGCGGCCCTAAGAACTGCATTGGCACGGCGTAGGTCCCGGACTTCGCGCTCCAGTTCGCGCAGCTGATCGCCCGCTGGGGCCTCGGGGGTGGGTTCGCGACGGTTCGCCTCGGCCTTCTTGACCCAATGCCGCAGTACTTCAGGATGAATCTTCATGAGGTCGCCGACAGTACCGACCACGCCAGCGCGGTCTGGGTCCTGAGCGCGGATGTCGAGAACCATGCGCACGGCGCGTTCCATGACGTCGGGCGGATACCTGCGCTGAGCGGGCACGAGTGGTCACCTCCAAGCTGTTCGGCACAACCGGACAAGTGCCACGGACAGCAGCCTTCTGAGCGGCCTTCCTGCCTTCCTGGAAGGATTATGCACAGCTGTTCATGGTGGTCAAAGAGGTACGACTGTTCAAGTCGGTGGCGTGTCTCCGTCTCCGCCCGACCCTGTGCTTCACGCGTTCGGCATGCACCTGCGGCGCATTCGCGAGGATCGCGGCATGACCTTGGAGGAACTGGCGGCCTATAGCGGCTTGAGCTTCCGCGGAGTGGTCTATATCGAACACGGCCAGCGAAATCCAAGCTTGACAACCTTGATCAACCTTGCTCGCGGCCTGCATGTCCAACCTTCCCGCCTACTGGCTGTCTTCGATGCCGAGCAGGGGGCGTTTCCGGAGGCTGGCAGCCCGGCGCAAGATTGAGGGGAGGAACCGCGACTGTCTGCAGTGTTCCAGGCCCACTTGGGCCGCTGCCTTCGGGGAGTTACTCGTCACTGTTCGGGCGCTGGCTGCCTCCCGGACGGCCCCACAATGTCCCAACGTTGGCTTCAAGCTTGTTCCAGGCTGCTTCTTCTGGTGACCCAGTCACGGAGGCAGGCGCGTGCGATTTCGAGGATCCGCGTTCGAGGTCGCTAAGACCGGTCCCTTCATCGTCCGCACCGATCGGCCCCGGTGGGGGGCGGAACCGGGGGGCAGGCCGGCGTGGAATGGACGCTGCTGTGGATCGAGAACACCGCCAGTCAGCTGACCGAAGGCAGGCCATAGCAGGCTGGACAGCGCCGCGTCGTCGACTGCACCCTCGCCGCGCTCGCCCTGGCCGTAGACGCTGCAGAGGCCCCGGGACGGCCGCAGCATCGGCTAGAGGCAGGACCACCGCCCCGGGCACTGGACGGCCCCGTCACGAGACGCCCAGCACCTCCAGCATGCGCCCCCATGCCCGGCGTCCGGGCGCCGCGCCGCTGCACACAGCAAGAGGCGCACCCCTACGCCGACAAGCCCGAGGGCGCGCCTCTCACGTCCCCACCCCGACCAGGCAAGGACGGAACCCATCACGTCCGCACCCGCCGCCCTGCGACCGCTGACACGCACCACCATCACCCCCGCAGCCCCCGCCCCGGCGGCCGGCGCCGACACCGTCCAGGCCCGCCCCGAAGCGCACGTCCCCGTCGCATAACCGCCCGGACCGCACGACAAGCCAGGATGCCTGCGCCTCGCCAGTTCACCTGACCGAACTGGGGGTGCGCTCGTATAGCTACCGCCAGGTGGTGAGTAGCGCTCGGTAATCGAAGTTCAGCAAGGATCGGGTGGACCGGTCAATCCGCTGACCTGCTCTGACGCTCTACCAGCTGCGACCGGGGCCGGAAGGTCACGCCCTCTGATCGAGCATCTACCCGAATGCAGTTCAGCCGTGCGGACTTGAGGGGAGGGACTGTCAGTGCTCGTTGCAATCCTCTGCGAAATGATTCGGGTGAGTTGAGAGGAGCGTCCGGTGCTGGACGATCTGCTGGTGGTGGGGTTCGAACTGGAGACACAGACCGAGGTCCACATTGGCGACCGCCCCCTGGAGCAATGGCGGGCACTCGGCTACGGGCGGCGGGAGACGGTGGTGTGCTTCTACTGCTGGCACGGTATCGACGCACCCGTGGGCACGAAGGTGCCGCTGCTGGCCCGCGGCCGGATCGGCGGCCTGGTCCGGCCGCATTTCGCCCACCCGGCTGGCATGGCCCCACCCCGCGGACACCACCGCGAGACCGTCTGGCACATCAACGCCAAGAACCGGCTTGCCCGCTGGGCGGCTGCCCAGCCTAACGTCACGCACGTGCGGATGGAGCAGTGGACCGAGCAGCGCAACCGGCGCGCGGACGTCCACGTCGTCCTCGACGATGGCGCCCGCCTGGCGCTGGAGGCCCAGCGCGAGCTGATCACCGATGAACTGTGGCAGGCCCGGCACCGCGACTACGCCGCCGCCGGCGTCCGCGACGTGTGGTTCATGCGCCCGGACACCCGCATTCCGCACGTGCTGTTCGCCGAGGGCACCCCGGCCTGGACGCTCTACCACCGCGACGAAACAGCCGAGGCCCGGCTCGGGGAGCCTCACGAGCGCGGCCCGCAGTGGTGGACGAAGGACCTGCGCCTGTTCGGGCCGCACCACCCGCCGTGCGCCGGCGACTCGGTTGTCCGCGAACGCTTCCCGCTCGCCGACCTCGGCCTGGACGCCGACGGCGTGACTTTCCCGCCCGCGATGACCGAGCGCTTGGACGAAGAGGCCGCCCGTGTACGGCGGGAGGCCGACCACGCAAGGCGCCAGCAGGAACAGGCCGAGCAGTGGCGGCGCGAAGCCGCCAGCCGACCGGCCCGGCCCTGGAAGCCCGCCCCGCTGCCACCGGTGCGGCCGGTGCCTCGGCCCGCAGGCGGGGGCCCGTTCTGCGAGGTGTGCAACCGACCGCTCGCCGAACCCCTGGTGCGCTACGGGCGGCACATCCTGTGCTGAATCGGATTGCTCTTGCTCGACTGGAAGGACGAACGCGCCCGCGTCTTCCTCAACCACCACC
Source organism: Streptomyces sp. DH10 (assembly GCF_029813805.1). Classification (NCBI taxonomy): domain Bacteria; kingdom Bacillati; phylum Actinomycetota; class Actinomycetes; order Kitasatosporales; family Streptomycetaceae; genus Streptomyces; species Streptomyces sp. DH10. Next base: position 186,414 of record NZ_JARVKU010000018.1, read on the forward strand.
GCCGATCCACCGGGCACCGGCCTCCTCCCGGAGGAGTTGCGAGCTCACCAGAGCCGGTGTAGTGCGTTCGGGACGGACCCTGCGGCATCGACGATCTCGACGACGGCGGTTACGGAGGAAGGCGCCAGGCGGGGATGCACTTGCCGTCGACCTTTGTGAGGCCGTCGCGCCGGTGGAAGTACCGAGACAGTGCCCGGGCGGCGCAGGTATAGACGCCCTGCCCACCGGCGCCCCTCCGCCTCCACCCATCCCGCCGGAAACCGCCCCTTGACGAGGGTCACGCCGGTAAGCTCGACGTTCCACATCTGCCGTGGCCTAGGGGGGCGAGGCCTGTGCTGCTGAATAAGCTGCACGCGCTGACGGTCCGGGCGTGGGCGAAGCTGCGCGGCGAGCCGGTCACCATCAGACGACTGCGCGTGCTGGAGCCCGGCGAGTACGGCCACCCCGTTCGGGACAACTCGGGACCCGCTCGCCCGCCGTCATCTGATGGGGCCGAGGCGGCGACACATGACGGGGCTCAGCCTGGCGAGGCGGATACTGTCGCCTCCTCAGTTGACGAGCTGCGGCATCTGTCCATTCTGTCCAGGTCTCCGGCCGCATGGCGGTATGACTTCTATCGCCGGGTCTTGGCCGAACACGCCAGCATTCTGTCGAACATGGGGTACTACACGAGCGAGGCACACTCTGCTTCTGCTCTCGTGGACCTGCTCACTGCGGCGGCCCGAGAGGCTACGGGAAGACCAGCAGAACGGGACTCGGACGGCGACCAGTTCAACGACGCCGAGGCTTACTACGCAGACCTGCCACCAGAGCAGCGACGGCACCTTGCCGCGGAGACGGCTGAGACGATCAACAACACCCTGGCTCGGCTGTTCGTGCGACTCGGCCCCCCGCCGGAGGGCCTCGAACACGACTCCAGCCCGGCGACAAGCGGTGACGGGGGAGCAAACCGGTGACGACGGACGAACGACTGCCCGCCGAACCCAGGCCGGAGAATGACCCGGTCATTTCCGCAGCGCTGCAAGTGGCCATGCAGTGGAAAGAATTGGACGCTGCCCACCTCGCGGCAGCCATGGCGGCGATGGAGCCGTCACTACGCCGCGAGCACCGTGAGCGGATGGTCCGTCTGGAGATGCAACGCGAGGCAGCGCAGCAGAAGCAGGTAGAACGGCAGCAGCAGCGCGCGCACCGTCGGCACGTGACAGAACTCGTTGTCGGTGCGGTGGTCGCTTTGACGATGCTCGGGAGCGGCGTGTACGTGGCTCCGGAGTCCTGGTGGCTGTCCACCCTCCTCTGCGGCCCGAGCCTGCTCGCCCTGGTCAAAATCTTCGTTCTACGGCGTAGCGATCCTGGCGACATGGCGGCTGTCGCAGGCGCGACCCGGACGTCGACGAACGCCGCAGGCCAGGCCCAGCCACCGCTACCGCCCCCTGTGGTCTGACGGCGCAGGGCGTACACGCCCCCCGCCCACCGGCGCCACCTCCCGCCCCGGACGCTCCCGCAATCCCCTGGGCCCGTACGCGCCGCGCTGCTCTGTGCCGCAGGCCGTAGCGCCGCCATTCTCCATCCCCTCACCCGGAGACGCCCGGGAGGGCGGCGCCCGCCCGGGCGTCTCCGCACGAGTAGCCGCCAGCCACCGATGGTGCAAGAGTTGATTGAGACGCTAGTGCTTCGATCAAAGGCCATCGGGAATCATGAGCACCTTCTCCCTAAGCGTAATAGCCAGCGTCATTGGGGCCGCTTTCTACTCGGCCTTCCTCTTCCTTCTGGGGGCATTCTGGCAGCGCATGCGGTTCATTAATCCTGCTCGCTGGTTCTGGCGACTCGACGAGCCTAAGAGTAAAGTCCTTATATCGGCAAGCCTCCATAACTATGATCCCGCCGAACATACCGCTTACATTCCGACAGGCGACACCCTGGCGGTGGCTGAAATAGCGTCGCTAATGAAGCGCATTTACGGTCGATCTATCGATGTAGTCTATTCGGACCCGGAAAGTCCAGTAAAGGCGTGGGATAGCACCGTTGTCCTCATTGGTGGCGGGAAGGACAATCTGACTGCACGCTGCCTCCTTGCCGCGCTCGATCCTCCCCTACATGCGTACGATCATGAAGATGCCGAGCATGACTACAAAGGGCTTAAGAATCATCGGCGTGAACCAATCCTCAGCCCCCCGGCTACGACCGAGGAGGACTCTGCATTCATCATCCGGACACTGGACCCTCTGAGGCGGGACAAGGACGTTTATATCATTGCCGGTGGCTGGACGTTTGGAACATATGCGGCGGCGCAATGGATCGCCCAGCGGAAAAACTTGCGCTGGGTGAAGTGGAGATGCCGGAGACGCCTTATCCTGAATTTCCTAATACGCGGCCTCCGGCATCTCCACTTCATCCAAAAAGAGGGCCCCAAATTTGACAGTATCCAAGTGGTGCTCAAAGTTGCGATGCTCAGGCGGTCCGAACCAATGGCGGTCCCCTCTATCGGTGACACGAAGGTGTGGTATGGAGGCATAGATGACCGAGGTGTGGCCGTCGAAGCCCCACAGAAAGCCGACCTGTACTACTTCCACACCCCCGAGTCCGAGAGTTACAGCAGGGCATACTCCCAAGCCGATGCAGCCTAGCTGCTGTGGCACCGGCTGAACCTTGGCATGCGCGACACAGTTCGTGGTGGCCGGCGTGGGCCGCTTCCAGTACGCCCCCTCGTACCCCAAAGACCGGGCCCCGCAGAGGTCTCCCGCGCTTCTTGCTGTAATCCGGAGTGCGCCTTGGTCGGCGCCCGCGGATAGCTGTCCACCATGTCGAAATCCCCGCGGGCGCGTCACCCCGTACAGACGGGGGAGAGCGGGGAAGTGTTACAGCGCGGCGGGAGTGCAGCCGATGTACTCCCGCACCAGCCACCTCTCGAATGCGTCCTGCAGGGCCACCGGATCGTTCTGGTCGCCGGGCAGGACGTACATCCGGAAACGCATCTCCACGTCGATGCCGACCAGCCCGCCGCAGAGGTCCTCTTCTTCGGCCGGGTCGAAGACCTCCGGTACGGGCACGCGCGTGAGCGTCGCGTCCAGGCCCGTCTGCTGGGCGAGGAAGTAAGCCACCTGGTCGAGCGCGGGCCGTGCGAGAACGGCCCGGTCATCCGTGACCTGCCGGGGTTCGGCGGGAAGGGGATACCGCAGCGCGTAGTCAGTGGGCTGACCGTTCACGGTGAGGATGTCGGTGAGGTAAGCCCAGTGCATCCGCTGGCGGCCGAAGGCCACGCGATAACGCACGCCCGGCCGGCCGTTCTTCAGGTCTCGGTGCAGCGAGTGCACGTACCCCGACGGCCGTTCGTCGGCCAGGGTGATTCGGTCGTCCACCCGGATCGGCACGGGCACGCAGTCACTGGCGGGATCAATGTGCGACATGCCTGCTCAACGAGTCACTTCTGCAGGAGGTGGCGGCTCGCCCACAGGCTGCGGAGCTGGGAAGCTACCGCCCCCGTGCGGAGCCGCCCGCGTTCAACGGCGGCCAGGTTCAATGGGACACTGAGCGCTCGCGCCAGGGATCTGGTCACGCACCCTTAGGCGTAGTGAGGGCCTGCCGAAGCGGCCAGTTGTACTGGGGCACTCGCGCCTTCAGCGTGCTGTACGGGACCACGCATCGCGAATCCCGACTCCAGTCGGCCAGTGTCTTTGCCGTACCCCATGCGGGGTACAACGTGCCCTTCGGGTGCTTTGGCCGGATAGCGAGGCGCAGGAGTTGGGCCCGGTCGACCTGCTTGATCTTCCGCGTCACCAGCGTCCCCACGGATTTCTGTTGAGGGCCAAAGAGGTAGCCCTCGTTGAACTCGGCGAGGCCTGCTCACCCTGCGCAACCCGGCCGGAGACGCAGAGCACATCCGCACCGAGCAGCAGGAGACCGACCGCGGCCGCGACCTTGAGAACGAACGGCTGGCCACGGCGTGAGACACCGTGAGAAGCCACGGGTCACAGCCTCTTTAGGACATGAGCGACGAGAACCTACAACTCCCGGCACTGTCCCCAGGACGGTGGCCTGTCGGGGTGACGGACGCTGGACGACGGCGAGTCGGCGGCACCTGTGCCGGGACATTGCTCAAGCTCCCTTTCGAGGGTGATTCGTGGTCAGTCAGGACAGGGCGTCATGAGGTTTGGCCGGTGGAGGGGCGTCATGGGGTCTGACCCTTGGAAGCGAAGCATCGTCTACGTGCTTACCGCGGTCTCGGCCGGTCTCCTTCTCGTGGCCGTTGTTTCCTGGAACCGGCTGGTCGACCTGGCCGCCCGCATCTCCGTCGTCCCGCTCGTCCTCGTGATCGGTTCCGTGGCGTGTGCCGCAGCGGCCGCAAGAGTGCAGCGACAAACGCGGCCTCTGCCGCTCCAACCCTCCGCCCCGCCGATCCGCTGGTGGTGGGTAGTGCTGGCATTTGCGGCCGTAGCGGCTGCGGTGTGGCTCACCACGGCTCAGCTGATGCCCCAGACCTACAGTGCCCCACCAGGCCGCGAACGGACGCAGCAGCGGACCGACGTCGTACGCACCGCTCTGGCCGCTGGCGCCGGCGTGGGCGCCGCCATCACCGTGCTGCTGGCATTCCGTCGACAGCACCACCACGAGATGGCCACAAAGCAGACGGAGCACGACGCCAACGAACGGCGCGTCACCGAGCTCTACACCAAAGCTGTCGAGCAGCTCGGCAGCTCTCAGGCGCCCGTCCGGCTGGGCGGCCTGTACGCACTGGAACGGCTCGGCCAGACCGCCCCAGACCACCGACAGACGATCGTGGACGTCATCTGCGCCTACCTGCGCATGCCCTTCACCCCGCCGACGGCCCCAAGCCAGCAGGGCCAGCCGCACCAGGAGCTCCTGGTGCGAGTGGCTGCCCAGCGCATTCTCACCGCCCACGTCCGTGACGTCCGCCCCATGAAGCAGCGACAGAGCACGCCGCTCGGTGATCGGTTCTGGGAAGGCATGCGCATCGACCTTGCCAACGCGGACCTCACCGAGTGCAGCTTCGACAAGTGGCACGTGGCCGAGGCAAACTTCAGCAACGCGAGATTCACCGGCTCCGCCGAGTTCCCCGGTGCGACGTTCACCGAGGGCGCCCACTTCGAGGGCGCGAAGTTCGGTGCCGCCAACTTCGGGAAGGCGACATTCATCGGCGATGGCCTCTTCCGGAACGCGACGTTCACCGAGGGCGCCTACTTCGGGGAGGCGACGTTCACCAAGAGCGCCGACTTCTTGGACGTGACCTTCGAAGGTGACGCCAATTTCCACCAAGCAACGTTCTCTGGCTACGCCACCTTCGGGGAGGCGACCTTCACCAGCTACGCCGGGTTCGAGGGCGTGCAGTTTCAAGAGCTTGCCCACTTCGGGGAAGCGACGTTCAAGGGGACCGCTCAGTTCGAGAACGCGACCTTCTTCAGAACCGCCTACTTCAGGGCCGCGACCTTCACTGGCACCGCTCAGTTCGGCACCCCTCCGTTCGGGATGGCGCACTTCTACGACACCGCCGAACTCGGGGGCGCACGGGTGACACGTCTCGTGACACCGGAGGGCAACCAGATGTCGCACGTGTGGCCGCCGGGTTGGCTCGTCCGACCCCTCCCTGATGGCGAAGGGGTCCTTGAAAAGGCCCAAGGCCCTGCGGAGCCCTAACCGAAATCGCGGACACTCCGGATGCCCCTCCCCGGATCTGACCGCGGCAATGTCCAGCGCGAGCCGGTCAGAACACTCCGGTGGTTGCACCGGGCTGCGACGCAAACAGGGGGTTGTAGAACCTCCAGAACTCGCCGACCGACATCGGGCCTTCCAGGACGTCACCGCCGTTGCGCCAGTCGATGTGCCGGTAGCACCTCATGGCGCCGTTGGGCAGGATGCCGTAGATCACGCCCTCGCCGCCCGACACGATCCTCTCGAACTGACGCCAGTCGACTCCGGTATTGAGATCACGCGGCTCAGCCCAGGTGTTGGAACCATCGGCCCACCCTGTGTGGTTGTACCAGCGCAGAACTCCGGTGGGCCTCACCCCGTAGATGATCCCTTCGCTTCCCGAGAAGACGGGGGAGAGGCCCTGCCATCCGGTGCCGACAGGGCGGGCTGCCGTGAACGAGCCCTGTCCGGTCTGGTAGCCGAGGAAGCGCCCCCAGAAGAGATCGCCTTCCTGGAACTCACCCGTCACGTCATGGTCCACGATCCCGTAGACAACGCCGTATCCGGCACCGAAGTGGCGCCATGTGGTCTGCGCGGAGTCGCCGGCGACCCAGGCACCGATTGACACCGGGCCGGCCCATTTGTCGGTCGGCGGTGTCTGGCCCGATCCCTGGTGTCGGTACCACAACCAGTTGCCCGTAGGCTGCTTCGCGAGGACGGCGTCCGAGCCGCCTGGGACGATGGCTGCAAAGCTCCAGCTGGTGCCCACCCGCAAGGGGCCAGTCCATGAACCCTGGCTGCCAGGCAAGGTCTGCGTGAAGTAGTCAAGGTTCAGATCGCGGTCCACGCCGTACATACCGACAAACGCCGCAGTCCAGGACGGGAACTGGCCAATGAACTGCTGGGCTGGCAGGTGGCCGCTCGCCGCGATCGACTTGAGCATTTCCTCCCACAGTCCCAACATCACGATGCCGGGATCTCTGTCCTCGATTTCCTGCTCATCGAGCACCACCGACTGCGGGTCGACGGTACAAAGCACCCGCGACCCCGGAACCGGGTCGTACATGTCCACCGTGAACTCGCGGACAATGGTATTCGTCCGCGCGAGCTTGTCGGTGCACTGCACCGTGAAGGTGCACATCCCATCTTCGGCATACTTGTGCGCCGCAACCGGGCGGCAGGTAATACGCGATCGGATCTTCTCGGGAAGCGTCTGCTCGTCCGAGCCGTGGTCGTGCCATCCAAACCTGAGCGATACGGCGCCGATGTGACGGTCGAGCTGGTCGCCGTATCGCTCCTTCACTCGGCCCACTTCTGAACCGGTGTCGATCAACATGGCGGCAACCCATATGGTCAGCGCCATAGAATATACGGGCAGCGCGATCTTCGTCTTGAATTCGGGCGGGAGGGGCTCAATCCTCTGCGGCCCAGAGGGATTCCCGTTCGCGTCGTGCGGCGTGACGATTTGGACGTCGCTCCAGGTCCACAGATCCTCATCAGTCAGCATCGAGTCGGCCCGGCCGCCGGCCTCAGCGGCGGCCTCAGCCGCCCGGGCCTGGTCTCCGGGACTCCGCTGGATCTGGACGGCGAGTGTTGAAAGCCGGGTAGTGTGCTCCTCAAGGCGGCGGACCCGGGCCAAATTCTCCGCCTTGACGAGCCGTTGAGTCACCGTGTCGAGACGGCCACTGAGCTCCGCCAATTGCGTCTTGATGAGAGCAAGCTCGCGGCTGATGTTCTCAATGGCGTATTCGGTCGGGGAGGTCTTCCCGAATTCGTAGATGAACTTGAGGATGTCCACCCCGGTTCCGATAGGCCCCGCGGCGTCGATCAAATTGTCGAGGGTTTCATACTCGGCGCTGCTCAGGTCGGGTGGCATGGTTGCTCCCCTGCTCGTGCTCAAGTGACGGCACGCCCCCGGGTGCGCCCGCCCTCGGGAGGTCTCGCGTCTCCTATCCAGTCAAACGCGCGGACACTCCCGCCGCATCTCGGCGTGTTGCCTCCTGGTGGGTCAGCTGTCCGGGGGACGTGACAGGCGGTCCCCGGTGAGAGCCGGTGCTTGTAATCGCTGGACGCACTGTCGCCCATCCTGCAATCGCCCTTCGAGGGCCCGCATGGTGCCGCCGACCACGAAACACTGTCCGCGTTGCTGCAATACGCCGAGAAGTCGGGATGGGAAAGCGTCCACGTGGACCAGGACGAGGAACAGGTGGCCGACCGCGTGATCTCGAACATGATGCGCGCGGCAATGTGCGTCCTGCATACCGTTGAGTGGTTCTGAGCTGTGAAGCAAGGTGCGAGCAAGATGGGCGTCCTCGCCTGTCGGGACGAAGCCAAGGAGGCGCCCCCTCGGGCTTGCCGGCGTAGGTGTGCGCCTCTTGGCGTGTGCAGCGGGGCCTCCGCCGGAGCGCGGGCAGAGCAGTGCATCGGTCGATGACCTGCTGTACGTGGGGCCGGGTGTAGGCCCCGGACAGTCAGCCGGTGAGGACGGCGTACGGGTCCGGGGCCTGGAGCGGGTGTCCCGTCACCTCATGGGCTAGGCGGTGGGGCAAGTGGTCCGCCCTCTATGCGGGTGGCTCGTCCAGGTGCATCCGCACAGCCGCGATGAACGCGTCGAGTGTGGGTTTGATGGCGGCGGAGGTTTCTACGATGCCAACGGGCTTGAGATGGGGTGTCGCATGGGGCTGCCAGTGCTGCCGCAGCGTGCCGAGTTGGTGTCGGGTGAGCAGGCCCGCGTCTTCTACTGTCTGCCAGGCTTCGGTTCGTTGTTCGTCGGTTCCAGCTGGTTCGGTCAGCTGAGCGAGGGCGGCAGCGATGCCCTCGTTTCCTGTGCCAGCGGCGTGCTGAAGGACGGACCGCGCGTACCGGACGCGGTTCATGCGGAGGGCGCGGACGGTGAGGTTGGCCATCGCGGCGTCGACGTCCTGGGCGCGCTCAACGAGATTGTCCGGCCCTTCAATGCGGATGACGGCCAGGGGTCGGCTGACGTCGAGGGGTACGCGGTGCTCGGCGTGCATGAGGGTGTCCTCTACGGGGTCGTCACTTTCGTAGAGCAGGAGCGCTGCCTTCTTGGCCTTCTCGACCGCGATGATGAATTCGACGGCGGCGTCGCGACGTGCTTGTCGGCGGACATGGTCGTGGGCTGAGCGGGTGGTGAGCTCGGCGGCGTGGCGGGCCGCGCGCGCCTGCCGGAAGCCTACGAGGAGAGCGGCCGGGACGCCCAGAACTGCGGCCGCCGAGGCGGCCAGGGCGGCGATGGATTCGGTCTGCACCGGCAGCATCCTTCCCGAATGCACCGCAGCAGCGGGACCCAACGCTGAACTTCGCGGAACAGACCGTGCCACACGGCGGATTCCTCAGCCGCGGGACCGTTTCCTCAGGTAGGCGCGGAAGGACGGCGGTAGCCGGGTCCGATCAGACCGCCAGGCCCAGGAAGCGGGTTGGGTTCTGGTTCCAAGGAATTTTCCGTCGGCGGTAGGCGTCGAAGGCGCTGCTGCGCAGGGAGTGGCGTGAGTGGATGGCGACCGTCTCGGGCGGATTGCCGGCGGCCAGGGCCTGCTGGATCCAGCCGCGGCGGAAGCTGTGGCCGGTGATGCGGCGGACGGCGGCGCGGGCCGCGCGGCGGGCGGTGCGCCACGTCTTGAGGATGGCGTTGGCCTCTTCGGCGGTGGGCGCGGCGTCGGCGGCCGCGAGCGCCTCCTGCTTCGCCTGGGCCGCGGCGGATCGCTCTTCGGGGGTCGGAGTGGGGGTCAGCTCGGCGGCGCGGGCGGTGGCCTTGATGATGTCGTTGACGGTGTCGGCGGTGATGCCGCCGCGGCGGCGGTCGTCCTTGGGCGGGCGGCCGGCGGCCTTGGCGCCGATGTTGCCGTGGCGGTCGATGCGGCGCAGCAGCGGGCCGGGGGTGAGCTGGCCGTCGTCGGCGAGGACGTCGAGCCATTCGCGCAGGGCGTGGATGGGGCACAGTTCCTGGTCGGCGGGGGCGAGGATGTGCACCTCCTGGCCGCGCGCGGCCTGGTCGGCCTTGGAGCGGCGGATCTTGATGCTCAGGGCCTGGTGGGCCCTCTTGCGGCCGTCCTTGTCCTCGATCTGCACGGTGCGGATCTTGGCGTCGTGGAGGTTGAGGCGGGCGGGCTCGCTGGCGCGGGCGGCCATCCACTAGGCGATGAGCAGGACGGCGGCGTCCCGTTTGCCGCGCACGGTGGTGCGGTCCAGGGTGCGCACCATGAGGCGCAGTTCGTCCAGGTCGACGGCGTCGGCCTGGAGCGGGCCGGGCTCCACCAGGGGGTCGTCGGCCTCCTCGCCGGCGCGGTGGCGGATGACGAGCTGGCAGGCCTTGACCTCCCTGTCCGACAGCGGCGCGCCCTGGATGGTGCGCATCGCGCGCAGGGTGCTGAAGTGGGCCTCGATGGAGGTCGCGGGGTGACCGCGGTCGCCGAGGTCGGAGAGGTAGGACAGCACGGAGTTGGGCTCGTCCTCGGCCCAGTCGTAGATGGCGCACCACAGGGCGTAGGAGTGCCAGCGGCTGGCCCGGGCGTTGCGGGAGCTGCGCGGGACGGCGTTGGTGAGCTTTCGGGAGGCGGAGGCCGAGATCCGCTCGCCGGTGGCGGAGACGATGTCCGGCTCGGCGCGGCGTCGGCGCCGGACGGGCCCGGCGCGGCCGGGCCTGGTTGTTCGCCCGAGCGCCGTGGCCATTCCCGCTCGCGCCCTGACGCTGCGCGCGCCCTGGCCGGAAGCCCGAACGGGCCCCGCACTTGGACCCCCCGGGCCAGCGACGATCGCACAACATCCGGAGCACCGCGCCCTCGTCACCGCTCAGCGCTGCTCGAGCCTGCTTCCCCCCTCATCGACAGGAGAGTGCCACCGTCGCGTACGGACAACGTGCTCAGCCGTCTGTTCGGACCCGCCTCAGATCTTGGGAAGGCGGAACGGGCGCTGGCGGTGACGTGGCCGGGGATTGTCTTGCGGCTGGTGAGACCGTCGCTGTCCTCCAGAAGGCCGAGGATCACCCGTAGCTCGGTCTTGGCCTCGGGATGCTGGTCAAGGTAGTCGGCCAGAGCGGAGCGGACGTGGTTCGACCGGAGAGGTTGGCCGGCTTCACAGCAAGCCCGGCAGACAGCAAGACCGCTGGCGGAACGTGTCGCACGACGACGGTAGATCAGATCTCCCGAAAGAGTGACTTTCTGTGCGGGCGGTGTCGCACCATGGTGTGCGGCTGAAGTTTCTCAGCCGCCGGACCACAACGATGCTGTGGCGGCTCATCGCTGCCTCCCGGAGACTCCGTTGCTACCAACTGCAGAACTGCTCGTCGGCATGTCACGACACCTGAGCACCTACGGGGCCAGTCAGCCGAAGGCTGACCTCGCCCAGCTTGAGTTCGCCGGCAGGATCTTCGAGCTCGCACTCCGCCTTCGCGGCAGTGGCGTCAGCCCACCCGAGCGTGTTGAGGCCCTGGGGGTCAGCGCTGGCATCAGTAAGCGGGAGATCCGCAGGGAATTTCTTCCCACGCTTGAGGTGCTGGGCCTTGTCGACCTTGAGCGCGACGGCGAGGGTGCCATCAAGGTGGTGTCCGAGAAGATCCCACCTGTCGAAGACCTTTACCAGCGCGCCGACAGCGTTCTGGGTAACGTCATGCCTGAACCACTTGAGATGATGGCTCTCACGATTCTGCGCACGACCACCATCATGCCCATCACCATCTCGACGGCGAAGGAGGAGTGCGCAGCACTCGGATCCGAAGACCTCGCCGTTCGCGCCATCGAAAACCTTGAATCCCTCCATCTCTGCACGCGTCAACGTAGCGCCGACGGGGATGAGGTGCTCTTCAACCCCAATGTCTGGGCAGTTGACAAAGACCATTCTCATGCCGCACTGCAAGCCGAGGATGGGGCCGTGCGCGCGGCGCTGAGTGGCGTTTTGGAGGAGGTGGCTGCGACAGCTGGAATGCCCGAGGATGAGATCCAATCCGGGGATCGGAAGTGGGTGGACTATGCCGTCTCCCAAGGGCTTCTGTTGCGATCCATCGTCACTACGCTCGGAGGCCAGGAGCGCGCATTCCTCTTCTCCCCGCATATGGGACGATCCGTGTTCGACGCCCCAACGGGAGCTGACCCGTCAGGGCACGTGCGTCAGCTCATCGGATCCATGGTGTTCGCTCGACGATTCGCCAGCAATCGACTCTTTGCTCCAACCGCCTTCCTTCGAAAGCTGGTACGCAACGGCGAGGCAGGAGATGCCTCCAACATCGGCACTGACTACTCCATGCTCGAGACTGCCGGAATCGTCCGCGTTGAGCCTGCGTACAGGTTCAAGAAGTTCGTCCTTCTGCAGGCAGACGTTGCGGAAGAGGCCATCACCTACCTTGAGGACGGCGCGGACGGAAACACTACGTCGGGCGCCCTCCAAGGTCAGCGCGGCTACCGTCATCCCGAGGCAGAACGCGCGCGGCGCCTGGTCCAGCCATCCAAGGAAGCTGCCCCTAGCCTCAGCGCTTCGCAAGATATTCTCGCCGCACTGCGACAGGAAATGGGGCGACGGCGCTATGACCGGTAGGGCTGGAAAAGAGAAGGGCGACGAACTGGAACGCCGGTTCGCCCGCGCCGAGTTCGCAGACGGTGCACTCGTCCGTGTACGTCACCCCGTCACGCAGAGCGTCGGAGGTCGGCCGCGGACGGTGACGGACGTCGATGTGCTGTCGATCGATTTCGACTCAAGGCTCCGTCCACACATCGGCATCAGCGAGTGCAAGTCCACCCGCGGACAGAGTGGGGAGCAGGACCGCCTCCTGTGGTTGCGCGGGCTGCAGGCACTGGTCGGTGCGGACCGCTCGGCGCTCGTTCGCCAATCCGTCACTGAGGCGGGCCGCGGGGTAGCGCGTCACATTGGGGTCGACCTGTTTGCCAGCTCCGAGCTGGAGCGTCGTGAGCAGGTCCTGGAACATGTACCGCAGCATTTCGCCACGATCGGGGAGACATCCTTCAAGGAGGAGAGCGCTGCCGCGGATCAGCAGCTCAAGAAAATCGGAGACCTCCCGTCAGGGCTCGTTTCCTTCCTTAGGCACGATGCGCTCTTGGCTGATCCTCACAGAGTCCTCGGAGCGCTGCTGACTCTGGATGAGGTGACGCGCACCGGGACCGTTCTTCCCAATCCCTTGGCCAAGCTGCTGGCAGGCCACGTTCTCCAAGCGCTGGTATCCGCGGCTCTACGTGCCGGCGGCCGGACCGACACTGTGGGCGCCGAGGGGACGCGACGAGAGATCGAGCAGGGGCTGAACACCGGAGATCCACACGACCGCCAGATCCTGAGAGTGGCGGAGATGGCTGACGCCTTGCTCCGTGAGGAGCTCGTAACCATTCACCAGGCTTACCGATCGGCAGGGGCACCTCCGGTTGAGCGCCCTGTGCCCTCCGTCCGCGACGCAATGTCGCAGACGCCAACGTGGCTGGTCAATTTCATGGACCTCGCCGAGCGGCTGCGACGCCGAAGCCCCATCGCTCGCCAGCTGCCGCAGACCATCGACTTGGCGGTGTTCGACGCCCTCCTCGGCGGCGACGCTTGGAAGGCGCCGGCATTCGATCACCTCTTCGCGCGCGAGCACCGACAGGCCCTGGGAATCGCAATGGACTGCCTATCGAAGGCAGTACCAGAGCTGACGAAACACCTACTCCCCCTGACGGATCTACCCTTCGACCGGGCCACAACAGCCTCGCTCAGCCAGTTGAAGCACCAGTGATCGAGCACCGGGGCTGGGCAGGCACGCGCCTGCCC
>NZ_JARVKU010000019.1:0-199073 GCF_029813805.1 Streptomyces sp. DH10
GTGCCCCCACCGGAGGGGGAACAGAGGGAGGGCCTTCAGTGATGGCCGAGCTGGTGAAGGACGTGATGACCCCGGGCGTGGTCGCCGTACGCCCGGACGCCTCGCTCGTCGAGGCGGCGCAGTTGATGCGCACCCAGAACATCGGCGACGTGGTGGTGGCCGACGGGCAGGACGTGATCGGCGTGCTCACCGACCGTGACATCACGGTGCGGGCGGTGGCCGACGGCGCGGACCCGATGACGGTGAGCGCGCAGGCGGTGTGCACGCCGGACCCGGTGACGGTGACGCCGGACGACCGGGTGGCGACCGCGGTCACGCTGATGCGCGAGCACGCGGTGCGCCGGCTGCCGGTGGTGGAGAACGGACTGCCGGTGGGGATGGTGAGCCTCGGCGACCTGGCCGAGGCCGAGGACCCCGCGTCGGCGCTCGCCGACATCAGCCGCGCCGAGCCGGACGCCCGGGGAGGTGCGTGAGCATCGACCAGGCGAAGGAGATCAGTGCCACGGGGGTCACCGTCGACGTCGGGGACGTCACGACCCGCTACCTGCTGTACGGGCTGCTGCCCGGCTGGTTCGTGCCCGGGGTGGCCGACTGGGTGATGCACCGGCGGACCCGTATCGAGGAGACGGCGGGGACGAAGGAGTCCCTGATCCACTCGCTGATGATGGCCGAGGTCGGCATCCCGATCGCGCTGACGCTGCGCTACGAGGTCAACCCGCTGCTGCTGAGCGTGCAGCTGGGCGGGGCCGCGGTGCACGAGGCGACGGCGCTGTGGGACGTCCGTACGGCCGTCGACAGCGAGCGGGAGGTCAAGCCGGTCGAGCAGCACATCCACAGCTTTCTGGAGTCGCTGCCGTTCGGGGCGCTGGCCTCCCTGATGTGCCTGCACGCCGACCAGGTGAAGTCGCTGCTGCGCGGCGGCCGCGGGGACCCCGACGCCTGGCGGCTGGTGCCGCGCCGGCGGCCGCTGTCGCGCGGCTATCTGGCGGGCATCGCCGCGGCGATCGGCACCTGTGTGCTGCTGCCGTACGGCGAGGAGTTGCTGCGGTGCGTGCGCACGGGCCGCAGGAACCGCAAGAACGACAAGAACGCGAGGAGCGACGCGGCGCGCTGGAGTGCCGCGCGCTCCGGGAAAGGACATTGAGCATCATGCGTATCGCATTTCTGGTGGCACCCGAGGGCGTCGAGCAGGTCGAGCTGACCGATCCGTGGCAGGCCGCGAGGGACGCCGGTCACGAGCCCGTGCTGGTGTCGACGAAGGAGGGGGAGATCCAGGCGTTCAACCACCTCGACAAGGCGGACACCTTCCCCGTGGAAGAGGTCGTGGGCCAGAGCGAGCCGGGCTCGTTCGGCGCTCTGGTGCTGCCGGGCGGCGTGGCCAACCCGGACTTCCTGCGGATGGACGGCAAGGCCGTCGCGTTCGTCCGGGACTTCTTCGAGCAGGGCCGCCCCGTGGCCGCGATCTGCCACGCGCCGTGGACGCTGGTCGAGGCGGACGTCGTACGCGGCCGGACGCTGACCTCCTGGCCGAGCCTGCGGACCGACATCCGCAACGCGGGCGGCACCTGGGTCGACGAGCAGGTGCAGGTCTGTGACCACGGCGCGAACAAGCTGGTCACCAGCCGTAAGCCGGACGACCTGAAGGCGTTCTGCGAGACCTTCCTCGACGTCTTCGCCGAGGAGGCCGCCTGATGGCCTCTCCCGCCGACCGGAAACAGGAACAGCGCGAAGCCTTCAAGGCGGACGATCCGGCCGGCGGGCCGCTCACCACCGACCAGGGAGTGGAGGTCGACCACACCGACGACTCCCTGGCCGCGGGCGAGCGCGGTCCGACGCTGATGGAGGACTTCCACTTCCGGGAGAAGCTCACCCGCTTCGACCACGAGCGGATCCCGGAGCGGGTGGTGCACGCGCGGGGCGCGGGCGCGTACGGCTATTTCGAACCGTACGAGTCCTGCGCGGAGTTCACCCGCGCGGCGTTCCTCCAGGACCCGGCCGAGCGGACGCCCGTGTTCGTACGCTTCTCGACCGTGCAGGGTCCGAAGGGCTCGGCGGACACCGTGCGGGACGTGCGCGGCTTCGCGACCAAGTTCTACACGTCGGAGGGGAACTACGACCTGGTCGGGAACAACTTCCCGGTCTTCTTCATCCAGGACGGCGTCAAGTTCCCCGACTTCGTGCACGCGGTGAAGCCCGAGCCGCACAACGACATCCCGACGGGCGCGTCCGCGCACGACACCCTGTGGGACTTCGTGTCGCTCCAGCCCGAGACGCTGCACGCGATCATGTGGCTGATGTCGGACCGGGCGATCCCGCGCAGTTACCGCATGATGCAGGGCTTCGGCGTGCACACCTTCCGGTTCGTCAACGCGGACGGCAAGGGCACGTTCGTGAAGTTCCACTGGAAGCCGCGGCTCGGCGTGCACTCCCTGGTGTGGGACGAGGCCCAGGAGTGCCAGGGCCGCGACCCGGACTTCAACCGGCGTGACCTGTGGGACGCGATCGAGGCGGGCGAGTACCCCGAGTGGGAGCTGGGCGTGCAACTCGTGCCGGAGGAGGACGAGTTCGCGTTCGACTTCGACCTGCTCGACCCGACGAAGATCATCCCGGAGGAGCAGGTGCCGGTGCGGCCGATCGGCCGGATGGTGCTGGACCGCAACCCGGAGAACTTCTTCGCTGAGACCGAGCAGGTCGCCTTCCACACGGCGAACGTCGTCCCCGGCATCGACTTCACCAACGACCCGCTGCTCCAGGCGCGGAACTTCTCCTACCTGGACACCCAGCTGATCCGGCTCGGCGGGCCCAACTTCTCGCAGCTGCCGGTGAACCGGCCGGTCGCGCCGGTGCGCAACAACCAGCGCGACGGCTATCACCAGAGCGCGATCCACTCCGGCACGAACTACTTCCCGAACTCGCTCGGCGGCGGCTGCCCGGCCCACGCGGGCGCCGGGGGAAGCGCCTACACGCATTACGCCGAACGGGTGGACGGCCACAAGATCCGGCGCCGCAGTCCCAGTTTCCAGGACCACTACAGCCAGCCGGCGATGTTCTGGAACAGCATGGCGGACTGGGAGAAGCAGCACATCGTCGAGGCGTTCCGGTTCGAGCTCGGCAAGGTGGGCGCGCGGACCGTGCGGGCGCGTACGGTCGAGCACCTGGCCAAGGTCGACGGGGACCTGGCAGTGCAGGTGGCACGGGGTGTCGGGGTTCCGGAGCCGTCCACTGCGGAGGCCGCGTCCAAGTCGGCCTCCCCCGCGCTCAGCCTGGAGTCGCTGCGCGGGGACGGATCGATCCGGACCCGGCAGATCGCGGTGCTGGTCACCGACGGCGTGGACGCCGAGCAGATCACCTCCGTGCGGGAGCGGCTGGCCGCCGAGGGGGCGATCGTCGAGGCGCTGGCCCCGACGGACGGGACGATCACCGGGTCCGACGGCGAGACCTACGCCGTCGACCGTGCGCTGCCGACCGTGGCGTCCGTGCTGTACGACGCCGTGCTGCTGCCCGGCGGGCCCGTCGGTACCCCGCCGACGGCGGCCGACCCGGACGCGATGCGGTTCGTGCGGGACGCCTTCCGGCACGGCAAGCCGGTGGGCGCGCTCGGCTCGGGCGTGGGCGTCCTGTCGGCGCTGGAGCCCGAGGGGCTGAGGCTGTCGACGGAGTTCCAGCGCGTGGTCACGGACCAGGGCGTGGTGACGGACACCTCGCCGGGTCCGGCGAGCGAGGAGTTCCTGAACGCGCTCTGTGCCGCGATCGCGGCACACCGGCATTGGGGACGGGGACCGGTGCGGCACTGAACCGGGGCCGGGGACTGGGCCGGGCCGCGCTTGTGGGGGCGCGGCCCGGCCTGCTTGTGCTGCGCGTGGGCGTGTCGTGGTGTGCCGGTCGGGGGCGGCTCGGGTCCTGCCGGTGCCGACCCGCTCGCGAACCGCCGGTGCGGGCCGTATCGCGGGCTGGTGCGGGTGCAGGCCCGGCGTCTTGCGCTTGTGCGGTGCGGGCCGGGTCGGGCTGTGCCGGTGCGGACCCCCGCGCGATGCGCCGGTACGGGGCGGGGCGCGCCTGTGCAGTGCGGACCAGGCCGGGTTGCGCCGGTGCGGACCCGCGCGCGGCGTCGCCGGGGCCGGGCCACGTTTGAGGGGTGCGGATCAGGTCGGGGGTGGTAGCTCGGAGCGGGTCGCCTCGTGCCGGGCCAACCCAGTCGTGACGGCCGGTGCCGGCCCGCACGCCAAGCGCCAGCGAGGCCGGGGCCGCTTGCGGTGCGGCGGTACCGGCCCGCACACGAAACGCCGACGAGGCCGGGAGCCGCCTGTGCGGTGCGACGGTACCGGCCCGCACACGAAACGCCGACGAGGCCGGGAGCCGCCTGTGCGGTGCGACGGTACCGGCCCGCACACGAAACGCCGACGAGGCCGGGAGCCGCCTGTGCGGTGCGACGGTGCCGGCCCGCACGCCAAGCGCCGACGGGGCCGGGGGCCGCCTGTGCGGTGCGGGACAGGTCGGGCTGTGGCGGCGTGGGCCGGGACCCGGTGTGCCGGGGCCGGCCCGGGGCGCGTCATGCCGCTGCCGGCCGGGGTGCGTCGCCTCCGTGCTGGTCCGGCAGGGCTCAGGTGCCGGGGGTCGTGGGAGTCGTCGACTCCCCGCTCCCCCGCTCCCGGGCCCCTTCGCGTGTGCGGCCCGCGGCCACCGGGCGGCGCGGGTTGCGGCGCAGGAACTCGCCCTCGAGCTGAGCCATGCGTTCGTTATGGGCCCGCAGCGCGTCGTTCGAGCCGTACAGCAGCGTGTCGTGGCGCGTGCGGTGGATGGTCTCCAGCTCCTTCATGAGCTGCTGGTCGTCCAGCCGGTCAGGGTCCACTCCGGTCATCGTGTCGCCCCGCTCGTCGTGTTCGTTCATGCGGTCCGGGTACCCGCCCCGGGAGCAACTGAGCACTACCCCCGAGCGGCACCCGGGAGGGAGCCATGGATCTCGCCTTTCTGCACCCACTCTACGAACACCCCGGGCCTTGGGCCTCGGTGTACGTCGACACCTCCCGGCATACGGAGGACACCCCCCACGAGCGTCAGCTCACGGCCCAGGCGATGGCCAGGCAGCTGGCCGAGCAGGGCGCGGACGAGGCGACCTGCCGGGCCGTGCAGAGCGCCATCGAGGACCTGAAGCACTCCTCCGACCTGCACGGCCGGGCCCTGTTCGCCCGCGCCGGCGAGGTGATCCTCGACCCGCCGCTGGCCCGTCCCCCGCAGGGCGGCGACTGGGCCGAATGGGCCCCGCTGCCGCGTGTCACGCCGCTGCTGGAGCTGGCCGGCGAGGACCCGGTGTGCGTGGTGGCGTACATCGACCGCAAGGGCGCGGACTTCGAGCTGCGCAGCGGACTGGGCAGCGAGGGCGTCGGCAGCGTCACCGGCCGCCAGTGGCCGGTGCACCGGACGAGCTCCGTGGACTGGTCCGAGCGGCATTTCCAGCTGCGGGTGGAGAACACCTGGGAGCACAACGCCGCGGAGATCGCCGACGCGCTCGCCGTGTGCCAGGAGGAGACCCGCGCCGACCTGCTGATTCTCGTCGGTGACGACCGTGAGCGGCGGTCCGTGCACGAGCGGCTGCCCAAGCGGCTGCACGACCTCGTCGTCGAGGCGGAGCACGGCATCGGCAGCCGGCTCCTCGACGAGGACGTGGAGCGGGCCCGCACCGAGCACGTGCGGCGGAGGGCCGCGGCGGAGCTGGACCGGTTCCTGGCCGCCCGGCACCCGGACGACGAGGGCCGGGCCGGGGCCGTGGAGGGCGTGCCCGCGCTGGTCGAGGCGGCACGTGAGCGCCGTATCGACGAGCTGCTGATCAGGCTGGACGGACCGGACGCGCACCGCGAGGTGTGGATCGGCGAGGACCCGGACCAGCTGGCGGTGCGGCGCACGGACCTGAAGATCCTCGGCGAGCAGCACTCCTGGCCGGCCCGGGCGGACGACGCGCTGATCCGGTCGGCCGTGGCCACCGACGCGGCGGCACTGGCGGTTTCGGAGCAGGAGGCGCAGGAGGTTCCGGTGGGCGGACTCGGGGCGCTGCTCCGCTGGAAGTAAGCCCGGGGCCGTTGCCCTGGCGGGCCCCCTAGCGGGCCCGTTCCACCCGGCGTTCGTCCCAGACCGGGTCCGGGGTCTCCCGGACCCGGCCGTCGCTGCCGAAGACGAGGTAGCGGTCGAAGGAGCGGGCGAACCAGCGATCGTGCGTGACCGCGAGGACCGTGCCGTCGAAGGACTCCAGGCCCTCCTGGAGCGCCTCCGCGGACTCCAGGTCCAGGTTGTCGGTCGGCTCGTCGAGCAGCAGGGCCGTGACGCCCTGGAGCTCCAGCAGGAGGATCTGGAAGCGGGCCTGCTGGCCGCCGGACAGGCGGTCGAACGCCTGCTCGGCCTGGTTCGTCAGCTCGTAGCGGCGCAGCCGCGACATCGCCGCGCCGCGGTCCTGTGCGTACTCCTTCCACAGGATGTCGAGCAGCGTGCGGCCCTCCAGCTCCGGGTGCGCGTGCGTCTGCGCGAAGTGGCCGGGTACGACCCGGGCCCCCAGTTTCCAGTTCCCCGTGTGCGCCACGTCGTCACCGGCGAGCAGGCGCAGGAAGTGGGACTTGCCGGAGCCGTTGGAGCCGAGGACGGCGACGCGTTCGCCGTAGAAGACCTCCAGGTCGAAGGGCTTCATCAGACCGGTCAGTTCCAGGTTCTGGCAGGTGACGGCCCGGACGCCGGTGCGGCCGCCCTTGATCCGCATGCTGATGTCCTGCTCGCGCGGCGGCTCGGGCGGCGGGCCGGCCTCCTCGAACTTGCGCAGGCGGGTTTGCGCGGCGGCGTATCGCGAGGCCATGTCATGACTCACGGCGGCGGCTTGACGGAGCGTCAGCACCAGCTTTTTCAGCTGGGCGTGTTTCTCGTCCCAGCGCCTGCGCAGTTCCTCGAAGCGCTCGAACCGCTGCCGGCGGGCCTCGTGGTACGTGCCGAACCCACCGCCGTGCACCCAGGCGTCGGCGCCCGCCGGGCCCGGCTCCACGCTCACGATCTTCTCGGCGGCGCGGGCCAGCAGCTCCCGGTCGTGCGACACGAACAGCACGGTCTTGCGCGTCTCCTTGAGCCGCTCCTCCAGCCAGCGCTTGCCGGGGACGTCGAGGTAGTTGTCCGGCTCGTCGAGCAGCAGCACCTCGTCGGTACCGCGCAGCAGCGCCTCCAGGACGAGCCGCTTCTGCTCGCCGCCGGAGAGGGTGCGGACGAGCCGCCACTGCGCCTTGTCGTACGGGATGCCCAGGGCGGCCGTGGTGCACATGTCCCACAGCGTCTCGGCCTCGTACCCGCGGGCCTCGGCCCAGTCGGCGAGGGCCTGGGCGTACTTCAGCTGGGCGGCCTCGTCGTCGACGGTCATGAGGGCGTGCTCGGCGGTGTCGACGGCTTGGGCCGCCTCGCGGATGCGGGGGGTGGCGACGGAGACGAGCAGGTCCCGTACGGTCGTCTCGTCCCGTACGGATCCGACGAACTGCCGCATCACGCCGAGTCCGCCGCCGACGGTGACGGTTCCGCCGTGCGGCTTGATCTCACCGGCGAGCATCCGGAGCAGGGTCGTCTTCCCGGCCCCGTTGGGCCCCACGAGGGCGACGACGGCCCCCTCCCCGACCCGGAACGAGACATCACCCAGCAGCGCCCTTCCGTCAGGCAGGTAGTACTCCAGGTGCGCGGCTTCGAGGTGACCCATGGGCGCGATTCTGTGGCCGCGACGGCTCGCTGGGCAAACTCATTTCCGGAACGACGCCGCGGGCCGGAAGCAGCGGGCCGCGTCTCACACCCGGTCCAGAGGCCGGTGCGGACCCGTGGGGAGTTCCGCCTCGATCGTGTCCCCGGGACGCACCACGCCCCCTTCCCGCACCACGCTCATGATCCCGGCCTTGCGGACGACCTTCCCCGCCTCGTCGCGGCCGACGACCCGCTTCAGCAGCCCGTCCTGGAAGTGGTCGATCTGGATGCAGGGATTGCGCAGACCGGTCACCCCCAGGACCGCCGTGTCGCCGATGCGCAGCAACGTGCCGGCCGGCAGACCGAGCAGATCGATGCCCCGCGTGGTGATGTTCTCGCCGAGTTCGCCGGGCGCCACCTCGAACCCCTCTTCACCGACCTCGGCGAAGAGTTCCTCGTGGATGAGGTGCACCTGGCGCAGGTTCGGCTGGGTGGGATCCTGTGCGACGCGCGAACGGTGCTTGACCGTCACCCCGGCGTGCACGTCGCCCTCCACCCCGAGACCGGCGAGCAGCCTGATGCTGTCCCGGTTCGGCTTGGTGAACGAGTACGCGCCGTTGCTGCTGACCGCCGTCACTAGCCCGCTCATACCTCGGATCCCCCTCTTCGGTCACGATGATCACCCCGAGCCTGCCCGTGGACGGTCGGTGTGTCCACCCCCTCGGGGTACCCGCATGCCATGACGCCCGCCGTCCCTGACCCCGCCCTGCCCCGCCCGAGCCTGAGCGCGCCCCACGGCGCCCTGTGGTGCGTGGCCGCCGCCGCCCTCGGCGCGACCCGCACGCCCCGTGCCCGCCGCGCGGCGACCCGAGGACTGGCCTCGCTCGGCCTCGCCTCCCTCACCGTCAACGCCCTCGCCAAGCGCACGCTCCGCCACGTCCGCCCGGCCCCGGTCCCGCTGATCGGGCAGCTGAAGCGGCGGCGGACCACCACCTCGTTCCCCTCCGGGCAGGCCGCGGCCGCCGCCGCCTTCGCGACCGGGGTCGCCCTGGAGTCCCCCGCCTGGGGCACGGTCGTCGCCCCGGTGGCCGCCTCCCTCGCCCTCTCCCGCGGCCACGGCGGCGCGCGCTTCGGGAGCGACGTCCTGACGGGCGCCGCCCTGGGCGTGGGTGCCGCGTTCGCCGTGCGGTGCATGGTGCCCACGCGCGGCCAGGTCGCCCCGCCGGCCCGTCCCCGCGCCGAGGTCCCGGCGCTGCCGGACGGCGAGGGACTCGTGCTGGTCGCGAACACCGCCGCGGGCAGCGCCGAGCGTGCCCGCGCCCTGCGGGACGCCCTCCCCCGGGCCGAGGTCGTCGAGTGCGAGCCGGGAGACGTGCCCGCCGAGTTGGAGAAGGCGGCCGCGCGCGCCCGGGTCCTCGGCGTGTGCGGCGGCGACGGCACGGTGAACGCCGCCGCCCGCGTCGCGCTCCGCTTCCGCCTGCCCCTGGCGGTGCTGCCGGGCGGGACGCTCAACCACTTCGCCTACGACCTGGGCATCGAGGACGTGCGCGATCTCGCCCGCGCACTGCGTGCGGGCCAGGCCGTGCGCGTGGACGTGGGCCGGTACTCCTGCGGCGAGAAGCACGGCGTCTTCCTCAACACGTGCAGTGTCGGCGTCTACCCGGAGCTCGTGCGCGAGCGGGAGCGCTGGTCGCACCGGATCGGCGGCTGGCCCGCCGGCGTGCTCGCGGCCCTGCGCGTGCTGCGGGCCGACCGGCACCCGCTGGAGGCCGAGTTCCAGGGCCGTACGCGTCCCCTGTGGCTGCTGTTCGCCGGGAGCGGCACCTACCACCGCATGGGGCTGGCGTCCGGACGCCGGAAGGACCTCGCGGACGGGCAGCTCGACGTGCGGGTCGTGCACGGCGGACGCCGGCCGGCCATCCGGCTGCTCGCCGCCGCCCTCGCGGGGCCGCTGACCCGCTCCCCCGCCCACGCCGCCGTCCAGGTGGGGCGGCTGCGGCTGGACCACGTCGCGCCCGGCACGCTCCTCGCCTACGACGGTGAAGTCATCGAGGTGGAGGGCAGCGTCACCCTGGAGAAGCTGCCCGAGGCGCTGACCGTCTACCGGCCGATCCCTTCCAGCTGAGAACCGGCTGACGAACCGTCAGTCCACATAGCGGGAATGCGGTCTCACTATGCGGCCGGACTGCGTACGGTGATCCCCTGCCGACCCGAACGGAAGAGGGGGGATCCGCCATGCCGGAACCACGGGAGACCGCTGTCTACACGCACGGGCACCACGAATCGGTGCTGCGTTCGCACACCTGGCGCACCGCCGCCAACTCGGCCGCGTATCTGGTGCCGTCGCTCCGCCCCCACATGAAGATCCTGGACGTCGGGTGCGGACCGGGCACCATCACCGCGGACCTGGCGGCGCTCGTGCCCGGCGGACACGTCACCGGTGTCGACCGGGAGCCGGAGATCCTGGAGCGGGCACGTGCCGCGGCTGCCGGGCGGGGGCTGGCCAACGTCGACTTCGCGGTCGCCGACGTGCACGCCCTGGACTACCCGGACGACACGTTCTGTGTGGTGCACGCCCACCAGGTGCTTCAGCACGTGGGCGATCCGGTGCGGGCGCTGAGCGAGATGAGGCGGGTGGTGAAGCCCGGGGGCCTCGTCGCCGTGCGGGACGCCGACTACGAGGCCATGACCTGGTTTCCGGCGTCCGAGGGGCTCGACGACTGGCTGGACCTCTACCGCCGCGTCGCCCGGGCCAACGGCGGCGAGCCGGACGCCGGGCGCCGGCTGAAGGCGTGGGCGCTGCGCGCCGGGTTCACGGACGTCACGGCGACCTCCGGCACCTGGACCTTCGCCACGCGGGAGGAGCGGGCCTGGTGGAGCGGGCTGTGGGCCGACCGGACGCTGGCATCGGCGTACGCGGACCGGGCCCGGCTGGGCGGGCACGCGAGCGAGGCGCAGTTGCGGGCCGTCGCCGACGCCTGGCGGCAGTGGGGGGAGCGGGAGGACGGCTGGTTCAGCGTGCTGCACGGAGAAATTCTCTGCCGAAAGGACGCCTGAAATACGGATTCGGGGACACCCTAAAAGCAGGAGGTTCGAATTATGGTTCCCATCCTGCTGGTACTGCTTCTGGCTTTGATCCTTTTCGGCGCCGGATTCGCAGTAAAGGTACTCTGGTGGATCGCGTTGGCGGTTCTCGTTCTGTGGCTGCTGGGATTCTTCGTCCGTGGTACGTCGGCGACCGGAGGCAGGGGCCGGTGGTACAGGTGGTGAATTAGCCCCCGTCCCGGGGGAGCAGCGGTCCGAGCGGCCCGAGGTCCAGATTGAGGTCCTCGGGCCGCAGTCCGTAGCGGTCGCGCAGTTCCGCCATCCGCTCCTCCAGCAGCATGAGGGTGAGCCCGATCCGCTCCTCCTGGTCCTCGCTCAGGTCCCCCACGTCGAACCGGCGCAGCGCCTGGCGCTCCATGAGCTGGCGCAGCAGTTCCACCACCGTGAGCACGAGTTTGACCAGGTCACGCTCGACGGTGTCGGGTTCCAGGTCCAGCCGGTTGCGGCGCGGCCGCGGATCCTGCTCGGGCTGGTCGGACGTCACAGCAACTCCTCGAACGGGGAGGGCACCTGGGCGTTCACCGAGCTGATGAGCGCGTTGAGGTCGATACGGACGAGGTCGACGTCCGCGATGCGCAGGGTGATGTCCCCCGTGATCACGACGCCGCCGGCGAGCAGCCGGTCGAGCAGGTCCACGAGGGCGACCTCACGGCGTTCCACTACGGTCACGGCTTCTCCCCGTCGGTCATGTGGCCTCCCCGGCGAAAGAATAGGCAGCCCAGGGGCCGGTGAGTTCGACGCGCATTCCGGGCACCTCGCCCTTCGTGCGGTCCACCAATTCCACGAATTCCTCGGAATGCGCGCGCGGTACGAGATACGCGGCGTTCAGCACATTCCGCCCGGTCGCTTTGGAAAGCGCCGGGTTCTGCGGGGGATGCAGCCGGGAATCCTCCGCGAAGGCGGAAAGCTCCTCGTGCAGCCGGTTCGAGAAGCTTTCCGCCTTCTGCCACATCTCCTCGTGCGACCTGGTCTGCATACGCCGCTGCCGCAGGTAGTCGCGGCCCGACGCGGCTTTCTGCGCGGGCCGGGCGCTCTCCTGCGGTTCGGACTCGGAGTACACCTTCACGCCCCACTCGACCCGGCCCTCCAGCCGTTCGAGGGTGCGCCGGAAATCCTCTTCACGGGCCTCGATCATCGTCCGTACGCCGCTGTCGTCCCGGAAGACGGTGCCGAGCCGCAGCGGCAGCGGGGTCGTGACGGTGGTGAGCGCGTCGATGACCCCCTGGTGGGCGCGGGCGGTCTCGGTGAGCCAGTCGAGGTCCTCCAGATGGGCGCGGAGCGGTTCCTCGGCGAAGTCCCGCTCCGGCACGTGGCTGACCACGGCGACGAGGCCGTGGTGGTTCAGCGCTCTGGGCGGATCACCCGCCACCCCCGACAGCTGGGACTGGAGCGGCGTGCCGAAGGGGCGGCAGACGGCGTAGACGTACCGCAGTCCGGTCACGGTGCCTCCTTCTTCTGCGCACGGCCGGGCTCCAGTTCCTCCAGCCGGGCCAGCCTCTCGCGCAACTCGGCGTTCTCACGGGTCAGTTCATCACGGCGGGCCCGCGAGCTCAGTGCCGGGTCGGTTTCCCACCAGTCGATGCCCATCTCCTTCGCCTTGTCCACCGAGGCGACGATCAAACGCAGTTTGATGGTGAGGAGTTCGATGTCGAGCAGGTTGATGCGAATATCGCCAGCGATGACGATGCCCTTGTCGAGCACCCGTTCCAGGATGTCGGCGAGGTTGGCGCCGCTTCCATGGCCGTAGGGTTCGGGCATCCTGCTGGGCGTCGTCATCGCCGGCTCCCGCCTTCGGCGTACTCGTCCGCGTCCTCGTCGGCCTCGGCCTCCTCGTACTCGCCTTCAGGCTCTTCCTCGGCCTCTTCCTCGGGCCCTGCCTCGGCCTCGGGCTCTTCCTCGTCGTACTCCGACTCGGCTTCGTCCTCGTACTCGCCCTCGGGTTCCTCCTCGCCTTCCTCTTCCTCGTCCTCGGCGTACTCGTCCTCGGGTTCCTCCTCGCCCTCGGGGCGCTCTTCCTCGGACTCCCCCTCGGACTCCTCCTCGGCGAGCGCGTCCTCGTGGCTGCGGACGACCTCGCCGTCGCGGATCTCACCGCGCCAGCTGTCCTCCGCCTCGCCCTTGATCGTGATGAAGCGGACGAAGTTCTTCAGGTCGAGCCGGGCGCGGCGGCCCTGGGCGCGCCAGATGTTGCCGGTCTTCTCGAACAGGCCCGTGGGGTAGTACTCGATGACCAGCAGGACCCGGGTGAGGTTGTCGGCGAGGCGGTGGAAGGAGACCACGCCCTTCGTCGTGCCCTTGGCACCTTCCGATGTCCACGCGATGCGGTCGTCGGGCACCTGCTCCGTCGTCTGCGCCTTCCAGCTCCGGTTGGACCAGAAGACCTTCAACTGCCAGTCCGAGGTGGTGTCGTCGGCCTTGTTCGCGGCCTTGACGCCCTTCGCGAAGGTGCTGAAGTCCTGGTACTGCGTCCACTGGTCGTACGCCGTGCGCAGCGGCACGCCGACATCGATGTGCTCGATGATGACGGTGGGCTTCTTGCCCGCCGAGCGCTTGCGTTTGCCCTTGCCGCCGCCGCCCAGGTTCTTGAAGGCGCCCGTGACCTTGTCCTTGATGCTCGACCCGCCGGTCTCCAGGGCGGCGCGCAGCGGACCCTTGCCCTCGGCGAGCTTGCGGCCGCCCTGGAGGGCGAGCTTGGCGAAACCGGGGCTGTTGCCCTCGGCGATGTCGTTCAGCTTGCCGGTGGTCTCGCCGAGCTTGCGGCCCACACCGGTCAGCATGCGCGTGGCCTGAGCGGCGACGTACTCCTGCAGCTCGGCCTTCAGCCGGTCGGCGGCCTCGCTGTGGGCCACATCGGTGAGCGGGTTCTTCTTCGCTCCGTTCGCGGCGGAGGTCGCTGATCCGAGGGTGTCGGTCATCACTCGCCGCCTCCCTTCGGCAGCCGGGCCCGGGCGCTGCCGCCTCTGTTCCCGGCCGTGGTCTTCTTCGCCGCCGCCTTCTTGCCCGCGGTCTTCTTGGCGGGGGCCTTCTTCGCCGGGGCCTTGCGCGCCGTCTTCCCGGGCGCCTTCTTGGCCGGGGCCTTCTTCGCCGCCTTCGGGGCCGGCTCCGGCTCCTCGTCGTCCTCGTCCGGGCCGGAGTCCTCGGCCTCGGCCTCGGGCTCCTCGTCCTCGGCGTCCTCGGCGTCGCCCTCGGGCCCTCCGGGAACCACGCCCGACAGCTGGTCGCGCACCTGTGCCGTACGGCCGTGCAGCCGGTCGGCGATGGCGTCGATCTGCCGCTCGACCATGGCGCCGGAGGCCGCCTTGCCGACACCGCGCAGGTCCTGCCGCAGCTGGTCCCCGATCTCCTTGAACTGCGGGTTGTTCCGCAGCTGCTGCTGGACCACGTCCGCGACCATGCGCGGACTCAGGTTCATCTTCTTCCCGGCCACCAGGCCGCCGACGGCCACCGCCATCTTCAGCTTCTTGGTCCGGCCCAGGAGGTATCCGGCCCCCACGGCAAGACCCAGTCCCACTCGGTTCATTGTGTTGTCCCGTTGCCCGTTCCCGCGCTCCCGCGCGAAGCGATCTCCAACCGGTCGAGGAGGTCGTCCTCGAGGCTGTCGAACTCCTCCTCCGTGATCTCACCGGCCTCCAACTGCTCCTCCAGCCGGGCCAGTTCGGCCCGGATGGTGGCGGGGTCGTAGTAGATCCGCTCGGCCTCCTGGAGCACCTGTCTGATGGCCCAGGCGCTGCCGCGCACCGGTGCGAACGGCAGCAGCAGCACCTCCGAGATCAGGCCCACGTCGTCACCCCGCTCCGGTGTCCGTGCCGCTCGCCACCGTGCCCGCCGGCTCGGTCGGGCCGGGCTCGACGAAGCTGTACGGCGGCAGCGGTCCGTTGATCCGCACCTCCAGGTGCGGCAGCTCCTTGCGGGCCTCTTCCACGGCCGCCAGGAAGTTCTCGGCGGACTCCCGGTCCACCAGGAACGACACGTTGGCCAGCCAGCCGGTGGACTCGGGGCCCACGCTGACGGCATCGGCGGACGGTTCCAGGAGGCGCTGGAGCACCGCACCGTCCTCGCCCTCCCGGGCCTTGACCGCGGCCGCGACCATCTCGCCCAGCCGGATCTTGTCGTCGTAACTGCCGCCGCCGGCCCGCCGGTTGGCCTCCGCGAGACCACGGATCTCCGGGTTCTCGGCCATCACCTGGTGCAGCACGGCCTCTTCGACGTGGTTGGCCTTGACGTTGTACTCGACCCGGCCGTCCAGGGCCTGCAAGCGCTCCTTGTAGTGCTCGGCACGCTCGGCGAGGACCGCGGTGATCGAGTTGTCGTCCGGCGCGACGCTGCCGAACCGCATGGGCAGCACACACCCCGCCGCGCCCGCCTCGCTGAGCACGTTCTGGTGGGCGAGCAGGTCCTTGCGCTTGGGCCGCAGCCCCTCGGGCGCCTCACTGACGACGGCCGCCAGATCGCCCTCGCGCAGGATGCGCACCGGGCGCGGCGGGTCGCCGACACCGCCCATGCCCTCGGGGAGCGCGGGGTGCGAGCTCGCCGCGATGCCGTAGACGTAGGTGCTCACTCCTGCTCCTCCTTCCGGCGGGCGGACGTGCTCTTACGGGCTCGCGGACGGGACTCGGTCTCCTGCTCGGAGCCTTCGGAACGCGCCTGCTTGAAGGCGTCGGAGATGGTTTCGGCGGCGCCGGACAGCGCCCCCTTGGACTTGCCGCGCGCACCGGACTCGGTCATCTCCCCGACCAGGTCGGGCAGGCCCGGGTCCTTGCGCGGCCCGGCCTCCAGATCGAGCCGGTTGCACGCCTCGGCGAAGCGCAGATAGGTGTCGACGCTGGCGACGACGACGCGAACGTCGATCTTGAGGATCTCGATGCCGACCAGGGAGACTCGCACGAATGCGTCGATGACGAGCCCCCTGTCCAGAACAAGTTCAAGCACGTCGTAGAGACCGCTGCTGCCGCCTCCGCCGCCGGTCTGCTGTGCCGGTACGACTGTCATGCCGGATGTCCCTCCTTGTCTGTGGGTGCGGGGTGCGGGTCCGGTCGGGCGGTCTAGTGACCACCGGTCCTTCGCGAGTCGGACCGCCCCCGCTCGTAGCGGCGGACGCGCCGATAACCCGTGAGCTGTCCCTGGGCGTCGAGCTCCACCTGATAGCTCGCCATCAGGCTCATCGTGTCGGGCACGCGCTCGAGTTCGAGGACTTCGACCTCCAGCGCCCAGCCCTGGTCGGTCTGCTCGAAGGACGACACGGATTCGGCGGTCATGCCGGTGAGCTCCGCGAGCTGGCCGCGCGCCTGGCGCAGCACCTCCATGGGGCTCGGCCGGTCGGCCGCATTGTCAGTGGGTTTACGAGAATTCTCAGAGGTTTGGGACTTCTGTGAATCCTGTGACTCTTGCGTGTTTCTTGTGTTCGACATGGCCACCTCCCCCTCCGTGTGGCCGCAAGAGTGTTCGCCAAACCTCTACGGGCGCATGCATCTGCCACCCGCCGGCGGCCACGGGGGTGGCTCAGCCGCGCAGGGCGTCCAACCGCCGCCGGGCCGGGCCCAGCGCCCGGCCGCGGTTGAGCAGGCCCGACCAGGGCTTGGTGCGGGCCTGCTCCACGGCGTCGGCGATGGTCCAGCGGCGGGCGTGCAGCTCCGGGTCGTCCAGCTGGTCCCAGGTGATCGGGGTAGCCACGGGCGCGCCCGGCCGGGGCCGGACCGTGAAGGGCGCGACGGCGGTCTGCGCGTAGGCGTTGCGCTGCACGTCGAGGTAGAGCCGCTCCCCCCGCTCCTTCTTGCGGGCGGCGGTGGTGAGCCGGTCGGGGTGGGCGTCGGCGAGGGTGTCGGCCACGTCCCGGGCGAAGGAGCGCACCTCGTCGAAGTCGTGCCGGCCGTTCAACGGCACGATCACGTGCAGCCCGCGCGATCCGGTGGTCATCAGCGCCGAGGGCAGCTCCAGCTCGTCCAGCAGTTCCCCCAGCAGCCGGGCGGCCTCGCGCACGGCGTCGAAGTCGTCCTGCGCCGGGTCGAGGTCGAAGACCAACCGGTCGGGGTGGTCGACGCTGTCGGCGCGGGAGAGCCAGCGGTGCAGGGTGATGCCGGCCTGGTCGGCCAGAAAGAGGAGGGTGGCGGTGTCGTCGCAGACGGCGTGGCGGACGGTGCCGCCCTCCTTGGCCACCTCGACCCGGGTGATCCACTCCGGGTAGTGGTCCGGGGTGTTCTTCTGCATGAACGTGGGCCCGTCGAGCCCGTCCGGGCGCCGCTCCAGCATCAGGGGACGGCCGCGCAGGTGCGGCAGCATGAAGGGCGCGACGGCCCGGTGGTAGTCCACCAGATCGCCCTTGGTGTACTCCTTGGCGTCACCGCCGCCGGGGAAGAGCACCTTGTCCGGCCGGTGGACCTCCACGGTGCGGCGGCCCGCCCGCACCCTGCGCGTGCCGTCGCCGCCGCTCACGGCACGACCGCCTCCTCCACCAGCAGCCGCCCGGCCGCCGCGATCGACTCGGCGTCGATGCCCGCGGCGTGCAGCTGCTCGTCCGGGGAGGCCGAGCCCGGCATGCTCCGCACGGCGAGCCGCACCAGGCGCGGTACGGGGCGTCCGTCGGCGAAGGCCTCCAGGACCGCGTCGC
Organism: Streptomyces sp. DH10; assembly: GCF_029813805.1. NCBI lineage: Bacteria > Bacillati > Actinomycetota > Actinomycetes > Kitasatosporales > Streptomycetaceae > Streptomyces > Streptomyces sp. DH10. Next base: position 17,399 of record NZ_JARVKU010000019.1, read on the forward strand.
CGATGCCGCCCTCCGGGTGGTGGTCCTCCACGGTCACCAGGCAGCCGGTCTCCTCGGCGGCCCGGCGCAGGGTGGGCCGGTCGACGGGCTTCACGGAGTACAGGTCGATCACCCGGGCCCGGATGCCCTCCTGCTCCAGGGCGTCGGCGGCGGCCAGTGCCTCGTGCACGGTGACACCCGCCGTCACGAGGGTCAGCCGGTCGCTGCCGGAGGAGCGCAGCACCTTGCTCCCGCCGACCGGGAAGTCCTCGTCCGGGCCGTAGATCACCGGGCTCTCGCCGCGCGAGGTGCGCAGGTAGCGGACGCCCTCCAGACCGGCCATCGTGCCGACGAGCCGCGCGGTCTGGTTGGCGTCGCAGGGGTACAGCACGGTCGAGCCGTGCACCGCCCGCATCATCGCCAGGTCCTCCAGGCCCATCTGGCTGGGTCCGTCCTCGCCGATGGCGACGCCCGCGTGCGAGCCGACGAGATTGATGCCGGAGCCGCTGATGGACGCCATCCGGACGAAGTCGTACGCCCGGGTCAGGAAGGCGGCGAAGGTGGCGGCGTACGGCACCCAGCCGCGGGCCGCGAGCCCGACCGCCGACGCGACGAGCTGCTGCTCGGCGATGTAGCACTCGAAGTAGCGGTCGGGGTGCTCCTTGGCGAAGAACTCGGCACGGGTGGAGTCGCCGACCTCGCCGTCCAGTGCCACGATGTCGCCGCGGCCCGTGCCGAGCGCGGCCAGCGCCTGCCCGAAGGCGTTGCGGGTGGCGACCTCCTCGTCCTTGTCCCACGTCGGCAGGTCGAAGTCCCCGGTGTGCACCGAGTGCAGCATGCGGGCGGCCGGCGGCTCCTGCACCCGGACGCGGATGTCACGCGGCCCGCCGAGTTCGGCGATCGCCTCGTCGGCCTCGGGCAGCGGCTTGCCGTGCAGTCCCTCGCGGTCCTGGACGCCCTCGACGCCCTTGCCCTTGAGGGTGCGGGCCAGGATCGCGGTGGGCTGGCCCTTGGTGGACGCGGCCTCTCCGTAGGCGCGGTCGATCGCGTCCACGTCGTGCCCGTCGACCTCGATGGTGTGCCAGTCGAAGGCCTGGAAGCGGCGGGCGTAGGCGTCCAGGTCGTGGCCGTGCCGCGTCGGGCCGCGCTGGCCGAGCCGGTTGACGTCGACGATCACGGTGAGGTTGTCCAGGTGCTCGTGCCCGGCGTGCTCGGCGGCCTCCCACACGGACCCCTCGGCCAGTTCGCTGTCGCCGCACAGCACCCACACGCGATAGCCGGTGCGGTCCAGCCGCTTGCCGGCCAGCGCGATACCGACACCGACCGGCAGGCCCTGCCCGAGCGAGCCCGTGGCCGTCTCGACCCACGGCAGACGCTGGGGCGTGGGGTGCCCTTCGAGGCGGCTGCCCAGCTTGCGGAAGGTGAGCAGTTCCTCGTCGTCGATGGCGCCGGCCGCCTTGTACGCGGAGTACAGCAGCGGCGAGGCGTGTCCCTTGGAGAGGACGAAGCGGTCGTTGCCGGGGTGGGCGGGGCGGTCGAAGTCGTAGCGGAGGTGATGGGCGAACAGGACGGCCATCAGGTCGGCCGCGGACATGGATGACGTCGGGTGCCCGGAGCCCGCGGCGGCGGCAGCGCGGACACTGTCCACGCGCAGCTGCTGTCCGAGGTCGGTGAGTTCACCGGTGTTCATGAGTCTCCTTTCGCGGAGTCGTCCGGGACGTCGGATCGCTTGACGGGGCCGGGGGCGGCGTCGGGATCCGGGGGTGGCCGGTCGGCCGGGGGCTGTGGGGTGGTCCGGGGCTGGTTCTTGGCGGGTTCGCCGCCGGGCTGGGTCCTGGCCGGCTCACCACCGGGCTGGTTCTTCGCAGGCTCCCCACCGGGCTGGTTCTTCGCAGGCTCGCCACCGGGCTGGTTCCTGGCCGGCTCCCCACCGGAGCGCCCCTTCTCCGACTCGGCAGCCAGATGGCCCTTCGCCGAGCCGCTCCCGACCGGTCCCTTGGCGGGCTCGTCGGCCGGCCAGTTCCTGGCCGGTTCCGCTCCGGGGCGGCCCTTGGCCAGCTCCTCTTCCGATCGGCGCTGTGCGGTCCCGGATCCGGGCGGCTGCTGCGTCGCCCTGGATCCGGGCTGCCCCTTCGCGGGCTCTTCTCCGGCCCGGCCCTGCGGGGATCCGGTACCGCTCCCACCGTCGTGGGTGTCGGCCTCGATCGCCGCCCCGGGCCCCGACCGGGCGCTCTCCTCCTGCCGTCGCTCCGGCCCGCCCGGCACCCGGGCCAGCTCCGGCGAGGACGTGTCCAGCGGCACGGACCAGGACCGGACGAGCCCCAACTGCACGGCCTGGCGCGGCAGTACCGCGTCCAGCAGCCAGTCGGCAGCGACCCGGACGCGGTTGCCGGGCATCGCCGCGAGGTGGTAGCCCCGCGTCACCGCACCCGCCGGCACCCCGGACAGGGGCACGCCGAGCGGGTTGGCGGCGGCCTTGGCACCACCGAGGTCGACGACGAAGCCCAGGTCGCGATGGCGGTAGGGCTTGCGCGCGCCGCCGAGGCCGAGCGAGGCGGCGACGTTCTCCGCCGCGACCTTGCCGTGCCGCCAGGCGTGCTGCGCGGTCATCGGCGTGTAGCTCCCCGGCTTGTCCAGATCCGGCACCGCGGCCACGTCACCGCAGGCGAACAGCTCGGGCCGGCCCGGCACCTGGAGGTGCGGGTCGACGAGCAGCCGACCCTTCTCCATCGGCAGCCCGAGGGACTCGACCAGCGGGTCGGGCCGTACGCCCACGCACCACACCAGGGTCCGGGTCTCGACGAACTCGCCGTCGGTCAGTACGACCCCGTCGGGCGTGGCCTCCTTCACGGAGGTGCCCATCCGCACGTCCACGCCCCGCTGCCGCAGCACCCGGTCGGCGGTGGTGGACAGCTTCTCGTCCATCTCGGGCAGCACCCGCGGCGCCACGTCCAGCAGCATCCAGCGCGGCCGCATGCCCTGCCGCAGCGGGTGCTTGCGGACCTGCGCGTCGGTGAACATCTGCCCGTGCGCGGCGACCTCGGTGCCGGTGTAGCCGGCGCCGACCACGACGAAGGTGCACCGGGCGGCGCAGCTCTTGGGATCGTCGGCGGCGGCCGCCAGCTCCACCTGCCGGGTCACGTGGTCGCGCAGGTACAGCGCCTCGGGCAGCCCCCGGAAGCCGTGCGCGTACTCGGCGACGCCGGGGATCGGCAGCAGCTTGTTGACGCTGCCGGCGGCGAGTACCAGACGGTCGTAGGCGAGTGTGCCGCCGTCACCCTCGGGGCCGGTGTAGTGCAGGGTCTGTCCGTCGAGGTCGATCCGGTCGGCCTCGCCCAGCACCAGCCGTACATTCGGCAGCGTGTCCGACAGGGAGACCGTGACCCGGCGCGGTTCCAGGACACCGGCGGCGACCTGGGGCAGCAGGGGCAGGTACAGGAAGTAGTCGGTCGGGTTCAGCAGGGTGATGTGCGCCCGGCCCCGGGTCATCCGGGACAGGGTGCGTGCCGTGCGGTACCCGGCGAAGCCGGCACCGACGATCAGGATGCGGGGTCGACTCACGGTTGGCTCGCCTCCGGCGCTGTCGCGTACCTCGGGAGCCTTCCGCGTCCCCCTGGCCAGGGCACCCAAACGTCCGCCGGGGCCCTCTCGACCGGACGCCGCCGGTTTCCGGACCCGCGCCCGGGTACCCGGTGCGGGATACACGACCGCCGATGTCGCGGAGGCACTCCCCCATGCCCGAGTACGGATACTTCCTCTCGTGCGAGCAGTACGGACCCGCCGAGCTGATCGAGCAGGCCCGGATGGCCGAGCAGGCCGGATTCCAGGCGCTGTGGATCTCGGACCACTACCACCCGTGGAACGACGAGCAGGGCCAGAGCCCGTTCGTGTGGTCGGTGATCGGCGCGCTGTCCGAGACGGTGTCCCTGCCGGTCGAGACGGCGGTGACCTGCCCGACCGTGCGGATGCATCCGGCGGTGGTGGCGCAGGCCGCGGCGACCAGCGCGGTGATGACGGACAACCGCTTCCGGCTCGGCGTCGGCTCCGGCGAGGCGCTCAACGAGCACATCCTGGGTGACCACTGGCCGCCGGCCCACGTCCGTCTGGACATGCTGGAGGAGGCCATCCAGGTGATGCGCCGGCTGTTCAGCGGCGAGGAGGTCAACCACCACGGCCCGCACTACACGGTCGAGAACGCCCGCCTGTACACGGTCCCGGACGAGCCGATCCCGATCGACATCTCCGGCTTCGGCCCGGCGGCCACGCAGCTGGCGTCCCGCGTCGGCGACGGCTACATCACCATCCAGCCGGACGAGGCGATGGTGGAGCAGTACCGCAAGGGCGGAGGCGGCGGAAAGCTCGTCAGCGGCGGCACCAAGGTCTGCTACGACACCGACAAGGACGCGGCCGTGAAGACCGTCCACCGGCTCTGGGCGAACGAGCAGCTGCCCGGTGAGCTGGGCCAGGTGCTGCCCTCGCCGAAGCACTTCGAGCAGGCGCAGCAGCTGGTCACCGAGGACATGGTGCGTGAGAACCGGGTGTGCGGCGACGACGCGGACGAGCACGTGGCCGAGCTGAAGCAGTTCGCCGACGCGGGCTTCGACCGGGTCTACGTCAACCAGATCGGCCCGGACCTGCGCGGCTTCTTCGACTTCTACCGCACGAAGGTGCTGCCTCAGCTCCAGCAGGCGGTCTGACGGAAGGCAACTCCGCCTCCGGCCCAGGCGGTACGCCTGGGCCGGAGGCGGAGTTGTACGTCGACGCCAACGGCGCCTACAACCGCCAGCAGGCCCAGCAGGCGGTGCGCAGCGGCCGGGCGGGCACGATCCGCCCGGCCCGGGACCGGTCTGTCGGCCGAGGTGCGCCTACCGGCGGGCCTGTCCGGCCAGTTTGCGTGCGGCCAGGATCCCCGCCGCCCCCACGGTCAGGGCCGCGCCCATCCGCCGCCGGTTCCGTGAGACCCACTGCTGCGGGCTGTCGTGCACGGCCTCGTCGTCGAACCGCCCGTGCGCGCCGAAGTCGTGGCCCTGCGGCCCGTCCGCCGGAGCCCACAGGTTGGCCGGCTCGTCGTGCCGCTCCTCGTCCTGCTGCGACGAGAAGCCCGTACGCGCCAGGTAGCGTTCCAGCAGCCCGGGGACGACGGCGTTGGCGATGAGCGTGGCGGCCGTGGAGGCGCCCACCCAGTACTCGCGGCGCCCCGCGTGCGACGCCGCGTACACGATCGCCCGGGCCGCGACCTCCGGCTGGTACACGGGCGCGACCGGCCGGGCCCGGCCCTTCATGCGGTTCAGCACCCACTCGAACTGCGGGGTGTTGACGGCGGGCAGCTGCACCATCGTCGTACACACCCCACTGCGCGCGTGCAGCAGTTCGCAGCGCAGGGACTCGTTGAACCCCTGGATCGCGTGCTTGGCGCCGCAGTACGCCGACTGGAGCGGGATGCCCCGGTAGGCGAGGGCGGAGCCGACCTGCACGATCGTGCCGCGGTCGCGCGGCAGCATGTGGCGCAGGGCTGCCCGGGTGCCGAACACGTAGCCCAGGTAGGTCACTTCGGTCACGCGGCGGAACTCGTCCGGGTCGATCTCCGTGAAGGGCGCGAAGACCCCGGTGAAGGCGTTGTTGACCCAGACGTCGATGGGCCCGAACGTGTCGACGACCTGCTGGGCGGCGTCGTCGACGGCCTCGGCGTCGGAGACGTCCACGCCGATGACGAGGGGCTCACCCCCGGCGCCGCGTACCTCGTCGGCCGCGGCGGCGAGCCCTTCACTCCCTCGCGCCAGCAGGGCGACCCGGTCGCCCCCGGCGGCGAAGGCGCGGGCCGTGGCCCGTCCCACGCCGCCGCTGGCGCCGGTCACCACGACGACGCGGCCGTGCGGTGTTTCCGTCGTGCTCACTTCGGATCACGCCCTGCGGGGAGGCACGTCGGGGTCGTCCGCCGGCCGCGGGGGCACGATACCGGGGGCGGGTCCGCCGGCGGCTCCGGCGACCGGTCCGGCGGCGGGCGGGGCCGGCGGCACGGGCGGCACACCGCCGGGCACTCCGGCGCCCGGTGTCGTGGTGCTCTCATGCCCCGGCGTCACGCCGGCCGCGTGCGCGGAACCCGGCGGGGACGCGGACGGCCGGGCCATGCCGCGCAGCACGTACGCCGCGACACCCAGGATCGCGGCGGTGATCAGCGCGGCGGCCCAGTCGGGCAGGCCGAGGGCGAGGGCCAGTCCGACGGCGAGCGCGAGGGCCGCGCCCGCGTACAGGGCGAGGGCGCCGGACGCGGCGTACAGCGCGGCTTTGCGGCGCTGCTTGCGCGTCTGCTCGCGCAGTTCGTCCCGGACGGTCTCGCGCGCCACCTGTGCCAGCTCGTCGACGAGATGCTTGTCCAGATGCTCCAGGTGATCCAGCGGCTTCATGCCCGGCCGGGTACCCTTGCCCCCTCGCGCGTAACTAGGCTCGTCCCCATGGAGATTCTGGGTGCCACACTGCGCGTCTGCGTCGACGACCTCGAGACCGCGATTCCCTTCTACGAGCGGCTGGCGGGCGGCAGAGCCCAGCGCTTCGAACGGGGCGGTGTCCAGGTGGCGGCGATCGGCTGCTTTCTGCTGATGAGCGGGCCGCCGGCCGAGCTGGAGGTGCTGCGCAAGGTGGCCGCGACGATCGCCGTGACGGACGTCGAGGAGACCCACAAGGTGCTGACCGAGGTGGGCGCCCACATCATCGCGGGCCCGATCGCCTCACCGGCGGGCCGCAACCTGATCGCCCTGCATCCGGACGGGTCGGTCTACGAGTACGTGGACCGCCAGGCGTGATCCCGGCCGGGGCCCGGCTCAGCGCCGTCGCCCCGGCTCCTCGACCATCTCGGCGGTGATCGCCCAGCGCTCGTGGTCGCGCCAGTCGCCGTCGACGAAGAGCATCTTCGGCGAGAAGCCCTCCAGGCGGAATCCGCAGCTGCGGGCCAGGGCGATCGACGCGGCGTTCAGGGGCTGGACGTTGATCTCCAGCCGGTGCAGCCGCATCGGGCCGAACGCGTACCGCACGACGAGGTCCAGCCCTTCGCGCATCACCCCGCGCCCGGCGGCGTGCGCGAAGGCGCCGTAGCCCAGCGTTCCGGACTGGAAGCCGCCCTCGACGATGTTGTTGACGTTGATGAAGCCGCCGATGGCCCCGTCGCTCTTCTCGCAGACCAGGAACCCGGCCTTGGAGTGGTCCTCGATCAGCCGCCCGGCGTACGCGGTGTACGCCGTGGCGGTGTCGGGCGGGAAGAGCCACGGGTGGTGCAGGTCCTTGCTCTCCCGGGCGCGGGCGGTGAACTCGGCACCGTCCTCGTACGTGAAGTGGCGTATGCCCACCCGGGGGCCTTCGGCGAGGTAGCGGGATGCGTGGTGCGGCATCCCGCCACAGTAACCGCGCCGGCCGTGTCTCATCGGGAACCGGCGACTCAGGACCCGGCGACTCAGGACCCGGCGACCGGCAGCCGGAGCACCCCGGGCTCGCGCGGCCCGCCGACCACGGTCACCGGCTTGATCCCCCGGTTGCCGAAGTACGCGTCGTCGCTCGCCGCGATCACGAACCGCAGCCGGTGCCCGGTCTCGTACCGGTGCACGATGCCGGGCAGCGTGACGGTGAAGCTCTTCGTCACGTCCGGCACCCGGACGGGCGCGACCAGGCGGCGCACGAGGGTGCGGGTGCCGTCGGGCGCGACGTCGTAGATCTTGGCGAAGAGGACCAGCTTGTCGGCCGCGTCGCCGGAGTTCTGCGTGCGTTCGGCCTTCGGGGAGTGCACCTTGAGCGTGGCCCGGGGCGCTCCGACGACGTCGAGGGGGCGCTCCAGCGATTCGCTGGTCCAGTCGAGGTAGGTGCCCTTGATGTCGCTTGGTGGTGAGTCCCGCAGTCCGATGAGGCCGGCCAGCGAGCTCTCCGAATGGCTCGTGGGGATCAGCCAGTTGGTGTAGCCGCGGTTGCCGCGGGCCACCTTGCTTCGGTCGTCGACGAGCTTGCCGTCCCCGGAGAGGTACAGCGTGCGGTTGAGCGCGGGGAGGTGGTCGGCGGTGGCGTAGGTGCGGTTCGGGTCGGTCACCCAGTCGCGGTAGTAGGCGAAGGCCGGTCCCGTGTCGACGTCCGTCCGCTTGCGCAGGTGGCGGTCGAACCAGGCGAGGACGCGCCGGCCGACGTAACTGGTCTCCAGGTTGCCCTTCGACAGGTCGAGCTCACCGGCGGCCGCCGGGCCGGTGAGCCCGCCGCTGTGCCCCCAGGACTGCCAGATCATCTTCACGGGGGTGCCCTGGGCCCGGAGTGTCCGGTACGTCGCCGTGGCCTCGTTGAGGTTGAAGAGGGTGTCGGCCTGCCCTTGGACCAGCAGGGTGGGCGTCTTGACGCGGTGCAGGTAGGACGCCGGGGAGACGCGGCGGGCGAAGGCGAGCAGCTCGGCGGTCCGGCCGGCGGGGTAGCTGCCGGAGTTGAGGGTGTGGACGGTCCGGCAGGCCTCGGTGACGAAGTGCAGGCAGGCCAGGGAGTTGACGCGGGAGGGGTCGAGGCTCGGCTGGAGCAGGGGCTGGCCCTCGCCGATGAGGTAGAAGCCGTTGGTCCACTGCCACTTGAAGACGCCGGGGACACCGGCGCTGCCGACGGCGTTGTTGGGGTCCAGCGAGTACGCCAGGTCGTTCCAGGTGATCATGGGGACGAGCGCGTCGAGGCGGTGGTCGACGGAGGCCGTGGCGAGCTGGACGGCGCCGCCGTAGGAGCCGCCGATCATGCCGACGCGTGGGTCGCCGGGGGCGTCGAGGGTGACGAAGTCGGCGGTGGTGCCGTCGTCGGCGGCGCGTTTGCCGCCCAGGAAGTCGACGAGCTGCGCGGCGGCGGCGCCGTCGATGTCCGGGTCGTCGAGGGAGACGAGGCAGCCGCTGCGGCCGAAGCCGAGTCCGGAGTAGACGAGGGAGACGTAGCCGCGCTGGGCGAAGGCCTTGCCGATGGTGTCCGTCGAACCGTCCGACTTGCTGCCGCCGAAGCCGTTCGTGCCGAGCACGGCGGGTGCCGGGTGGTCCCGGTCCACGCCCGCGGGACGGTACAGGTCGGCGTCGACCGTGCAGGAGCGGCCGCCGGCCCGGACGGTGAACTTCAGCGGGGTGACGGTGTAGGGGTCGGCCGCGGAGGCGGGTGGGCCGATGGCGAGGGGGGCGGCCAGGGCGGCGCCCAGAGCGAGGGCGAGGGGTGCGCGGGATCTGGGCACGCGTCGGGACACACGGACCTCCACGGTGAGGGGGGACGACAACCACAACCTGGCCAACCCGGATACCGACCAGTAGGTACCGGCCGGTAGTCATGGTGTGACACGTGTCAGGGGCCGTCAATCACCGAAGTGAGGGTTTCTTGACAGGATTTCAGTAGCGGCGCGCTCAGCTCAGGGGCGGCGCGTCGAACGTCAACGTGCCCGTGGAGGCGTCCAGTTCGGCCGGGACGCCGAGCGGCACCGTCAGCGCGCCCTCGCCGTGCCCGAACCCGAACTCCTCCACGACCGGGACGCCGAGGCCGCCGAGCCGGTCGGCGAGCACCGCGCGCAGCTCCTCGTACGGACCGCACGCCGCCCAGGACCCGAGCACGATCCCGGCGACCCCGTCCAGCCAGCCGGTACGCAGGAGTTGGGTGAGATACCGGTCGACGCGGTACGGGCTCTCGCCCACGTCCTCGATCAGCAGCAGCCCGCCCCGGGCACCCGCGAGGGCGTGCGGGGTGCCGAGGTCACTCGCGAGGAGGCTGAGGCAGCCGCCGAGTGTCACGCCACGGGCCCGTCCGGGCACCAGAGCGGTGCCGCCCGGGGGTACGGCGGTGACGGTCCGCACGGACTCGGGCTCGAAGAGGGTCGCCCGGAGGTGTTCCTGCGCCCGGGCGTTCTTGATGAAGTCGACACCGGCCGCCGCCGGGCCGTACAGGGTGGCCAGCCCCAGGCGGGTGGCGAACGCCTGGTGCAGGACGGTGATGTCGCTGAACCCGGCGAACACCTTCGGGCCCGCCGCCCGCATCGCCTCCCAGTCGAGCAGGTCGGCCATGCGCTGCGCCCCGTACCCGCCCCGGGCGCACAGCACCGCGGCGACGGCCGGGTCGCACCAGGCGTTCTGGAGGTCGGCGGCCCGCTGGGCGTCCGTACCGGCCAGATAGTCGAACTCCCGGTGACGGCCGAGCACATGGGGCGCCACCACGGGGTCGAGGTCCCAGCAGCGCAGGACGTCGAGCCCGGCCTGGAGCCGCTCCTCGGGCACGGGCCCGCTGGGCGCGACGACGGCCACGCGGGCGCCGGGGACGAGCCGGGGCGGTCGCAGCAGGGGTCTCACTCGGCGAGCTCCAGGATCGGGACGCCGGGTGGATTCAACCGGAACACCTGGGCGTACAGGGATAGTTCGGCTTCCAGGGCGCGCACCATGGTCTCCGCCCTCCGGAACCCGTGCCCCTCCCCCTCGAAGGCGAGGTAGGCGTGCGGCACCGGCCGGTCCCCGAGCCGGGCCAGGAACCGCTCGCACTGGACGGGCGGGCAGATCACGTCGTCCAGGCCCTGGAGCAGCAGGAAGGGCACGTCCAGGCGGTCGGCATGGGTGGCGGGCGAGCGCTCCGTGTAGCGCGCGGGCACGTCGGCGAGCGGCCCGATCAGGCTCTCCAGGTAGTGCGACTCGAAGTCGTGGGTCTCGCCCGTGCCCCAGCCGGTGAGGTCCAGGATGGGGTACTTGATCGTGCCGCAGGCGTAGACGTCGGTCGTGGTGAGGGAGGCGGCCGCGGTCCAGCCGCCCGCGCTGCCGCCCCGGACGGCGAGCCGGTCGCGGTCGGCGGTGCCCTCGTCGGCGAGGGCCAGGGCGACGGCGGCGCAGTCCTCGACGTCGACCACGCCCCACTGCTCGCGCAGCCGTTCGCGGTAGGCGCGGCCGTAGCCGGTGGAACCGCCGTAGTTGACCTCGGCGACGCCGATGCCGCGCGAGGTGAAGTACGCGATCTCCAGGTCGAGCACGAGCGGCGCGCGTCCGGTGGGCCCGCCGTGCGCCCAGACGACGTACGGCGGCAGCTCGTCGGCGGGCGCGACGCAGCCGGGGTGGTGCGGCGGGTAGATGTGGGCGTGGATGTCGCGTCCGTCGGGGCCGGTGAAGGTGCGGATCTGCGGCTCGGGGTAGTACGTGGGGTCCACGGCGTCGTCGTGTTCGGCGCCGATGACGCGGGCGTGGCGGATGAGGGTGCCCCCGCGCGAGTTTGTTCGAGCGTGGGGGAGGGCGTCCAGCTCGACGACCTCGTAGGCGCTGCGCGGGCTGGCGCCGACGGCGACGATCCGCTCGCCGCGCGCCGCGAGGGTGGCGGTGAACTCGGTCCAGGGCCCGGCCGCGTCGACGACCTCACCGGTGTCGGGGTCCAGGATGCCGAGGGCGGTGGCGCCCCGGCCGTGGACGACGGCGATCAGGCCGCTGTCGAGCGGCGCGAACCATCGCATGCCCGGTTTCCACAGCGCCCCGGCGAACTCCTCCTCGCGCGGGCACAGGGGCTCCCCGTCGAGGTACAGGTTCCACCAGCCGCTGCGGTCGCTCGCGTACAGCAGACGGCCGTCGTGGGTGAAGTCGGCCTGGGCGACGGACTCGCCGGGCCCGCCGGCGACGGTCCGGGCGCCGTGCAGGGTGCCGTCGGGGCCGACATCGGCGAGGAGCAGTTCGGTGCCGTCCCACGGCATGCGCGGATGGTCCCAGGCGAGCCAGGCCGCCCGCCGCCCGTCCGGCGACAGCCGCGCTCCGGTCACGAACCGGTGCCGGTCGTCGGTGAGTTCCCGTACGGCGTCCCGGTCCCGGGCGGCGGAGCCGTCCAGCGGTACGGCGGCCAGGACACGGCGCACATCGGCGGGCCCGGGGCCGGTGAACTCCTCCAGCACGCACCACACCTCGCCCCGCTCGGGCCGCAGTCGCGGCTCGGCCCAGCGCAGGCCAGCGCCGACGTCGGACACGGGCGTGAGCGGACTCGGCTCGCCGCCCGGCTCGTACCGGTAGAGCCGCTGGTCGGCGAAGTTCACGAACACCACCAGCGGGCCGTTCTCCCCCGGGAGTGCGGCCCACGGGTGCCCGCCGTACTCGATGACCCGGCTGCGCACGTTCCACGGCGCGGGCAGCAGCGACTCCTCCGTGCCGCCCGCCCGTCGCCCGCCACCACCCCTCCAACGAGGCGCTTCGCGCCCCACCTCCTGATTGTGCCGCCGCACCAGGGTGCGCCGGCCCGCCTCGGCGGGGCGCGGTTCGGTCCACCACACCTCGTCGCCGACGAACCCCACGTACTCCGGGTGTCCGTCGTGCGCGGCGGCCAGGGCCGCGTCGATGGGCGAGGGCCACGCCCCGTACGGCAGTGTCCGCACCGTCTCCCCCACTCCCTAGGCCGTGCGCAGGAACCGGTCGAGCACGCGGACGCCGAAGTGCAGTGCCTCGACGGGGACCCGCTCGTCGACGCCGTGGAACATGGCCCAGTAGTCGTAGCCCTCCGGCAGCTTCAGCGGTGTGAAGCCGTAACCGGTGATGCCGAGGCGGGAGAACTGCTTGGCGTCCGTGCCGCCGGGCATGCAGAACGGCACTACGTGCCCCTCCGGGGCGAACTCCTGGACGGCGGCCCGCATCCGGGCGAACGTCGCCGAGTCCACCGGCGCCTGGAGGGCCACCTCGCGGTGGTGGAACTCCCACTCCACGTCCGGCCCCGTGAGCCGGTCGAGGGTGTCGCGGAACTCGTCCTCGCCGCCGGGCAGATACCGGCCGTCCACGTGCGCCACGGCCTCACCGGGAATGACGTTGATCTTGTAACCGGCGTCCAGCATGGTCGGGTTGGCGCTGTTGCGGATGGTCGACTCGACGAGCGCGGCGGCCGGTCCGAGCTTGTCGAGCAGCCGGTCCACGTCGGTCAGGTCGGGCTCGATGCCGTACAGCGCGGCGAGTTCGGTGAGCGCGGCGCGCACGGTCGGGGTCAGCCGCAGCGGCCACTCGTGCTCCCCGATCCGGTTGATCGCGGCCGCGAGCCGGGTGACCGCGTTGGCCTTGTTCACCTTGGAGCCGTGCCCGGCCCGGCCGCGCGCGGTGAGCTTCAGCCAGGCGGTGCCGCGCTCACCGGCCGAGAGGGGGTAGATCTGCCGTCCGGCGCCGTCGTGGAAGGTGAAGGCGCCCGCCTCGCTGACGCCCTCGGTGCAACCCTCGAACAGCGCGGCGTGTTCGTCGGCGAGGAACCCGGAGCCGTCCTCGGCGCTGGCCTCCTCGTCCGCGGTGAACGCGATGACGATGTCCCGCCGGGGGCGGACGCCCTGGCGCGCCCAGGCACGCACCACGGCCAGGATCATCGCGTCCATGTTCTTCATGTCGACGGCGCCGCGCCCCCAGACGACCCCGTCGCGGATCTCCCCGGAGAACGGGTGCACGCTCCAGTCGGCGGCCGCGGCGGGTACGACGTCCAGATGGCCGTGGAGCAGCAGCGCGTCGGCCGAGGGGTCGGTGCCCTCGATGCGGGCGACGACGTTGGTGCGGCCCTTGGTGCGCTCCAGGAGTGTCGGCTCGATGCCGGCCTCGGCGAGCCGCGCGGCGGCGTACTCGGCGGCGGGCCGCTCCTGGCAGTCGCCCCCGCCCCGGTTGGTGGTGTCGATCCGGATCAGGTCGGACGTGAACGTCACGACCTCGTCCAGCGCCTGCCAATCCGCCTGCTCAGCCATACTGCTCCTCCACCGCGGCCGAGACGATCGTGGTGACCGCCTTGAAGGCGCGGATGCCCTCGTACATGGTCTCGCTCGTGCAGGCCACCTTCCGCTCCCCGATCCGGTCCACACCCGGCACGACGGTGGCGGCCATGGCCAGGTGCTCGGCGTCGAACTCCACGGCGACGGTGAACGGGCCGCCGCGCACGGGTTCGTGACGCACCGCCAGCGACGCCGCCTCCTTGGCCGCCGCCCGGATCTCCGCCGCGGTCCTGGCGGGCGTGCGGCACACCGCCGCGTACCGCGAGACGTGGTCCTTCACGGCGACCTTGAGCGCCTCGGGCGCGTACCCGAGCGCGTCCTCGCAGGTGATGTCGTCCCCGGTGACCAGCACGACCGGCACCCCGAACTCCGCGACGACATGGGCGTTGAGCAGCCCCTCGCTGGCGGGTACGTCGTTCAGCCACACGCCCGTGATCTGGTTCGCGAGGTAGGTGTGCGCGAGGACGCCCTCCATGCCGGCGCCCGCGTGGTAGCCGACGAACGCGATGCCGTCCACGTCGCCGTGCTGCACGCCCTCCACCATGGACAGCGCCTTGTGCCGCCCGGTGAGCAGCTGGGCCCGTTCGTCCAGTTGCTCCAGCAGCAGGTTGCGCATGGTCCAGTGCGCCTCGTTGACGATCACCTCGTCTGCGCCGCCGTCGTAGAAGCCGAGCACGGCGGCGTTGACGTCCGAGGTGAACAGCGAGCGGCAGCGCTCCCACTGCGAGGCGCCCGGCAGCACGTCGTCCGGCCAGGTGACGCCGGTGGCGCCCTCCATGTCGGCGCTGATGAGGATTCTCATGACGAGCCGTCCCCCGTGATGGAGATCTTCATGGTTCGTCACGTTACGCGCTGCGGGCGGAACCGGCTACGACATGTCACCACCGTATCCGCAGGTCGGTGATGAACGCGGTGAGCCGGTCGGCGAGCAGCCGGTTGTCGCGGGCCGAGTAGTGCCAGTGGCAGCCGAGGAAATCCAGGCCCGTGTCGTCGAGGCGCCAGTAGCGGACCCGGCGGTCGCCGACGGCGGTGCGTTCCTGTACGACCTGCTCCACATGTCCGGCGAACGGCCCGGCGCCGACGGCCACCACGGTGGTCCCGGCTCCGTAGCGCGTCCGCAGCTTCTGGAGGAAGCCGCTGTAGGCGCTGCGGTAGGCGGCGGCGAGACTCTCGTCCGTCCACGGCTCGCCCGGGTTGACGGGCGTCGAGAAGTCGTTGGTGCCCAGGTGGACCACCACGAGCTTCGGCCGCCAGGCGCCCGGGTTCTGCCAGACGTCGCCGGGCACGTTCAGCAGCGCGCGGTCGTAGAAGGTGCGGTAGTTCACCTCCGGCGTCCCGCCGTTGTAGTTGCGGACCATGCCCAGGCCGGAATACGCGTTGACCTGGTAGTCGGCGCGCAGCCGCCGGGCGGTGAGGGCGCCGTAGCTCACGTCGGCGTTCGTGGTGCGCGCGACCTGCTCGCCGGTGCAGTCGCGGGAGGCCGAGAGGTTGCCGTAGCCCGCCGTGAGGGAGTCGCCGACGAACTCGATCTGGCGGCCGCGTTCGGCCGGTCTGCCGAGGACGGCGCCGCCCGGCGCGGCGACGAATCCGCCGAAGGAGCTGGTGCTCCAGGGGGTGTCGTTGCGCTTGACGAGCCGGACGGTGTGCACGCCGTCGCGCAGACCCTTGATCCAGTGGGTGGTCCGGCCCGGCGTGACGAGGGTGGCGACGGTGGTTCCGTCGATCTGGACGTCGTAGTCGGCGGCCGGGTCGTCGAGCACGACGCCCACGCCGGTGCCGCGGAACCGGCCCTCGAAGTACACGCCTGGCCAGCTGTACTGGAGCACGTCCCCGGCGTCCTTGACCCGCCCGGCGGTGTGCACGCTCTCCCGCACGCCGTCCCGGTCCGACGGGGCGGCGGTGGCGACGGCGGTCGGGCCGGCCAGCACCATCGCCGCCGTCGAGGCGACCAGCATCCGTAACCAGGGCATCGGCATGACTGTCCTCCAGGGGACGAGGCAGGTGCACGGATCGGGGCGACATGAACGTACATCGACAAAATCCCCGCCCACCAGACCGCGTCGCGCTCAGCTCCGCAGCCGGTCGAAGCCGAAGGGCACGAGGGCCTCGGGCCGCCGCCCGGTGGCGACATACTCGGCGAGCCGGTGCCCGGTGACCGGCCCCAGGGTGACCCCGAGCATGCCGTGGCCGGTGGCAGCGTAGGCGTTGTCGTGCCCCGGCACGCGGTCGATCACCGGGAGTCCGTCGGGGAGGAACGGGCGCCCGCCGACCCAGGGGTCCCGGATCAGGCCGACCAGGTCGTCCGGGTCGTCGAACCAGCGGCCCAGGTAATGCCGGCTCGCGAGGGCGACCGCGACGATACGGCGCCAGTCGAGACGGTTGTTGTTGCCGCTGAGCTCCATCGTGCCGCCGATCCGCGTGGTGCCGCCGATCGGTGAGGCGACCGCCCGGCGCTCACCGAAGTACAGCGTGTGCCGGGGCACCGGATCCAGGTCCACGGAGAAGCTGTACCCCTTGCCCGCCTGGAGGGGCAGACGGTGCCCCAGGAACCCGAGCAGATCCGGCGAGCGCATCCCGGCGGTGACGACGACCGCCGAACAGGGCATTTCGATGTCGGCGGTGCGCAGGGCCGTGACCCGGCCGCCCGCCGTCCGGAACCCGGTGACCTCGGCGTTCTCGTGGATCTTCACACCCGCGGCGGCCAGTGCCTCGCCGAGGGCACGCGCGAACGCCTCCGGGTCGACGACCCCCTCCCCCGCCACGAGGTAGGCCGCGCGCACGGCCGGTGACAGGGCCTCGTCCAGCAGGTGCGCCTCGGCGCCCGTGACGATGTCGTCGGGCACGGGGTAGTGCCCGTCCGCCATCTCCCGCTGGACCGCGAGGTGGTGCCGGGCCTCGGCCGGCGACAGGAAGGCGTGCACCATCCCGGGCCGGGTCAGCGTCGTGTCCACCCCGGCCTCGCGCATGCCGTCGAACAGGCCGAAGGTCTCGCGGTTCAGCTCGGCGACCGCCGCGTAGCCGCGCTTGAAGACGGCCGGTGTGCTGCTGCGCCAGAACCGCCACAGCCACCGTACGAACGCCGGATCAGGGAGTGGCCGCAGGTAGAGCGGGGAGTCCGGGCGGCCCAGCGAGCGCAGGGCGTAGCGCACCACGCCCGGGGCCGGCACCGGCGTCGAGTGGCTGAGGCAGACCCAGCCGGCGTTGCCCCGGGACGCCCCGGACCCGAGCCGGCGCCGCTCGACCACCTCCACCGGCAGCCCAGCGGCGGCCAGGTAGTAGGCCGTGCACAGCCCCACCACACCGCCGCCCACGACGACGACCGGGTCCGCCGTACCCGATACGGCGCTCATGAGGCGTTCCCGTACGACGCGAGGAACTCCCTGGTGCGGGTCTCGGCGGGGGTGTCCAGGACGTCCTCGGGCCGGCCCTCCTCCACGATCCGGCCGCCGTCGACGAACACGACGTGGTCGGACACCTCCCGGGCGAAGGGCAGTTCGTGGGTGACGAGCAGCATCGTCATCCCGTCGGCGGCCAGTTCGCGCATCACGCTCAGCACCTCCCGGGTCGCCTCCGGGTCCAGGGAGGAGGTGGGCTCGTCGAAGAGCAGTACCTCGGGCCTCAGGGCGAGGGCCCGCGCGATGGCGACGCGCTGCTGTTCGCCGCCGGAGAGCTGCTCGGGCTGGGCGAGGGAGCGGTGGGCCACCCCGACCCGGCGCAGCAGCGCCACGGCCCGCTCCAGGGCCTGCGCTTCGGGCACTCCCGCCTTGCGCTGCGCGAGCACCACGTTCTCCACGGCGGTCAGGTGCGGGAACAGGTGGAACCGCTGGAAGACCATGCCGACCGTGCGGCGCAGCCGGGGCAGATCGCGGCAGACCATGTGGCCGCCCTCGTGGATGACCTCACCGGCGACCTCGACAGTGCCCCGGTCCGGGCGTTCCAGCAGGTTCACGCAGCGCATCAGGGTCGTCTTCCCGCCCCCGCTCTGCCCGATGACGCTGACGATGCTGCCCCGGCCGACCTCCAGGTTCACCCGGTCGAGCACGAGCCGGCCGTCGAAGGACTTGCACAGCCCCTCGATCCGTATGACGGCCTGGGAGGAGGCCCGGGCGGCGGGCGTCGCCGCGGCCACTGACTCGGTCATGCGGAAACCTCCTTCACGGGGACGGGGGCAGCCGGTTCGGCGGCCAGCAGGGCACGGGCCGCTCGCAGGCGCCGCCGTCGCCACGGCGACAGGGGCACTCCCGACCGGACCTTGCGCTCCAGGAGCAGCAGCAGCTGGGACAGCGGGTAGCAGAGGGCGAAGTAGATCGCCGCGATGACCAGGTACACCTCCAGGGCCCGGAAGGTGGCCGAGGTGATGAGCCGCCCCTCGGACATCAGCTCCGCGGCGGAGACGGTGACCAGCAGCGAGGTGGACTTGAGCAGGTCGACGAGCATGGTGTTGGTGCCGGGCAGGGCCAGCCGGAGGGCCTGTGGCAGCACGATGTGGCCGAAGATGCCGGTCCTGCCGACTCCCAGCGCCTCGCCGGCCTCGGTCTGCCCGGCGTGCACGCCGCTGATCGCGGCGCGGAAGATCTCGGACAGGTAGGCGGCGTAGAAGACGACCAGGCTGAGGCAGCCGGCCGTGAAGACGTCCAGCCGGATCCCGGCCGAGGCGAGGCCGAAGTAGGTCAGGAAGATGATGGCGAGCAGCGGGACGTTCTTGAACACCTCGGTGTAGACGGCGGCCAGGGCGCGCGCCGGCCAGGCCCGGCTGAGCCGGAGCAGCGCCACGGTCAGGCCGAGCAGCACCGCCCCCGAGAAGCTGACGACGGTGTAGGACAGGGTGCGCCCGAGCGCGGAGATCAGATCGGGCCGGTAGTCGGACCAGGGGACCTCGAAGAGACCGGACATGGCGGCTGCTTTCACTGGGCGATGGACGGGGGCGTCCAGTCCTGGGGCCGGTCCACGCCCCGGCGGGCCGTGGCGACGTCGGCGGCGGGCACGAGGAACTGCTTCGGGTCGCCGCCGTACTTGCGGACGAGCTTGTCCAGCTCGCCGTTCTTGTACATGGCGTCGATCTGCGCGGAGATCGCCCGCTCCAGCTTCGTGGCCTTCTTCGGCAGGTAGAAGCCGGTCTGGTACGGCTGGAAGTACGCGTAGGCGGGCTTGGCCTTCACCTGCGCGGCGGTCGGCGGCGTCAGGTACTGGGTGTCGATCTTCAGCTCCGGACGCTGCTTCTGCGCGGCGATGATGATCAGCGGGTCGAGGAAGCCGACGTCGACCCGGCCGGCGCCCAGGTCGTCGAAGACGCCGTTGGCGTCGGGGTAGGCGTGCAGCTTGCCGTCCGGCACGGCCTGGATGGACTTGACCCAGACGTAGCCCTCGACGGTGCCCAGGTTCAGGCCCTCCAGGTCACCGACGGTCTTGTACGTCTTGCCGCTGCGGACGGCCATCGCCGGGGGCGAGTAGTACGGCGGATCGGTGAACAGCCCCTGCTTCTGCCGGTCGGCGGACCAGGCGACGCCGCCGATGGTGATGTCGACCCGGCGGGACTGCACCCCGGCGAGCATGCCCGCGAAGTCCGTCACCTCCGGCTCGATCTTCAGGCCCAGCTTCTTGGCGGCGTAGGCGAGGATGTCGCCGTCGAGTCCGACGATTCTGCCGCCCTGGACGCTGGTGTAGGGCGCGTAGGGCTGGACGGCCACCTTGATGACGCCGGGCGTGAGCGTGCCCAGCGCGGCGGTCTCGGCGGACACGTTCTTCGGGGCGTCGTCCCCGCCCGAGCCGCAGGCGGCGGTGGACATCAGGAGCATCGCGGACAAAGCGAGAGCGAGCGAGCGCGCACGGATCATCGGCTCGGGCCTTCCGTCTCGGTGCTGAAGGATCCCGCCGATTCACGGGACACTGTGCTCCCGGCGGGGAGGTGATGAGGCCCATACGCTAGGCACAGGCTCGCCGCGCGTCACCGTTCACTTCGTACGAACTTGTCGCCGGAACGCCTGCCTCCCCTGTACGGTGCGTCCAACCCGGACCGCCCCTGGCGGGAGGAATCGCCCATGCTGAGCCCGTCACTCGCGCAGGAGATCGCCGGGGACACCTCCGCGGTCATCGGCTTCAACGTGCTGATCACCGACGCGGAGGGCATGGTCATCGGCAGCGGCGACAGCAGTCGCGTCGGCACCTTCCACGAGGCGTCCGTCGAGGTCGTCCGCACCAAGGAACCCGCCACGCACAACGCCTCTCAGGCCCACTCGCTGCGCGGGGTCCGGCCCGGGATCACCCTGCCCCTGGTCACGGACGGGCGGGCGGTGGGGACCGTCGGGATCACCGGCACCCCCGCGCAGGTGGGCCGCTTCGGTCTGCTGGTGAAGCGGCAGACGGAGATCCTGATCCGGGAGTCCGTGATGCTGCGCTCCCGGCTGCTCGCCGAGCGAGCGGCCGAGAAACTGCTCACCGACATCGCCGCGTACGACCCGCTGGTCGTGGAGGGCGACCTCCTGCTGTTCCGGGCCGCCGACCTCGGCTTCGACCTGCGGCTGCGCCGGGTCGCGGTGGCCTTCGAGGTGACGGTGCCCGACCCGGGCGCCCGTCGGGGTGCCCGGGCCCGGGACGTGGCACTGGTCCGCTCCGAGCTGCTGCGTACGGTCCGCGACGTCTTCGCCGACCCGCAGGACATCGTCGCCGGGACGGCTCCCGGCTGGATCGGCGTCCTGCACCGGCTCCCGGCCCGGGCCCCGGCGGACGCGCCGGCCGCCGACTGCCGCCGGGTCACGGACGTCATCGCCGCCCAGGACGGGCTCACCGCCCGGGCGGGCATCGGCGAACCGGCCGCCTCCGTCGGCGCTCTGCACGACTCCTACCAGGACGCGTGCGACGCGCTGCGCCTGGGCGCCCGGGTGGACGGCGGCTCCACCGTCCACTCGATCGGCGATCTGCGGGTCCACCAGCTCCTGGCGGCGGTGAGCCAGTCCGCCCGCACCCGGCTGCTCGACCTGACCGCCGCGCGGCTGCGGGAGCAGCCGGACTGGCCGGCCCTCCGGGACACGATCACCGCCTGGTGCGAGAGCGGGTTCAACCTCGTACGAGCGTCCGCGGCGCTGCACATCCACCGCAACACCGTCGTCTACCGCATGAACAAGATCGAGCAGCTCACCGGCCGCCCGCTGCGCGAGCACCGGACGGCCATGGCGCTGTACCTGGCGTGCCTGGCCGACCGGCTGGGCGGCCCGGACCACTGACCGTCTGTCTCGTTCCACCTCAGGGACCTCTAAGCCGTACGCCCCGCCACCAACCACTTGGAAGGCAGCTCGATACACGTGCCGTCGGAGCGGAACCCCGTGGTGACGAGGGGCAGTTCGCCGCTCGCCAGGACGGTGAGACCGGCCGAGCTCAGATATTCGGGCACGGCCTCGTCGGAGACCTCGCCGGGTGCGAGACCGTGCCGGAACACGGGCGCGAGCTTGGGCGGCGGACCGGCCGGACCGCTCGCCAGCCCCGGCAGCACCGCCTTGGCCGCCCCCGAGAGCTCCACGAGGAAGGCCCTGCCCCGGTCCCCGACCAGCTGTGCGGGACAGGTCGAGGGAGGTGCCGATGCGGCCGCTGACCTCGTTGAGGAACTCCAGGCGCTCGCGGACGGCGGCGTACTCGAGGTCCTCGCCCTCGTCGCGCAGTTCCTCCGGGACGGGCTCACCGGCGGCCAGGGCCCGCGCGGCCCGTTCGCGGCGTGCCTTGCGCTCGGCGCGCCGGGCCACGCCCCAGTCCGGCGTGACGGGCACCCGGTCATTCTGGCTGAACTCCAGGACAGGATAGCCGAGTTCGAGGACCTGCGCGACGATGCGGGCGCTCTCGCCGACGCTCATGCTGGGCAGGATCTCGGGCAGTCGGCGGGCGAGGTCCTCCGAGCCGGGGAAGTCGGTGTGCAGCGCGAAGCCGGGCGCGATCCGCTCGAACGCCCCGTCGGTGCCGCCGACGCGCAGCCCGTCGGCGTCGGCGGCCAGCACGAGCAGCCGCTCGGGGCCGGGGCCGACCAGGGGGTTGTTACTGCTGCCGCTTGGTCGAGCGTAAGCGTGTATGAGCGAGTGTGAGTGAGTGCCGGCACTGCCGACGACGGGACGCAGACGGCTTCGGAGTCGGGGGAACGGAAGTTTGCCTGTCGAATGTGTGACCTTTGCGGCTGGGGCTCGTTGGATGCGGTGACGGATCGTCGACATCGGGCCGGGGGTAACGGGGTGGGCGGGCTGCGGAAGGTGGCGGCGCCGTTTGTGGTGCCCGGCCCCTCGGGGGTGGCGGTCCGGGCCCGGTTGCGGGTCTCGGAGACGGACGCGGCCGTATTGGCCGAGGTCGGTACGTTCCTCGGTGGGCTTGCGGCGCGGGATCTCGCGGTGCGCTCCCGTCAGGGGCTGGCCCATGATGCCGCCACGTGGGCTGCTCGGAAGCGGGAGCTGACCGGGTCCTCTTCGGCGCGGTGGGCGGGCAGCATCACCAAAGCCACCCATGACCAGTGGGCCCTGGCCCGGCGCGGCCAGATGGCGGGGATGGCGTGGCTGCGTGGGCAGATCACCGCGATCGAGGCCCGGCTGGCCCGCCCGCTGGGCGCCAAGGCCAGCAAACGCGAAGGGCTGGTGCGCGGGTACGGCTCGCGGGCGGAGTGGCACGCCAAGGCCCGCCGCCTGCACTCGCTGAAGGACCGGCTCGCCGGTCTGGAGGCGGACTGGGCGGCGGGCCGGGTGCATGTAGTGCGCGGCGGCAACCAACTCGCCCGCCTGCGCCACCACCTGCACCGGGCCGGGCTGGATCAGGCGGCCTGGCGGGAACGGTGGGAGGCGGCGCGGATGTTCCTGGCAGCCGACGGGGAGTCCGGCAAACACTTCGGCAACGAGACCATCCGCATCACCGGCACCGGGCAGGTCTCCATCAGGCTCCCCGCAGCCCTTGGCCATCTGGCCAACGCCCCGCACGGCCGCTACGTCCTCGACGCCACCGTGATGTTTAAGCACCGGGGCGAGGAATGGGCGGACCGAGTTACGGACAACCGGGCGGTGGCCTACCGCATCCACCACGACCCGGTCCGCCGCCGCTGGTATGTCACCGCTTCCTGGCAGCGCACAGCTGTCCCGGTCCTGCCGATCGACGCGGCGCTGGCCCGGGGGGTGGTGGCAGTGGACATGAACGACGAACACCTCGCCGCTTGGCACCTCGACATCCACGGCAACCCCGTCGGCGAACCCCAGCGCTTCTTCTACAACCTGTCAGGTAATACCTCGCACCGGGACGCCCAGATCCGCCATGCGCTGACCCGGCTGCTGCACCACACCCGCCGCAGGGGAGCCGAGGCGATCGCGATCGAGGACCTCGACTTCACCGACGGCACCAGCAGGGAGAAGCACGGCCGTAACAAGCGGTTCCGCCGTCTGATCTCCCGCTTTCCCACCGCGAAGCTGAAGGCGCGGCTGGTGTCGATGGCCGCCGAGCAGAACATCGCGATCGTCGCGGTGGATCCGGCGTACACCTCCCGGTGGGGTGCCCAGCACTGGCAGCAGCCCCTGACGACACCCGCCCGTCAAGTGTCCCGGCACGATGCGGCAAGCATCGCGATCGGGCGACGCGCCCTTGGGTATCCGATCCGGCGACGGACGGCACCGCCCCCACACGACCAGAGTGATCGTGCGGGGCATCGGACCGTCCAGGCCCGACCGGAGACCCGACGGCGTGAGGAAACCCGCCCCCGCGTACCCGGACCACGATCAGGAGTCGTGCTGCCCGGACGCGGAGCGAAAGCGGGCGACCAGCGTGCCCAACACCGTTCGGAGCACGCGGCTGAGCATGAGCCCTGGCGACAGGACTCACTCCCGCTCAGTCTTTAGGAACAGTAGGACAGCCCGCCGTCGAGGGACGCCTCGAGGCCGGGGCCGGGTCCGTCGTCGGCCTCGTACGGAGTGGTGGTGTCCTGGTCCCCGGGAAGTGCGCCGGAGACGGGGAGCAGGTCGAGGGCCGCGCGGCCGATGGCCTCGTCCTTGGGGACACCGAACAGGCGCCGTGCGCCCGTGCTCCAGTGGGACACGAGGCCTTCGCGGTCGACGACGACCACGGCCAGGGGGACACGGCCGGGCTCGGTGGCTTCCGCCACCGGGCCGTGCCCGGCTCCGGGGCCGGCGGGTGTGCCCCTGTCGGTGCCACGGTCCATGGCCCAGGCCCTCTCTCCCCACGGATCCGCAAGATCTGTGCCAGCGTCACCACCGTACGGCGACCGCCGGTTGCCATGTGCGTCAATGCGGGAATTCCTCGCGCGGGGTTCGCACCGGCGTGCGACCCCGCGCGCCGGTGGCTTTAGTCCTCGTGTCCCAGTTGGAGGTCCCGCTCGGTGCGGCCGCCCCCGGCCACCTGGAGCACGGTGGCGACGGGCGGGTAACCGGCGGCGATGACGGTGTACTCGCCGGAGGACAGGTCGACGAACCGGAACGTGCCGTCGGGGCCGGTGGTGAGCGTGTCGACGACGTTGCCGGCGACGTCCAGCAGGGTCACGCGCGCGTCCTCGACGGGCCGGCCGCCGCCCGCCCGGACGGTGCCGCGCAGGAGGGCGCCGCCGGCCAGTTCGATGTCCCGGCGGGTCTCGCGGGCGGCCTGGACGGTGACGGGGAGCGCGGCCGGGCGGAAGGCGGGGGCGCTGGCGGCGAGGGTGTACTCGCCGGCCACCAGATCGGTGATGACGTAACCGCCCTCGCGGTCGCTGCGGGTGGTGGCCACGACCTCGCCGTGCACGTTGGTGAGCGTGACGCCGGCGTCCCGTACGGGGGTGCCGTCGGCGGTGACCACGCTGCCGACGAGGTTCCCCGCGCCGCCCAGGACGATGTCCAGTTCGACGGGGCGTTCGCCGACGGTCACGGAGACCGCCTGCGGCTGGTGGCCGCCCGCGGCGGCGATCAGCACGTACGCGCCGGGGCCCGGGGTGGCCAGCGCGTAGCGCCCGTCCTCGCCGCTGGCGCCCCGGGCGGTCTGCTGTCCGGTGACGTCGATGAGCGTGAGTGCCGCGCGGGGCACGACGGTCCCGTCGTGGTGCTGCACCGAGCCGCAGACGGGGATCCCGGCGGTGTGCGGGGCGCGGGCCTGCGGGATCGGGGTGCTCCCGGGGACCGTGTCCGGGTCGGTGACGGATGCGTGGTGGGACACCAGGGGTTTCTCCTTGAGGAAGAGGGCGATGACCAGCCCGAGGGCCAGCACCGGCACCAGGTGGAGGAAGATCCGCGGCATGGCGTCGGCGTACGCCCCGATGTAGCCGTCGCGCAGTGCCGGGGGCAGGCCGTGCACGAGCTGCGGGGTGATGGACTCGGGGTCGGGGAGCCGGTCGCCCGCGCGCGTGGGCAGGTCGCGGGCCAGGGCGTCGGCGAGCCGGTCGGCGATGAGGGTGCCTAGGACGGCGGCTGAGAGGCTGCCACCGATCTGCCGGAAGTAGTTGGTGGCGCTGGTGGCGGTGGAGAGATCGGCCGGCCGCACCGAGTTCTGCACGGCGAGGATCAGCACCGGCATCACCATGCCGATGCCGGCGCCGAGGACGGCCATCCAGATGCTGTAGTGCAGCCGGGGCGTGTCGGCGTCGAGGCGGGACAGCAGCCACATGCCGGTGGTGGAGAGGGCGCCGCCGAGGATCGGGTAGGCCTTGTAGCGGCCGGTGTGGCTGATGAGCTGTCCGGTGATGACCGAGGCGCCGACGATGCCGGCCATCATGGGCAGCATGAGCAGGCCCGACTCGGTGGCGGAGGCGCCGTCGACCATCTGGAGGTAGGTCGGCAGATAGCTGGCGGCGCCGAACAGCCCGGCCCCGGTCACCAGGCCGATCAGGCCGGTGACGTTGAAGACGGAGTCCCTGAACAGCCGCAGCGGGATGAGGGGTTCGGCGGCGAAGTGCTCGGCGACGACGAAGAGGACGGTCGCCACGGCCGCTCCCGCGCCGAGGCCGAGGATCATGCGCGAGTCCCAGGCGTACTCGGTGCCGCCCCAACTGGTCAGCAGGACCAGGCAGGTGGAGGCGGCGGTGAGCAGCAGCGCGCCGAGGATGTCCAGCCGGGCCTTGCCGGCCGGTTTCGGGAGCTTCAGCGCGACGGCGACGACGACCAGCGTGACCAGGCCGAAGGGCACGTTGACGTAGAAGCACCAGCGCCAGGAGAGGTGGTCGGTGAAGTAGCCGCCGAGCAGGGGGCCGGCCACGGAGGCGAGTCCGAAGGCGGCGCCGATCAGGCCCATGTAGCGGCCGCGCCGCCGGGCGGGCACGATGTCCGCGACGATCGTCTGGACACCGATCATGAGGCCGCCCGCGCCGACGCCCTGGAGGGCCCGGACGGCGATCAGCTGGTCCATGGTCTGCGCCCGGCCCGCGAGCGCCGAGCCGGCGACGAAGACGACGATCGCGAACTGGAAGACGCCCTTGCGGCCGAGCAGGTCGCCCAGCTTGCCGTAGATCGGCAGTCCGACGGTCGCGGTGAGCAGGTAGACGGTGATCGCCCAGGACATCCGGTCCAGGCCGTGCAGCTCACCGACGATCTTCGGGAGCGCCGTGGCGACGATCATCTGCTCCAGGGCGGCGAGGAGCAGGGCCGACATGAGTGCGACGAAGACCAACCGCACCCTGCGCGGGCTCAGTTCGGCGGCCGGGGCCGGCGGCGGGGAGGGGGGTTCGGGAGGTGCCACCGCCGGTTCGTCCTGCGCCAGAGTGATCCCGCCCACCTACCGCTCCCCTCGTCGCGCTGCCGCACAATTCCCGCGTAAAAGCGACAACTACGAGCAAGCGCGACGAGTTACGGCACAGGTCTGAGCCGAACGGAGATCACCCGAACCGGTGAGGGGCACAACGGCCCCTGGAAGTTCCCGGTTTGAGGGAGCCGCTTATCCATCCTCCGCTTCGAGGGAGGCTACTTCTCGACCTCGGCGGCGAGCCGGGCGAGCAGCGCGTCGTAGATCCGGCCGAGGCCCTTGGGCGCGAAGGTCTTCTCGAAGAAGCCGCCGATGCCGCCGGCGCCGGTCCAGGTGGTGGTCACGACGACCCGGGACTTGCCGTCGCCGGCCGGGGTGACGCGCCAGGTGGTGACCATGGAGGAGTTGCGGTCCTTCTCGACCAGCTCGCCGTCGGTGGGCTCGCTGACCTCCAGGAGGCAGTCGCGCACGCGCTTGCTGGTGGCCTGGAGCTTCCAGTGGACGAGGGTGCCCTCGCCGTCACCGCCCTCCCGGACCTCGTACTCGCTGAACTGCTCCGGCAGCAGCTTCGCGCGCGTGCCGCTGTAGTCGGCGAGGGCGTCGAACACCGTCTCCGCGTCCGCCGCGACGATCCGCTCCGTAGTGGCCTCGACCTGCGCCATCGCTTTCCTCCAGGACATGGGTTCTCGGGGGTTGGGGGCAAGCCAACCACCCCGCTGCCCGGCCACCCAAATCGGGGTCGCCCAACCCGGTCGAACCCGTTCGGAAAGCACCCTCGCACGATCAAGGGAACATCTGTTCTATTCTGGGGGCAGTGCTACCGAGGAGGCGTCATGCGCTGGGACAACCTCACAGAGGACTCCGAACACAGCCGGGCCGACTCCGCGCTGTTCGGCGCGGACGCCGTGACCATCCGCACCTTCGACACGCCGGAGTTCGCGGGAATCACCTTCCACGAGATCCGGGCCCGCTCGATCATCAACCGGGTGCCGGCGGTCTCCCGGATGTCGTTCCAGTGGACGGTCAATCCCTATCGCGGCTGCTCACACGCGTGTGTGTACTGCTTCGCGCGCAAGACGCACAGCTATCTCGACCTCGACACGGGCCTCGGCTTCGACTCCCAGATCGTGGTCAAGACCAACGCGCCGGAGCTGCTGCGCCGCCAGCTCGCCTCGCGCCGCTGGCAGGGCGAGCACATCGCGATGGGCACGAACGTGGACTGTTACCAGCGCGCCGAGGGCCGCTACCGCCTGATGCCGGGCATCATCTCGGCCCTGCGGGACCACGCGAACCCGTTCTCCATCCTGACCAAGGGCACGCTCATCCTGCGCGACCTGGACCTGATCAAGCAGGCCGCGGAGGTGACCGACGTGGGCATCTCCGTCTCGGTCGGCTTCACCGAACAGGAGCTGTGGCGCACCGTCGAACCGGGCACGCCCGCGCCGGAGCGGCGCCTGGAGGTGGTACGCACCTTCGGCGAGCACGGCATCGGCTGCGGTGTGCTGATGGCGCCGGTGATCCCGTTCCTCAGCGACCAGCCGGCACAACTCAGGGCGACCGTGCGGGCGATAGCGGCCTCCGGCGCCACATCCGTCACCCCGCTGGTGCTGCATCTGCGGCCCGGCGCCCGCGAGTGGTTCATGACCTGGCTGGAACAACACCATCCGCACCTGGTGGCGCGCTACCGGCGGCTCTACGCGGAGGGCTCCTACGCCCCGAAGTGGTACCAGCGCCGGATCACCCGTCAGGTGCACGAACTGGCCGAGGAGTACGGCATCGGGCCCACGCGCGCGGGGACGCCGCGCCGGATCCGGCCCCCTGAGCCGACCGAGGAGCCGCCGGTGTCCGGGCCGACGCAACTCTCGCTCCTTTAGGAGCGTTTCTCCCTGGCTTGGGAGCGTTCGAGCGCATCCGAAGAAGCATCCGGGTCATGACCTCGACTGGATGAGACAGAGCACCCGCACACCCCCTTGAATTCTCCACGAGCGGCGGTCCCCACCGCGCCCGCTCGACCTTGCGCATCGAAAACCGACCGGTTTACAGTGAGGCGAAACCGATCGGTTTCTCGCCCTGGGGGCGAGCTGCGACGAGGTCCACCAGGGAGTGTCGGATGACTACCGCACGCGGCGCCGAGGGGCAGCCGGCGAACCTCAGGCTTCCGGCGAAGCTGGCCGCACATCCGTCGGTGCGGGCCGTGCTCGCCCGGCGCGCGGCGGGTGACGCCGCGAGTCCGCCGGCGGTGATCGACGCGGCCTGGCTGCGCGAGCTGTGCCTGGCGGCCGGGGCGGACGACGCGGCCGCGGTCAGTCTGGACCACCCCGACCTGGCCGGCGAGCGCGAGCACGCGCAGTCCGCGCTGCCCGGCACCCGCACCCTGATCGCGATGGCGTTCCGGATGAACCGCGACAACTGCCGCTCCCCCGCCCGCAGCGTGGCCAATCAGGAGTTCCACCAGACCGACGAGCAGGCCAACCATGCCGCCCGCGGCGTCACCCAGGGACTGCAGGACGCCGGATACCGCGCGCTCAACCCGTCGGTCGGCTTCCCCCAGGAGATGGACCGCTTCCCCAGCGAGCGGATCTGGGTGGTGGCGCACAAGACGGTCGCGGTGGCCGCGGGGCTCGGCGTGATGGGCCTGCACCGCAACGTCATCCACCCCAAGTTCGGCAACTTCATCCTGCTGGCGACCGTCCTGGTGGACGCCGAGGTGAGCGAGTACGGGCGGGCGCTGGACTACAACCCCTGCGTCGACTGCAAGCTGTGCGTCGCCGCCTGCCCGGTCGGTGCCATCAGCAAGGACGGGGCGTTCGACGCGCTGGCCTGCACCACGCACAACTACCGCGAGTTCATGAGCGGGTTCACCGACTGGGCGCAGACCGTGGCCGACAGCGAGGACGCCGCCGACTACCGTTCCCGGGTCTCCGACTCCGAGAGCGCCTCCATGTGGCAGAGCCTGACCTCGCCCCCCGGCTACAAGTCCGGCTACTGCGTGGCGGTCTGCCCCGGCGGCGAGGACGTCCTGGGCCCGTACCTGGACGACCGCAAGACGTTCATGGACACCGTGCTGCGACCGCTCCAGGACAAGAAGGAGACCCTGTACGTCCTGCCGGGCTCACACGCGCAGGAATACGCCCAGCGCCGCTTCCCCCACAAGCCCGTCAAGGAAGTCACCGGCGGCTGGCAGCCCCCGGCGAAGCGAACGCCCTGATCCGCCGGAGTACGTCATGAGCGGCATTCATCCCTTCCGTGTCCTGCGCGCCCGTCCTCTGTGGATCGCCAACGGCGTCGTCACCGGCGTCCTCGCGCTGCTGTTCGCCGTGCTCTACGTCGGCGCCAACGTCGATCCGGTCGACCACATGAAGAAGCTGCCCGTCGGCCTGGTCAACGCCGACAAAGGGGCCACTGCCGGGGGCGAGCACATCAACCTGGGAGCGCGGATCACCGAGTCCATCGTCGAGTCCCCGGCGAGCGAGGGCGGGATCGACTGGAAGGTGATGGACGAGAAGGGGGCGAAGGAGGGACTCGGCGAGGGCAAGCTGTACGGCGCGCTCGTCGTCCCCGCCGACTTCTCCTCCTCGACCACCGCACTGACCGGCACGGCGACCACCGGAGCCACGCACACCTTGGCTCGCCCGACGCTGACGGTGCTGACCAACCAGTCCGCCGGCAGCATGGGCTCCAGCCTGGCCCGGGCGGCGACGACGCAGGCGGCCGAGCGCGCCTCTCTCCGGGTGGGCGAGGAACTGACCGCGCGGAACGCGGCCGGCCAGGCGAAGCTGCCCGTCGCCGCGCGCCTCCTGCTCGCCGACCCGGCCGCCGTCACGGTCAGGGACGGGCATCCGCTCGACTCGCGCAGCGGTCTGGGCCTGACGGCGTTCTACTACGCGCTCGTCCTGGTGGTCTGCGGCATGCTCTCGGCCAATGTCATCAGCGGCCAGGTGGACCACGCCCTCGGCTACACCCACAACGACATGGGCCCGCTGCGCCTGCACCGCCCGCTGATCCGGGCGACCCGGGTGCAGAGCCTCGCCATCAGCAGCACCCTCATGGTCGGCCTGTCCCTGCTGATGGGGACGCTGGTCATGGCGGGCGCGATCGGCATCATGGGGATGGACGCCGCCCATCTGCCGCTGCTGTGGCTGTACTCGGTGTGCGCCATCGCGGTGTGCGGGACCGGTGCGCTCGCCCTCCTCGCCGTCTTCGGCACGCCCGGCATGCTGGTGGTCACGCTGGTCTTCATCGGGATGGCGGTGCCGACGGCCGGCGCCACCACCCCCATCGAGGCGCTCCCCGGCTTCTACCGCTTCCTCGCGGAGTTCGAGCCGCTGCGGCAGATCACCGGCGGCCTCCGCTCGATCCTCTACTACGACGCCCGGGCCGACGCGGGCCTGACTCGGGGCTGGGTGATGATGGGCGCCGGCCTCGCGGTGGCCGCACTGTTCGGTTTCGGCGTGACCGCTTGGTACGACCGCAAGGGGATGCACCGCATCCCGGTCGAGACCGAGCCCGGGAAGACCGCCGTCCCGGCCTAGGGCGTGTCCGCCCCGGCACACCTTGAAACCGATCGGTTTTCATTTCCTCCACATCGGGTTAACCTCGCAGTATGACCACCGAGGTGAAGGCAAGTACGAGAGAGCGGCTGCTGGAGGCGGCGGCCACGCTCACCTACCGGGACGGTGTCGGCATCGGCGTCGAGGCGCTGTGCAAGGCGGCGGGGGTGTCGAAGCGCTCCCTGTACCAGTTGTTCGAGAGCAAGGACGAGCTGCTGGCAGTGAGCCTGGAGGAGCGCGCCTCCGCCTTCGTGGCGACCCTCCTGCCCGCGGCGGACGACGGCCGGTCGCCCCGCGAGCGGATCCTGCACGTCTTCGAGCAGGTGGAGTCGCAGTCGGGGACGCCCGAGTTCCGAGGCTGCCCGTACCTGGCTGTTCAGATCGAGCTGAAGAACCAGAACCACCCCGCGAGCCGGGTGGCCCACCGGATCAAGGCGAACCTGACGGAGTTCTTCCGTTCCGAGGCCGAACTGGGCGGGGCGGGCGACGCCGACCTGCTGGCCCGGCAGCTCAGCCTGGTCTTCGACGGCGCCAGCGCCCGCGCGGGAATCGGGGCCGACAAGCTGCCCGGGCTCATCGCGCCCACCGTGAACACCCTGCTCGACGCGGCAGGCATGCGCTGACGCGTCACTCGCAGCCGTTGGCGCCGCGGCCACCCTCTTGCGCCTGAAAACCGATCGGTTTACGGTGGTGAAACCGATCGGTTTTCCATGTTCTGGAGGTAGTCGTGACAGCGATCAAGGGCGCCGGCGTCTTCGTCACCGGAGGCAGCCGGGGCATCGGCAAGGTGCTGGTCGAGGAGCTCTACGCGCGCGGGGCCGGCAAGGTCTACGCCACCGCCCGCGACCCTCGCTCGGTGACACACCCCGATGCCGTTCCGCTGGCGCTCGACGTCACCGACCCGGCATCCGTGGCAGCCGCCGCCGAGCAGGCCCAGGACGTCACCATCCTGATCAACAACGCCGGCGCCTCCGCCCGCGCTTCGTACCTCGAGTCCCCGATGGACGACGTGCGCCGGGATCTGGAGACCAACTTCTACGGGCCGCTGCTGGTCACCCGGGCCTTCGCGCCGATCATCGAGCGCAGGGGCGGAGGGCACATCCTCAACGTCCACTCCGCCCTGTCCTGGCTGGCCGACGGCACGCCCTACAGCGCCTCCAAGGCCGCCCTGTGGTCGCAGACCAACTCCCTGCGCCTGGAGTTGCAGCCGCGCGGCATCGCGGTGACCGGGCTCCATGTGGCCTACGTGGACACCGACATGACGTCGGGCATCGACGCGCCCAAGGCCGACCCCCGCGACGTCGCCGTGGCCGCGCTCGACGGCATCGAGGCAGGGGCGCACGAGGTACTGGCCGACGACACCACCCGGTGGATCAAGTCGCAGCTGTCCGCAGACCTGGAAGCCATGTACGCCCAGCTGAAGCGCTAGGTCGTGTCCGCAAAGTCCCGTCGTCCGCCCGGAGGGCGGGCCTCGCGGCGTCCGGTGCGTGCTCTGGGGGTCCCCCCGGCCGAAGGCTGGGGGAGTGCCGGGCGGACGCCCGCGTGCTGGTTGTACGTGGGTGTTCGCCCGGTGCGGCGAGAGGGCGTGCCGGGCGTCGCGGGGCAGGCGGGACTTTGCGGACACGACCTAGGCCCTTGCAAGGAAACCGGTCCGGGGAGCCGGCGGCGGCCGGTTCTGAGCACACAGGTCGGTGCCGTGGTCCACGATGGACCCATGAGTGAGCTGACCAGAATTGCCGCGCCCGACGGGGTCGCCGCCGCGGCCCAGTACAGCCACGTCGTCATGGGCACCGGCCGTTTCGTGGCCATCGCGGGACAGCTCGCGCTGGACGAGCAGGGCCGGCCGGTCGGAGAGGGCGACCCGGCGGCACAGGCCCGTCGGGTCTTCGAGAACCTCCGGCGCTGCCTGGCCGCCGCCGGGGCGACCTTCGACGACGTCGTCAAACTCACCTACTTCGTCACGGACATGGCCCACATGCCCGCCATCCGGGCGGCCCGTGCGGAGTACATACCCGACGACCGGCTGCCTGCCGCGTCGGCGGTGCGGGTCGCGGGGCTGGTCCGGCCCGAATTCCTGCTGGAGGTCGAGGCGTTCGCGGTGGTGGCGGAGTGAGTCCTTCGACCAGGGCGCTTCGGATACGGGAGATGGCGCTCGCCGACTGCGACCGTGTCGCGGAGATCCGCATCCGCGGCTGGCAGAGCGCGTACCGGGGGCTGATACCGCAGTCGTACCTGGACGGGCTCAGCGTCACGGAGGACGCCGAGCGGCGTCGCGGGCACCTGGCGCAGGCCGACGGCAGCGTGGTGAACCTGGTCGCCGAGGACACCGGCGGCGAGGTCGTGGGCTGGGCCTGCCACGGGCCGTACCGGGACGGCGAAGTCGCCACGGATGACGCCGAGTTGTACGCCGTCTACGTCCATCCGGAACACCTGGGACGGGGCGCGGGGCAGGCCCTGCTCGCGGAGGCCGTCGCGCGCTGCGCCGCCGCGGGCCACGGCCGTCTGCTCCTGTGGGTCCTCAAGGGCAACGGCCGGGCCCGCCGCTTCTACGAACGGGCCGGGTTCGAGGCGGACGGCGCGGAGGAGCCCTTCGAGGTGGACGGTGTCACGGTCCCCGAGGTGCGGTACGCACGCGCACTCCCCCGCTGATCTCACCTCTGTTTCGGAATCCGCCCCAGTGCCCGCACCGCCGCCTCCGCCAGCACCGGATGCGCGAGGGCCTCGTTCAGCACGGGTCTGGCCCGGGCGTCGCCCAGCGTGCCGAGCCCTTCCACGCAGGCGAGGGCCACGCGGCGGTACGGGTCGTGCGGGCGCAGCCGTCGCTGGAGGGTGGTGATCAGGGCGGGCACCGCCTCCGGGGCTCGCAGTTCGACCAGGAGCCGGACGGGGTGGAGCGCGTAGGCGACGCGCAGTTCGTTGGTGGCGAGGGCGGCGGCGGCGCGGGCGGTGCGCCGGTCGCCGAGGCGGGCGAGGGCGTAGGCGGCGGACGCGCAGCGCGGCGGGTCACGGTGGTTGAGCAGCAGCACCAGGGACTCGAAGGCCCGCCGGTCCCCGTCGAGTCCCAGCCGGAAGGCGGCCAGCTCCCTCGCCCACAAGGGCTGCCCGGGTTCGGTCAGCACCGCGGCCAGGGCGTCGAGGTCGTCGGTCGCCACGAGCCGCTCGAAGGCGGGCGACGCCCCCGACTCCTGCCGTAAGCGCTCCGTGAGTGATCGCAACTCTTCGTCCATGAGTGAGAGATTAGAGGCGCCGCGAGCTGCCCGGGACGTACATCACAAACACGAGGGCTGGCGCGCTCGTTACCCGCGAGTTAAGCTCAGACGAGCGAGTTACCCACTCGCATTTCCTCGCGGCGGTCTGGTGACGCGGCCGTCGTGAGAGCAGTCGGTTCGGTACTTCAGGTACCGCAGTACGGCTCGGCCCCGGGACAGGGCCGGTCGGACCCGCCGCTCCCCGGGCGTGTGCACGCCCGTGGCGACGGCACCGGGCGTGTGCGCTCGCAGCCCGGCCAACACCCGCATTCCTCACGTACCCGGTGCGCCCGGGATCCGGCA
The DNA here is from genome assembly GCF_029813805.1 of Streptomyces sp. DH10. NCBI lineage: Bacteria > Bacillati > Actinomycetota > Actinomycetes > Kitasatosporales > Streptomycetaceae > Streptomyces > Streptomyces sp. DH10. Next base: position 51,853 of record NZ_JARVKU010000019.1, read on the forward strand.
TACGCCGGTCCGTCTTCGGCGCACCCGGGCACGTTCCGAAGTCGTCACCCTCATCCAGGAGTCCCGCGATGGCCACTCCCCTTTCCGACCCGTCCCTGTCCCCGCTGCGCACCATCGCAGTCGTCGGCCTCGGCACGATGGGCACCGGCATCGCCGAGGTCCTCGCCAAGGCCGGCCGCGAGGTCGTCGGCATCGACATCAGCGAGGCCCAGGCGGCGAAGTGCGTCGCCGCCCTGGAGTCCTCCACCGCCCGTGGCGTCGAGCGCGGCCGGCTGACCGAGCAGGAGCGCACGCAGATCCTGGACCGCGTCCGCACCTCCACCGACCTGCGGGCCGCGGCCGACGCCGACCTGGTCATCGAGGTGGCGCCGGAGTCGTACGAGATCAAGCAGCAGATCTTCCGCGAGCTGGACGGGATCGTGCGCCCCGAGACGATCATGGCGACCGGCACCAACGCCCTGTCCGTCACGCGGCTCGCCGCCGACTCGGCCCGTCCGGAGCGGGTGCTGGGCCTGCACTTCTTCAACCCGGCCCCGGCCATGAAGCTGGTCGAGGTCGTCTCCTCGGTGCTGACCGCGCCCGCGGCCGTCACGGCGGTCACGGATCTCGCCCTCGACCTGGGCAAGGAGCCCGTCGCGGTCGGCGACCGGCCCGGTTTCGTCGCCGACGGCCTGCTGTTCGGCTACCTGAACCAGGCCGCCGCGATGTACGAGGCGAAGTACGCCTCCCGCGAGGACATCGACGCCGCGATGCGGCTGGGCTGCGGCCTGCCGATGGGCCCGCTGGCGCTGCTCGACCTGATCGGGGTCGACACCGCGCGCACGGTCCTGGAGGCGATGTACGCCGCCTCCCGCGACCGGCTGCACGCCCCGGCGCCGATCCTCAAGCAGCTCAGCGAGGCGGGCCTGACCGGCCGCAAGGCGGGACGCGGGTTCTACACGTACGAGGCGCCGGGCAGCGCCACCGTCGTGCGGGACGCGCTGACCCCGCTGGAGGGCGGCGGCCTGGTCCCGGGCCGGGAGGTCCGCTCGGTCGGTGTCGCGGGCTCGGGCACCATGGCCTCCGGTATCGCCGAGGTCTTCGCCAAGGCCGGGTACGAGGTCGTCCTCGCCGCCCGCAGCGAGGAGAAGGCCCAGACCGCGAAGGCCCGCATCGGCAAGTCCCTGTCCCGCTCGGTCGACAAGGGCCGGATGACCGCCGAGGCCGCCGCGCAGACCCTGGACCGCATCACTCCGGCGGGCTCGTACGACGCCTTCGCCGACGTCGACCTGGCCGTGGAGGCCATCGCCGAGGACCTGGAGGTCAAGCGGCAGCTGTTCGCCGCGCTGGACAAGGTCTGCAAGCCGGGCGCGGTGCTGGCCACCACCACCTCGTCCCTGCCGGTCGTCGCCTGCGCCCGGGCCACCTCGCGTCCCCAGGACGTCATCGGCATGCACTTCTTCAACCCGGCCCCGGCCATGAAGCTGGTCGAGGTCGTCCGCACGGTGCTGACGGCCGACGACGTCCACGCGACGGTCCGCGAGGTCTGCGGCCGGATCAGGAAGCACGCGGTCGACTGCGGGGACCGGGCGGGCTTCATCGTGAACGCGCTGCTCTTCCCGTACCTGAACAACGCGATCAAGATGGTGCAGGAGCACTACGCGTCGCTCGACGACATCGACGCGGCGATGAAGCTGGGCGGGGGTTACCCGATGGGCCCGTTCGAGCTGCTGGACGTCGTCGGGCTCGACGTCTCGCTCGCCATCGAGAAGGTCCTGCACCGCGAGTTCCGCGACCCGGGGCTCGCCCCGGCACCGCTTCTGGAGCACCTGGTGGCCGCGGGCTGCCTCGGCCGCAAGACGGGCCGTGGCTTCCGCGAATATGCCAAGCGCTGAGGGTCCCGGCGACTGGTTCCGGTCCGGCGCGGAGTGGGGCGGCCTGCTCGGCCCGGACCGGTTCCACGAACCAGGTCACGCGCAGCGAGCTGCGCACATGCAGTACGTTCAGGGCATGTCCCAGCCCGCCAAGTCCTCACGTACATCGGTTACGACCGACCCGCCGGAAAGTGCCGCAGGCTCTCGCGCCGCCGCCCAGCGGCTCAAGATGCGCCGGGAACTGGCGGCCGCCGCGATGGAGTTGTTCGCGACCAAGGGGTACGAGGCGACCACCGTCGACGAGATCGCGGCCGCGGCCGGCGTCGCCCGCCGCACGTTCTTCCGCCACTTCCGCTCCAAGGAAGAGGCGATCTTCCCCGACCACGACGACACCCTGGTCCGGGCCGAGGCGGTGCTCAACGCCGCGCCCGCGCACGAGCATCCGCTTGACACGGTGTGCCGCGGCATCAAGGAAGTCATGAAGATGTACGCGGCCCGTCCGGAGATCTCGGTCGCCCGCTACAAGCTGACGCGCGAGGTGCCCACCCTGCGCGAGGCGGAGATCGCGTCGGTGGCCCGCTACGAGCGCCTGTTCACCCGCTACCTCCTCGGCCACTTCGACGAGCGCGCGCACGCCGACGACGCCAACGACGACCCGCTGCTCGCGGAGGTCGCCGCGTCCGCCGTGGTCACCGCCCACAACCACGTCCTGCGGCGCTGGCTGCGGGCGGGCGGACAGGGGGATGTGGAGGCGCAGCTGGACCACGCCTTCGCGATCGTGCGCAAGACGTTCGGCACGGGCATCGGGGCCGGGCGCTCCACGGAGCCGCAGCCGGCCGCGGCCACGGCCTCGGCGCAGGGCGAGGTGCTGGTGACCGTCGCCCGCACCGACGCCCCGCTGGACGAGGTCATGCGGACGATCGAGCAGGCCCTCAAGGAGCGCTGAGTCCCTTCTCCCGTGTGATCTCCCTGTGACGACGGCCACCCCTCGGGGTGGCCGTTTTGGCATGTCAGGAGACGTTTTGACAGCCCTCTGGGTTACCGTTCGATCGATCATCGCTCATTTGTCAAGTAAAGATTTCATCTGAGAGAAACTTCTGGCACTCAGTGCCTTGCGGGGTGACACGCGGTGTCATACGTTGAAGAGGTCCGGGCGACGTCCCAGCGGGCCCAGCGCCTGCCCGTCCGGACGCCTGCGTCACAGGCAACCTCCCGCGCCACCAGCGCTGCCGAACAGCACCACCGCCGAACCGACGGCACACCCTCGACCCTCAGCAGCACCGACGTAACCATCGGCGCCCCTCCCTCAGGGCGCTCACCGCCGGAGGCAACACCGTGACCGTTAAGGACATCCTGGCCGCGATCCAGTCGCCCGACTCCACGTCGGAGGACTTCGCCGCCCTCCCGCTCCCCGAGTCGTACCGCGCGATCACCGTGCACAAGGACGAGACGGAGATGTTCGCCGGGCTCGCCACACGCGACAAGGATCCCCGCAAGTCGATCCACCTGGACGAGGTGCCGCTGCCCGAGCTGGGCCCGGGCGAGGCCCTGGTGGCCGTCATGGCCTCCTCGGTCAACTACAACTCGGTGTGGACGTCGATCTTCGAGCCGCTGTCGACGTTCGGCTTCCTGGAGCGCTACGGCCGCACCAGCGAGCTGGCCAAGCGCCACGACCTGCCCTACCACATCATCGGCTCCGACCTCGCGGGCGTCGTCCTGCGCACCGGCCCGGGCGTCAACGCCTGGCGGCCCGGCGACGAGGTCGTCGCGCACTGCCTGTCCGTCGAGCTGGAGTCCAGCGACGGCCACAACGACACGATGCTCGACCCCGAGCAGCGCATCTGGGGCTTCGAGACCAACTTCGGCGGCCTCGCCGAGATCGCGCTGGTCAAGTCCAACCAGCTGATGCCGAAGCCGGACCACCTGAGCTGGGAGGAGGCCGCCGCCCCGGGCCTGGTGAACTCCACCGCCTACCGCCAGCTGGTCTCCCGCAACGGCGCCGGGATGAAGCAGGGCGACAACGTGCTCATCTGGGGCGCGAGCGGCGGACTCGGCTCGTACGCCACCCAGTTCGCGCTGGCCGGCGGCGCCAACCCGATCTGTGTCGTGTCCTCGCAGCAGAAGGCGGACATCTGCCGGGCCATGGGCGCGGAGGCGATCATCGACCGCAGCGCCGAGGGCTACAAGTTCTGGAAGGACGAGAACACCCAGGACCCGAAGGAGTGGAAGCGCTTCGGCAAGCGCATCCGCGAGCTCACCGGCGGGGAGGACATCGACATCGTCTTCGAGCACCCCGGCCGCGAGACCTTCGGCGCGAGCGTCTTCGTCACCCGCAAGGGCGGCACCATCACCACCTGCGCCTCCACCTCGGGCTACATGCACGAGTACGACAACCGCTACCTGTGGATGTCGCTGAAGCGGATCATCGGCTCGCACTTCGCCAACTACCGCGAGGCCTGGGAGGCCAACCGGCTCATCGCGAAGGGCAAGATCCACCCGACCCTGTCGAAGGTGTACTCCCTGGAGGACACCGGCCAGGCCGCCTTCGACGTGCACCGCAACCTGCACCAGGGCAAGGTCGGCGTGCTGTGCATGGCCCCCGAGGAGGGCCTGGGCGTGCGCGACGACGCCAAGCGCGCCAAGCACATCGACGCCATCAACCGCTTCCGGAACATCTGAGGGCTGCTGGATGACAGAGCGTCAGAAGGACCGTCCGTGGCTCATGCGGACCTACGCCGGTCACTCCACGGCCGAGGCGTCCAACGAGCTGTACCGGCGCAACCTCGCCAAGGGCCAGACGGGTCTGTCGGTGGCGTTCGACCTGCCGACGCAGACCGGCTACGACTCCGACCACATCCTCGCCCGCGGCGAGGTCGGCCGGGTCGGCGTGCCGATCGCGCACGTCGGTGACATGCGCCGGCTGTTCCAGGACATCCCCCTGGAGCAGATGAACACCTCGATGACCATCAACGCCACGGCCATGTGGCTGCTGGCGCTCTACCAGGTCGTCGCCGAGGAGCAGGGTGCGGACATCACCAAGCTCCAGGGCACGACCCAGAACGACATCGTCAAGGAGTACCTCTCCCGCGGTACGCACGTGTTCCCGCCGGTGCCGTCGCTCCGGCTGACGACGGACATGATCGCGTACACGGTCTCCCACATGCCGAAGTGGAACCCGATCAACATCTGCAGCTACCACTTGCAGGAGGCGGGCGCCACACCGGTCCAGGAGATCGCGTACGCGATGTCCACCGCGATCGCCGTCCTCGACGCCGTGCGCGACTCGGGACAGGTGCCCCAGGAGCGCATGGGTGACGTCGTCGGCCGGATCTCCTTCTTCGTGAACGCGGGCGTCCGCTTCATCGAGGAGATGTGCAAGATGCGCGCCTTCGGCCGCATCTGGGACAGGATCACCCGCGAGCGGTACGGCATCGAGAACCCCAAGCACCGCCGCTTCCGGTACGGCGTCCAGGTCAACTCCCTGGGCCTGACGGAGGCGCAGCCGGAGAACAACGTCCAGCGGATCGTGCTCGAGATGCTGGCCGTGACACTCTCCAAGGACGCACGCGCGCGTGCCGTGCAGCTCCCCGCCTGGAACGAGGCGCTCGGTCTGCCCCGTCCCTGGGACCAGCAGTGGTCGCTGCGCATTCAGCAGGTGCTGGCGTACGAGAGCGATCTGCTGGAGTACGAGGACATCTTCGAGGGTTCGAAGGTCATCGAGGCGAAGGTGGACGAACTGGTCGAGGCCTCGCTCGCGGAGATCGACCGCATCCAGGAGATGGGCGGCGCGATGGCGGCCGTCGAGTCCGGCTATCTCAAGTCGCAGCTGGTCGCCTCGCACGCGGAACGCCGGGGCCGGATCGAGTCCGGCCAAGAGAAGATCATCGGGGTCAACGCCTTCGAGGGCACCGAGCCGAACCCGCTGACCGCCGACCTGGACACCGCGATCCAGACGGTCGACCCGGAGGTCGAGGCCCGCGTCATCACCGCGCTCCAGCAGTGGCGCGACAGCCGCTACCAGCCGCCCTTCAACCACCCGCGGCCCTGCAAGGCGCTGGAGAAGCTGAAGGAGGCCGCCCGGGGCACCGAGAACCTCATGGAGGCCACCCTGGAGTGCGCCCGCGCCGGAGTCACGACCGGCGAGTGGGCCGGGGCCCTGCGCGAGGTGTTCGGCGAGTTCAGGGCGCCCACGGGTGTCTCCTCGGCGCCGGTGGCCGTCCCCGCCGAGGAGGGCAGCACGCTGGCCCTGGTGCGCCGCAGGGTGGATCTCACGGCCAAGGACCTGGGCGTGGGCAAGCTGCGCTTCCTGGTCGGCAAGCCGGGCCTGGACGGACACTCCAACGGCGCGGAGCAGATCGCCGTACGCGCGCGTGACGCCGGCTTCGAGGTGGTCTACCAGGGCATCAGGCTGACGCCCGAGCAGATCGTGGACGCGGCCCTCGCGGAGGACGTGCACGCGGTCGGCCTGTCCATCCTGTCCGGCTCGCACGCCCAGCTGGTGCCGGACGTGCTCGAACGGCTGCGTGTGGCCGGTGCCACAGACATCCCGGTGATCGCCGGTGGCATCATCCCGAACGGGGATGCCGAGCAGCTCAGGGCAGCCGGAGTGGCAGCGGTCTTCACCCCGAAGGACTTCGACATCACCGGAATCATCGGCCGCATCGTCGACGAGATCCGGAAAGCGAACAAGCTCGACCCCCTGGAGGTCTCCGCATGACCACGGTCAACCGCCTTCGCCCCCGGCGTTCCTGCCTGGCGGTACCGGGCTCGAACCCCCGTTTCCTGGAGAAGGCGCAGGGCCTCCCCGCCGACCAGGTCTTCCTCGACCTGGAGGACGCGTGCGCCCCTCTCGCGAAGCCGGAGGCGCGGCACACCATCGTCAAGTTCCTCAACGAGGGTGACTGGACGGGCAAGACGCGGGTCGTGCGCGTCAACGACTGGACGACGGAGTGGACGTACCGCGACGTCGTGACGGTGGTCGAGGGCGCCGGCCAGAACCTCGACTGCATCATGCTGCCGAAGGTCCAGGACGCCCAGCAGATCGTCGCCCTCGACCTGCTGCTGACGCAGATCGAGAAGACCATGGGCTTCGAGGTCGGCAAGATCGGCATCGAGGCGCAGATCGAGAACGCCCAGGGCCTGAACAACGTCAACGAGATCGCGCAGGCCTCCCAGCGCGTCGAGACGATCATCTTCGGCCCGGCCGACTTCATGGCGTCCATCAACATGAAGTCGCTGGTCGTGGGCGAGCAGCCGCCCGGCTACCCGGCGGACGCCTACCACTACATCCTCATGAAGATCCTGATGGCCGCCCGCGCCAACAACCTCCAGGCGATCGACGGCCCCTACCTCCAGATCCGCAACATCGACGGCTACCGCGAGGTCGCCCAGCGCGCCGCCGCGCTCGGCTTCGACGGCAAGTGGGTGCTGCACCCGGGCCAGGTCGAGGCGTCCAACGAGATCTTCTCGCCGTCCCAGGAGGACTACGACCACGCCGAGCTGATCCTGGACGCGTACGACTACTACACGTCCGAGGCGGGCGGCAAGAAGGGCTCCGCGATGCTCGGCGACGAGATGATCGACGAGGCCAGCCGCAAGATGGCCCTGGTCATCGCGGGCAAGGGACGCGCCGCCGGGATGCGGCGCACCAGCAAGTTCGAGATCCCGGAGGCCTGAGCGCGATGCAGTTCGGACGCACCTACGAGGAGTTCGAGGTCGGGGCGACGTACAAGCACTGGCCGGGCAAGACGGTCACGGAGTACGACGACCACCTGTTCTGTCTCCTCACCATGAACCACCACCCGCTCCACATGGACGCGAACTATGCGGAGAAGACGACGGACTTCGGCAAGAACGTCGTCGTGGGCAACTACATCTACTCGCTGCTGCTCGGCATGTCCGTGCCGGACATCTCCGGCAAGGCGATCGCCAACCTGGAGATCGAGTCGCTGAAGCACGTGGCGCCGACCTTCCACGGCGACACGATCTACGGCCAGACGACCGTGCTCGACAAGTGGCCGTCGAAGTCGAAGAACGACCGCGGCATCGTCTACGTCGAGACCAAGGGCTACAAGCAGGACGGCACGCTGGTCTGCGTGTTCCGCCGCAAGGTCATGGTGCCGACCGAGACGTACATCAAGGAGCGCGGCGGCGAGCAGCCGGGCCGCCCCGAGCTCAAGGAGCAGGAGAAGTAGCCATGGCGCGACTCGCCCAGACCGCCGGTCTGACGGACATCCAGCAGGAGATCCTGTCCACCGTCCGGGACTTCGTGGACAAGGAGATCATCCCGGTCGCGACCGAGCTGGAGCACCGCGACGAGTACCCGCAAGCGATCGTCGACGGGCTGAAGGAGTTGGGCCTGTTCGGCCTGATGATCCCCGAGGAGTACGGGGGTCTGGGCGAGTCGCTCCTGACGTACGCGCTGTGCGTGGAGGAGATCGCCCGCGGGTGGATGTCGGTGTCCGGCATCATCAACACGCACTTCATCGTGGCGTACATGCTCAAGCAGCACGGCACGCAGGAGCAGAAGGACCACTTCCTGCCGAGGATGGCGGCCGGTGACATCCGCGGTGCCTTCTCGATGTCGGAGCCGGCTCTCGGCTCGGACGTGTCGGCGATCACGTCGAAGGCGGTGAAGGACGGCGACGAGTACGTCCTGAACGGCCAGAAGATGTGGCTGACCAACGGCGGGACGTCGTCCCTAGTGGCCGTTCTGGTGCGAAGTGACGAAGGTCACCCCGAGGGCACCGCGCCCCACAAGTCGATGACGACCTTCCTGGTCGAGAAGGAGCCCGGTTTCGGCGAGGTCCGTCCCGGCCTCACCATCCCGGGCAAGATCGACAAGATGGGCTACAAGGGGGTCGACACCACCGAGCTCATCATGGATGGCCTGCGGATTCCCGCCGATCGCGTGCTCGGCGGGGTCACCGGCCGGGGCTTCTACCAGATGATGGACGGCGTGGAGGTCGGCCGTGTCAACGTGGCGGCGCGTGGCTGCGGCGTCGCTCAGCGTGCGTTCGAACTGGGCGTCCAGTACGCGCAGCAGCGTCACACCTTCGGCAAGCCGATCGCCCAGCACCAGGCGATCCAGTTCAAGCTGGCCGAGATGGCTACCAAGGTCGAGGCCGCGCATGCGATGATGGTGAACGCGGCACGCAAAAAGGATTCCGGAGAACGAAACGACCTTGAGGCTGGGATGGCGAAGTACCTCGCCTCCGAGTACTGCAAGGAGGTCGTGGAGGACGCCTTCCGGATCCACGGCGGCTACGGCTTCTCCAAGGAGTACGAGATCGAGCGCCTCTATCGTGAGGCGCCGATGCTGCTGATCGGTGAAGGTACCGCCGAGATCCAGAAAATGATCATCGGTCGGCGACTGCTCGAAGAGTATCGATTCCAGGGCTAGATGTCCGGATACGGGGTGTTTTCTTGGAGAAGAAGATCACACCCCGTCAGCACTCTTGGGACGCCGACTCGGCTTCCTGGCTTACCCAGTTAGGGCCCCGAGCCGCTACGATCGCCGGAAAGCCGCCGTCCCCCGTCAGAGTGCGGCATCATCCGCTACGAAGGTCATCCATGCCCCACAGCCAAACCTCTGCATCTCGCGACAGCCGGGCCGGCGTACGCCTCGCGCGCGGAGCATCGCCGTGGCTCCTTCCGACCGTCGCCACCGCAGCCCTCAGCCTGGCCCGTGCCCGCCGCTCCGGCGCGGCCAGGGCCGTCGCCGTTCCCGCCACCGCGCTCGCGGCGGGAATGCTGTGGTTCTTCCGCGACCCCGAGCGCGAGATCGGCCAGGGCCGGGTCATCTCGCCCGCCGACGGTGTGGTGCAGAGCATCATGCCGTGGAAGGACGGCCGCACTCGCGTCGCCATCTTCATGAGCCCGCTCAACGTACACGTCAACCGCGCGCCGCTGTCCGGCACGGTGACGTCCGTCGAGCACGTGCCCGGTGGCTTCGTTCCCGCCTTCAACAAGGAGAGCGAGAACAACGAGCGCGTGGTGTGGCACTTCGACACCGAGCTCGGTGACATCGAGATGGTGCAGATCGCCGGCGCGGTCGCGCGGCGGATCGTCCCGTACGTCCCGCAGGGCACCAAGGTCGAGCAGGGCGACCGCATCGGCCTGATCCGCTTCGGATCGCGCGTTGACATTTACCTTCCGGAAGGTGTCGACGTCGCTGTCGAGGTTGGTCAGACCACGACTGCGGGGGTGACTCGAATTGACCGTGATTGATCCCGACACACAGGCCACGAACTGGGTCGCCGAGGACGAGGACGACGACGCGGAAGAGCTGCCGCTGTCTCTCCGGCTGTCGATAGCGGACACGCTCACGCTCGGTAACGCGACGTGCGGCTTCATGGCGGTGTACTTCACCACCACCGGCATCCTCATCCCGCACCTGTCGGGCGACAACTCGGGCATGGCCCGCAACAGCGCGGCCACGGCCGTGATACTGATGCTGTGCGCCGCCGTCTTCGACCTGTTCGACGGCCTCGTCGCCCGCAAGCTGCGGTCGTCGCCGATGGGTGCGGAGCTGGACAATCTGTCCGACCTGATCAGCTTCGGTCTGGCGCCCGCGTACTTCGTGCTCGTGTACGGCATGGTCGCGAGTGACGCGCATGAGCGGGTCGCGGCGGTGGGCGCGATCGTTGTGCTGTTGGCGGTGGTGCTGCGGCTTGCCAGGTTCTCGTGCGTCACCGTGAAGGACGGCACGTTCCAGGGCATGCCCTCACCGTTCGGTGCGCTCACGGTCGTCTCGATCGTGCTGCTCGAGCTGCCGTTCGAGGCGACGCTGCTGGCGGTCGTCGGTACCGCTTGGCTGATGGTGAGCCGGGTCGAGTACCCGAAGCCGCGGGGCATCCTCGCGGTGGCGGTGCTCGCCTGGATCGTGTCGGCCATGGGCCTGCTGGCGGCGTGGGCGTTCGACGCGCCCGGCGGCCAGGTAATGCTCCAGATGGGCTGCGCACTGCAGATCGTGATGGCGGCGACGATCCCGCTGTTCGCCACGGCGCGCCGGGTGAACACCTTCCGCGACAACCGCAGGGAAGCGCGGGCAGCGCAGCTGCCCTGATCTCCTCCCGACACCGACGGGTGTGGCCCGAGCCTCGGAGGCTCGGGCCACATCCGTTTCGCGTTCAAGGGCCTCCCGGCCTCCCCTTCATTGCCCTTGACTGGTCAACTACCTCTGATTCAGGACGATTTGCGGGAGAAACGCAGGAAGAGGAGGGTGGAACAGGGGGGTTTCAGCGAGTTCCTCCCCCTTCGAGACCGGGAGACGGTCATGTCCTCACCCACCCTCATAGAGCATCAGGTCACGCTCAAGTCCCAGATCCCCGCGAACTTCGACGACACGGTGAAACTGCCCGTCCGGGAGTACAACGGCACCAAGCCGAGCCACACGCCCAAGCCGGTGCTGATGCTGCACGGCAGAAGCGTGCCGGAGCTGGCCGCGTTCGACCTCGCCCCGGTGCCCGGCGGCTCCGCCACCCGGTACAGCTGGGCGCAGGAACTCGCGGACGACGGCTACGACGTCTTCCTCATGGACCTGCAGGGCTCCGGCCGGTCGCCGCGCCCCAGGATGGACGATCCGTGCAACGCCAACCCGACGCAGCAGGAGGCCCTCGTCCCCAATCCGCTCGAGGAGCCCTGCCCTCCCCCGCCCCCGTACCCGTACCAGCTGGGGAATTCGGAGAGTGAGTGGGCGGAGCTGGACGCGGTCGTCAAGTTCATCAAGGGCCTGCCCGGCAGGAACAAGCCGATCCGCTTCATCGGCTATTCCCTGGGCGCGGCCATCATGGGCCCCTACACCCTCCAGAACCCCGGCAACGTCGAGAGCCTGCTCCTGCTCGCCCCCGTCTTCCCTCCCAACGGACGGTGGTCGGGCAATCCCGCCGCCCCCTTCGGACGCCCGTCCGAGGCGCAGACGCTGCCCATGTCGGGCTTCCCGATGCACGTCGGCACCAAGACAGGGTTCAGGACGGGGCTGGACGGCAACCCCGCCCTGCGGGAGCCCGGCATCGTGGACCTCGCCTGGGAGGCCTGCATGGAGAACGACCCGCTCGGCAGCAAGTGGGGCCCCGAGGTGGCACCGGGTGAGTACGAGGGCATCCTGCGGTACCGGAACACCTATTGGTGGGGCTGGAGCAAGGAGACGGTGCCGCACCAGAACCCGGCCGGCACACGCGTCCTCGGGGAACGGGTTCCCGTGCTCATCGTCTACGGGGAGAACGACCGGGCCGCCAACAGCCCCGCAACCTTCCCCGACCCTGTCCGCTTCTCGGTGCCGGCCCTCTACGCGGCCGTCCCGGGACCCAAGAAGCTGATGTTCTGCCTCGCCGGCTCGGGCCACACCCTGGTGTGGGAGCTCACCGCCAAGACCGTGCACCGCATGTCGAAGCAGTGGTTCAAGAACGGCCAGGTGGAGGGTCTCGGCAGCGGCAGCTACTTCAGGGAGCCGGACGGTGACCTGATCCCCCTTCCCTGACGGGTCAGGTCAGGAAGTCCCGCCCGATCCGCTCCGCCACCCGTTCCAGGATCGGCCCGGCCTCGGCGATGCACTTCGCCACGTCCGGCTCCGCGTCCGTCAGGGGGTAGGCCCGGCGGATTCCGGCACGGCCCAGAGCTTCCGGGGGGAGGGCGAGGCGGCCGCAGACCGCTACGACCTCCTTGCCGGCCGCCCTGGCCGCCGCGGCGACGCCCGCCGGGGCCTTGCCGTGGAGGGTCTGCTCGTCGAGGGAGCCCTCACCGGTGATCACCAGGTCGGCACGGTCCAGGGCGGGCGCGAAGCCCAGGACGTCCAGCATGACCTCGATGCCGGGGCGGAAACGGGCGCCGAGGAGCAGCGCGCCGTAGCCGATGCCGCCCGCCGCGCCCGCGCCGGGCGAGGCGGCGTACCGGGCGGCCTTCGGTCCGGCCGACTCCTCCAGCACCTTCGCGAAGTGCGCGAGGGCGGCGTCCAGGGCCGCCACGTCGTCCGGCGAGGCGCCCTTCTGCGGGCCGTAGACCGCGGGCGCGCCCTTCGGGCCGGTCAGCGGGTTGTCGACGTCGCTCGCGAGGACCAGCTCGATGCCGGCGAGGCGGGGGTCGAGGCCGGACAGGTCGGCGGTGGCCAGACCGGCCAGGCCGCCGCCGCCCGGGGGTACCGGTTCGCCGTCCGGGTCCAGGAAGCGCGCGCCCAGCGCGGACAGCATTCCGGCGCCGCCGTCCGTGGTAGCGCTGCCGCCGACCCCGAAGACGATCGTGCGGGCACCCGCGTCCAGCGCGGCCCGCAGCAGCTCGCCGGAGCCGTACGTGGACGCCGTGAGCGGTGCGAAGACCCCGGCGGGCAGCCGCTGGAGGCCGCTCGCCTCGGCCATCTCCACGACCGCGGTGCCGTCGCGCAGCGCGAACGCCGCCGTCACCTCGTCGCCGAGCGGACCGGCGACCCGTACCTCCCGGCGCTCGAACCCGGCGGCGACCGCCGCGGCCACGGTTCCGTCGCCGCCGTCGGCCACGGGCAGCGCCTCGACCTCCACGTCCGGTACGGCCCGGCGCAGCCCGGCCGTCACCCGTTCGGCGACCTCCACGGCCGTCAGCGACCCCTTGAACTTGTCCGCGGCGACGAGCACCCGCTGTGTCTTCCGGGCATCGCTCACTGCTGCGTCCGCCACTTGCACTCCCCTTGCTCTCCGGGCCCTCACGCACGTCAGGGCCAGTCGCGCCGCTGCGACCTTAACCGGCGGACGCCCCGGCCGTCAGCCTGTGCCCATCCCATGGACCAGGAGGTGCCCTACTCAGGGGCGCGGGGCTGTGCCATACATGCGGCTGCCGCCGCGCGGGCGCGACCAGCCACAGCGCACCGGCAGCCGCGAACGCACCGCAGTCCCCCGCCCCTCGGCGCGCCGAAAACGGGTAGACCATAACCATGCCCCCAGCGCACACCCGGACAGACCTCACCCACCGCATCCTCGGCGGCTGGCAGGGCCGCGTCGCGGGCAACATGCTCGGCAAACCGGTCGAGCAGGGCGAGGTCTGGACGCGCGACCGCATCGACCGCTACCTCCGGCAGGCCGCCGCACTGCCGCTCACCGACTACCTGCCCGAGCCGATCAGCGAGAGTGACGGCTTCGAGCTGCGGCCCGAGTGGCGCCAGTGCGTGCGCGGCCGCATCCACGGCAGTTGCCGTGACGACGACGTCGACTACGCGATCCTCGGCCTGGACCTGCTGGAGACCCACGGCTTCGGCTTCAGCACCGAGCAGGTCGGAGACCTGTGGCTGCTGCGGCTGCCGTATCTCCAGACGTTCACCGCCGAGCGGGCCGCGTACCGCAACCTCGCGAACGGGCTCAAGCCGCCGCTGACGGCGACGTACGACAACCCCTACCAGGAGTGGATCGGGGCGCTGATCAGGGCCGACGTCTTCGGCTGGACCTGCCCGGGCGCGCCGCGCCGGGCCGCCTCGCTGGCCCGGCGGGACGCGGTGCTCTCGCACACCGGCAACGGGGTCTACGGGGCGATGTGGGCGGCGGCGCTGATCGCGGCGGCGTTCACGGCGCCCACGGTGCGGCACGCGGTCGACGAGGCCCTGGCCGTGATCCCGGCGAGCAGCCGCCTGGCCCGCACGGTGCGCCGGGTCGTCTCCCTGCACGACACCCGGATGTCCTGGGAGGACACGCTCACCACGGTCACCGAGGAGACCACCGGCATGGGCTGGATCCACACCGTCCCGAACGCCGCCGTCCTCACCGCGGGCCTGCTCTACGGCGACGGCGACTTCACCCGCACCATCACCCTGACCGTCCGCGGTGGCCTGGACACCGACTCCAACGGTGCGACGGCGGGGTCGGTGGCGGGTGTGTTCGGCGGGGCCGCGGCCATCCCGGACCAGTGGACGGTCCCGCTGGAGGACACGGTCCGCAGCGCGGTGTTCGGCTTCGACGGGGTGCGGATCAGCGAGCTGGCCGAGCGGACGCTGCGGCTGGCGGAACAGGAGGCCTGAGGTCTGCTGCGTCTTCCCCCGCGGCTGAGCCGTCATCCGGTGGTTACCCTGCCCTGATGACGACCTCTTCTGACTTCGCCGCCTACATCGCGTCCCTGCCCCGTGTCCTGGCCGGCGCCGCCGCGCTGTTCCGGGACGGCGAGGGCCGGGTGCTGCTCGTCGAGCCCAACTACCGGGAGGGCTGGGCGCTGCCCGGCGGCACGATCGAGTCCGACGACGGCGAGACCCCGCGGCAGGGCGCACGGCGCGAGACGGCCGAGGAGATCGGGCTGGACCGGGAGCTCGGCAGGCTGCTGGCGGTGGACTGGGTGCACGGCACGGGGCGTCCGCCGCTGGTGTCGTACCTGTACGACGGCGGGGTGCTCGGCGAGGACGAGTTGAAGGCGATCCGCCTCCAGGAGGAGGAACTGCTGTCCTGGCGGCTGGTCCCGCGCGAGGAGCTGACCGAGTATCTGCCGGGCGCCCTCGGCCGCCGTGTCCTGGCCTGTCTGGACGTCCTGGCGGACGGCTCGGGCACGGCGGAGCTGGAGAACGGGCACCGGGTGTACTGACCGGCTCCGGCCGTTCACCCGCCGACGTCCCGTTCGATAACCGCTCGCCGCTGTCGTACGGCCCGTCCTACCCTCGGTGCCATGGCCAAGCCCCTCGTCGCGCTCCTCACCGGCGCCGGTATCAGCACGGACTCCGGGATCCCGGACTACCGCGGGCCGAACGGGCTCTGGCGGCGGGATCCGGAGGCCGAGAAGCTCGTCACGTACGAGTACTACATGGCCGACCCGGAGATCCGCCGCCGTTCCTGGCGGATGCGGCGCGAGATCGGGACGCTTCAGGCGGAGCCCAACGCCGCGCACCGGGCGGTGGCCGAACTGGAGCGGTCCGGGGTGCCCGTCCGGGTGATCACGCAGAACGTGGACGGGCTACACCAGCTCGCCGGGATGCCCGCCCGCAAGGTCCTCGAACTGCACGGCACGGCACGGGGTTTCGTGTGCACCGGCTGCCACGCCCGCGGCTCGATGGAGGACGCGCTCGCACGGGTCGAGGCCGGGGAGGACGACCCGCCGTGCCTGGAGTGCGGCGGCGTCCTGAAGCCGGCGACGGTGATGTTCGGCGAGCGGCTGGACCCGGTCGTCCTCGGCGAGGCGGCCGCCATCAGCAAGGCCTGCGAGGTGTTCGTCGCCGTCGGTACGAGCCTCCAGGTCCAGCCCGCCGCCGGCCTCGCCGGTGTCGCCGCCGACCACGGCGCCCGGCTCGTCATCGTCAACGCCGAGCCGACGCCGTACGACGACCGTGCCGACGAGATCGTCCGCGAACCCATCGGCACGGCGCTGCCGGAGCTGTTGCGCGGCCTCACGGCCGAGACGCCGCCAGCAGGTCCTCCAGGCGCGTGAGCGCGTCGCGGGCCTGGTCGCGTTCGGCTTCCGTGAGGTCGAGCGCGGCGGCCCGGGCGAGGGCGGTCGCCGCCCTCTCCTCGTCGCCGAGCCGCCCCGCGATGTCCGCGCGCAGGACGAGGAGCTGAAGCAGCTGTACGCGCGTCGGCGTCTCGTCCGTCAGGCGCAGCACCCGGTCGATGACCTTGGCGGCGCCCGCCGCGTCCCCCTTGGAGTCCGCCAGGAGGGACGCGTGGTGCAGGGCCCGCGCGAACGTCTCCTCGGGGGCGGGCCCGTGGTGCCGCTCCCCGCCCGTGCGCTGCCCCACCCGGACGCAGTTGCCGCCCGGGTCGGTCATGAGGAACTGCCGCACGCCGTACGACATGTCCTTGAGCGGCCCGACCCGCGGCAGGCCCCGGGTGGGGATCCTGCCGTACGCCGCCTTGAGCCCGGCCCGGAACGCCTGGTACAGGCCGTCGACGTCGTCGGTCAGGACGTAGCAGGTGCTGATCGAGCCGGTCGGCTCGTAGTGCTTCATCGCGAAGAACTGAAGCTCGATGCCGCCGCGTTCGACGACCGCGTACGGGTTGGGGCTGCGCTGCTGGTACGTCACCTCGAAGCCGAGGGCGGTGTAGAACTCGAGGACCGGCGGGAGGGCCCGGCACGGCAGGATCGGGAGCGTCTTCTCCGGCATGACCCCACTCTAGTCAAATTTGACCAACCGCGGGACTAGAAGAGTGCGGCCCCCCGCTCGAAGTCCAGCAGGCGCTGCTTGCGCTCCAGCCCGCCCCCGTATCCCGTCAGGCTCCCGTTCGCGCCGATCACGCGGTGGCAGGGGACGATGACGCCGATGGGGTTGCGGCCGTTGGCGAGGCCGACGGCGCGCGAGGCGGCCGGGGTGCCGAGGGCGTCGGCGAGCTCGCCGTAGGTGCGGGTCTCGCCGTACGGGATGCGGCGCAGCTGGTCCCAGACTCGGCGCTGGAACGGCGTGCCGGTCAGGCGGAGTTCGACGGTGAACTCCCTGAGCTCGCCCGCGAAGAAGGCCTTCAGCTGTTCCTCCGTCTGCGCGAACAGGGTGTCGTCGCGGGTGCCGAAGGTCTCCTGCGGCGGGCGGTGGCGCTGGTCGGTCATGTAGAGGCCGCACAGGACGCCGTCGTCGGCGACGAGGGTGAGGGGGCCGTAGGGGCTGTCGGTCACGGTGTGGTGCTTCATCGAACGTCCCTATACCGGTAGGAAGTTGATCGGGTGGCTGTCGGTCGCCCAGAGGTACTGGACGGCGTAGGCACGCCAGGGGCGCCAGGCCGCCGCGCGGGCGGTGAGCGCGGCGGGGGTGGAGGGCAGGCCGAGTTCCTCGGCGGCTCGGCGGATGCCGAGGTCGGTGGGGAGGAAGGCGTCGGGGTCGCCGAGGGCGCGCATGGCGATGACGTCGGCCGTCCAGGGGCCGAAGCCGGGCAGCGCGAGGAGCTGGGCGCGGGTCTGCGGCCAGTCGCTCTCCACGCCGAGGCGCAGGTCGCCGTCGGCGAGCCGGCGGACGAGGGTGGTGAAGGTCGTGCGGCGGGTGCGGGGCATCGCCAGGGTCTCCGGGTCGAGCGCCGCGAGGGCCTCGGGGGCCGGGAAGAGGTGCGTGAGGCCGCCCTCGGGGTCGTCGACCGGGTCGCCGTGCGCGGTGACCAGGCGGGCCGCGTGGGTGCGGGCGGCGGCGGTGGAGACCTGCTGGCCGAGCACGGCCCGGACGGCGAACTCCTCCTCGTCCACCGTGCGCGGGACTCTCCGGCCGGGCGCCTTGTCGACCAGCGGCGCCAGCACCGGGTCCGTGCGCAGCTGCTCGTCGATCGCGACCGGGTCGGCGTCCAGGTCGAGCAGGCGGCGGCAGCGGCTGATCGCGACGGTCAGATCGCGCAGGTCGCTGAGGGTGAGGCGGCAGGCGATGTGGTCGGGAGCAGGAGTGAGGGACACGATGCCGTGGCCGTAGGGCAGCCGGAGCGTGCGCCGGTAGGAGCCGTCGCGCCACTCCTCCACGCCGGGTACGGCCGTGGCGGCGAGGTGGCCGAAGAGGTTGTCGGGGTTGAGCGGGGCGCGGAACGGCAGCCGCAGGGACAGCGCGCCGGGGGTGCTCGCGCCCTGCCGCTTCGGGGCGCGGGCGCGCAGCTCGCTCGGGGAGAGGGCGAAGACCTCGCGGACGGTGTCGTTGAAGGTGCGGATCGAGGCGAAGCCCGCGGCGAAGGCGGTCTGCGCCATCGGCAGGGTGGTCGTCTCGATGAGCAGCCGGGCCGTCTGGGCGCGCTGGGCGCGGGCGAGCGCGAGCGGGCCCGCGCCCAGTTCGGCGAGCAGCTGGCGCTCGACCTGCCGGGCGCTGTAGCCGAGCCGGGCGGCGAGGCCGGGCACGCCCTCGCGGTCCACGACGCCGTCGGCGATCAGCCGCATGGCGCGGGCCACCACATCGGCGCGCTGGTTCCACTCCGGGGAGCCGGGGCTGGTGTCGGGCCGGCAGCGCTTGCAGGCCCGGAAGCCGGCCTGCTGGCAGGCCGCCGCACTCGGGTGGAAGACCATGTTCTCCGGCTTGGGCGGCACGACCGGGCAACTGGGACGGCAGTAGATGCGGGTCGTCAGGACGGCCGTGAAGAACCATCCGTCGAACCGGGCGTCCTTGGACTGGACGGCGCGTACGCAGCGCTCGGTGTCGGTGTGCATCCCCATCTGCATGCGTCCAGCATCGGGCACCGGGCGTGGCGGGTCTGGCGAGAATCCGACATCGACGTGCCGGTGCGGCGCCCCGCGGAGACCGCCGAGGACGGGACGGATGAAGATTCATTCATGTGTTCGTGCGCGACCGGTACGATGACGTCATGGGTCATGGAGCCGTCATCCCCGCGCAGGACGCCACCGAGCGCGTACGCTTGGACGCGGACAACGTCACGAAGGTCGCCACCACGCTTCAGGCCCTGTCCACGCCCTCCCGCCTGCTGATCCTGGCGCGGCTGCGGGAAGGCCCGCTGCCGGCCACCGAGTTGGCCGCCGAGGTGGGCATGGAGCAGTCGGCGTGCTCGCACCAGTTGCGGCTGCTGCGCAATCTGGGCCTGGTGGTGGGCGAGCGGCGGGGCCGTTCGGTCGTCTACGCGCTGCACGACCACCATGTCGCCGAGCTGCTCGACCAGGCCGTCTACCACGTGGAGCACCTGCGTCTGGGCATCAGCGACGCCGCCGACTGAGGCGGCGCCGCCGTCCCCCGCTCGCCTACTCCGTGGCCGTCGGCCGTCGCGAGGCCGCCATCGCCTCGCTCACGCGCGTCAGCGGACGTAGCCGGTAGGTGTACGCGTAGTCGCGGTTGGCGAAGAGCTTGAACTCGTCGTGGGGGTGTGCGCCCCAGCTATTGTCGCCGCCCACGCCCGTCTGGCGGTGGTTGACCCGGAGGACCACAGCGTCCCTGGGGTTGAGCTGGTAGTCGTGGCGGGCCCCGACCGACAGGTCCTCGGGGGTGAAGTGCGAGGCGTTGACCTCCAGCAGCGACTCACCGGACACGAGCAGTCCGCGTCCGCTGCCGTCGGTCAGCGCGGCCCAGCGGACGTCGGTCTTGTTGCCGTTCTCCTGGGGGCGCAGGTAGGAGGTCCACTGCCCGGAGACGGTGCCGGAGTACAGGCCCACGTCGGTGGCGTTGTTGCGGTCCCACATGTTCTCCTCCGGGCCCCGGCCGTAGTAGTGCAGCCGGTCCAGGCGGCGGGGCAGGAACAGCAGGGTGCCGACCTCGGGGATGTACGGCAGGTTCGGCGCTCCCGGGTGCAGGGTGTTGTCGACCTTGATCTCACCGTTGCCGAAGACCGTGTACGTCGTGCTGTACGTGGACTCCGTGCTGGTGGGCAGCGTGCCGGTGAACGTGACCTCGACGGCCCGGTCGTCCAGCGGCCGCACCCGTACGTCCGCCACCTTCCGCTTGGCCCCGGCGTCGCGCCAGGTCTGGTTGCGGGTGTGGTGGCCGTTGCCCCGGTCGTTGTCGGTGGGCGCCCGCCAGAAGTTCGGGACGGGGCCGGAGGTGATGAGCCGGGTGCCGCCCGCCTCGTACGACGTGATGGTGCCGGTGCTCTTGTCGACGGTGACCGAGAAGCCCCTGCCCCTGACCGTGACGTCCTCGTCCCGGTCGGTGTACCGCAGGGCGGGGACGCTGCGCAGCGGCAGCGGCGTCACGGCCGGGCTGTCCGTGTCGAGGGCGAGCTGCTGCTTGGCCACCTCGAAGCCGGCCTTCGCCCACTTGGTGGGCTCCCTGGTGGTGAAGGAGAGCTGGAGGAAGTACTCCGTGCCCGGTGCGGGCTTCGCCGGCAGCCGCACCGGCACCTTGATGTCCTTGCTGGTCAGCGGCGCGAGATTCAGCTGGTCGCGGGTCAGTCGGCCGCGCTGGACGACCTTGCCGTCGGCGACGAGGGACCAACGGCCGTCGAACTCGCGGAGGTTGGTGAAGAGGTACTCGTTGGTGAGGGTGACGGCGCCGGGGCCGCCGGAGGCCGGGGTGGCGTTGATCGCCTGGTAGATCTGCTTGACCTCGGCGGACTTGCCCGTGAGGGTGCGGTCGGGCAGGACGATGCCGTCACCGGCGAAGGCGCCGTCGTTGGGGTTGTCGCCCCAGTCGCCGCCGTAGGCGTAGAACGTCTTGTCGCGCGGGCGCTTCTCGCTGAAGCCGACGGTGGCGGCGTCGAACCAGAACCGCACGCCCTCGTCGCCGGGGCCGCGGCTGTCCGAGGCCAGCTCCGCGGCGCTCAGGGCACGGGCGTACACGCGGGCCCGCCGGATGGTTCCGCTGAACTCCCGGGTCGGGTTGTCGACGTCGGTGGCGAGCGCGAGGGACGCGGTGTTGTTGCCGGGGCGCCGCGTGGTGGTCCGGGTGCCGCGCGCCTGGCCGTCGACATACAGGGTGAGCGTCCCCGCGTCCGCGTCGAAGACGCCGGCGACGTGGTGCTCCTTGCCCGTCCAGCCCTCGGGCAGCGCCCAGCTCGCGGTGACCCACTGGCCGCCGCCGTGGATGAAGAACTCCAGGTTCTTGTCGGTCTGTTTCAGGGCGTACTGGGTGTCGCCCTTGGCGATCAGGGGCTGGTGCCCGCCGGTCACGTGCGGGGTGACCCAGGCCTCCAGCGTGAGGGAGCCGGTGAGGTCGAGGCGGGCGTCGCGGGGGAAGACGGTGCCGCCGGAGACGCCCTTCGCGCGGTCGAAGCCGGCGGCGGGTGCGATGACCTCGCCGCGCAGTGCGCCCGGGCCGGACTCGGTCAGCAGCTTGCGGGTCGGAGTGGGCCAGCTCAGGGCCTGGTCGACGAAGTCCCAGATCCAGCCGCCCTGGAGGACGTCGTAGCGGCGGACGATGTCCCAGTACTTCTTGAAGTTGCCGTTGGAGTTCCCCATCCCGTGCGAGTACTCGATCATCACGTACGGGCGGGTGTCGTTCGTGTCCTTGGCGCGCTGCTCGACCCGCTGCGGACTGTCGTACATCTCGGAGCGGATGTCGCTGATGCCCGGGCGGTCGTCGCCCTCGTACTGGATGACGCGGGTGGGGTCGTAGGAGCGGATCCAGTCGTACATGGCGTTGAACGTCGTGCCGCCGCCCGCCTCGTTGCCGAGGGACCAGATGACCACCGAGGCGTGGTTCTTGTCGCGGTGGACCATGTTCTGGGCGCGGACGACGCACGCCTCGGTCCACTCGGGGTGGCCGCTGCCGGGGTACTCGTCGCGGATGCCGTGGGTTTCGAGGTTGGTCTCGTCCACGAGGTACAGGCCGTACTCGTCGGCGAGTTCCAGCCACAGCGGGTTGTTGGGGTAGTGCGAGGTGCGGACGCTGTTGATGTTGAGCCGCTTGATGACCTCGATGTCCTCGATCATCTGCGCCCGGGTGAGCGCCGAGCCGGTGACGGGATGCATCTCGTGCCGGTTGGTGCCGCGGAAGGAGACCGGCTTGCCGTTGATGCGCATCAGGCCGTCCTTGAGCGCGAACTCGCGGAAGCCGACCCGGTGCGAGAGCGTCTCGACGACCTTGCCGGACGGGTCGCGCAGGCGCAGCACGGCGGTGTAGAGGTTCGGGTGCTCGGCCGACCAGAGCTTCGGCGAGGGGACGGCTCTGGACGCCTCGGCGGTGGCCTCGTCGCCGTCCGGGACGTCGACGGGCTGGTTCAGGGGCCGCGACCAGACGGCGTGGCCGCGCGCGTCGTACAGCTGCGTCTCGACCGTGTAGCGGCCCGCGCCCTTGCCGCCGTAGTCGCGGACGTGCGCGGTGACCTTGAGTTCGGCGGAGGTGTAGTCGTCGCCGAGCGGGGTGTCCAGTTTGAAGTCGCGCAGGTGCACGTTCGGCGTGGAGTACAGGTGGACCGAGCGGAAGATGCCGCTCAGCCGGATCATGTCCTGGTCCTCCAGCCACTCGGCGTCCGAGTAGCGGTACACCTCGACGGCGATCTGGTTGGTGCCCGGCTTGAGGTGGGGGGTGATGTCGTACTCGGCGGAGGTGTAGGAGTCCTCGTGGTAGCCGGCCAGCTCGCCGTTGATCCACACGTAGTGGGCGGACTTGACGCCCTCGAAGTGCAGGAAGGTGCGGCGGCCCGACCAGTTGCGGGGGACGGTGAACGTACGGCGGTACTGGCCGACGGGGTTGTAGCGGGTCGGGGCGGCCGGCGGCTGGGCTTCCTCGCCGCCGCCGTTGGGGCCCCACCAGGGGTAGGTGATGTTGACGTAGATCGGGAAGTCGTAGCCGTGCAGCTGCCAGGCCGAGGGCACGGGGATGGTGTCCCAGCCGGAGTCGTCGACGTCGGTGCGGTAGAAGTCGGTGTCCCGGTCGTCGGGGCGGTCGGCGTAGGCGAATTTCCACTTGCCGTCGAGGCTCAGCCGGTACGGCGAGCGCTCGCGGTCGTCGGCCAGGGCCTGCCCGAGGTCGGCGTACGGCATGAGCGTGGTGTGCGGCGGCTCGGTGCCCACGCGGTACACGGCCAGGCCGTCGTTCCACTCCGGAGGACCGTCCGCCGCCGGGCGCCGGGCCGCCGCACGCGCGGCGGCGGGCGACGCGGACAGGGCGAGCGCGCCGAGCACGGCGGCGCCCCCTTCGAGCAGGCGGCGACGGCTGACTACGGGCCGGTCGGCGGGGGACGAGAGCGGGTGCGGCATGACCGTGGCCTTCCTCGGTTCGACAGGGTGCTGCACGGACTGAGGGCACGTCAGCTGCGATCCCCAACTGCCGTGATGGGCGTTTCTGTTGGGACACGTGCAACTGACGGTGACGGAGCAACTGCTGAGCAGGCACACCCTAGGACTCGAACACAATCGAAGCAATGACCCCGTCGGACTTTGTGCGGTCCTGATGGTTCTCTCGCGTCAGGCGCCTTCGGGCCCCTTCAGGACGCTTCAGGCTCCGAGGAAGGTGAGCACCTCGCTCGTCAGCCGGGCGGGGGCGTCCAGGGGGACGAGGTGGCCGGACTCCGGGACGGGCACCAGCCGCGCGCCCGGGATCAGGGCGGCCAGCTCCTGCCCCTTGGCGAAGGGGATCCAGGTGTCCTCGGTGCCCCAGCAGACCGTCACGGGCAGGTCGAGGGTGGGATACAGCGGCTGGATGTCGTCGGTGTAGCGCTGGTCGGCCTGCGCGATCTGCCGGTAGAAGGCGGCCTGGCCCCGCTCCCCCGTCCAGGGCCGCACGAGCGCGTCCAGCGTGGCGGGCCGCAGGCCGGTGTGGCTCGCGGACGTGACGTACTCGCGCACCAGGGCCTGGTGCAGCGCGGCCGGGAGCTGTTCGAAGACGTGGCTGTGCTCGCCGACCAGCTGGAAGAAGGAGGTGCCCCAGGGTTCCAGGGCGACCGCGTCGACCAGGGCGAGCCGCCGGTAGCGGGCCCCGTGCAGCAGATGGGCGCGCAGGGCCACGCACCCGCCGAAGTCATGCGCGACGACGGACGGCTCCTCCAGGCCCCAGTGCGCGAGCAGCTCGGTGAAGATCCGGCCCTGGGCCGCCAGTGAGACGTCCTGGTCCGGGTGCATGTCGGAGGTGCCGTAGCCCGCCATGTCCCACACGTGCACGTGGTGCCCGGCGGCGGCGAACGCGGGAGCGATCTCGTGCCACACGTACGAGGAGAAGGGCGTCCCGTGCAGCAGCACGACCGGCTCGCCGCCGGGATCCCCGAGCCGGTCCCAGCGCACGGTCCCCGACGTGGTGGCCAGGCTCTCCCGCAACGTCCAGTCAGCCAAGATCCCCGCTCCCTCTCTCCGTGTACCGACCCACGACTATTTGTCATTTCGGCGCGACAGTGTCGCTTCTCCGACCGTAATGTGACCTCATCGGACAGCCTGCGCAACAGATCTTGGCCGGACCTTTTGCCGCGCCGGAAGGAGCGGCTCGGATGAACGGGTATGCGACCCCGGATCGCGACGCCGTCACGGCCGCGCCCGGTGGGCTGCTGGACCTGCTGAAGGTCGCGGCCGTGGTCCTGGACGGCGGCGGGCACATCGCGCTGTGGAGCCCCGAGATCGAGCAGCTGCTCGGCTACACCGCCGAGGAGGCCCTGCGGCAACGCGCCGACACCCTCCTGGTCGCGCCCGAGAACCGCCACCGGGGCAGGGAGCTGTTCGCCCAGGTCAGATCGGGCGACCGCTGGGCCGGTGTCTTCCCACTGCGGCACCGCGACGGTACGGAACGCGCCGTGGAGTTCCGCACGATGCGGCTCCTCGACAGCGAGGGACAGCCCCACCTGCTGGGACTCGCCACGGACGCGACGACGGTACGGAAGGTGGAGCGGGACCTCGCCCTCTCGCACAGCCTCGTCCACCAGACCCCGCTCGGCATCGCCGTCTTCGACAACGACCTGCGCTGGGTCGGGGTCAACCCCGCGCTGGAGCGGATCAACGGCGTGCCCGAGGAGGCGGTGCTGGGCCGCCGGCTCGGCGAGGTGCTGCCCGGCCTGGACGTCGAGGTCATCGAGACCCGGATGCGGCACGTCCTCAAGACCGGCAGACCCCTGCTCGACCAGCAGACCATCGGCCGCACCGCGGGGGACGAACAGGATCGCGCCTACTCGGAGTCGTACCACCGCATCGAGGACACCGACGGCCGGGTGCTCGGTCTCGCGATGGCCGTGCTGGACGTCACCGAGCGCCAGCAGGCCGCGGCCGAGGTCGCGCAGGCACGCCAGCACCTGTCGGTGATCGCCGACGCCGGGGTGCGGATCGGCACCACGCTGGACCTTCAGCAGACCGCCCGGGAGCTGGCCGACGTGGTGGTGTCGCACCTCGCGGACCTGGCCGCCGTGGACGTCCTGGAGTCGGTCGTGGCCCACGGCACCATCGCGCCGGTGTTGGGCGGCGCGCCCGCCGAGTTCCGGGCACTGGCCGTCGCGGCGGGCTACCCGACCGACGCCATCCACGCCGCCGACCCGGTCGGCGAACTGGCCACCTACGGTTCCTCTCGGATGATCACGCAGTGCGTCCGCAGGGCCCGCCCGGTCCTGGTGGAGCACGTGGACCCCAGGATGATGCGGCGCCTGGCCCGGGACGCGCGGGCCGCCCAGACCCTGCGCGAGGCCGGCGCGCACTCCTACATGGCGGTGCCGCTGATGGCCCGGGGCAAGGTCCTCGGCACCCTCACCCTGTACCGCACGGTCGACGAACGCGCCTTCGACGACCGGGACCGGGTGCTCGCCTCCGAGCTCGCCGCGCGCGCCGCGATCTGCATCGACAACGCCCGCCTCTACGGCCGGGAACGCGGCACCGCCCTGACGCTCCAGCGCAGCCTGCTCCCGACCACGCCCGCCGAGCGGGAGGGGCTCGACATCGCCGCCCGCTACCGCCCGGCGCTCAGCGAGGTCGGCGGCGACTGGTACGACGTACTGCCGCTGGGCCCGGGCCGCACCGGGCTGGTGGTGGGGGACGTCATGGGCAAGGGCGTCCAGGCCGCGGCGATCATGGGGCAGCTGAGCACGGCGACGCGGGCGCTGGCCCGGCTGGACCTGCCGCCCGCCGAGCTGCTGCGGCACCTCGACGACATCGCCGGTTCGCTCGGCGACGCGATCGCCACGTGCGTGTACGCGGTGTGCGACCTGCGGGCCGGTGTCTGCTCGCTGTCCAGCGCCGGACACCTGCCGCCCGTGCTCGCCGGGCCGGACGGCGGCGCGGCACTCGTCGACGTACCCGGCGGCGTGCCGCTGGGGGTGGGCGGCGTGGAGTTCGGCACCGTGGAGGTGGAGCTCGCGCCGGGCTCCCTGCTCGCCCTGTACACCGACGGGCTGGTCGAGAAGCGCGGGGAGCCGATCGACACCGGCCTCACCACACTGACCCGCCTCCTCGGGAACGCGGGGCCCAGCCTGCAACGGACCAGTGACAGCCTCCTCGGCGCGCTGAGCCCGGAGCCCGACGACGACGTCGCGCTGCTGCTGGTCCGTACTCGCCCCTGAGCGCGCGGTGGCAACTGTTAGCATGTTTGGGTGAGTTACGTCTTCTACATCTGATCCGGGCCACCGGCTCCGCCCCTCGCATGCCCTGACGACCACGGGCCGAGGCGCAGGGAGCCGCGACGTCGCCCACGGCCCGCCCCTTTTCCGGGCCGGCCGTCCGTCGGATCCGAAGGCCCGCTGCCATCCCCGCCGAAGCGGGGTGAAGTGTGCCTCCTTAACGAGATCGATGCGTGGCCAGGGGATCGAGGAACGTCAGTACCGAGGCGTCCTCCTCGATCAGCGGGGTGAGGGCGGCGTTGAACGGGGCGCCGTAGGGGGCGTCCAGGTGTGCCTTGAAAGCGTCCTCGTCCCGGTAGACCTCGAAGATCCAGTAGGCGCGCGGGTCGGCCGCCTTGGTGTAGACGTCGAAGGCCAGGTTGCCTTCCTCTTCGCGTACCTTCACGGCGTAGTCCCGTATCAGGGCGGCGACCTCGTCCTCCGCTCCCTCTCGGGCGGTGAACTCGGCGAGCAGGGTTTTCGTCATGGTTCCCTGTCCTTTCAGTGGGTGGAGTCGAGGCGCCGGACGAGGGCCTCGTCCGGCACGAACCGCGCCGGCTGGTCGTGCCACGGCGGGTTCGGGCGTTGGGACGCGCCGGTGAAACGGGCACGTTGCGGGCGGTTGCTGGACCGGTTCGGGCGGGTGGCGGCCACGGCGTTGCCGATTTGTGACGGGTGCAAGGCATTGACGTTGCCTGGAGGCGGAGTCCATCATCCTCGCCAAGCAGTGTCAACGCTGACATGAGTCAACGATGACACCTCGGGCGGCATGCGCCCGATGCCGGCCGCTCGTCCGCAATCCCGCAGGAGTCGTTCATGTCACGTATCTCTCGTCTGCCTTCCTCCTTGCTCAGAGCCGCCGCGTGCACGGGCATCGCGGCCCTCACCCTGACCGCCTGTGGATCCGGATCCGGATCGGGCACGGCGAACGCCGGATCGGGCAGCGTCAAGGTCGGTCTGATCACCAAGACCGACACCAACCCGTTCTTCGTGAAGATGAAGGAAGGCGCGGAGAAGGCCGCCAAGGACAACGGTGTCGAACTGTCCACCGCGGCGGGCAAGTTCGACGGGGACAACGCCGGTCAGGTCACCGCCATCGAGAACATGGTCGCCGCCGGAGTGAAGGGCATCCTGATCACGCCGAGTGACTCCAAGGCGATCGTGCCGGCGATCGAGAAGGCCAAGGCCAAGGGTGTTCTGGTCATCGCCCTGGACACCCCGACCGACCCGGAAAGCGCGGTCGACGCCCTCTTCGCCACCGACAACCTCAAGGCGGGCGAGCTGATCGGCCAGTACGCCAAGGCCGCGATGAAGGGCAAGACCGCGAAGATAGCCGCCCTCGACCTCGCGCCGGGTGTGTCCGTCGGCGTTCAGCGGCACAACGGTTTCCTCAAGGGCTTCGGCGCCACCGACAAGGACGTCGCCTGTGCTCAGGACACCGGCGGCGACCAGTCCAAGGGCCAGACGGCAATGGAGAACTGTCTCCAGAAGGAACCCGGCATCAACGTCGTCTACACCATCAACGAACCCGCCGCGCTGGGCGCGTACACCGCGCTGAAGGCCAAGGGCCGGGAGAAGGACGTGCTGATCGTCTCTGTCGACGGCGGCTGCACGGGCACCCAGGCCGTCAAGGACGGCAAGATCGCCGCGACCTCGCAGCAGTACCCGCTCAAGATGGCCGCCGAGGGCGTCAAGGCAGTCGCGACGTACGCCAAGGACGGCAAGAAGGCGTCGGGTTACACCGACACCGGCGTCACCCTGATCACCGACAAGGCGCAGGACGGGGTCACGTCCAAGGACACCGCCTACGGCCTGGACAACTGCTGGGGCTGAGCCGCCGGCACCCGGCAGGCACCCTAGCTGCCGCCGTTCGAGACCCCTCAGCGGGGCGGCCGGCCCCTCCTCCCCGGCCGGGGACGGCCGCCCCCCTCGTCCTCCTGCCGTCCGACAAGGACCGACAAGGACTTCTGTCTTCCGACAAGGACCTCGCATGACCGCCACGTCCACGCCTCCGTCCACTCCACCTTCCACGTCAACGCCGTACGCCGAGCTCAAAGCGCCGACCACGGTCCGCAGACTGCTCACGCAACCGACCACCGGCCCGCTGGCCGCCCTCCTCCTGGCCTGTGTCTTCTTCTCCGTCTCGACCGACCAGTTCCTCACCGGCGGGAACTTCTCGCTGATCGTGCAGCAGGTCATGGTCGTCGGCACCCTGGCCATCGGCCAGACGCTGATCATCCTCACGGCGGGCATCGACCTGTCGTGCGGAGCCGTGATGGCGTTCGGCAGCATCGTGATCGCCAAGATGGCGGCCGAGGGCTCCCTGCCGCCGCTCGCCGCGATCGCGCTGGGCCTGGTCGTCTGCGGAGGCTTCGGCCTGCTCAACGGCGCGCTGGTGCAGAAGATCCCGCTGCCGCCGTTCATCGTCACCCTCGGCATGCTCAACGTGGCGTTCGCGCTGACCCACATCTACTCCGAGGAGCAGACGGTCACCAACCTGCCGGGCCCGCTGACGGCTCTCGGGCAGACCTTCCCGCTCGGGAACACCGACATCACGTACGGCTCGTTGGTCACCATCGCCCTGTTCCTGCTCCTCGCCTACGCGCTGAGCAGCACCGGCTGGGGCCGGCACGTCTACGCCCTGGGCAACAGCCCGGAAGCGGCCCGGCTGAACGGCATCCGCACCTCCCGCCTGACCATCGGCGTCTACACCGCGGCCGGCATCCTCTACGGCATCGCCGCCCTGCTGCTCATCTCCCGCACCGGCGTGGGCGACCCCCAGGCCGGCCAGACCGACAACCTCGACAGCATCACCGCCGTGGTCCTCGGCGGCACCAGCCTCTTCGGCGGACGCGGCTCGGTCCTGGGCACGTTCATCGGCGTCCTCATCGTCGGCGTCTTCCGCAACGGCCTTCAGCTGATGGGCGTCGCCTCCATCTACCAGACCCTCATCACCGGAGTCCTGGTGATCCTCGCGGTGACCGTGGACCAGATCTCCCGGAAGAAGGCCCGATGACCACCACCACTGAGACCCCCGTTCTGCAGGCCCGCGGTCTGGTCAAGCGCTACGGCCACGTCACCGCGATCGACGGCGCCGACTTCGACCTGCTGCCCGGCGAGGTCCTCGCCGTCATCGGCGACAACGGCGCCGGCAAGACCAGCCTCATCAAGGCCCTCACCGGCGCGGTGGTCCCCGACGCGGGCGAGATACGCCTGAACGGCGAACCCATCACCTTCTCCGGCCCGCAGAGCGCACGCGCCCACGGCATCGAGACGGTCTATCAGGACCTGGCCGTGGCCGCCTCCATGGACATCGCCTCCAACATGTTCCTCGGCCGCGAACTGCGCCGTCCCGGCGTCCTCGGCAGCGCCTTCCGCATGCTCGACAAGAAGCGCATGCGCCAGGAGGCCGCCGAACACATGGCCGACCTGAAGATCGGCCTGCGCTCGCTGACCCAGTCGGTCGAGACGCTCTCCGGCGGGCAGCGGCAGGCCGTCGCGGTCGCCCGCGCCGTCGCCTGGGCCCGCAGTGTCGTCGTCATGGACGAACCCACCGCCGCCCTCGGCGTCAAGGAGTCCGGACAGGTCCTCGACCTCATCCGCCGCGTCCGTGACAAGGGCATGCCGGTCGTCCTGATCAGCCACAACATGCCCCACGTCTTCGAGATCGCCGACCGGATCCACGTCCACCGGCTGGGCAGGCGCGCCGCCGTGATCAAGCCCTCCGACTACTCCATGGCGGAGGTCGTCGCCATCATGACCGGCGCGCTCAGCGTCGACGAGGCCGGAGATACTGTCGTAGCGGATTCCGCGGCGGCGAAAGCCGCCGGAGTCCAGGCCACCTGACAGCTCAACCCCGCTCTCGCACGTTCCGGCCGAGGCCGCGGCCGGAGCCCGGGAGCACTCAGGAGACGGTTTCCTCCATGGCAGCGAGCCGCCGCCCCACCCTTGCCGATGTCGCACGAGAAGTCGGCGTCAGCGCCAAGACAGTCTCGCGCGTCCTCAACGAGGACGGTCCCGTCTCGGCGCAGACGCGGGAACACGTACTCGCCGCGGTTGCCAAGCTGGGCTTCCAGCCGAACCTCATGGCACGCAACATGCGCGTCGGCGGCCCGGACACCACCATCGGACTGGTCACCCCCGACCTCGCCAACCCCTTCTTCGGAGCCGTGGCCCGCGCCATCGAGGACACGGTCCGCGAACGCGGACTGACCCTGCTCATGGGGTCGTCCGCGGACGACCCCGACCGCGAGCGCGCCCTGACGGACAAGTTCCTCGCCCGTCGCGTCAGCATCCTCATCGTCGTGCCGTCCGTCGGCGCCGACCACTCCCACCTCAAATCCCATCGCACGGCGGGGCTGCCCATCGTCTTCCTCGACCGCCCAGGAGTCGGCCTGCCCACGGACAGCGTCGTCAGTTCCAACCGTGCCGGGGCCCAGGAAGGCGTCGCCCACCTCATCGCCCACGGCCACCGCCGCATCGGATTCGTCGGCGACCTGCCCGTCAAGCTGTACACCCGCCGCGAACGCCTCGCCGGATACCGCGCGGCCCTGCGGGCAGCCGACCTTCCTCACGACCGCTCGCTCGTCGCCAACGCCCACGACCAGCCAGGGGCCGAGGCCGCGACCGCCCAACTCCTCGAACTGGCCGATCCCCCCACTGCCCTGTTCGCCGGGAACAACATCATGGCGCTCGGCATAGTCGCCGAACTCGCCCGCAGCAAGCGCAAGGACGTGGCAGTCGTCGCCTTCGACGACGTCTCACTCGCCGAGGCACTCGAACCGGCCCTGACCGTCGTGGCGCAGGACCCCGAAGAGCTCGGCCGCAACGCCGCGGCCACCGCCCTGGCCCGCCTCGACGGCGACCGCTCCCGGGCTCGCACCATCACCGTTCCCACTCGGCTGATCGTCCGGGGTTCGGGGGAGCAACCTGCGCCCAAGCTGTAGGGCCGCCGGCGTCAGCGCAGTTGCCGGGCGAACGCCTCGTACGCCCGCTCGTCGAAGAGGACGAACCTGACCTCCTCGACGTCCGTCCGCGCCCCGCGCACCGTGTCCACCGCGATGCGCGCGGCGTCCTCCAGCGGATAGCGGTAGACGCCGGTGGAGATCGCCGGGAAGGCGACGGTCCGGGCGCCGAGTTCGTCGGCGATGCGGAGGGACTCGCGGTAGCAGGAAGCCAGGAGGGCGGAGCGGTCCTCGGTCGCGCTGAAGACGGGGCCGACCGTGTGGATGACCCAGCGGGCGTCCAGGTCGCCCGCCGTGGTGGCGACCGCCTGGCCGGTGGCGAGGCCTTTGCCGTAGTGGGAGGCGCGCAGCTTCCTGCACTCCGCCAGGATGGCGGGGCCGCCGCGCCGGTGGATCGCTCCGTCGACCCCTCCCCCGCCCAGCAGCGAGGAGTTGGCCGCGTTGACGATGGCGTCGACGCTCTCGCGTGTGATGTCGCCCTGGACCAGTTCGATGGTGGTCATGTCTGCCTCAGCCGCTTCCAGACGGCCTTCGCCGCGTTGTGCCCCGACATGCCGTGCACGCCGGGGCCCGGCGGGGTCGCCGACGAGCAGATGAAGACGGCCGGGTGGGGGGTGTGGTACGGGAACAGGGTCGGTTTGGGGCGCAGCAGGATCTGGAGGCCGGAGACCGCGCCGGAGGCGATGTCGCCGCCGACGTAGTTGGCGTTGCGGGCGGCGAGTTGGGGCGGGCCCGCGGTGGCGCGGGCCAGGACGCGGTCGCGGAACCCCGGGGCGAACCGCTCCAGTTGGCGCTCGATGGCGTCGGTCAGGTCGCCGGTCCAGCCGTGCGGGACGTGGCCGTAGGCCCAGAAGACGTGTTTGCCGGCCGGGGCCCGGGTGGGGTCGACGACGCTCGGCTGGACCGTGATCAGGAACGGCTTGTCGGGGGCCCGGCCCTCCCGGGACGCCGCGCGCAGTGCGGTGCCGATCTCCGCGCTGCTGGCGCCGATCTGCACCGTGCCGGCGACGCGGGCCTCCTTCGCGGTCCACGGCACGGGGCCGTCGAGCGCGTAGTCGATCTTGAAGGCGCCCGGTCCGTAGCGGTAGTCCGCGTAGTGGTTGCCGAAGCCGGCGATGCGGGCCAGGGCGGTGGGCGAGGTGTCGAAGACGTACGCGCGGGCCGGCGGCAGGTCGTCGAGGCGCTTGACCTCGTAGTCGGTGTGGACGCTGCCGCCGAGGTCGCGCAGGTAGGCGGTGAGGGCGTCGGAGATGGCCTGGGAGCCGCCGCGGGCGACGGGCCAGCCGCGGGCGTGTGCCGCCAGGGCGAAGACCAGGCCGATGGCGCTGGTGGCCAAGCCGCCGAGCGGTGCCATGACATGCGCGACGAGCCCGGCGAACAGCGTCCTGGCCGGTTCGTCGCGGAAGCGGCGCATCAGCAGGGTCGACGGGGGCAGGCCGACCAGGCCGAAGCGGGCGAGGGTGACCGGGTCGCGGGGCAGCGCGGTGAGCGGCAGGGACATGAAGTCGCGGACCAGCGCGTCCCACCTGGGCAGGAAGGGCTCGACGAGCCTGCGGTACGTCCCGGCGTCGCGCGGCCCGAAGGAGGCGGCCGTCTCGCCCACCGACCGGGCCAGTACGGCCGCCGAGCCGTCCGGGAACGGGTGCGCCATGGGCAGCTCGGCGTGCAGCCATTCCAGGCCGTAGCGCTCCAGCGGCAGGGCCCGGAACGCGGGTGAGTTGATGGCGAGCGGGTGCGCCGCGGCGCACGGGTCGTGCCGGAAGCCCGGCAGGGTGAGCCCCTCGGTGCGGGCGCCGCCGCCCACCGTGCCCTGGGCCTCGAACACGGCGACGGAGAAGCCGCGGCGGGCCAGCTCCACGGCCGCGGTCAGTCCGTTCGGCCCCGCACCCACTACGACGGCATCGAGCATCGACGGCACCTTCGGACCCCTTCGTCAGCCGACGGCCACTGAGGATCAGGATAGGCCCGGGGACTGACAGTCACCGGGCGCGGGTGGATATGTGCGGGAAGGACGGCCGGAGCGCCACTTGGGCGACCGGACGGGCACGGTCCGTGACGGTCAGGCCCCGCCCGCGAGCAGGGCCACCACCCGGCGGGCCGTGGCCGCGTCGCGGGCCGCGGTGAAGGGCAGGGCGTTGCCGCCCGTGATGCGGAAGGGCTCGCCCTCGAGGGTCAGGTGGGCGCCGCCCGCCTCCTCCACCAGGAGCAGACCTGCCGCGTGGTCCCATGCGGCCTCCCATGAGAAGGCGGTGGCGTCGGACTCGCCCTGAGCGATGGCGAGATACTCCAGCCCGGCCGAGCCGCACGAGCGCGGTGCCACACCGTCGGCGCGCAGGCCGAGCAGGGCGTGCTTCTGCTCGTCCGTGGTGTAGTCCGGGTGGGAGGTGGCCACGCGCAGGTCCCGGCCGGGCTCGGGCACACCGGCGAACAGCCGCTCCCCGCCGAGGTAGGCGCCCTTGCCCCGCTGTGCGGTGGCGAGCCGGTCAGTGGCGGCGGCGTAGGTCCAGGACGCGAGCAGGGTGCCGCCGTGGGCCAGGGCGACCAGGGTGCAAAAACCCGGCTCGCCGCGCACGAACTGCCGTGTCCCGTCGACCGGGTCGACGATCCAGACCGGGGCCTCGCCGCGCAGCGCTTCGTAGGACGCCGGATTCGCGTGGACCGCCTCCTCGCCGACCACGACCGAGCCGGGCAGCAGGGCGACCAGGGCCTCGGTCAGGTACAGCTCGGCCTTGCGGTCGGCGTCCGTGACCAGGTCGTGCGGGCCGGCCTTCTGGTCCACCTCGTGTGCGGCGAGCCGGCGCCAGCGGGGCATGATTTCGGTGGCGGCCGCCCTGCGGATCTCCTCCTCGACGTCGGAGGCGTGCCGTGCGAGAAACTCTTCGATGGTTTCGGTGCTGTCGATCACCCCTCCATCACAACACGCGGCACTGACAATCCCCACCCGCCCGGTGCACTCCGGGTGGCACGGCGATGAACAGCGACGGGTCCCTGCGGTGCGAGGGGATACGGCGGGATGCGCGGTCAGGGGCATACGGCGGGATCACCGCCCGACCGCATACCCCTGCATGCCGCGCGGGTTCGCCGCCGCCGACAGGACGCCCGTCTCCGGGTCCCGCGCGACCGCGCACAGCCGGCCCTCCGACCAGGGGCCGCCGACGGTCACCTCGTGGCCGCGCCGCCGCAGCTCCTCGACGACGGCCGGGTCCGTGCGGGACTCCACGGTGACGCTCCCCGGGCGCATGCCGCGCGGGTAGAAGGAGCCGGGGAAGCTGTCGTTGTGCCAGTTCGGGGCGTCGATCGCGCCCTGGAGGTCCAGGCCGCCGCGCACCCGCGCGCGCAGCGCGACCGCCAGGAGGAAGTGCAGCTGCCACTGGTCCTGCTGGTCGCCGCCCGGTGTGCCGAACGCCATGACGGGCACGCCCTCGCGCAGGGCGATCGAGGGGGTCAGCGTGGTGCGGGGGCGGCGGCCGGGGGTGAGGGAGTTCGGCAGGCCCTCCTCCAGCCAGGCCATCTGGAGCCGGGTGCCGAGCGGGAAGCCGAGTTCGGGCACGACGGGGTTGGACTGGAGCCAGCCGCCGCTGGGCGTGGCCGAGACCATGTTGCCCCAGCGGTCGACGACGTCGAGGTGGCAGGTGTCGCCGCGGGTGGTCCCGTCGGCGGTGACCTCCGGTTCGCCCGGCACGGGGGACGCGGGACTCTTGGCGACCGTCGGCTCCCCGATGCCCAGGGCGTCGAAGCCCTCCTGGGCCGCGGCCGCCACGCGCGCGTGCGCGCACAGTCGCGGGGTGCGTCCGCCGGGGCTGCCGGGCCGCAGGTCGTGGCTCGCCTCCTCACCGACGAGGGCGCGGCGGGCCGCGTTATACCCCTCGGACAGCAGGTCGTCGAGCGGCACGCCGGCGGCGTCCCCGTACCAGGCCTCCCGGTCGGCCATGGCGAGTTTGCAGCCCTCGACCAGCAGGTGGACGTAGTCGGCCGAGCCGTACCGGGGCAGCTCGGGCGGGAGGAGGGCGAGCTGCTGGAGGAGGACCGGGCCCTGGCTCCAGGGGCCCGGCTTGCACACGGTCCAGCCGTTCCAGTCGTACGACACCGGTGTCTCGTAGGTCGCGGACCAGCCGGCGAGGTCGGCGGCCGTGAGGGTGCCGGTGTGGCGTTCGCCGCTGGTGTCCATGGTGGGCTGCCCGGCCTGCCGTACCAGGGCCTCGGCTATGAAGCCGGAGCGCCACACCTCCCGCGCGGCCTCGATCCGCGCCTCCCGGTCCCCGGCCCCGGCGGTCTGGGCGAGCAGGCGCTTCCAGGTGACGGCGAGCACGGGGTTGCGCAGCAGTTCGCCGGGGCGCGGGGCCTTTCCGCCGGGCAGGTAGACCTCCGCCGACGAGATCCATTCCGTCTCGAACAGCTCGCGCACGGTCTCGACGGTCTCGCCGACGCGCTCCACGGGCGCGTGCCCGTGCTCGGCGTATCCGATGGCGTACTTCAGGACGTCGTCGAGGGACTTGGTGCCGTGGTCGCGCAGCAGCACCATCCAGGCGTCGAACGCCCCCGGCACGGCGGCGGCGAGCGGCCCGGTGCCGGGCACGAGGTCGAGACCGAGGCCCCGGTAGTGGGCGACCGTCGCCCCGGCCGGTGCGACGCCCTGCCCGCACAGCACCCGTACCTCGCCGCCGGACGGGGCGAGCAGGATCGGCACCTCGCCGGCCGGGCCGTTGAGGTGCGGCTCGACGACATGCAGCACGAACGCGCCCGCCACGGCCGCGTCGTAGGCGTTGCCGCCGTCCTCCAGGACGGCCATCGCCGACTGCGAGGCGAGCCAGTGGGTGGAGGACACCATGCCGAAGGTGCCCTGGAGGGTGGGGCGGGTCGTGAACATAGGGCCTCTCATCTCGTTCACCTGTTTGCCGGTGATCTCCCTTCTCTACCCGGGCTGACGGAGCGGATAGCGGGATGCTGGAGTCACCATGCGGATGTTCTGTGTCCTCGCCGTCCTGGTGGCCGCGAACCTGCTCAACAACTGGCTCGCGCCCGACGCCTACGTACCCACCTGCGTGGCCGCGGCTGCCGCGCTGCTGCTGATCGCCCGGTGGGACGGTCTCACCCGCGCCGATCTCGGGCTCGACAAGGCGGCCCTGCACCGGGGGCTGCGGTGGTCATTTGTCCTGGTGGGCGCGGTTATCGCCGTTTTCCTGGCCGGGCTCGCCCTGCCGGTCACCAGGGAGGCCTTCGAGGACGAACGCGCCGTCGGCCTGACCGTGGGGAAACTGCTGTGGCGGGTGCTGATCCGGGTGCCGGTCGGCACCGTGCTGCTGGAGGAGATCGCCTTCCGCGGCGTCCTGTGGGCCATGGTGCGGCGTCGGCGCGGTACCGCCTGGGCCACCGCGGCGTCGTCATCGCTGTTCGGGCTCTGGCATGTGCTTCCCTCGCGCGGGCTGAGCCGGGCCAACGAGGCCGTGGCGGTCCTCGGCACCGGACCGGCGGGCACCGCGCTGTCGGTCGCGGCCGCCGTGGTCGCCACGACCGCCGCCGGGGTCGTCCTGTGCGAGCTGCGGCGCCGGTCCGGCAGTCTGCTGGCGCCCGCGTCGCTGCACTGGGCCCTCAACGGCTTCGGCTACGTGCTGGCCTGGGCCCTACCTCGATGGAGGGGCGTGCCGTGACAGCCCCGCGTCAGCCGTGGGATGTCGTGCCGCCGAGTACCTGCTCGCGGAGGATGTCGGCGTGGCCGCAGTGCTGGGCCAGTTCGCGCAGCGTGTGGAGGTAGACCCAACGCAGCGGCAGCGGGCCCCGGCGGTTGCCCGGGAGGAGGTCGTCCAGGGTCAGCTCCGCCGTGGCGCGACGGGATGCCGCGCATGCCTGCCGGTAGGCGTGCTGGACCGAGGCGACCGTGTCGTCGTCGTGGAGGTCGAAGGACTCGTCGGGCGAGCCGGGAATGCCGATCTCGGCACGGGACCGGCAGGTGATCCCCTCGTCGAACCAGACCTTCTCGACGAACGTGGCGTGCTTGACCAGGCCGAGCAGCGTGGTCTTGGACGTGACCAGTGACCGGCGTGCCTGCTCCTCGGTCAGCCCGTTCAGACTGTCGTGCAGCGCGGAGCGGTGCTCATCGAGGAACGTCTCGAACTGGTCGCGGAGCATTGCGTGGAAGACGGCGGGTTCCGTCGACGGCTGGAAGACCATGTCCGCAACGATAGGCCGCCCAGTTCCTGCGCGACCCGGGCGATGACAAACCGCCCAGTGACCGCCGAACCGACCGAAACCCCGGCCGCCCACAGTGAGTCACCGTCACCGCGCAGCCACGGAGCGAGTTCGCACTTTCGCACCACGGAGAGTCATGTGAAACTGTCGTCCCGTCCGCCGTGCGGACCTGATCCGCACCGTCCGTCCCCCACGAGAAGGGCGCCGTGCGTTCCATACCTCTGCCCCTGGCCCTGACCGCACGCCTGTCCCCGGTGGCCGTGCTCGCCGCGGCGGGCTGGGCACTGTCGTCCGGCCCGCTCGCCGCGCCGCAGGCCGCCGAGCACAAGCCGGCCGACGAGAAGACCGAGACCCAGTCCGCGTCCGCCCCGTCGACGTCGACGGCGCCGAAGACCTACTCGGCCGCGCCTGCGCCCTGCGACAGCGTCGCCAAGAAGACGGTCGAGTCGCTGGTGCCGGGTGCCAAGACGGCGGGGAAGGAGATCCCGTCCACGGACTCCGAGCTGCGCCGCACCTGCTCCTGGAACGCGCTCAAGGGGTACAACTACCGCTGGCTCGACGTGTCCTTCGAGGTGATGGAGTCGGACGAGGCGGCGGAGAAGGCCTACACGGGGCGCACCGAGGAGAAGAGCGGCGGAGGCGCCGTCCCCGGTCTGGGTGACACCGCGTACTCCATCGTCAACCTGACCACCGAGGACAGGCAGGAGACCCGCGAGGGCCAGGTGTTCGTCCGCGCGTCGAACGCGCTGGTGGTCATCACGTACAACGGCAGCGACTTCGAGTCGAAGAAGGCGCCGGGCACGGACACGATCAACAAGGGCGCCATCAAGGCCGCGAAGGAAGCGGTGGCCGCGCTGGAGGGCGGCAAGGACTGACCGTCCTCCAGCGTCCGCGTCAGCGCTCAGACGATGGTCCGGTCCCGGCCCCGTGCCGCCATCAGCACCAGGTACAGCAGCATCGACGTGCCCAGGCCCACCGCCCAGCCGTAGTCGGCGAGGCCGGCCAGGGCCGGGATGGGGCGGCCGTCGATCAGCGGCTTGAAGCTGGCGCCGCCGACGGCGAGGACGCCTCCGGCCACGAAGGCGACGACGGCCCGCCAGTTCCAGCCGCCCTCGTACCAGTAGCGGCCGCCCGTGCGGTACAGGTCGGCCAGGTCGAGCCGGGCGCGGCGCAGGATCCAGTAGTCGGCGATGAGGATGCCCGCGACGGTGCCGAGCAGGCCGCCGACCAGGCCGAGCCAGGTGAAGATGTAGCCCTGCGGGTCGGAGTACAGCTTCCACGGGAAGATCAGTACGCCGAGGACACAGGTGGCGAGGGCTCCGGCGCGGAAACTGATCTTCCGGGGCGCGATGTTGGAGAAGTCGAACGCGGGCGAGACCAGGTTGGCCGCGACGTTGACGGACAACGTCGCCACCAGGACGGTGACGAGGGCGAACAGCAGGCCCACCGTGTTGTCGGTCTTGGCCGCGAGCTGTACCGGGTCCCAGATCGCCTCGCCGTAGACGGCCTGCGAGCCGGAGGTGACCATCACGGAGAGGAACGCGAACAGCGTCATGGTCGTCGGCAGACCGAGGGCCTGACCCCACGTCTGCGCCTTCTGGCTCTTGCCGTAGCGGGTGAAGTCGGGGATGTTCAGCGACAGCGTGGACCAGAAACCGATCATGCCCATGAGCGCCGGAGCGAACAGCTTCCAGAAGTCCGGGCCCCAGCCGAGCTTCGACGGCTGGTCGAGCAGCGGGCCGAAGCCGCCCGCCTTGTCGCTCATCCACCACAGCATCACGAACGCGCCGACGAGCACGAAGGGCGCCGCCCAGTTCTCGAAGCGGCGGATGGTCTCCATGCCGCGGTAGATGATGACCACCTGGAGCGCCCAGAAGATCGCGAACGACAGCCACATGGTCCAGGCGTAGCCGCCGACCTTCGCCGCGTCCGTCCAGCCGTTGCCGACGAGCTTGCCGGCCAGGAAGTAGATGGCCTCGCCGCCGATCCAGGTCTGGATGCCGAACCAGCCGCACGCCACCAGCGCCCGTACGACGGCGGGCAGGTTGGCCCCGCGGATGCCGAAGGAGGCTCGGGCGAAGACCGGGAAGGGTATGCCGTACTTCGGTCCGGCGTGCCCGGTGAGCAGCATCGGTATCAGCACGATCACATTGGCCAGGGCGATGGTGAGCACCGCCTGCTTCCAGTCCATGCCGACGGCTATGAGTCCGGAGGCCAGGGTCCAGGAGGCCGTGTTGTGGGCCATGCCGACCCACAGCGCGGAGAAGTTGTACGTGGTCCAGGTGCGCTTCTCGACGGGGACCGGCAGCAGGTCCTCGTTGGCGTAGGGACCGGTCGGTGCCGGGGCGCCCGGGGCGATCTCCACCCGGCCGTCGGTGAGGGTGACTTGGGTGGGCGGCGGTGGGGCCGTGGGAGCGGTATCGGTCATGGGCCAGGCCAATCAGGGAGGTGGGACGGGAAAGGCCATGCGGGTGATGCCGATGGGGGGTGCGCTCGGGAGCGTCCTGGCCCCCCTTCCCGGGCCGAGGGGAAGGGGGAGGTCCGAGGGGTGCCGCGAAGGGGTCAGCCGTTGACGGCCGGGATGACCCGCGATCCGTACGTGTCGATCACGGCTTCCTGCGCGTCGTGCATGTCGTAGACGGCGAACTGGTCCACGCCGAGGGCGCGCAGCGCGGTCAGCTTCTCGACGTGCTTCTCGACCGGGCCGATCAGGCAGAACCGGTCGACGATCTCGTCGGGCACGAACTGGGTGTCGGGGTTGTCGGCGCGGCCGTGATGGGAGTAGTCGTAGCCCTCCCGCGCCTTGATGTAGTCGGTGAGTTCGTCGGGGACGGCGGCGGAGTGCTCGCCGTACTTGGACACCAGGTCGGCCACGTGGTTGCCGACCATCCCGCCGAACCACCGGCACTGGTCGCGCGCGTGCGCGAGCGCCTCGGGCGAGTCGTCCTCGGTGACGTAAGCCGGGGCGGCCACGCAGACGGTCACCGCCGAGGGGTCCCGGCCGGCGGCGACGGCCGCGTCCTTCACGGCCTTGACCATGTACTCGGTCAGATACAGGTCGGCCAGCTGGAGGATGAACCCGTCGGCCTCCTCGCCGGCCATCTTCAGGGCCTTGGGGC
Organism: Streptomyces sp. DH10; assembly: GCF_029813805.1. Lineage (NCBI taxonomy): Bacteria > Bacillati > Actinomycetota > Actinomycetes > Kitasatosporales > Streptomycetaceae > Streptomyces > Streptomyces sp. DH10. The sequence continues at coordinate 92,742 of NZ_JARVKU010000019.1, forward strand.
CGTACGCGGCCATCCACACGGGGAGTTCGGCGCCCGGCCCGATCCACGGGAACCGGACGACCGTGCCGCCGCCGAGGTCGGCCTCCTGGCCGCTGCCGAGGGCCCGGATGACCTTCATGGCCTCGCTGATCCGGGCCAGCGTGTTGGGCTTGCGGCCGGCCACGCGCATCGCCGAGTCGCCGCGGCCGATGCCGCAGACCGTGCGGTTGCCGTACATGTCGTTCAGGGTGGCGAAGGTGGAGGCGGTGACCTCCCAGGTGCGGGTGCCCGGGTTGGTCACCATCGGCCCGACCTTCAGCTTCGTGGTGTTGGCCAGGATCTGGCTGTAGATCACGAACGGTTCCTGCCACAGCACGGCGGAGTCGAAGGTCCAGCCGTAGGAGAATCCGTTCCGTTCCGCGCGTTTCATCAGGCTGATCACCCGCGAGGCCGGCGGGTCGGTCTGCAGGACGAGTCCGAAGTCCATCCGCACCACTCCTAGTTGAGGTACTGACAGGTGGAACGCGGGGTGTAGACGCCGTGCCCGGCGTGCCCGGTGTACTCCCGCTCGGTGATGACGGGTTCGCCGCGCGAGAGGACCGTCTCGACCCGGCCGGTGACGTGCTTGCCCTCGTACGCCGAGTAGTCGACGTTCATGTGGTGAGTGTCGGCCGACATGACCTGCTCGGCGTGCGGGTCGTAGATGACGACGTCGGCGTCGGCGCCCGGCGCGATGGTGCCCTTCTTCGGGTAGAGGCCGAACATCCGGGCCGGGGTGGCGCAGGCGATCTCGATCCAGCGGCGGCGGGAGATGTGCCCGTCGAGGACCGCCTGGTGGAGCAGGTCCATACGGTTCTCGACGCCCGGGAGGCCGTTGGGGATCTTGGAGAAGTCGCCGCGGCCGAGTTCCTTCTGGCCGACGAAGCAGAAGGGGCAGTGGTCGGTGGAGACGACCTGGAGGTCGTTGGTGCGCAGACCCCGCCACAGCGCGGCCTGGTGCTCCTTCGGCCTGAGCGGGGTGGAACACACGTACTTCGCGCCCTCGAAGTCCGGCTCGGCGAGGTTGTCGGTGGACAGGAACAGGTACTGCGGGCAGGTCTCGCCGAAGACGTTCAGGCCCTCGTCGCGAGCCCGGGCCAGCTCGGCGACCGCCTCCGTCGCCGAGACGTGCACGACGTACAGGGGCGCGCCCGCGACCTGGGCGAGCTTGATGGCACGGTGAGTGGCCTCCGCCTCCAGCAGCGCCTTGCGGACCTCGCCGTGGTAGCGCGGGTCGGTCTCGCCGCGGGCCAGCGCCTGCTCGACCAGGACGTCGATCGCGATGCCGTTCTCGGCGTGCATCATGATCAGTCCGCCGTTCTCGGCGGAGCGCTGCATGGCGCGCAGGATCTGGCCGTCGTCGCTGTAGAAGACGCCCGGGTAGGCCATGAACTGCTTGAAGGAGGTGACGCCCTCCTCGATCAGCAGGTCCATCTCCTTGAGTGTCTCCTGGTTCACGTCGGAGACGATCATGTGGAAGCCGTAGTCGATGGCGCAGTTGCCCTCGGCCTTGGCGTGCCACGCGTCGAGGCCTTCGCGCAGGCTGTGCCCGACGCTCTGCACGGCGAAGTCGATGATCGTGGTCGTGCCGCCCCAGGCGGCGGCGCGGGTGCCGGTCTCGAAGGTGTCGGAGGCGAAGGTGCCGCCGAAGGGCAGCTCCATGTGGGTGTGGGCGTCGACGCCGCCGGGGATGACGTACTTTCCGGTGGCGTCGATGGTCCGCTCGGCGGTGAAGGCCTCGGCGGCGGGGGTGCCGGAGGCTGCGAGGGCGGCGATTCGGCCGTCCTCGATCAGGACGTCGGCGTGGATCTCGTCGGATGCGGTGATCACCAGGCCGCCGCGAATGACTGTACGGCTCATCGGTCGCTCCTCACGGTGTGCACGTGACGGTTGTTCGTGGCTGGTCGCGCCCACGCGGCGGTAGCCGCACATCGAGCACGGGCCCGCGCCCCTAGAGGTCTGTCAGCGGGCCGTACGCCCCGGGCGCCCTGTCCCTGTAGAACTGCCAGCGGTCGCGGACCTCTCGGAGTTTGGCCATGTCCAGGTCGCGGACGACCAGTTCGGGCTCCTTGTCGCTCGCCACCTCGCCGACGAACTGGGCCTCCGGGTCGACGAAGTACGAGGTTCCGTAGAAGTCGTTGTCGCCGTACTCCTCGACGCCGACCCGGTTGATCGCGCCCACGAAGTACTCGTTGGCGACGGCCGCCGCCGGCTGTTCCAGCTGCCAGAGGTAGCCGGACAGGCCGCGCGAGGTGGCCGAGGGGTTGAAGACGATCTCGGCGCCCGCGAGGCCGAGAGCCCGCCAGCCCTCGGGGAAGTGGCGGTCGTAGCAGATGTAGACGCCGATCTTGCCGACGGCGGTCTCGAAGATCGGCCAGCCGCTGTTGCCCGGGCGGAAGTAGAACTTCTCCCAGAAGCCCCTGACCTGCGGGATGTGCGTCTTGCGGTACTTGCCGAGGTAGGAGCCGTCCGCGTCGATCACGGCGGCGGTGTTGTAGAGGACGCCGGGCTGTTCCTCCTCGTACATCGGCAGGACCAGGACGATGCCCAGTTCCTCGGCGAGGGCCTGGAAGCGGCGGACGATCGGGCCCTCGGGGATCTGCTCGGCGTACTCGTAGAAGGCCGGGTCCTGGACCTGGCAGAAGTACGGTCCGTAGAACAGCTCCTGGAAGCACAGGACTTGGGCACCCTGCGCGGCCGCGTCGCGGGCCGCCTGCTCGTGGACCTGGATCATCGACTCCTTGTCGCCGGTCCAGGCGGTCTGGAAGACGGCGGCGCGGATCACTCGGCTCATCGGGACCTCCGGTCGCTCGGTGTGCCGTGAGCCTAGGAAGCCGGGAGGTCCTCTTTGAGTTGCACCGTGTCACGTCTGCGGGCGTGCGGCGTGTCACCGTGTCACTCTGCCGTGAGCCCATGTTTCACCGCCGTTTTCCCAGGTGGTCGGGTTGTTTCACCGTTGTTGCGCGTCGTGCGCGAGGAGTGCGATGTGCACCGAGGCGGCCTGCTCGAAGTCGTCGAGGTCCACTCCGAGGCGGACCTGTATGGCTTCCAGGCGGCGGTAGAGGGCGGGCCGCGAGACGTGGTGGAGCTGGGCGGTCCGGGACTTGTTGCGGCCGGTGGCGAGGTAGGTGCGCAGCACGGACAGCAGGTCCTCCTCGGTCTCGCACAGCAGCCCGTCCAGCTCCCGCTCGGCGAAGGACTGCACGTGCGGGTCGTCGCGCAGCAGGCGGATCAGGCCGCGCAGGTGGACGTCCCGCAGGCGGACGACCGGCGGGAGCTCCAGGGCGGCGGCGGAGTCGGCGACGGCGTCCGCCACGTGCCGGGCCTCGCGCAGTCCGGCGGGGACGTCGTCCCAGGCGGCCCGGGGGTCGGCAGCGGCGACGACCGTGCGGGCCGGTCCTGACTCGGTGCGCAACCGGGCCGCGAAGTGCGCGGCGAGGGCGTCCGCGTCCTGGTCGCGGGGGAGGCTGAGCAGCACGGCGGTGGCTCCGTCGGCCAGTTCGGCGACCAGCCCGGGCAGACCCAGTAGGCGCAGCAGCCGGTCGAGCCGGGGGGTGTCGCCGTCGCGGACGACCAGCGGCACGAACGTCCGCCGGTTGACCGGCAGCCCGGCCGCGCGCGCCCGGGGCAGCAGTTGCCGTGCCGGTACGACGCCGCTGACCAGGTCGGTGAGCAGGCTCTGCGCGGACTGCTCCTCCCAGGAGCACGCGGCGCCGCCGCCGAGCATGCGGTGCAGGACGAGGGCCTCGGCGGCGCGGTCGGCCAGCAGCCGTCCGGTGGTGGTGTCCCCGCGGTAGCCGCACAGCACGATCCGGCCCCAGCGCTCCCCGCGCCCGCCCAGCTCGGCCCTGATCCAGCCGTCGCCCTCGGTGCCGCCGGCCTGTCGCGCTATGCGCTCCCAGTCACGCAGCACGTCGTCCACCGCCGGCCGCTCCCCCGCCGTGCCGAGGACGCGGTGGGCGAGGTTGGTGACGACGACCGGGCAGGCGCTGTGCCGGGCGACCTCGTCGAGCAGGCGTTGCAGCGGGGCGCCCGCGGTGATGAGGGCAGTGAGTTCGGTGCGGACGGCCTCGGAGAGGCTGACGGCGGCGAACTTGCGCCGAACGAGCCGTGACTGGACCTCCTCGGTCAGTTCGGCGAAGGGGAAGGGCCGGTGCAGGACGACCATCGGCAGCCCGCACCGCTCGGCCGCCCGGCGCATCACGGCCGGGGCGGCGGGAAAGGCGCGGCCGAGTCCGAGGACGACGGCGGAGGCGTCCGCGCGGTGCAGCGACCGGACGTACTCGGCCTGTTTCTCCTCGTCGCCGGCGAGCAGCACCCCGGTGGTGAGGACCATCTCGCCGCCGCTGAGCATCACACCGACGTCGGCGGCCTCGGCGACGTGCACCCAGCGCACCGGCCGGTCGAGATGGCTCGCGCCGGCCACCACCTCGGGCTCCCCGGCGAGCACCCGCTCAAGGGTGAGGACCTGGCGGACCGACAGGGCCGGTTCCAGGGGCTCCCAGATGTCCGGGGTGGTGGTCATGGCGGACTTCCCTTGCCTCAGTTCACTGCTACTGGATGCTCCTCAGAGCGTTCTCGAGGATCGCGGCGCCCTCCTCGGCCTCCGCGACGTTGAGGGACAGCGGCGGTGCGACGCGCAGCGAGCTGGTGTTGTGGCCACCGCCCTTGCCGATCAGCAGACCGCCCTCGCGGGCCGCCTCCAGGACGGCCGCCGCGGTCTGCGGGTCGGCCTCGTCTGTCCCCGGTTTGGTGATCTCGATGCCGATCATCAGCCCGCGGCCGCGCACCTCCCGTACGGCCGGCACCTGCGCGGCGGCGGCCCGCAGCCGCTCGATGAGCAGCCCGCCGACGCGCCGGGAGTTGCCCTGGAGGTCGTGTTCCAGCAGGTAGTTGAGGTTGGCGAGGCCCGCCGCCATGGTGATCTGGGTACCACCGAAGGTGGAGATGCTGTTGGAGTCCAGGCAGTTCATGATCTCGGAGCGGGCGACGACACCGCCGATGGACATGCCGTTGCCGATGCCCTTGGCGAAGGTCATGATGTCGGGCGGCCCGTTCCGCCCGTGGGCCTGCCAGCCCCAGAAGTGTTCGCCGGTGCGACCCCAGCCGGTCTGCACCTCGTCGGCGATCCACAGGATGCCGCGCTCGTGCAGCACCTCGCGGAAAGCGGCGTACAGCCCGTCCGGCGGTGAGGTGAAGCCGCCGACGCCCTGGATGGGTTCGGCGATCAGCGCGGCCGGCGCGCGGGTGTGCCCGAGCAGGTCGACGAGGTCGTCGACGCAGGCCGCGATGAAGTCGTCGTCGCTGAGATGGGCGTACGGGCCGCGGGTGCGCACCCCGCCGTGGACGTAGAGCGTCTGGAGCGGGGACAGCGAGGTCGGGGACCAGCCGCGGTTGCCGGTGATGCCGACCGAGCTGAAGGAGCGGCCGTGGTAGCTGTTGCGCATCGCCAGGATCGTGTTGCTGCGCCGGTAGGCCGTGGCCAGCAGCAGGGCGGTGTCGTTGGCCTCGGTCCCGGAGGTGGTGAAGAAGACGCGGGCGTCCGGGATGCCGCTCAACTTGGCCACCCGCTCGGCGAGTTCGACCATCGGCCGGTTGAGGTAGAGGGTCGAGGAATGGACGATCCGCCCGGCCTGCTCGCTCACCGCCTTGGTCACCTCGGGCAGGGCGTGCGCGGTCATCGTGGTGAGGATGCCGCCGAAGAAGTCGAGGTACCGGTTGCCATGGGCGTCCCAGACGTGGCGGCCCTCGCCGTGGGTGATCTCGAGCGGGTCCTCGTAGTAGAGGGCGAGCCAGTCGGGGAGCACGGCCCGGTGGCGGCCCAGCAGGTCGTCGGTCACGGCTGCACCAGTCCTTCGTAGGCGTCGGGGCGGCGGTCGCGGTAGAAGGCCCACGTCTGCCGCACTTCTTCGATGAGGTCCAGGTCCAGGTCCCGGATCACGAGCTCCTCCTGGCCGTCGCTGGCGAGGTCCCCCACGAACTGCCCGCGGGGGTCGACGAAGTAGCTCGTCCCGTAGAAGTCGTTCTCGCCGTACTCCTCCTGCCCGACGCGGTTGATCGCGGCGATGTAGTACGCGTTGGCGACGGCGGCCGCGGGCTGCTCCAGCCGCCACAGGTGGGACGACAGGCTCCGGTGGGTGGCGGAGGGGTTGTAGACCAGCTGGGCGCCGGCCAGTCCGAGCTCCCGCCAGCCCTCCGGGAAGTGGCGGTCGTAGCAGATGTAGACGCCGACCTTGCCGGCCGCCGTGTCGAAGACGGGCCAGCCGAGGTTGCCCGGCTTGAAGTAGAACTTCTCGCGGAAGCCCTTGAGCTGCGGGATGTGGTGCTTGCGGTACTTGCCGAGGTAGGTGCCGTCGGCGTCGATCACGGCCGCGGTGTTGTAGTAGAAGCCGGGCTGCTCCGCCTCGAAGACCGGCGCGACGATCACCATGCCGGTCTCGCGCGCGAGTGCCCGCATGCGCCGCACGGTCGGCCCGTCGGGCACGGGCTCGGCCCAGCGGTAGTGTTCCGGCTCCTCGACCTGACAGAAGTAGGGGCTGTTGAAGACTTCCTGGAAACCGATGATCTTCGCGCCCCGGCGAGCCGCCTCGCGGGCGTGCTCCTCGTGTTTCGCCACCATGGACTCGGTGTCGCCGGTCCAGGTGGCCTGGACCAGGGCGGCACGTACGACGTTGGCCATGAGCTGCTCCTTCGACGCGACGTCAGCGCCTCTACGCCCGTAGAAGCGGGCCGTAGAGCCACGAACGTAAGCCTCCGGCACGGGCTTGCCAAGACCATCGTCGCCAACCCGCGGTGCCGGGCGCGATTCGCACTCCTGTGGGTGAGTCGCCGAGGGCACGGCCTCCCCGGTCAGGCGGGGAATCCGGCGACCCGGAGGGCGTGGAGGAGGTCCCAGCGGCGCTCGTCCGACACGCCCTGCGCGGCCTCCAGCAGGAGCGGTACGAGGGTCTGCGGGCCGGGCTCGGCGCTGCGGGCCGCCTCCTCGGGGGTGCGGGCTCTGACGTACGCGTCGAGCAGCGCCCGCACCTCGCGGTGACGCCCCTCGGCGACGAGTCCGAGGACGGCCTGTCCGATCTCGCCCGGCGGCCGGGCGACGCCCTGCCGCAGGATCTGCTGCCCGTCTTCCGTGCGCCCGGCCGCGCCCAGCGCGTCCGCCGCGGCGACCAGCCGTCCGGCGGGCAGCGAGGCGGCCTCCCAGAGCAGGGTCTGCCAGTCCGCACCCAGTCCGGCCCGCTCCAGCTCGTGCCCGAGCAGCGGAAACCGGGCCGGGGCCCAGGTCGCGGCCTCGACCAGCAGGGCGTGCGCCTCGCCGCTGCGCCCCTCCTTCCGCAGCCGCGCGAGCGCCTCGACGGCCTGCACGACGTCCCTCCGCTCCGCGCCGCCGTCGGCCGCCGCGACCCGCGGCTCCGGCCGCTCCTCCCCCACCTCTTCGGCGGCCCCGGCGAACCGCGCCCCACGCGGCTTACGGCGACCGGTCACGGGGGCGGGTTCGGGGAGCAGCGGCACGGCGGCGGGCGGCACGACGACGGGTACGGCGTCCTCCTCGACCATCCCGGCGAAACGGGCACCGCCGCGGCGGCGCTTGCGTTGCTTGGGGGCGACGGGCTGGGGGGCCGTGGGCTCGGGGGCGGCTGGGGGCTGGGCGGCGGGCGAGCCTTCAGTGGCGGCTTCCCATGAGGTGCGGTCGCTTTGGGCAGGGCCGCCCTGGAGGGCGTCAGCGGCGTGGCCGACCGCGGCGGGCCGGGAGGCGGCACCACCCGCCGGGTACGCGCGGTCCTGGGCGTCGGCCGGGCCACCCGGAGCCGCGAAACCATCGGACGCCCTACCGGCCCCGGCTTCCCCGGAGGCGGCCGCCCCACCCACCGGATACTCACCGTCCCGGGCACCCGCCCGGCCACCCGGAGCCGTGAAGCCACCGGATGTGCCACCTGACGTCTCTTCCCGGGACGTGGCCCCGCCCGCCGGATACACACGGTCCTGGGGATCGGCCCGGCGTTCCGCCCCCGCGCCCGCGTCCAATTGCCGCGGGTCATAACGACCGGCGGAACCCGTCACGGCCGACGACTGGTCCTCGTGGGGCCCGGGCATGGCAGGCGCTCCGCGGTCGTACGGGCCGCCCGGGGCTGATCGCATACGGCCCCGGTCCGATACCGGGCCACCACCCTCACGGCCGCGGCTGCTGTCCGACGCCGGGCCACCGCCCTGATGGCCGCGGGTGCTGTCCGAAACCGAGCCACCACCCTCGTACCCACGACCACCGCCCGACACCGGCCAGTCATCCGTATACCCACGGCCACCGCCCGACACCGGCCAGTCATCCGTATACGCACGCCCCCCTGCCGACCGACCACCATCCGCCGCCGCCGCACCAGGACTCGCCCCCATGCCGGGCTCTGGTCGCGAACCCCCGTCCGCCGCTGCGAAGCCTGCGCCGTTCGGTCTGCGCCACGCGCCCGACCAGGTGCCGTCGTCGTCCGGGGACCCGCCGCCGCGCGGGCCGTGCCGCCCGCCTGAGGCAGCGCCCTCCGCCGCGCCGGCCCCGCCGGACACACCCGCGGCGGCTCCCGGCACGCCGGCATCCCGTCCGTCCCCGGTGCCCCACGCCGAGTGGCGCACCTCCTGATCGCGGCGGTCCAAGTCGGCCATCCGCGCCCGGAGTTCCGCGCAGCGCGCTGTCGCGCGCTCGTGGTCGTCATGGGCCCAGGCGAAGTCGACGCGGAGGGCGTCGGCCTCTTCGCGGGTGGCGGCGGTGGCGAGGAGGCGGATCAGGTCCGCCTGGCGTTCGGCGGCGTACTTCTGCTCACGGAGCATGACGTCGAGCCGGTCCCGGAGGGCGTCGCGGCCGCCGGGCCCGGCGTCGTACGCGGCGAGCGCGGCGGCGTGCAGGGACCGGGCGCGTTCCGTCTCCGGGCCGGCGCCCCCCGGGCCGTACTGCCCGGCGAGATCCTGCAACAGCGCCTCGACCACGTCCCAGGGCGGCATCTCGCGCCCGTCGAGACAGGCCCGCATGCCCTCGGGGTCACGCTGCCAGAACACCGCACACCAGCCCCCGGACGGGTCCAGGCGTGCCAGCAGACCGTCCAGGTAATGCGCGAACTCCCGTACTTCATCCGGGAGCCGATCCGCCGCCATCGCTCAACTCCCGCTAGACCGGAGCACTCCGGTCAGTAGGCAACACCAGTCGTGTTACAGCGGTGCTACGGGGAGTTTTCACACGGGGCGCAGGAGCCTCATCGACGTGTCGTCAGAGCGGCACCAGCACGCACTGCCCGGCCAGTTCGTCCATCGACAGCCCGAGCGCGCCCGCCAGCGCGGCCACCGTGAAGAAGGCCGGGGTCGGAGCCCGCCCGGTCTCGATCTTGCGGAGCGTCTCCGGGGAGATGCCCGCGCTCGCGGCGACCTCCGTCATGCTCCGGTCGCCACGCGCCGCACGCAGGAGCCGGCCGAGCCGCTCGCCGCGTTCGCGCTCTTCGGGGGTGAGAGGGGTGCGCACCATGACCCCATTCTAATACCGGTATAGTAATTGGCATGGTTGAGCTGAAGACCGATTCCTCCATCGACGCGATGTACGAGGCGGGCCAAGTCGTAGCCCGCGCCCTGACGGCCGCACAGAAGGCCGCTGACGTGGGCGTCTCCCTGCTGGAGCTGGACGAGGTGGCGCATGACGTGCTGCGCGAGGCGGGAGCGACCTCCCCCTTCCTCGGCTACCGGCCGTCCTTCGCACCGACCCCCTTCCCCGCCGTCCTCTGCGTCTCGGTCAACGACGCGATCGTGCACGGCATCCCGACCCGCTACCGACTGCGCGACGGCGACCTGGTCTCCATCGACTTCGGCGCGGAACTGGGCGGCTGGGTCGGCGACTCCGCGCTCAGCTTCGTCGTGGGCACCCCGCGCGAGGCCGACCTGCGCCTGATCGAGACCGCCGAGCGGGCCCTCGCGGCCGGCATCGAGGCCGCCGTCGTCGGCAACCGCATCGGCGACATCGCCCACGCGATCGGCACGGTCTGCCGCGCCGCGGGCTACGGCATCCCCGACGGCTTCGGCGGCCACGGCATCGGCCGCCGGATGCACGAGGACCCCGGGGTGCCGAACGAGGGCCGCCCGGGGCGCGGGATGCGCCTGAGGCACGGCATGGCGCTGGCGATCGAACCCATGGTCGTCGCGGGCGGCACGGACACCTTCCACGCGGCCCCCGACGGCTGGACCCTGATGACGGACGACGGCTCCCGCGCGGCCCACGCGGAGCACACGGTCGCGATCACGGACGCGGGGCCGAGGATCCTGACCGCACGCTGAGATCCGCCGGGCACGCCGAGATCTGCCGGCATTTGCCCGATACACACCGAAGGTGCCTCTTGCCCGCGATCGTGCGAAGGTGTTCTACGAGCGCGCCCCAGGTGTAACGGGCTGCCACCCGGGTTACCCGACCCCGGCACGTCGACCAGCGAGGGCGTCCCCCGCCCGCGCGCCGGGGACGCCGGGAACGGAAGGCCCATGAGCAGCGGCTTCAGCAGCCCGGAGGGCTACGGCTCGGATCCCTTCGGAGAATTCCTCGCACGCTTCTTCGGCGGACCGCGTCCGGGTCCCCGGCAGATCGACATCGGCCGGCTGCTCAGCCAGCCGGCCCGGGAGCTCGTCCGCGGTGCCGCCCAGTACGCCGCCGAGCACGGCAGCCGGGACCTCGACACGGAACACCTGCTGCGGGCGGCGCTGGCCACCGAGCCCACCCGGACCCTGCTGACCAAGGCCGGCGCGAACCCCGACTCGCTGGCGTCGCAGATCGACGAGCGGTCCGGCCCGGCCCAGCACTCCCCCGATGACGCACCGCCTCCGACCGCGCTCTCCCTCACCCCGGCCGCCAAGCGCGCCCTGCTGGACGCGCACGACATGGCTCGGGCCCGCGGCTACGGCTACATCGGGCCGGAGCACGTGCTCAGCGCCCTGGCCTCGAACCCGGACTCGGCCGCCGGGCACATCCTGAACGCGGCCCGCTTCGCCCCCTCCAACCCGCCCGAGGCGCCGGAGGCCCCGCAGGCCGAGCGGCCGCGCCCGACGAACACGCCGACCCTCGACAAGTACGGCCGTGACCTCACCGAACTGGCCCGGCAGGGCCGTATCGACCCGGTGATCGGCCGGGACGAGGAGATCGAGCAGACCGTCGAGGTGCTCTCCCGCCGCGGCAAGAACAACCCGGTGCTGATCGGTGACGCGGGCGTCGGCAAGACGGCCATCGTGGAGGGGCTGGCGCAGCGCATCTCCGAGGCGGACGTGCCCGACGTGCTGACGGGGCGCCGCGTGGTCGCCCTGGACCTGACGGGCGTGGTCGCGGGCACCCGCTACCGGGGTGACTTCGAGGAGCGGATGAACAACATCGTCGGCGAGATCCGCGCCCACTCCGACCAGTTGATCATCTTCATCGACGAGCTGCACACGGTCGTGGGCGCCGGTGCCGGTGGCGGCGACGGCAGCTCCATGGACGCCGGGAACATCCTCAAGCCGGCCCTCGCCCGCGGCGAACTGCACATCGTGGGCGCCACCACGCTGGAGGAGTACCGCCGGATCGAGAAGGACGCGGCGCTGGCCCGCCGCTTCCAGCCGATCATGGTGCCGGAACCGACCGCGGCGGACGCGATCGAGATCCTGCGCGGCCTCCAGGACCGCTACGAGGCCCACCACCAGGTCCGCTACACGGACGAGGCGCTCGTCGCCGCCGTGGAGCTGTCCGACCGCTACCTCACCGACCGCCGGCTGCCGGACAAGGCGATCGACCTGATCGACCAGGCCGGCGCCCGGGTCCGGCTGCGCGCCCGCACCAAGGGCACCGACGTGCGGGCCATGGAGCGTGAGCTGGAGCAGCTGATCCGGGACAAGGACCAGGCGGTCGCGGACGAGAGTTACGAGCAGGCCACCCAGTTGCGCGACCGGATCATGGACCTGAAGCAGCGGATCACCCAGGCGGGCGGCGACCACGAGATCGACGAGGGCCAGGACCTGGTGGTCGAGGCCGAGGCGATCGCCGAGGTGGTGTCCCGGCAGACCGGCATCCCGGTCAGCAGCCTCACCCAGGAGGAGAAGGACCGCCTGCTGCGTCTGGAGGAGCACCTGCACGAGCGGGTGGTCGGCCAGGACGAGGCCGTGCGGGTCGTCTCGGACGCGGTGCTGCGCTCACGCGCCGGACTCGCCAGCCCCGACCGGCCGATCGGCAGCTTCCTGTTCCTCGGCCCGACCGGCGTCGGCAAGACCGAGCTGGCCCGGGCGCTCGCCGAGGCCCTGTTCGGCAGCGAGGACCGCATGGTCCGCCTCGACATGAGCGAGTACCAGGAGCGGCACACGGTCAGCCGCCTGGTCGGCGCCCCGCCCGGCTACGTCGGCCACGAGGAGGCCGGCCAGCTCACCGAGGTCGTCCGGCGGCACCCGTACTCGCTGCTCCTGCTGGACGAGGTGGAGAAGGCCCATCCGGACGTCTTCAACATCCTGCTCCAGGTCCTCGACGACGGCCGCCTCACCGACTCACAGGGCCGCACGGTCGACTTCACCAACACCGTCATCGTGATGACCAGCAACCTCGGCTCCGAGGTGATCACCCGCCGCGGCGCCTCCGTGGGCTTCGCGTCGGGCGGCGCGGACGCGGACGAGGAGGCCCGGCGCGAACAGATCCTGCGCCCCCTGCGCGAGCACTTCCGCCCCGAGTTCCTCAACCGCATCGACGAGATCGTCGTCTTCCGCCAGCTCAGCACGGAACAGCTCCGCCGGATCACCAACCTCCTGCTGGACCGCACCAGGTCCCTCGTCCAGAGCAAGGGCATCTCGGTGACGTTCACCGACCGGGCGGTGGAATGGCTGGCCGACCACGGCTACGAGCCGGAGTACGGCGCCCGCCCGCTGCGCCGCACGATCCAGCGCGAGGTGGACAACGAGCTGTCCCGGCTCTTGCTGGACGGCAGGGTCGCGGAGGGCGGCCGGGTGACGGTGGACGTGGAAGACGGCCGCCTGACGTTTCAAACGCAGGTAAGTGCAACGCCCTGACAGGGGCGCGGGACTGTGCCGATTTGCGGCTCCGCCGCGTGGGCGCGACCAGCCCCCACGCACCCTCAGACGGGACTCAACGCTCAGGCCGCACCACCATCGCCGACCCCCCACCCCGCCGCACAGTCTCAGCCGCGGCGAGCCACTTCCCACCCGGCAACCGCTGCACCCCTGTGGCCGCCCCGATCTCCGGGTTGGCCTTGAAGGAGTGCCCGATCGCTTCGAGCTGCTTCCGCACGCCGCTGTCGAGACCGGGTTCCAGCTCGGTCTGCGCAGCATTCCGCTGACTGGCCCGCGGCGCCGCGATCGCGTCGACGAGCGGCAACCCCCGGTCGAGGAACCCGGTGAGCGTCTGAAGAACCGTCGTGATGATGGTCGCCCCACCCGGCGACCCCAGCGCCACCACGGGCCTGTCATGCCGGTCGAGAACGATCGTCGGCGACATGGACGACCGCGGCCGCTTCCCCGGCCCCGGCAGGTTCGGGTCGTGCACGGCGGGATTCGCCGGGGTGAAGGAGAAGTCCGTCAACTCGTTGTTGAGGATGAACCCCCGCCCCGGCACGGTGATCCCGCTGCCGCCCGTCTGCTCGATCGTGAGGGTGTAGGCGACGACGTTCCCCCACTTGTCGGCCACCGTCAGGTGGGTCGTGCTGTCGCCCTCGTACGTCGTCGGAGCGGCCGTACCGCCGGAGCCGCACGCCTTCGGGTCGCGCGGATCACCCGGCGCCACAGGGCTCGTGAGCACCGCGTCGTCCTTGATCAGGCATTCGCGCGAGTCGGCGAACCGCTGGGACAGCAGTCCCTTCGTCGGCACGTCCTCGAAGGCCGGGTCGCCCACCCAGCGGCCCCGGTCCGCGAAGGCGATCCGGCTGGCCTCGATGTAGCGGTGCAGGTACTTCGCCCGGCTCGCCTTCGACAGGTCGGTCCGCTCCAGGATGTTGAGCGCCTCGCCGACCGTCGTACCGCCGGAGGAGGACGGCGCCATGGAGTAGACGCCGAGGCCGCGGTACGAGGACTCGGTGGGTGCCTGGAGCCTGGTGCGGTACGCGGCCAGGTCCCTCTCGGACAGGTCGCCGGGGCGGGCGTTCCAGCCGGAGGACGGGTCCACGGGCGGCTTGTTGACCGTGTCGACGACGTCCCGGCCGATGTCCCCGCGGTAGAGGGCCCCTACGTCCTTGCGGGCCAGCTCCGCGTAGGTGCGGGCGAGATCGGGGTTCTTGAAGGTGGAGCCGACGACGGGGAGCCGTCCGCCGGGCAGGAACAGCTCGGCGGTGTCCGGGAAGTAGCGGAAGCGGGTCTCGTTGGACGCCGTCTGCGCGCGGAAGGTCTCGTCGACCGTGAAACCGTCCCGGGCGAGCCGCTCGGCCGGCTTCAGGACGCTCGCGAGCCGCTTGCTGCCCCACCGGTCCAGCGCCGTCTGCCAGGTGGCGGGCGTGCCCGGCGTGCCGACGCTCAGGCCGCTGCTGACGGCCTGGGCGAAGGGGACGGGCTTGCCGTTCTCGACGAACAGGTTCTTGCCGGCCGTCAGCGGGGCGGTCTCCCGGCCGTCGATGGTGCGGACCGTACGGGACTCGGCGTCGTAGTAGACGAAGTAGCCGCCTCCGCCGATGCCTGCCGAGTAGGGCTCGGTGACGCCGAGCGCGGCGGCCGTGGCGACGGCCGCGTCGACGGCGTTGCCGCCCTTGCGCAGGACCTCGATCCCCGCCGCGGAGGCGTCCCGGTCGACGCTGGAGACGGCGCCGCCATAGCCGACGGCCAGGGGCGTCTTCTCACCGCCGCTGCTCTGCGCGGTGGGCGGCGCCGCCCCTCCCACCGACACCACCGCGGCGGCAGAAACCGCCAGGACCGTCAGATTCCGTGCGACAGGGCGACGCATCCGCACCTCCAGTCAAAGGCCGTCCGCGCAGCTTAATTCATCGCCATGGCCGCGTCAGGAATGCCTCGAACGCCGGTGCGTCGAGCCCGCTACCATGCGCGCCCATGAATGACGACGTGCGCAACATCGTCCTGGGCGTGGTCGCGGCGGGTATCAGCGCGGCGCTGGGCTGGCTCGCCCGTACGTTCCTGTGGAAGCGGAAACTCCGGCGCAGGCAGGCCTTCTTCGGGCTGCCGGAGAACTCCGAGTCCCTGCTCGTCGTCAACCGTGATCCGGCCGCCACCGAGCCGGCGGTGCACCGCTTCGACGTGTACGCGCTCCTGGAACTCTCGGCGCTCATCAAGGGCTGCGGAGCGCACCTCCATGTGGTCACCCAGGACACGGCCCATCAGGGCTTCGGCGAGCGCACCGAGTTCTGTGTGGGCGGCCCGGGGTCCAACCGGCGCATGGTGGCGCACATGGCGGCCATGCTGCCAGGCGTGCGCGTCAACATCGACGCCGAACCGGGGCCGGACCGGGGCGCCTTCCAGATAGGCGGCGAGCGCTACCGCATGGATCCGGGCATCACCGAGTACGTCCTGCTGGCCAGGCTCACCGCCGGTGACCGCCGCGAGGCGCGTCCGGTGTTCCTCTTCTGCGGTCAGCGGGCCATCACCAACCAGGCCGCCACCCGCTACCTCGCCCGCAACCACGAGCGGCTGTCCCGCAAGTACGGCAACAACTCGTTCGTGCTGCTGCTGAAGGTGATCAATTCGCAGGCGTACGGCCCGGATGTCGTCGAGTTGGTGGCGGACGTGACGCGCGCGGCCCAGACCCCGCTGCCCGCAGCGGCGACGCCGGCTCCACGCAACAGCCACCGGGCCTCCTGAAGTCCTTCACTTCTCAACAATCGTTACTGGCACGTAACTTACCGACGGGTTACCGCTGGTAAGGGGCCGAGGTTACCGTCTGGTCACTTTGCACTGACACGAGTGAGGAGTGACCCGTGGGACACCACCGCAAGGCCCTGCGCACCACCGCCGTAGGCGCCGTCTCGGCGACCCTGGTCGCCGGCACAGCCCTCGGACTCTCCCCCACCGCCCAGGCGGCGCCGAACCCGATCCGGTTCGTCGACATCGCCGGCGACGGCGGCACCGTCCTGAAGGCCAACGTCGTCACCCCGGCCGGCGCCGACGGGAAGCACCGCTACCCGCTGCTCGTCATGCCCACGAGCTGGGGTCTGCCCCAGGTCGAGTATCTGGCCCAGGCCCAGAAACTCGCCGACTCCGGGTACGTCGTCGTCACCTACAACGTGCGCGGCTTCTGGCAGTCGGGCGGCGAGATAGAAGTCGCGGGTCCGCCCGACGTGGCCGACGCCTCGAAGGTCATCGACTGGGCGCTCGCCAACACCCCCTCGGACGCCGGGCACATCGGCATGGCGGGCGTCTCCTACGGCGCCGGCATCAGCCTGCTCACCGCCGCGCACGACAAGCGGGTCCGCGCGGTCGCCTCGCTGAGCGGCTGGGCCGATCTGATCGGCTCGATCTACTCCGGGCGCACCCAGCACGTCCAGGCCGCCGCCCTGCTGGACGGCGCGAGCCTGGTCACGGGCCGGCAGGGCGCCGAACTCCGGCGGGTCTTCGACGACTTCTACGCCTCCAACCTGGCGAAGGAACCGGAGCTCATCGCTTGGGGGAAGAAACGTTCCGCCGCGACTTACGTCGACCGGATCAACAGCAACGGCACGGCGGTCATGCTCGCCAACGCCTGGGGCGACACGGTCTTCCCGCCCAACCAGTACGCCGACTTCTACGAGAAGCTGACCGGCCCGAAGCGGCTGGAGATGCGCCCCGGGGACCACGCGACCGCCGAGCTGACCGGCCTGTTCGGACTGCCCAACGACGTGTGGAAGGACACCGAGCGCTGGTTCGACCACCACCTCAGGGGCGAGGACAACGGCATCGACCGGGAACAGCCCGTCCAGCTCAAGTCCCGCTCCGCGGGCGGCTACGAGGGCTACCCCGACTGGAAGTCGGTGGCCGCGACGAACCGCAAGATCGACCTCGCGGGCACGACCACGATCCGTACGAACGTGAACTCGGGGGCCGACGGCGGAGTCGTCTTCCTGTCCAGCATCCTCGACCAAGTGGCCCAGCTGCCCCCGGTCGCCTCGATCCCGCTGCTCCCCCGCCGCTGGGCCGCCGTGTGGCAGTCGGAGAAGTACGCCACGGCGCAACAGGTCCGCGGAACGGCGAAGTTGCACACGACCCTCACTCCGACCAAGGAGAGCGGCACCCTCGTCGCCCACCTGTACGACGTGGGGCCGCTCGGCCTCGGCAAGCTGGTCTCCCACGCGCCGTACACCTTCCACGGGCGCACCCCCGGAAAGCCGTTCGGCGTCGACCTGGAGCTGTACTCCACGGCCTACGACGTCCCGGCCGGGCACCGCCTCGCCCTGGTCGTCGACACGGTCGACCCGCTCTACATCGAGCACAACCCGTCCGGCGCGCAGCTGACCTTCTCCTCGCCGGTGAACGACCCGTCGTACGTGTCGGTTCCGCTGCGCGAGCAGTGATCTCCGGCTGCTGCCGGACGGGCCTGGCCGATGTGAACCGCCGCCCCCGTGGCCGACAGGGCCGTGGGGGCCGCACCCGGCGGGAGTGGCCCGCGAAGCGGGCGGGCGGTCTGCTCACCCCGGGCGGGATCGGCGGAATTCGGCGAAGTCCCCCTCTCCGACAGGGATGAAGGGCACATGGTAGTCGAGGCCCGAAGCGACGAGCCGTCCGGAGCCCCTCCGTTCAGTGCTTGAGGATCTTGGAGAGGAAGTCCTTGGCGCGGTCGCTGGTGGGGTTGGTGAAGAACTCGTCGGGGGTGCGGTCCTCGACGATCCGGCCGTCGGCCATGAAGACGACGCGGTTGGCGGCCGAGCGGGCGAAGCCCATCTCGTGCGTGACGACGATCATGGTCATGCCGTCGCGGGCCAGCTGCTTCATGACCTCCAGCACCTCGTTGATCATCTCCGGGTCGAGGGCCGAGGTCGGCTCGTCGAAGAGCATCGCCTTGGGCTCCATGGCCAGGGCGCGGGCGATGGCCACGCGCTGCTGCTGGCCGCCGGAGAGCTGCGCCGGGTACTTGTCCGCCTGGTCGGCGACGCCGACCCGGTCGAGCAGTTCACGGGAGCGCTTGTCGGCGTCCTCCTTCTTGCGCCCGCGCACCTTGACCTGCCCCAGGGAGAGGTTCTGAAGGACGGTCTTGTGGGCGAAGAGGTTGAACGCCTGGAACACCATCCCGACGTCGGCGCGCAGCCGCGCGAGGGGCTTGCCCTCCTCGGGCAGTGACTGCCCGTCGAGGATGATCTGTCCGGACTCGATGGTCTCCAGACGGTTGATCGCCCGGCACAGGGTGGACTTTCCCGACCCCGACGGGCCGATGACCACGACCACCTCCCCCCTGCCGACGGTGAGGTTGATGTCCTGGAGGACATGCAGCTCCCCGAAGTGCTTGTTGACGTCACGCAGCTCGATCAGCGGATCGATGGCCATGCTCAGCCCTACTCACTCTCAGCTGTGTGGTGGTTGCCGCAACGTATCCAGGCAAGATCGTACTTGTCGGGCGACACGCACTTTTCGATCATTAGCCGTATTTACGGCGCATTTTGGGCCAAAGGTTTCGAGGCTCAGCGGTTCTGAGGACCAAGGGTTCTGAGATCAAGGGTTCTTCTGAAGACCAGTCTCACGCCTCCGCGACTTCCGCGTACAGCTGGGACAGCTCGGGCACGCCGTTCGCGGCCCATTCGTGACCGGAGTCCACGACGTCGAACTCCCGGCCGGAGGCGAGCCGCACGACGGGCTGCCCGTCGGACCGGATCTCCCAGGCCGCTCCGGGCACGGTGCGCACGATGACGGTGCCCAGGTAGAGCCCGGCGTCGTTGCCGAGCCAGGTCAGGGTCTCCTCGTCGTCCCGCCAGAGTGGCACGAGCTGGTCCAGCGCCTCCAGCGAGGCCGCCGAGTCGTCCAGCCGGACACCCACCCGGGACGCCTGGGAGCGGAGCAGTTCACACTCGGCAAGGAGTTCCGCGATGCCTGCCGGATCGGGAACCCCGAGCTTCCGGCGCCGGTTGCCCAGGAAAGGGATGTTCATACGTCCAGCGTGTCATTCGTACCGCCGTACGCACCACAGGCGCGCGGGCTCTCCGGTACCTGACAAGTTCACGCCGATTTCGTGCAGGGCTCGTTGACGTGCCTCCGCCGTCTCCCTAGTTTCACCGTGCGTCGTCCGTCTCGGCTTTCGCCGTGTCTTCTGTTCCGTCCCTGCGTTTCGTCTTGTTGCGTCGTGTGTCGATGAGCGGGAGGAGTCGGCCGTGCGCCGATGTGTCCGGGGGATCCTGATCGTCCTGGCCCTGTGCGGGTCCCTGGTGCCGGCGGTGCCGGCGCAGGCCGCCGAGGAGCGGGGGGCCGCGCCGGTTCCGCTTGAGCGGCTGTTCGACAACGTCGCCGTCAGCGACGACGGACGGCCCGAGCAGGCCGACTTCGACGGTGCCGGTGCCTCCCTGTCGGCGCGGGACCTCGCGGCCGCGGGCTGGACGCCCGGCCGCGGCCTCACCGTCCAGGGAGCCCGGCTGACCTGGCCGCGGCGGCAGCCCGGCGAGCCGGACAACGTCCGCGCGGCCGGCCAGGACGTTCGCGTCACGGGGCGTGGGGACGCCCTCGCCTTCCTGGTGGCGGGCACCTCCGGCACCGAGGTGGGCGGCCCGGGCGTGATCACGTACGCGAACGGCACCCGTTCCGGGTACCGGCTGACCACGCCCGACTGGCGCACCGGGCCGCTCGCCACGAAGGCGGTGGCCCTGCCGCACATCAACACGCCCGGCGGGCAACTCGCCGAGCGAGCCCGCCTGTACGTCGTGACGGTGCCGCTGGCACCGGGGCGCCCGGTCGCCTCGGTCCGGCTGCCGCGCGCGGCCGGGCTGCACGTCTTCGCGGTGTCGGTCCGGACCGCGACGCGGGGCTGGACGGGCAGCTGGACGACGTCCACCTCCGGCTACACCCCCGCCGGGCCCTGGACGGACCGGACCCTGCGGCTCGTGGTGCACACGTCGGCCGGCGGGCCCCGGGTGCGGGTGCGGTTCGACAACACGTTCGCGGCGGCGCCGGTACGGATCGGCAGCGCGACGGTCGCCGTGCAGGCGTCGGGCGCGGCGGCACGCGGGACGCCGGTGCCGCTGTCCTTCGGCGGCGCGGGGGACGTGGAGATCCCGGCCGGGGCGCAGGCGTACAGCGATCCCCTGGGCTTCGCCGTCCCGGCGGGCGCCAACCTGCTGGTGAGTTTCCACCTGCCCGGCACGGTGACGGCGGCGCCCGTGCACCGGCTCGCGCAGCAGCGGTCGTACGTCAGCGGGCCGGGCGACCACGCGGCGGACGGCTCCGCCGACGCGTACACATCGGTGATCACCAGCTGGCCGCTGCTCGCCGGGGTCGACGTGAGCGGCGGCCCCGGGTCCGTCGTGCTGCTCGGGGACTCCATCACCGACGGCGACAAGTCCACGGTGGACGCGAACCGGCGGTGGCCGGACGTGCTGGCCGGCCGGCTGCTGAAGCAGACCACGGTTCCGCGCTACGGCGTACTGAACCAGGGCATCTCGGGCAACCGCGTGGTCACCGACCGGTATCCCGGTGACGGGGTGTCCACGGACGCGGCCGGAGTGAGCGCCCTGCACCGGTTCGACCGGGACGTCCTCGCCCAGCCGTCGGCCCGGACGGCGGTCGTCTTCGAGGGCGTCAACGACCTGCGGTGGGACACCTCGGCGGAGCAGGTGATCGCGGGACTGCGGGAGCTGGCGGCACGCGGGCACGCCCGGGGCGTCAGGATGCTCGCGGCGACGATCCTGCCGTGCGAGGGCGAGGCGCGCTGCACGGCCGCCGTGGACGCCGAGAGGGTCGCGGTGAACGAGTGGATCCGGGACGGCCAGGTCTTCGACGGCGTGCTCGACTTCGACGCGGTGGTCCGGGATCCGCAGCGGCCGTCCCGGATGCTGCCCGCGTACGACAGCGGGGACCATCTTCATCCGGGCGACGCGGGGCTGGCGGCCCTGGCGGACTCGGTCGACCTGCGGTTGCTCTAGGCCTGTCGTGCAGGTCGTCTCAGGCGGTTCCTAGACGTCGAGGTCCACCACGACCGGCGCGTGGTCCGACGCGCCCTTGCCCTTGCGCTCCTCGCGGTCCACGTACGCGTCCTTGACCGCCTTCGTGAACGGCTGGTTGGCGTACACCAGGTCGATGCGCATGCCGCGGTTCTTCGGGAAGCAGAGCTGGCGGTAGTCCCAGTACGTGAACGGGTGCTCGTACTTCAGGGGCCGCGGGACCACATCGGACAGGCCCGCCTCGCGCAGGGAGGCGAGGGCGGCGCGCTCGGCCGGGGTGACGTGGGTGGAGCCCTCGAAGGCCGCGCGGTCGTGGACGTCGTCGTCCGTCGGCGCCACGTTGTAGTCGCCCATCACCGCGAACGGGCGGCTGCCGGACGCGTCTGAGGCGACGGCCGCCTTGAGGGCCTCGAACCACTGGAGCTTGTAGGCGTAGTGCGGGTGGTCCACCTCGCGGCCGTTCGGCACGTAGACCGACCAGACGCGCAGCGGGCCGCACGTCGCCGAGATGGCGCGGGGCTCCACCGAGCCGTCGAACCCGGGGTCGCCGGGCAGGCCCTTGACGACGTCCTCGATGCCGACGCGGGAGAGCACCGCCACGCCGTTCCACCGGCCGGTCGCGTGGACCGCCGCCTCGTAGCCCAGCTCGCGCAGCTGCTCCGTCGGGAACTGGTCCTCGGCGACCTTGGCCTCCTGGAGGCACAGCACGTCCGTGCCGCTGCTCTCCAGCCAGGCCAGGAGCCTCGGCAGGCGGGCGGTGATCGAGTTCACGTTCCAGGTCGCGATGCGCATGTCCCACAACCTACCCGGCGGGTCTGACAACGCGGCCCGGTGCCCTGGAGCCTCAGACCTCGGCGGAGTCCCCAGATGTCAGCCGCAGGTGCTCCGAGCCGCCGAGCTGCCCGATCTGGCGGTCGTAGATCGGGCGGGCGAGATCGGTGAGGTAGGCGTCGTGGATGTCGTAGGCGCGCTGCGGCCTGACCTCACGGACGTAGTCGATCACCTCCGAGATCTTGCTCCAGGGGGCCATCACCGGGAGCATCAGCGTCTCGACCCGGTGGCCGGGAACGGTCAGGGCGTCGCCGGGGTGGAAGACCTTGCCGCCGTCGACGAGGAAGCCGACGTTGGTGATCTGCGGGAGGTCCGGGTGGATCACCGCGTGGAGCTCGCCGTGGACCTGGACCTCGAAGCCGGCGGCGGTGAAGGTGTCGCCGTGGCCGACGGTGTGCACGCGGCCGGGGAACGCCGAGGAGATCTTCTCGGCGACGGACTTCAGGGTCCAGATCCGCGCGGCCGGGTTGTCCTCCATCGCGGCGCGCAGCCGGAACTCGTCGAAGTGGTCGGGGTGCTCGTGGGTGACGAGGATCGCGTCCGCGCCGAGCGCGGCGTCCTCCTCGGAGAACCCGCCGGGGTCGAGAACGAGGGTCTGACCGTCCTTCTCGAGGCGGACGCAGGAGTGCGACTTCTTCGTGAGCTTCATGATTCCATCCTGCCTCCGCGCTCCCCCGTGGGTTCACTCCTGGGGCGTGGTCTCCTCGCGGATGACCTGCTGGGCGACCTTGAACGCGCTGTTCGCCGCCGGGACGCCGCAGTAGACGGCCGCCTGGAGCAGCACTTCCTTGATCTCGCCCGGCGTGAGTCCGTTGCGCAGCGCCGCTCTGGTGTGGAAGGCCAGCTCGTCCAGGTGGCCGCCGGCGACCAGGGCGGTGAGGGTGACGCAGCTGCGGGTGCGCCGGTCGAGGCCGGGGCGGTCCCAGATCTCGCCCCAGGCGTAGCGGGTGATGAACTCCTGGAAGTCCCCGGAGAACTCGTCGGCCTGTGCCAGCGCCCGGTCGACGTGTGCGTCGCCCAGCACTTCGCGGCGGACCTTGAGCCCGGCGTCGTAGGGGTCGGGCCGTCCCTGGGGCTGCTGCGGTACGACCGGGGCGATCTCGGCGACGGGCCCGGTCTGGAGTGGCTGGGAGGGGGCGGCGGACAGGACCGGCTTGACGGCGGCCGCGGGCAGGGCGGTCTGGCCGGTGGAGGTCTCGAAGGCGGGCTGCCAGGCGGTGGAGAAGTGCCGCACCAGCAGGTCGGTGACGGCCGCGGGCTGCTCCACCGGAACCAGGTGGGAGGCGCCGGGCACGACGGCGAGGCGGGCGTCCGGGATGCCGGCGACCAGGGTGCGGGCCTCGGCGGGGCCGGTGACCTGGTCGTCCGATCCGACGAGGACCAGGGTCGGCACGCCCACGCGTCCGAGCTCGGCCCGGACGTCGAACGAGGCGAGCGCCTCGCAGGCGGCGATGTAGCAGCCGGGGTCGGTGGTGCGCACCATCTGCACGGCCCACTCGGTGATCGCGGGCTGCGCGGCGGCGAACCCGCCGGTGAACCAGCGGTCGGGGGCCGTGCGGGCGATGGGGTCGAGCCCGTTCGTCCGGACGATCACCCCTCTCTGCCGGAACTCGTCGGCCGTGCCGAAGCGGGGCGAGGCGGCGATCAGCGCGAGGGAGGCGAGCCGCTCGGGGTGGCGCAGGGCCAGCTCGATGCCGACCGCGCCGCCGAGCGCGCAGCCCGCGTAGCCGAAGCGCTGCACGCCGAGCGCTTCGAGGGTGGTCAGCAGCCGTGTGGTGAGGTCCGTGACCGAGCCCGCCGGGTACGCGGGGGCGCCGCCGTGTCCCGGCATGTCGAACCGGAAGACGCGCCACTGCTTGATCAGCTCGGGGATCTGGCGGTCCCACATGTGCCATGTGGTACCCAGTGAGGGACCCAGGATCAGGACGGGAGCCTCTTCCGGCCCGTCGAAGCGGTATTGCAGGGTGTTCGGTGGTGTCTCGCTCACCCGTCAGACCCTCTCATCTCTCACGGGATCTCACACGGCCGGTCCCAACCTAACGGCTCTCGCGGGGGTGCGGCATCGAGTGTGGTGGGAGCCTCGTGGCTCCGTGTGACGCGTCCGAAAACCTTCCGGGATCTCCCCAATCAGCACCCTGAACACCACACGGTGAACGAGATCCGTCCTTCTGTGGCAGGCGACGGTGCCGTGGCCTGACGGCCCCAGGTCCGCCGACGCGGGCGAAGGTGCCCCGGGTGTTATTGAATGAGGTGTGCGGTCAGGAATCCGAGGACCCTGTCGCACGGGTTCTGGCCGGGCCCCGGCGCCGTGCCGGGGTTGGCGAGCGAGCCGAGAGAGTCGCATGGACGCCACACCCTCATCCTCGTCTTCGTCGCCGTTCGACATGGTCAGCAGCGCCTTGGGGCAGTACATCCCACGCGGCGCGGCGGCGGAGGCCGCCGGTTCTGCCCTCTCGCAGGGCGACCGCGCCACCCGCCAGCGCGTACCCGCCAACCCGCCGCCCGGCCGTCAGGAGCAGATTCTCGGCGCGGTCAACCTGGACCGGGATCTGAGGATCACCCGCTGCAATCTGGACGCCCCCGTCTTCGCGGGGCTGGACGCCGTGGCCGGGAGCTCTTTCGTCGATCTTCTGCCTCCCGGGGACGTACCGACGGTCACACGGCGGTTGGGGCAGGTCCTCGAGACCGGTGAGCCGCACGTCGCCCGGGTGCAGCGCCTTCGGCGCGGCGACGGGTCGGAGCTGGTGGTCTCGATGAGCATCCTGGCCGCCGCGGCGCCCCAAGAGGGCCTGACCGTCACCCTGATCGCCATGGCCAGGAGGCTGCACCTGTACGCCGCCGAGACCGCGATCGGCACCTCGCTGGACATCGGCGAGACCGCGCAGTCGCTGGCGGAGTCCCTGCTGGCCTGGGGAGACGTGGCCGCCATCGACCTCGACTTCGCCGTGTGGACGGGCGAGGGGGTCACCGGGCAGCGGCACGGGCGCGTCCGGCTGCGGCGGGCGGCCCTGGTGCCGGACCGGGTGTGGCCGGACGGCTATGTGACTCCGGGCGACGATCTTCCCGGCGATGCGAGTCGCCTGCTGTCGCTGGCGATACGGCGTGACGACGCGGCTCAGGCCATCGTCATACCCGACCGGGCGGCGATCGAGCGGGTACTCGGCAGTCCGCGGCTGGTTCGCGCCCTGGTGCCCGGCGACCAGGCGGCGGCTGTGGCGTGCATACCGCTGGTCCTGGACTGCACGCCGCCCGTCGTTCTGGGGGTGGCGGAGGTCTGGCGGAGGCCGGACCGCCCCTTCGGCGACAGCGAGCTGCTCGACCTTCAGGAACTGGTGGCCCGGACCTCTCATCACGTCGACCTGGCCCGTCAGCACCAGCGCGAGCACACGCAGGTGCTGGCGTTGCAGCGCCGGCTGCTGCCACGGACCGGCGGCGACACCATCGAGACCGCCAGTGTCTACCAGCCCGCCACCCCCGACAGTGCGGGCGTCGGGGGTGACTGGGTGAACAGCTTTCCGCTGCCGGACGGCCGTACCGCGCTGGTGGTCGGTGACGTCGTCGGGCACGGCCTGGGGGCCGCCGCGACCATGGGACAGCTGAGCATGGAGGCCCGCGCGCTGCTGTCCGCGGGGCTGGCGCCCGACGAGGTGCTGGAGCACCTGGACGAGACCGTGACGCTGCTGGACGACGCGGATTCCGGGCTGGCGGCCGGCTACAGCGCCCTCGGGTCGACGTGCTGCATCGCCGTTTACGACCCGGTCAGCCACCGCGTGGCGCTGTCCAGCGCCGGCCACCTCCCCCCGGTCCTGATACCCCCGGGCGGGCCCGCAGGTCCGCTCGCGGTCCGGCCCCACCCCGGCCTGGGCACCGAGTTCGCGCTGCGGGAGCCGTTCGACGTGCAGGCGTTCGCCGCGCCGCCGGGCTCGCTGCTCGCCCTCTACACCGACGGCCTGGTGGAGGATCCCGCCGTATCGATCGACGAGGGCATCGGCAGGCTGGCGGACGCCGTGTCCGCGGTGCACCCCTGGGACGCCCTGCCGCAGGCCGCGCGGGGCCTGGTCTCCGAGCTCGCGCCGGTGCGCCGGCGCGACGACGTGACCCTGCTGCTCGCGCGCATGATCGGCTACCGCAAGGGGGACACGGCGACCTGGCGGCTGCCCGCCCGCGACGACGCGGCCGCCCAGGCCCGCTCACTGGTCTCCGCGCTGCTGCGGCGATGGCACACCAGAGCCGACACCCGGGACAAGGTGGTGCTGGTGGTCGACGAACTGGTCGCCAACGCGGTCCGCTTCGCCGGCGGCCCCCTCACAGTACGGCTGATCAGGACCGGTCACGGGCTGCTGTGCGAAGTGGGCGACACCGGCAACGGCAGGCCGCGGCTGGGCCAGGGCGAGCTCCTGGACGACAGTGGCCGTGGCTTGCAGGTCGTGCACAGACTCACCACCCGGTGGGGGGTGCGGTGGACGGAGACCGGCAAAGTGGTCTGGGCGGCATTCGGGCCGTGACGCTGCCGCGGACGGGTCGTGCGGCGTGCGCTCGTCAGGCGGCGCCACCGGGCGTACGGGCGGCACGAACGGTGGTACGGACCGCACGAACGGTGGTACAGGCCGCACAGCCGGTCGTACGGGCCGCACAGCCGGTGGGACGGGCGGGACAGCCACTCGTACAGGCGGCACAGCCAGTCGTTCGGGCGGCACAGCCAGTCGTTCGGGCGGAACAGCCGGTGGTATGGGCGGGAGAGCCGGTCGTACGGGCCGCACAGCCGGTCGTACGGGCTAGCGCTACAGCCACTCCCCCTGAAGGGCGGTGGCCGTGAGGCCCGGGGCCGCCGCGTAGAGGACGGCGCGATCGCCCGGTTTCTGCCCGGCGTCGTGCGCCCTGCGCAGGATGTCGAACACGGCGGCGCCTCCGCGGTTGCCGCTGGTGTAGCTGTCCCGGCTGTAGTCCAGCAGCCCGGACGGCCACCCGTCGGGCATCGTCTGCTCCATGTACTCCAGCACCCGCGTCCCGCCGGGGTGCGCGAGCAGAACGTCGGGATGCCAGGAGTCGGGGTCGTCCTGGTAGCGGAGATGCAGCCACTCCCACATCGCGGTGACCGTCTCCTGTACGGCACGCGGCCCGCGCCGGTCCATCACGAAGTGGGTGCCGTCCGCCCGTGTCTCCAGGCGGTGCAGGTCCTGGGTGCCGGGCAGCGTGTGGTGCCAGGCGGCGTCCAGCCGCAGCACCGACTCGGGCCTCGGACGGCCCGTGACCACGGCGGCGACCGCGGTGTCCGCGAACAACAACCGGACGATCAGGGACTCCAGGGTGTCGTCCGAGGGCTGGTAGGTCGTGCTCAGCGCCTCCGCGATCACGACCAGGACCACCCGGTCGGGGTCCGCGGCCACGAGATCCGCCGCCAGCGCCAGTGAGCGGGTCCCGGCGATGCAGGCCCACTGCGTGGCCGGCAGCAGCATCACGTCGCTGCGAAGCGGGAGTTGGTTGGCCAGGGCGATGTCCAGCCCCGGCAGCGCCGGAGTGGTGGAGTGGCTGGTGATCAGGCAGTCGACGTCTGCGGCGTCCAGCCCGGCGATCTGGAGAGCCCCGCGTGCGGCGCGCTCCCCGTAGGACTGCACGGCCGCCCAGGCCGGCGCGGTGCGCTCCTGGACGGTCTGCGGCGCGGGTATCGCCTCGAGTGCGGCGATCACGCGGTCCACGTCCTGCTCGGTGAACCCGTCGCGGGCCAGCGCCTCTCGGGCCGGCCCGATGCCGGCGGTCCGCAGGCCGCTCCCGTCGCCAGGCGCGACGGCGGTCTCCAGCGGCAGCATCCACCCGCGGGTCTCGATGCCCGTGCCGGCCGCGATGCCTTCGATCCGCGGCGCCCACGCAGCGTCGGGGTGCCGGCCGCTCACTTCCGCCACGATCTGGCGGGTTTCCACGGCGTGCTCGCCGTGTATCACGGCGGGAGGGCAGAGGTAAGCGGCCATAGTCGGCACCTTCCTAAGGGGATTGGGGGGTACTGAGGGAAAACGTCACGAATGCTGTGTCATGGGTCACTTCGGCACTTCGCATCCAAGTCGATGCCCGTTTACTCCACTTCGGGCGCGGCATCCGCGTCGAGCATGGACGCCAAAGGGACATTTCCGCTGTGATGCACGCAACTTAGACAGTCGCCGGAGTGCGTGACCTGACCCACACTCCGTGGAGGTTCCGCCGGCCGCGACAAACGGCGGAGCGCTGTCAGTGGCAGGTGGCAGCATCGGGCGTATGACGGACACCACGGCATTCGACTGGCGGTCCTTCCTGCTCAGGTGGAGCGGGGAGTGGGCGGATTCCCTGCCGGAGGACGAAACGCGGGGCGAGGACGACGAGACCGCCCGGCGGGCGCGGTGGCTGGGCTTCCCGCCCGCGTCCGAAGAGCGCATCGCAGCCATGGAAGAGCGCCTCGGCCGGCGAATGCCCCCGTCGTACCGGGAGTTCCTCAAGGTCAGCGACGGGTGGCGGCACGCGGGCGCATTCGTGTGGCTGCTGGCGGGGACCGAGGACGCGCACTGGCACAACAACGAGTCGGAGCTCGCGGACCTGTTCGAGGAGTACCTGGACGAGGACGCCGGGCCCGAGGAGCGGCTGGAGGCGGACATCTGGCGGCGCGGGCTGCAACTCGACGTCGAGTCCGACGTCACCCACGTCCTCATGGATCCCGGGGACGTGGACGAGGACGGGGAGTGGGCTGTCTACACGTGGGCGAGCTGGCGGGCGGAGCCACCCGAGCGGCATGCGAATTTCGTCGAGTTCATGCGGGAGATGTACCGGGAGTTCCACGGCCTGAGCGCGCACGGCAGCGACGAGGAGCCGGTGTTCGTCAACGACACGACGGAAAGGCTGGACTCCCTCGTGGAGGAGGCCCGGTTGGAAGCGCTGCGCGGCGGCTGGGAGCGGGCCGGGAAGGCGCTGGACGAGGCCAAGGAGTACGGCAGACCGCGGGCCGCGGGGCTGGGCGACCAGATACGCCGCCTGCTCGAACAGAACTACATGGTGCACTTCGAGGACTTGGTGACGGACCCGCGGTACGCGCCCGATCTGCTGCCGCCGCTGGTCGCCGAGCACGCGGCGCACTCGTACCGGGACGACTCCGCGCTGACGTTCCTTCTGCGGGGCGCCGGCGATGACGTGGTGTCGCTGGCCCACACGACGCTGGATCAGGTGCGGAACGGCACGTACCGGTACACGGCGGCGGGACCGTTCGGGGAGGCGGTCGAGCAGGCGCGGGAGTTGGCGCGGTGGGGAGACACCGACGGGGCGTGGCGGACACTGAGGAACGCTGTCCCCCTGTGGGAGCCGCTGGGACCGGACCACCTGGCGCCGCTCGGGTGGGTCGCCGACCCCGTGCTCGGGCCGCTGCTGACCCCGGAGCGGGGCCGCGAGTTGCTGTCCACGCCCAGGGGCGGGCAGGCGGGTGAGGCTCCGAGTCCGACGGCCGGGCTCGACCCGGGCGGCCTGGCGTGGCTCGCGGAGCCGGACCCGGGCGGCAACCGCACGGCGTACCGGTTCGTCCTGGTGGAAGGGGTGGAGCCGGAGGAGCTGCCCGGACGTCTCGTGGACGGGGACGGCGCCGTGCTGAGTGAACCCATGACCTCGTGGGAGGCGCGCGACAGATTACTGCGCGACCGAAGCGAGTTCTCGTCCTACGACGACAGGGCTCTCATGGCGGTCGGCCGGGCCGGCACCGGCTGGAGCTTCGCCTTCGACGGCGACCCCGCCCCCTTCCACCGGCAGCGGTTCGTCTCGCCGGCCGGGGCTGCCAGCACGGGCACCCGCGCGGTGGTGGTGTGGAGCGGCCTGAGGGCATGGCACGGGGAGCCGTGCTTCCACCTTTCGGTGGCGCGAGACGGCACCGAGCAGTACGCGTTCACGTACGCGGACGGCGAGGTCCGGTCCAGCGGGGAGATACCGCGGGCGCTGGATCCGAGCCGGTTCTTCGGTGCCGTGGAGGACGGCGCCGGGACGGAACGGGCGTTGCTGGAAGCGGTGGCCGGGGAGTTCCGCGCCTGTCTGCCGCGTCACGCTCTCGTCGACGGGCGGCTGCACACGTTCGTCACCCGTTCATGGACGCGGCCGCCCGGGGACGGAGAGACGTACGCGGTGATCCGCATGCACCGTGGAGCCTCACATCCGGCCGGCGGTGAGGTGTCGGGAGACGACGGGCCGCACTGACGCCGTCGGCTGTCACGGTCGTGAACGGGCTCCGGGACCTGACGGATGACCGGTGGACTCGGCGTTCTCGCTGACGGCCCAGGAGGCCAGGAGTCGCAGGGCGTCGTGCTCGGGTGTGCCGGGGGCGGCGCTGTAAGCGGTGAGGGTCAGGCCGGGCTGGGCGGGCAGTTCCATGGCGTCGAAGTCGAATACTGGCCGCCCGCGACCGCAGCCTGATCACCGTGGCCGTCCTCGTCGCGGGCGGCGATGCCGACCAGCTGCGCTTCCACGTGGGACGAGCCAAGGAGAACGGCGTCACCGAGACCGAGCTCGTCGAGGCCGTCACCCACCTCGCCTTCTACGCCGGCTGGCCCAAGGCCATGACGGCGATCACGGTCGCGAAGCAGGTCTTCTCGGACTGAGCGAACGGAAGGGACACTGTCACCATGCGAGACGAAGGAATGGTGCGCTCGTGAGCCGGATCCTGGTGACCGGTTCCGCGGACGGCCTGGGACGTGCCGCAGCCGATGCGCTGCTGTCCGCCGGACACGACGTGGTGGTGCACGCACGGAACCAGCAGCGCGCGGCAGGCCTCGACACGCTGGTCGCCCGTGGGGCCCGCCTCGTGGTGGGCGACTTCACGGAACGCGACGCCGTCCGGCGTATCGCCGCGGAACTGAACGACGCGAAGCCGCTCGACGCCGTCATCCACAACGCCGGTGTGTGGAGCGGACCGGCGGTCATGCCGGTCAACATCATCGCGCCCTACCTGCTCACGGCCCTGCTGCGCGGCCCGCGCCGACTGGTGTACCTCAGCAGCGGCTCGCATTTCGGCGGGCGTCCCTCGCTCGACGGGGTCGACTGGCGGGGCAGGAGCGCGGGCTCGTACTCCGACAGCAAACTGTTCGTCACGACGCTCGCCGCCGCGGTGGCTCGCCTGCGCCCGGAGGTGTTGAGCCATGCGGTCGATCCTGGCTGGGTCCCTACGAAGATGGGCGGACCGGGCGCACCGGACGATCTGGAGCTCGGCCACCGGACACAGGAGTGGCTCGCCTCCAGCGACGAACCCCAGGCCCTGACCACCGGCGGCTACTGGTACCACCGCGAGCGGCTGCAACCGCACCGCGCCGTCCACGACGAGGCGTTCCAGGACCGCCTCCTGCGGACGCTGGCCGAGGAAACGGGCACCGCGCTCTGAGCGGTCAGGAGCAGTGGCCGCCTCAGAGGTCGCTCGCCATGCCCAGCCCCGTCAGAGCCCCGACCGGGTCCAGGTCGGGGGTGCCCCGGGGCCACCAGTCCTCCTGGCCCGGCTCGGACTCGTAGGCGTACCACACGCCGTCGCGGCCCAGGCGGAGCTGGACGTGGCCGTGCGGGTGGGTGAGGTGGTTGCGCCAGGGGCGGAAGGCGGGCAGGTCGGCGGCGAGGAGCAGCGGCCGGGCCCGGTCGAACCGGCCGGCCGGCGGGTCCCACGGCTCCTCCAGTACGGCGAGGCCCTCCGGTCCGCCCTGACGCCAGGCGGCGACCGCACGGGCCAGCTCGGACGGCGTGCGGCCCGCCGCGGAGGCCAGGGAGGAGTAGAGCGCCCGGGTGCCCGCGGTGAGTCCCGAGCCGGGGCGGGCCGCGGCCAGGCGGACCGCGTCCTCCCAGAGCGTCAGCTGCCCGACCGGGTCGCGGCCCGTGGTGAGCAGGGCGTGGGCCCGCGCGGCGGCGTCCGTGGCCAGCTGGTCCAGCGCGAACGGGTCCGGGCCGCCGGGGGACGCCGGGTAGGCCGGGGGCTGTTCGGGGTGCGGGGGCGGCGGCAGCGGTGCCGGCAGGGGCGGGAGGGCGCGCGGCGTGAGAACGTCACTGGCCCGCACTCCGGGCAGGGGCGCCGGCCCCTTGTCCTGGGCGGCGCGCGCCGCGCGGGTGGCGCTCAGCCGGGACAGCGCGTCGAGCAGCTCGCGTTCGCCCCGGCCGCGCAGCAGGAGCAGGACGAAGGGATCGGCGTCGAGCAGCCGCGCGGTCTGGTAGCAGAGGGCGGCGGCGTGCTTGCAGGGGTGGCCCCGGTCGGGGCAGCTGCACCGCGGCTCCAGATCTCCCGGTCCCGGCAGCAGGGGCACACCGCAGTCCGCGAGGGACTGGGGCATCTCCTTGTCGAGGAGTGCCGCGATGTGCCCGGGCCGGTCGGCGGCGGCGTCCAGGAACCGCTCCCAGTCCTGGTCGTCGAGCGTGCGCAGCCGCACCTGCACGCGGTACGGGCGCGGGCGGCTGCCCCGCACGTACGCCAGCACCAGGCCGGGCGTCACGGTGATGGCATCGACATGCCCCTGGCCGGCGTAACCCCGCCCGCGCTCCAGCCGCTTGACGTCCAGCGCGCCCTGCTCCAGCGCGGCGACCCACGCGTTTCCCCACCAGCTCTCGGCGAAGCCCGTGTCGTCCGGCCCCCGGGGCGGGAAGGCCGGGAAGGTGCGGCGGAGTTCGTTGTCGCGGTTGGGAGCGGCCATGGAGTGGGGGCCCAGGGGGCTGTGGAGGTTGCCAGGAGTCCGGGGGGTCGGGGACGGGGTGGTGGAGGGGGCGGAGGCAGGGGGCGGCGCGGGGGCCGGGGCGGCGTCGGGGATGCCGGGGCCGGGTGAGGGCGAGTCCTCATGGCCGGTCTCGCCCGGGGCCTCGGGCGTCCCGCCGGGGTCCGTCGCGGGCATCCGGAAGGCGTCGGACAGCATCTGCCCTACGTCACGCGCTTCCCCGCCGCCGGTGTTTCCGCGCGCCCGCCGGAGGGCCGCCGCCCGCTCGTCCACACGGCTCTGCCGTGTCCCGCGCCTGCGCCGGGCCCCTTCTCTCTCCGTCTCCTGCCGTGCCCGCCGCGCGTCCTGGCGAGCGGCGCGCAGCGCCTCGCGTGCGATGTCCGCCGCGCGGGAGGCCGGCCGATCGGTGCCCCCGGAGGGAGCGGTCACCGTGCTCTCGGTTGGGGCGGAAGGCCGGTCCTCCTCGCCGGTGGGAGTGCCGGCCTGGTCCGTCTGGGCCGGGGCCTTCCCGGTCTCTCCCCGGTCGTCGGAGCCGTCCGGCTCCGTGGGTCCCGACGCGTCCCGCGGGGTGTCTCCCGGCTGATCGGCGAGCACTTCGGCATCCGCGTCCCCCAGCGCGCCCATGTCCCTCGCAGGGCCTGCGCCTTGGTGCTCGGACACCGCCCTTCGCAGTGCCTCACGGGCGACGTCCGCCGGCTGGGGGGCCTCCTGCCCGACGGGTGACGGAGCCGAAGGGGGCGCGGGACGGGCAGCCGGTGCCGGGTGCGGGTCGGACGCCGCCCGCTCGCGGGCCGCCCGCAGGGCCCGGCGGGCCTCGTCGGCCGGGCTGGGCGTCATGGCGTGCTCCGCAGGGAGACCAGGTCGGACAGCTCACGGTCCGTCAGTTCGGTCAGGGCCGACTCGCCGGAGCCGAGGATCGCGTCGGCGAGGGCGCGCTTGGCCTCGAGCATCTCGGCGATGCGGTCCTCGATCGTGCCCTCGGTGATGAGGCGGTGGACCTGCACGGGCTGCGTCTGGCCGATGCGGTAGGCACGGTCGGTGGCCTGTTCCTCGACGGCAGGGTTCCACCAGCGGTCGAAGTGGACGACGTGGCCCGCGCGGGTGAGGTTGAGGCCGGTGCCCGCCGCCTTGAGGGACAGCACCAGGACCGGCGTCGAGCCGGCCTGGAAGCGGTCCACCATGCGCTCCCGCTCCGGTACCGGCGTGCCGCCGTGGAGAAGGTCGACCGGGACCGCCCGGGTGGCCAGGTGGGAGGTGATCAGGCGGGCCATCCCGACGTACTGGGTGAAGACCAGCGCGGATCCGTCCTCGGCGAGCAGGGTGTCCAGCAACTCGTCCAGCAGCGCGAGTTTGCCGGAACGGGCGGCGAGCCGGTCACCGCCGGACCGGGGCTCCTCCTTCAGGTACAGCGCCGGGTGGTTGCAGATCTGCTTCAGCGACGTCAGGAGCTTCAGCACCATGCCCCGGCGTGCCATGCCCTCGGCGGTCTCGATGGCGAGCATCGACTCGCGGACCACCGCCTCGTACAGCGCGCCCTGTTCGCGGGTGAGCGGCACCGGGTGGTCGGTCTCCGTCTTGGGCGGCAGCTCGGGGACGATGCCCGGGTCGGACTTCTTCCGGCGCAGCAGGAAGGGCCGGACCAGGCGGGCCAGGCGCTCCACCGCCTCCTCGTCCTCGCCGTTCTCGACGGCACGGGCGTGCCGGGCGCGGAAGGACTTCAGCGGGCCGAGGAGGCCCGGGGTGGTCCAGTCGAGCAGTGCCCACAGCTCCGACAGGTTGTTCTCGACGGGCGTGCCGGTCAGGGCCACACGCGCGGGGGACGGGATCGTGCGCAGCGCCTTGGCCGTGGCCGAGTAGGGGTTCTTGACGTGCTGCGCCTCGTCGGCGACGACCATGCCCCACGCCTGCCCGGCCAGGGCGGGGGCCGCGGAACGCATCGTGCCGTACGTGGTGAGGACGAAGCCGCCGTCCAGGTCGTCCAGGCTGCGGTCGGGGCCGTGGAAGCGGCGGACGGGGACGCCGGGTGCGAAGCGGGTGATCTCCCGCTGCCAGTTGCCCAGCAGCGAGGCCGGGCAGACCACCAGCGTCGGCTCGCGGCGGGCCCGCTTCACGTGCAGGGCGATGAGGGTGACGGTCTTGCCGAGGCCCATGTCGTCGGCGAGGCAGCCGCCGAGGCCGAGGGAGGTCATCAGGTCGAGCCAGGCCAGGCCCCGGAGCTGGTAGTCCCGGAGGGTGGCGTGCAGGCCGGGCGGCGGCGCGGCCGGGCGTACTCCCGCGGTGAGGCGGTCGCGCAGGGCGGCCAGCGCGCCGGCGGGTACGGCCTCGACGGTCTCGCCGTCCACGTCGGCGGTGCCGGTGAGGGCGACGGACAGCGCGTCGACCGGGTCGAGCAGCCCCAGGTCCCGCTTGCGGGCCTTGCGGACGAGGGCCGGGTCGACCAGGACCCACTGGTCGCGCAGCCGGACGACCGGGCGGTGGGCCTCGGCGAGGGCGTCCATCTCGCTCTCGGTGAGCGGATCGCCGCCGAGCGCCAGCTGCCAGCGGAACTGGAGGAGATCCTCGCTCTCGAAGAAGCCGGTGCCGTCGGTCGCCGAGCCGGGGGCCGGCCGGACCACCGCCGCGGCCGAGAGGTCCTGGGCCAGGTCCCTGGGCCAGTGCACGGCGACGCCGGCCGCGGCGAGCCGGGTGGCCGCGACGCCGAGCAGGTCGCTCAGCTCCTCCTCGGTCAGCGCCAGCACGTCGGGCACGTCCTGGTCGGAGAGCCGGTCGAGCGGAGGCCAGACCCGGGCCGCGCGGCGGACGGCGAGGGCCGCGTCCACCCGGGCGCGCGGGCCGAAGGCGTCGTCCGCCTCGCCCGCCCACAGCGCCGCCGCGTCGGCGACGAGGGTGGGGTCGGCGAGGCTGTGCACCTGGACGATGGCGGCGCCGGCACCGCGTGCGCCGCCGTCGAAGGCGTTGTCGAACAGGTCGTACGCCGAGAGGTCCAGCCGGAGCGAGATCCGCACGCCGGCGTCCATGCCGGCGGCGACCTCGGCGGCCCAGTCGTGGGCGTCGGGCAGGTACTGGGGGCCGCGGGCCGCGAAGGGTCTGCCGGTGGCGTGGGGTGCGGCCGGGGTGCGCGGCAGGGTGTCGGCGACCGCGTCGAGGAAGGCGCGCACCAGCGCTTCCGGTTCGGGCAGGCGGATGGGGCCCGGGCCGGACAGCGGGACGGCGTGCCCCTCGTGGGGCAGGGCGGCGGCCACCGCGCGCAGGTGCGCGATGTCGTCCGGGTCCAGCGGGCCGGCGCGCCAGGCGTCGTGGCCCGTGGGGGTCAGGCCGGGCAGCAGCCGGCCGCGCGCGGTCAGCCGCAGGGCGTGCAGGGCGGCCGCGCCCCAGCAGGCGGTGGCGGGGTGGGCCGCCGGGTCGTGCCGGGCGCGCACCAGGAGCGGCAGGGCCTCGTCCAGCGGGAGGGTCAGCGCCGGGGCGGTCCGCCGCCGGACCCCGGCGCCGTGCCGTCGTACGACGGTGAGCTCGCTGTTCTCGGTGAGCTCTGTGACCTCTGCGGGCAGGGGCTCCCCTTCGGGGTCCCAGAAGGCGATGCGCCCGTCGCGCGGGAGAGGCGCGGGCAGGAAGACGGCCGGAAGCCGGAGGGGGACCGTCCGCTCCCCCGCCCGCTCGGCCGTCACAGCCGTGTCGCCCATACGTCCTGCCACCTCCCGCCCGCGTTTCGGATCAGCTGTCTCCGACTCTACGGGCGGGGTCTGACAATCGGCCCCGGCGGCCCGGTCGGCCGAGCCGGGCTTCGGGTCAGGGCACCGTCCGGGACACCACGTACACCCAGGGATAGGCCGGGTTGGACATGTCCACCACCACGTCGTGCGTGGGCGCGGGGTTCTTCTGCCGGTGGACGAAGCCGTACCACGAGTCGCCCTCGGGGAACTTCCAGCCGGTGACCTTGCGGTCGCGGGCGCCGATGGTGATGTGGTCCTTCTTCAGGTCCTTCCGGGTCACGCCCAGGCCCGTCAGATAGGCGTCCAGGCCGGCCGCGTTGGTCTCGAACTGGGCGTACAGGCGGCTGGTCTTCCAGTTGTTGGTCTCGTAGTACGCCACGTGCCAGGCGGGGTGCGGGACGGGCACCTGGTAGATCCGGCGCTGGAGCTTGGAGGGCCAGCCCTCGGTGAGGCCGGTCGCCGAGTACTTCGCCTCCTTGTCCTTGCCGCTGTCCCGGCTCTGGTTCGCGGAGATCACCAGGTAGCCGGCCGGGATGCCGATGAGCAGCACGATGATCAGCAGGGTGAGGGCCCTGCGGCGGATCATGTGGCGGCGGTCCTCGGCCGGGCGTTCCTCGCCGTCCGGCCAGGAGCCCTGGTGCGGCAGGGATGCGGTCACAGCGTCTCCTGGGTACCGCGGAGCGACTGCGTGTACCGCTCGAAGCGTTCGTACCGCTCCACCCGGCGGCGCTTGGCGCGCCGGAAGCGGCGGGCGACCAGCCGGGCGAGGTCCGCGGCGCCGACCATGCCCGCCTCGGGGCCGAGCTGGGCCCGGGCGATACGGGCCTCGGGGCGGTAGCCGCGGCCGGTCAGATGCCTGCGGAACGCGTCCCTCGCGGGGCCGATCAGCAGGTCGTCGGCGGCCGAGACACCGCCGCCGATGACGAAGCAGGAGGGGTCCAGGGCGGCCGCGAGGTTGGCGATGCCGACGCCGAGCCATTGGCCGATGTCCTGGAGCAGCTCGATGCACATGGCGTCACCCTCGCGCGCCAACTCGGTGATCATCGGGCCGGTGATGTCGCCGATGTTGCCCTTGACGTGCTCGATGATCCCGTACGCCACCGGCGAGTCCGCCACGGCCAGCTCACGCGCCTCGCGGACCAGGGCGTTTCCGGAGCTGTACTGCTCCCAGCAGCCGCGGTTGCCGCACGGGCAGCGGTGGCCGCCGGGCACGACCTGCATGTGGCCGAACTCGCCGGCGACGCCGTACTTTCCGCGCTTGACCTGGCCGTCCTCCAGGATCGCGCCGCCGATGCCGGTGCCGAGCGTGATCATCACGAGGTGGTCCTCGCCGCGGCCGGCGCCGAAGCGCCATTCCGCCCAGGCGGCGGTGTTGGCGTCGTTGTCGACGAGGACCGGTACGGAGAGCCGGCCCGAGAGGCGGTCGCGGAGCGGTTCGTTGCGCCAGGACAGGTGGGGGGCGAACAGCACGCGGTTGCGGTCGGCGTCGACCCACCCGGCCGCGCCGATGCCGACGGCGTGCACGTCGTGCCGGTCCGAGAGGTCCAGGACCAGCTCGGCGATCGTGTCCTCGACGACCTTGGGGCTCTTGGACTTGTCCGGCGTCTCCGTGCGGACCTTCTCCAGGATGTTGCCGTCGGCGTCCACGACGCCCGCCATCACCTTCGTACCGCCGATGTCGATGCCGACCGTCGGCACGCGGGGTGCCGTCAGGTGTGAGCGGCGCTCCCGGGTGCCGACGGTGCGGAGCGCCGTGGCACGGCGGGAGCCGATGGGGGCGGTGAAGTCGCGGTAGGTGCTCATCGCCGCCGATTCTGCCTCACGGGGAGGCAGGGTGCGGAGCAGGGGAACAACCCACCGTTGCCGTGTGCGGGTGCGTGGGGGCTGATCGCGCCCGCGCGGCGGAGCCGCACATCGATACGGCTCCGCCCCCGGGAAACCCGCCCCCTCAAGTCCTCACAAGCAGCTGGAACTCGAAGGAATAGCGCGTCGGCCGGTAGGTGTGTGTGCCGTATTCCACTGCGCGGCCCGTGTCGTCGAACGTGACGCGTTGCATGGTGAGCAGCGGGGCCCCCGTCTCCTCCGCCAGCCGTTCCGCCTCCACCGTCGTCGCCGCGCGGGCGCCGATCGACTGGCGGGCGCTGTGCAGGGTGATGCCGGCCGCCCGCATCAGGCGGTACAGGCCCGTGGTCTCCAGTTGGCCGGTGTCGAGGTCGATGAGGCCGGGGGGCAGGAAGTTGCAGAGGTAGGCCATGGGCTCGCCGTGGGCGAGGCGGAGGCGTTCCACGCGGTGGACGTCGCTGTCCTCGGCGACGCCGAGTGCTGCGGCGACCTCGGCGGAGGCGGGTACGAGCGTGTTGACGAGGACCTTGGTGGCCGGGCGCTGGCCCGCCGCCTCCAGGTCGTCGTAGAGGCTGCTGAGCTCCAGCGGGCGCTTGACCTGGCTGTGCACGACCTGGGTGCCCACACCGCGGCGGCGTACGAGGAGGCCCTTGTCGACGAGCGACTGGATGGCCTGGCGGACGGTCGGCCGGGACAGGCCGAGCCGGGCGGCGAGCTCGATCTCGTTGCCCAGCAGGCTGCCGGGGGTCAGCGTGCCGTGCTCGATCGCGGCCTCCAGCTGCTGGGACAGCTGGAAGTACAACGGCACGGGAGAGCTGCGGTCCACGCTCAGCTCGAGCTGCACGGTCGGGTCCACTTCTGGTTTCGGCACGGGCCGAGCGTAGCTCCGTGCGTTGTTGACGGGAAGTTGTGTAGTCAGATTGTCCGGACATTCAGATTGACAGGGGCGGGCTGGGCACGCACTTTGTTTCCATGCGCATCGGCGTCATCGGAACGGGCCGTATCGGCACAATCCACGCGAACACCCTCAGCCGGCACCGCGACGTCGGCTCCCTGATCCTCACGGACGCGGACGCCTCGCGGGCCCAGGACCTGGCACACCGGCTGGGTGAGACGGCCGCGCCCGGCGTCGAGGAGATCTTCCGGTGGGGGGTCGACGCCGTGGTGATCACGACGGCGACGTCGGCGCACGCCGAACTGATCGGTCGGGCAGCACGCTCGGGCCTGCCGGTGTTCTGCGAGAAGCCCATCGCGCTGGATCTGCCGGGGACCCTGAGCGCGATCACCGAGGTCGAGACGGCCGGGACGGTGCTCCAGATGGGCTTCCAGCGCCGCTTCGACGCCGGATACCGGGGCGCCCGCGAGGCGGTGCGCTCCGGCAGGCTGGGGCGGCTGCACACCGTGCGGGCGCTGACCAGTGACCAGACGCCGCCGCCCGCGGCGTGGCTGCCGCTGTCCGGCGGGCTGTACCGGGACACGCTGATCCACGACTTCGACGTGCTGCGCTGGGTGACGGGCCGGGAGGTGGCGGACGTGTACGCGGCCGGGTCCGACGCCGGGCCCGCGATGTTCCGCGCGGCGGGCGACGTCGACACCGGTGCCGCGCTCCTCACCCTCGACGACGGCACGCTCGCCACGGTCACCGGCGCCCGTCTGAACGGGGCCGGCTACGACGTGCGCATGGAGCTGGCCGGGGAGCTCGACCAGGTCGTGGTCGGCCTGGACGACCGTACGCCGATCGCCTCCACGGAGCCGACCGGGCCACCGGCCGCGGACAAGCCGTGGACGGGCTTCCTGGAGCGCTTCGGCCCCGCCTACGAGGCGGAGCTGAACGCGTTCGTCGAGGTCGTGCGGGGCGAGCGGGCCAACCCCTGCGACGGCCGCGAGGCCCTTCAGGCGCTGCGCGTCGCCGAGGCGTGCGAGCTGTCGCGCCGGGAGCGCAGGCCGGTGCACCTCGCGGAGATCCCCGGCGGGGCCGCCTCCCCCTTCGTGTGACGACGGGCCCGCGAGTCGGTCAGTGGCCCTCCTGCTCCTCCTCCAGCAGTCCCGCGTCGTACGCCAGCAGCGCGATCTGCACCCGGTTGTTGAGGTCGAGCTTGGCCAGGATGCGGGAGACGTGCGTCTTGACCGTGGCGACACTCATGAACAGGCCGGTGGCGATCTCGGCGTTGGACAGGCCCCGGCCGACCGCGACGGCTACCTCGCGCTCGCGGTCGTTGAGGGCGGCCATGCGCGCACGCGCGCGAGTGCGGCGGGTGTCGGCGGCGGTGCCCACCGCGTGCCGCATCAGCTGGCGGGTGACGGTGGGCGACAGGACCGGGTCGCCGGCCGCGACCCGGCGTACCGCCGCGAGGATCTCGGTGGGCGGGGTGTCCTTGAGGACGAATCCGGCGGCGCCCGCGCGCAGGGCCCGCAGGACCTGTTCGTCGGCGTGGAAGGTGGTGAGGACCACCACCTGCGGGGCGTCCTTGCGGGAGCGCAGCCGCTCGGTGGCGGTGAGACCGTCCACGGTCGGCATCCGGATGTCCATGAGCACGACGTCCGGGCGGGTGCGGTCGACGAGCGCCTCCACCTCGCCGCCGTCGGCCGCCTCGCCGACGATCTCGATGTCGTCGGCTCCGCCCATCATGAAGGACAGTCCGGCCCGCACCAGCGGATCGTCGTCGACGAGGAGGAGTCTGATCGCAGTCATGGGCCATACGTAATCACGGCCGGGGCGGACGCGGGGCCCGGACGGGCGCCGGGCCGCGCCAACGCCTCGTCCGGGGCGCGGTGTTGACCGGCCGCGTGCTCAGGCCCGCAGTGTCACCCCGAACAGGGCGCGCAGGCGGCTGATCTCCCACCAGACCACGGCCGTCACCGAGGCGGGACCGCCGATGACGGCGAGGGCCTGGATCATCGGCGGTCCGGGCGGCAGGCCGCCCGCGAGCAGGCTGATGGCGGCGAACTCCCAGACCAGCGTGCCGGTCAGCAGGGCGGGAAGCGCGGCGTGCACGGCCGCGGTGTTGAAGCCGGTGCGGATGGCCGGACCGGTGGCGAACCCCACGAAGAACAGCAGCCAAGCCAGGGGCAGGGCGGCCGCGAGGGTCAGCCAGGGGGCGGCGCCCTCCGAACCGGAGGAGGGCGTCTCGTTCCGGTCGAGCAGGATGATCGCCCCGCCGAGCAGCGGGACTGCCGTCACCGCGCCGATGTACCAGCCGGCCGACCGCAGGGCGGCCCGCACCCGCACCCGCATGGCCGACCTGGTCTCCGCCGACGCCCACCGGAACAGCACCGCGATCACGACGGGCGCGCTCAGCAGCAGCAGGGGCGGGGTGACCGCCAGCCGCATCATGTACTGCTCCTGGACCTCGGCGACGTCCTCCGGCTTGCCGTACACGGCGAGCAGCAGCAGGGACATGGCGGCCGCGGTCCAGGCCCGCACCTTCTGCACTCGCGTCACGTGCCGGTCGTCGACGGCCCGGTGCGTGTGCGGGAACAGCCGGTGGGCGAGGTTGCGGGCCGAGCGCGCGAACGAGTAGCTCAGCACGAGCGGCAGGAACGCGAACCAGGTGCACGGAGCGAGCAGGACCAGCCACATGCAGCCGGAGACCCGCGGCTGCCCCTGCCGCAACAGCTGGCGAACGGACGGCCATTCGCCACCGCGCAGACCGCCCCGGGCCGGGCCCCAGGTACCCGGCCGCGGCTGGGGGACGTACGGGTACGGCTGCGGCTGCGGGTACGGCTGGGGATGCGGGTGCGGGTGCGGGGGGTACGGCTGGGGGTGCGGGTAGCCGTACGGTGCCGGGCCCGGCTGGGGGTGCGGGTAGCCGTACGGTGCCGGGCCCGGCTGCGGCGGTCCGTAATGCGGCGGCACGTAGGGGCCGTTGGGCGGTGGCGGCGGATACGGTCCGCCGTTCGGCGGCCCGGGCGGCTGGTACGGATTGGCGGGTCCCCCGAAACTCACGTGCAAGTCCCTTCCGTTACTCACGGCGCTGAAGGCGGCACAACAATCAGCCACCGCCCCAGCCAAGTCAACTCGCTTTGGAGCTAAAGGTCATGGGGTCGGCACGCACGCGACCCCGAACTGCCGAGGAGTCAGCAGCCCCACGGCAGCCACGCCCGTACCTCGAACCCGCCCCGCGGGGTGTGGCCGTGCTCCAGGCGGCCGCCCGCGAGGGTCGCTCGTTCCGTCAGGCCGATCAGTCCCTGGCCCGAGCCGGGGACGGGCGGCACCTCGCCCTCGGGGGGCGGGTTGTGGACGGAGACGGTGAGGCCGTCGCCCGGTGCCCCGGTGACGGACACCGTGACCTCCGTGCCGGGGGCGTGCTTGCGGGCGTTGGTCAGGCCCTCCTGGACGATCCGGTACGCGGTGCGGCCGACGGAGGACGGGACGGTGCCGGTGTCGTCGACGCGGTGGTCGAGGGTCACCTTCATGCCGGCCTCACGCGACTCGGCGACGAGCGTGTCCAGCCCCGCGAGCGTCGGCTGGGGCCGGCCCGTGTCGTCGGGCTCCCCCGCCCGCAGGACGCCGATGATCTCGCGCAGGTCCTGGAGGGCCTCGTGCGCGCTCTCCCGGATCACCCCTGCCGCCCGCGCCGTCTCCGCCGGGGGTGCGTCGGGCCGGAACTCCAGGGCGCCCGCGTGCACGCTGAGCAGGGTCAGCCGGTGGGCGAGCACGTCGTGCATCTCCCGCGCGATGGCCTCACGGGCGAGCCGCTGCGCCTGCTCGGCCCGCAGCCGCGCCTCCGTCTCGGCCCGCCGGGCCCGGTCCCTGAGGCTCACCATGAGCTGCCGCTTGGACCGTACGAACATGCCCCAGCCGACGATCGCCACGGTGAGCACCATGGCGAAGG
Organism: Streptomyces sp. DH10; assembly: GCF_029813805.1. Classification (NCBI taxonomy): domain Bacteria; kingdom Bacillati; phylum Actinomycetota; class Actinomycetes; order Kitasatosporales; family Streptomycetaceae; genus Streptomyces; species Streptomyces sp. DH10. Next base: position 135,671 of record NZ_JARVKU010000019.1, read on the forward strand.
GCACGCTCACCAGGTAGGGGACGTCCGCGTCGGGGCGCGCCCAGTAGTACAGCGGGGCCAGGGCCGCGTTGATGCCGCCCACCCAGGCGACGTACCGGAAGGGGCGGTGCACGGCGAGGGTGAACAGGGCGATCAGCCCCGACCCGCCCGCCGTCTCCGAGATGAAGGTGATGGGAACCATCGCCACGGCCAGCCCCAGCGGCCAGCGGCGGCGCAGCCAGACGGCCGCGCAGGCCAGCGCCCCGGTCAGCTGGTCGACGACGGCCAGCCATTCCGGGACATGGGGGTTGTCGTTGAGCGCCTCGATGGCGGCCGCGCCCACCAGCACGGCCAGCAGGAAGCAGGAGAAGTCGACGACCCAGTCGCGGGCGGTGCGCCGTGGCCGTCGCCCGGTCCGTGCGGCGTCGGGGTCGAGCTCGTGCAGCAGGGCGGACGGGACGAACCATCTGCGCCCGGTGAACAGCGCAGGTGTCTCGCCCGTCAGCACCGGGGAGGCCTGCCCCGCGTTGTCACCACTCACGGTCGGCAAATCTACGCAGGTCCGGGCCCGTTCACCGCACTCTGGCCGGAATCGTCGACCAAAGTCACCGCGTCGCAGACTTTCGGCGCGGCCGACTGCGTCCGGACAGGGACTTCCGTCCAACGGACGCTCGCCCCGCGGCCGATGTGCGTGGGGGGTCCGCGGGGCGAGGCTCGTGCCATGAAGCAGGTGCTGGAGATTCTCGGCTTCCTCGCCCTCATACAGGGCGTGGCGGGCCTGGTACACGAGTTCACCGCCTGGAACTGGGGCGTCGTGCAACGACTGGGGTTCCTCGACGGCTACGAGATCTACGCGAGCGTCACCCTGCTCGTGCTGGGCGTCGCCCTGTTCGCGGCGGCCGGGAGCCGGAAGTCCGTCTGAGTGCGCGGGCGGACTTCCGGCCGGCGTTCACGGAGGTGGCCGCCCGCTCAGCAGCCGTAGTCGACCAGGTCGAACGACTCGTAGTGGTCGGCCGTGTAGTAGTCCTCCCGGTTTTCCTCACCGGTGACGATGCGCCGCGCACCGCGCGTGGAGGAGCCGGGGGTGATGACCGTGTACTCGTGGTAGTAGCCGGACGACTGGCTCGGCAGGATGCCCTCCCGGTTCTGGAAGACGGTGCCGTCCTGCTCGAACGGGAAGGGGCCGCCCCGCTCGATCAGGTCGAGCGTGTCGTGGGCCTGGGACGGCAGGTCGCCGTAGCAGATGGTGCCGACGGCGGTGGGGGCCGCGGTGGCCGTGGTGGCGGAGACGGTACCGCCGACGAGGAGGGCGGACAGGAGGGCGGCTGCTGCGCCGAGCCGCGAGGCGCGTGGGGGGAAATTCATGCGCACATGATGACGCGCGTAGACAGTGGCATGTCAATGACAAGCCCGGAGATTTTCCCGTCAAGTCCGATGAGTTAGCGGGAAGTTAACCTTCCCCCGGCGCCCTCACACGCCTGTTCCACCGGGCCGGTGAGGGCGTCGGGGCGGGCCGTCTACGCGTTCTCCGGCAGCGTGTACTCGCCGTACTGCGGGCTGCCCGCCACCTCGTACGTCTGGATCGAGACGCCCGTGCTGGTGACGCTCCCTCCGGCGTGCCGGAAGGCGGTCGGTACGGCGCCCTCCGGGAACAGCCGGAACCCGGCGCCGAGAACGACCGGGAAGGTCAGCAGATGCAGTGAGTCGACGAGGCCGTGCGCCAGCAGGGACCGGACGAGGGCGCCGCTGCCGTGCACCTGGATCTCGCCGTCGGTGCGCTCCTTCAGGGCCGTGACCTCCTTGGCGAGATCGCCGGTGAGCACGGTGGTGCCCGCCCACCCGGGGTCCTTGAGGGTGGAGGACGGGACGTACTTCGGCAGTGCGTTGAGTTTCGAGGCGACCGGATCGGCGGGGTCGGTCACCTTCGGCCAGAACGTGCTGAAGATGTCGTACGTCCGGCGCCCGAGCAGGAAGGCGTGGGGCCGTGCGAAGACCTCGTCGATGAAGCGGCCGAAGTCCTCGTCGGCGTACGGGAAGCTCCAGCCGCCGTGGGTGAAGCCGCCGCGGGTGTCCTCGTGAGGGCCGCCGGGGGCCTGGTAGACGCCGTCGAGGGTGACGAAGAGGGTGGAGACGAGCTTGCCCATGGCGGGTGCCCTTCTTCTCGGAACGGTCGGGTCTGCTGTCATCGGTTCAGACCCCGTGGGCGCCCGCAACTCATCGCTGGGCCGTACGGCTCCCGCGGTGCGGGAACCTAGGGGGTGTCCGCAAAGTCCCGTCGTCCGCCCGGAGGGCGGGCCTCGCGGCGTCCGGTGCGTGCTCTCGGCGTGCCGGGCGGACGCCCGCGTACTGGTTGTACGCGGGTGTTCGCACGGTGCGGCGAGAGTGCGTGCCGGGCGTCGCGGGGCAGGCGAGACTTTGCGGACACGCCCTAGGGGCCCACCTCGACGTCCGTTCACCGCCAGCACCGCTGCCGGCCGGCCGGTGGGATGGACCCATGACTTCTCAAGGAACTCTCGGAAATCTCGGAACTCTCAACGGCAAGGCGGCGCTCGTGACCGGCGCGAGCCGTGGCATCGGCGCGGCGACGGCCCTGCGGCTGGCCCGGGAGGGCGCGGACGTGGCGGTCGGCTACGTGAACGGCAAGGAGGCGGCCGAGGACGTCGTACGGGCGGTGGAGGCGCTGGGGCGCCGGGCGGTGGCGGTGCGTGCGGACGCGGCGGACGCCGCCGAGGCGGCCGGTGCGGTGACCGCCGCGGTCGAGGCGCTGGGCGGCCTGGACATCCTGGTGAACAACGCGGGCGTGGGGGTGCTCGGGCCGCTGGAGACCCTGTCGCTCGCCGACGTGGACCGCGTCCTCGCCGTCAACGTGCGCGGCGTCTTCCTGACCTCCCAGGCCGCCGCCGCGCGCATGCCCGAGGGCGGGCGGATCATCACGATCGGCAGTTGCATGGCCCAGCGCGTTCCGGGGCCCGGCGGCACGCTCTACGCCACGAGCAAGGCGGCCCTGGCGGGTATGACCAAGGCCCTGGCCAGGGAGCTGGGCGGGCGCGGGATCACGGCGAACCTCGTCCACCCGGGGCCGATCGACACCGACATGAATCCGGCGGACGGGCCGTACGCGGCCGGCCAGGCGGCGATGACGGCGCTGGGGCGGTTCGGGACGGCGGACGAGGTGGCGTCGATGGTGGCGTATCTGGCCGGGGCGGCGTACGTCACCGGTGCGGAGTTCGCCGTGGACGGCGGGCACGCGGCGTGAGGCAGGGGGCGTACCGGTACTGAGGCAGGGGGTGCACCGGTGCTGTCGGGCCGGTGCACCCCCTGGCGTGGGGCCGGCTCAGCCGCCCAGTTCCTGGTGACGCGCCGCGAGGCGCCGCGCACCGTCCTCCGTCAGGGAGCCGAACAGTCGCAGCCGGGAGATGCCGCCGTCCGGGAAGATGTCCACGCGCGCGTGCGTGCCGACGGCCGGGACCGGGAGTACGAAGCGGTGGGCGGTGTCGGGCTGAAGGCGCGTGCGGGGCAGGACCTCCCGCCACTGGCCGTCCTCGCCGTCGCGCACGGACACCGAGGCCCAGCCGGCGCTGTTGCCCTTGAGGTACGCGGTGTCGATCTCCAGGGCGCGGATCCGGGACTGGGCGGCCAGCCGGTAGCGGATCCAGTCGTGGCCCCGGTCGCGGCGGCGCCGGGTCTCCCAGCCGTCGTCCATCTTGCGGGAGCGCCCCGGCTGGATGGTGTTGGTGGCGGGCGAGTAGAAGAGGTCGGAGGCGTCCTCGACCTGGCCGCCGTTCTCCAGGGCTACGACGTCGAAGGTGCCCAGCGCCTCCAGCCAGGCGGGGTCCGGGACGACCTCGCCGTGCACGCGCAGGCGGGCGATGCCGCCGTCGGGGTGCTGGTTGACCCGCAGGTGGGTGAAGCGCTGCTCGACCGCGACGGGGAAGCCGTTGGCCGCGTGGCCGCCGACCGGGGTGCGCGGAACGAGGGTCGTCCACTTCACGTCACCCGCGAGGAGTTCCTCCGGCGACGGGGAGCCCGGCACGCAGGTGCCTTCGACGGACACGGCCTGCGGGTAGTTGCCGCGGAAGTGCGCCGTGTCGACGACGATCCCCCGGATCACGCCCGGGGCGCCGAGGCGGACCAGCGCCCAGTCGTGGTCCTCCGCGGTCGGCCAGGGGTGCTCGGCGGAGGCGCTCCGGCGGCGGCGCGTCTCCCAGCCGTCCATGATCTTGCCCTTGTGCCCGAAGTGCTCGGGGTCGAACTCGGCGCGCCCGGGCACCAGCAGGTTCTCGCGCTGGGCGAAGAACTCGTCGTTGGCGGCGATGACACCGGCGCCGAGGCGCCGGTCGGCGAGGTCGGCGTACTGGGTGAAGGGGAAGTCGGCGGTGCGGTAGTCCGCGTAGGGGTCGCCGCCTCCGTAGGGGTTCGCGTCGCCGGTGAAGCTGGGAATCGCCGTCACGGTGATCAGGTGCCTTTCTCGTCCGGTATGGGGATCAGTCGGTTCGGGTGAGGAGTCGCCCCTTCGGTTCGGTGAACTCGCCGTCCGCGACGATGCGCTGCCCGCGCAGCCAGGTGGACTTCACGACGCCGTACAGGGTCCTGCCCGCGTAGGCCGTGACGTGGTTGCGGTGCTGGAGGGCCACGGGGTCGACGGTGAAGGTCTCGTCGGGGGCGAGGACGGCGAAGTCGGCGTCGCGGCCCGCCGCGATGGCGCCCTTGCGGTCGTCGAGCCCGACGAGTTCGGACGTCCGCGCGGACATCCAGCGGACCACGTCCTCCAGGCCGTGCCCGCGCCTGCGGGCCTCGGTCCACACCGCCGCCAGGCTCAGCTGGAGCCCGGAGATGCCGCCCCAGGCCGTCGCGAAGTCGTCGGTCTTCAGGTCGGCGGTGGACGGGGAGTGGTCGGTGACGACGCAGTCGATGGTGCCGTCGGCCAGCGCCTGCCAGAGCAGGTCCTGGTTGGCGGCCTCGCGGATCGGCGGGCAGCACTTGAACTCGCTGGCGCCGTCGGGGACTTCCTCGGCGGTGAGGGTCAGGTAGTGGGGGCAGGTCTCCACGGTGACGCGGACGCCCTCCGCCCGCGCCTCGGCGATCATCGGCAGAGCGTCGCTGGAGGACAGGTGGAGCACGTGCACGCGCGCGTTGAGGGCCTTCGCCTCGCGGATGAGCTGGGCGATGGCGGTGTCCTCGGCGTCCCGGGGGCGGGAGGCGAGGAAGTCGGCGTACCTGGGGCCGGGCCGCTGCGGGGCGGAGGCGAGGAGGTGGGGGTCCTCGGCGTGCACGATGAGCAGGCCGTCGAAGGCGGCGATCTCGGCCATGGTGCGGGCGAGCGGGTCCCGTTCGAGGTGCGGGAACTCCTCGACGCCGGACGGCGACAGGAACGCCTTGAAGCCGAAGACGCCGGCCTCGTGCAGCGGGCGCAGGTCCTTGACGTTGTCGGGCAGGGCGCCGCCCCAGAAGCCGACGTCGATGTGCGCCTTGTCGGCGGCGACCTGCCGCTTGGTCCGCAGGTGCGCGACGGTCGTGGTCGGCGGGAGGGAGTTGAGGGGCATGTCGACGAGGGTCGTGATGCCGCCGGCCGCGGCGGCGCGGGTGGCGGTCCAGAAGCCCTCCCACTCGGTGCGGCCGGGGTCGTTGACGTGCACGTGGGTGTCGACCAGGCCGGGCAGCAGGACGTGGTCGCCCAGGTCCTCCAGGCGGGAGGACTCCGGTACGGGTGCGTCGTACGGGAGGACGGCGGTGATCTTGCCGGCGGCGACCGCGACCGATGCGGCGCGCGTCCCCTCGGGAGTGATGACACGCGTCGAGCGAAGCACCAGTTCAGCGTCGGACACCCGAACCCCTTTCTTCAACGTTCTGTTGAAGGAGTCTTCACTCCCGTTCCGGCCCCGTCAAGGGCACACTGCTACAGGACACACCAGCACCCCCTCCCCTGGACTTTTCCACGAAGCGGAATTAACATCCCGGGAAGCGAAATGCTACCCGAAAGGAACGCGCCGTGCCGACGTCCAGCGCCAGCACCACCGACTCAGCCCGGTCCTCCTCCAACGGCGGGGTCCAGTCCCTGGAGCGCGCCTTCGACCTGCTCGAACGGATGGCGGACGCGGGCGGCGAGGTCGGTCTGAGCGAGCTGTCCGCGAGCAGCGGGCTGCCCCTGCCGACCATCCACCGCCTGATGCGCACGCTGGTGGCCTGCGGATACGTACGGCAGCAGCCCAACCGCCGGTACGCACTCGGCCCGCGCCTGATCCGCCTCGGCGAGTCCGCCTCCCGGCTGCTGGGCACCTGGGCGCGGCCGTATCTCGCCCGGCTGGTCGAGGAGACCGGCGAGACGGCGAATATGGCGCTGCTGGACGGGGACGAGATCGTCTACGTGGCGCAGGTGCCGTCGAAGCACTCGATGCGCATGTTCACGGAGGTCGGCCGGCGCGTGCTGCCGCACTCCACGGGCGTGGGCAAGGCCCTGCTCGCCGGTTTCCCGCCGGAGGAGGTGCGCGCCCTGCTGAACCGTACGGGCATGCCCGCGGCGACGGAGAAGACCATCACGACGCCCGACGGGTTCCTCGCGGCGCTGGAGGACGTGCGCCGCCAGGGTTACGCGATCGACGACAACGAGCAGGAGATCGGCGTCCGCTGCCTGGCGGTCTCGGTGCCCGACTCCCCCACCGCCGCGGCCATCTCCATCTCCGGCCCGGCGGGCCGGGTCACGGAGGCGGCGACGGAGAAGATCGTGCCGGTCCTCCAGCAGGTCGCCGGTGAACTGTCCGAGGCCCTGGCGACCCAGAACCCCGCCTGACGGATTCACGACGACCCGGTCACGAGTCGGTGGAACGGGCCGGGGTGAAGGCCGTGGCGAGCCGGTCGAGCAGGAGTGCCGCGGCGGGATGCGGGTCGCGGCGAGGCGTGATCGCGTAGACGCCCCGGGTCGGGGGATCCAGCAGGCTCACCGTGGTGACGTCGGTGCGCAGTGCGCACGTCAGGACGCCGGGTATCAGCGCGATGGCGTGACCGGTCGCGACCAGGGCCAGCTTGCCGAGCAGATCGGCCGCGGCGAGGTCGATGCGGGCGCTGACTCCGGCGCGGGCGGCGTGCTGGCGCAGGAGGGCCGCCGAGCCGTCGTTGTCCTCGACCCAGGTCTGTTCGGCCAGTGCCCGCAGGTGCACCGGGCCGCGCCCGGCCTGCGGATGGCCGAGGGGCAGCGCGACGACCATCTCGTCCAGCCCGAGGAAGCGGCGCTCGACCCTCGGGTCGTGGGGCAGTCCCGGCGGTGCGTCCGTGACGACGGCGAGGTCGAGGCCGCCGGCGATCACGCGCTGGTGCAAGTCGGGACTCAGAGCTGGGAGCAGGCTCCAGCGGACCGCCGCGGCGCGCTCCAGCAGGGCCCGGATCGCCTCGGGCACGATCCCCGCGGCCAGTGAGGGTGTCGCACCGACGGCCAGGGGCCGGCTGACCGCCCCGTCACGGGCGTCGCGCACGGCGCGGACGGCGCGGTCGGCCTCGTTGAGGGTGGCCAGGGCGTGGCGCCGGAAGACCTCGCCGGCCGCTGTCGGACGCACACCGCGCGCATGCCGCTCGATCAGGGACACGCCGAGCCGGTGCTCCAGCCCGGCGATCTGCCGGGAGACCGCCGACTGTGTGTGGTGGAGCTCGGCGGCCGCGGCGGACAGCGACCCGAGCCGGCAGACCGTCACGAAGGTTCGCCACACCGTCAGATCCATGACCCCAGTATGACCAAGCGGTATGCGCGTGCCGCAGGGCCGGCTTGCGAAATCTGCGCTTCTCGCAGCCGCCGCGTTGCACCAATCTGACGCCCATGACCACACCGCACACGATCGCCGTCCTCGGCCTGGGGCGCATGGGCGACGCGATCGCGACCCGACTGGCCGCTCAGGGCCGCACCGTCATCGGCTGGACCCGTTCCGGACGCGCGTCGGGCGCCGTCAGGACGACCGGCGACCCGCGCGACGCCGTGGCACAGGCCGGCCTGGTACTCCTGGCGCTGTTCGACGGTCCGGCCTGCCGGCAGGTCCTCGACGACGTCCGTGGCGCGCTGCGAGCGGACACGATCGTGGTGAACACCAGCACCATCTCCCCCGCCGAAGCGTCGGAACTGTCCCGGCGGCTGGGCCCGTCCTACGTCCACGCGCCCGTGCTCGGCTCGGTTCCGGCCGCCTCCGCCGGCGCCCTGCGCATTCTCGCCGCCGCCGAGGGAGACGCCCTGGACCGGGCCCGGCCGGTGCTGGAAACGCTGGGCTCCGTGCTGACCGTCGGTGATGCCTCGACCGCCGCCGCGCTCAAGCTGATCGCCAACAACGGCCTCGCCGGCGCGGTCCTCGCGCTGCGCGACTCACTGCGGCAGGGCGACGCCCTCGGCCTGCCCCGCGCCCAGGTGCTGGACGTGCTCGAACTCGGGCGGCTCGGCGGGCTCGTGGCGCACAAACGGGCTTTTCTCACCGGCGAGCCCGTCACCGCGGCCGCCGAGTTCACGATCGGTGCGCTGGCCAAGGACATGGCCCTGCTGGCCGCCGCGTCGAACACGCCGTTGCGCAGCGCCGCCGGCCTGGCGGACATGCCCGCCGACCCCGAGGCCGACATCGCGACTGCCGCCACCGTCCCCGCCGTCGATGACGCGGTGCTCGAACCGCTGCGCGCCTACATCCGCGGGCACGCCACCGGCGACTCCGCGCACTTCCGTGACGCGTTCCTGCCCACCGCCCACGTCGAGGGGATCCGGGACGGCGCGTTCGTCTCGTGGCCCCTGGAGGAGTACTGCGCTCTCTTCAAGGGCCGGCCGGCCACGGACGAGCCGGCCCGCTCCCGCCGCATCGACACCGTCGACGTCCACGGCACCGTCGCGACCGCGACCATGACGCTCCTGCACGGAGCGGACACCTTCACCGACGTCTTCCTGCTGGTCCGCGTCGGCGACAGGTGGCGGATCGCCAACAAGGCCTACCACCGGCATGGTTGACCGGCTCCGGCGTACCCTTCCGCCTGATCCGAAGAGAGCCTCAGCCCTGCCCGCGCACCGGCCCGCCGAAGAGGTCCACGGCCCGGCGGACCTCCGCCAAGTCCGGGGCCAGCGCGCTCACCGAACCGATCGCACCCGCGATCAGCAGCAGGGAGCGGCGCAGCCGTGGGATCTCGGGGGTGCCGTCGGCCGCCATGGCGTCCAGGGCGGCGAGTTCCTCATCGGCGATGGTCCGGTCGGCGAACTCGCCGGGATGGGCGGCGAGCCGACGGCGCATCCGGGCGACGGCGGAGCGCAGCTCCGTCACGCGCGGATCATCGTCGCCGCCGGTCACAGGCCCCTGCCGCCTCTGCTCAACGCTCCGCAACGCAGTCCTCCCCCTCGCACTCCGTCGTGCGCGTGCCCTTCCGACGCGAAGTCCCCCACACCGGGCGCCGGCCGGTCGGTGCGGGCGACAGTAAACGACGCGGGCCACCAGGCGCCAGTCCATTGCGTCATCGACTTGCTCCGCTGCGTGACTTTCCGGTCCGGGGTCGTGCGGTATGCAGGATCCATGACGACACGTAAGACGACGAAAAGGACGCCTGCGGTTGCGGGGGTACTGCTCGCCGCCGGGGGCGGGCGGCGGCTCGGCGGGCGCCCCAAGGCACTGCTCACCCACCGGGGACGGCCGCTCGTGGAGCACGCGGTGCGGGTGTTGCGCGAGGGCGGCTGCGAGCGGGTCCATGTGGTGCTGGGCGCGCGGGCGGACGAGGTCCGGGCACGAGCCGCGCTGCCGGGGTGCGTCCTGGTCGGCAACCCCGACTGGGAAGAGGGCATGGGCACGTCCCTGCGGGCCGGACTGGACTCGCTCGCCGGTACGGGCGCGGCGGCCGCCCTGGTCTCGCTCGTCGACCAGCCCGGTATCGGCCCGGAGGCGGTGGCCCGGGTCCTCGGGGCGTACGGGGACGAGGAGTCGCTGGTGTCGGCCGCGTACGACGGAGTGCGCGGCCACCCGGTCCTGTTCGGTGCGGCTCACTGGGCGGGCATCGCCGCGACTGCGACCGGGGACCGTGGGGCACGCGCCTACCTGAAGGAGCACGAGCGGGGGATCAGGCTCGTCGAATGCGGGGACGTGGCCCGGCCCTTCGACATCGACACGGAGGCCGATCTGGCCCACCTTGAGTGAAGGCAGTGGCACGGAGAGCCACCTTGCCTCGACTCGGAGAATCTCGACATCAACAGATGATTGAACTTCCACCATGAGGAAACTAGTATCCACTGTTCAGAAGCGCCCGAGGTACCCGCGGGCGCCGAACGCCGTATCCGGGAAGACTGGCACCCGGTGCCGAACCGCCGGTTCGTCTTCGTAGCTCGCTGAAGGAAGTGACAGTTCATGTCCGCACCAGCGCCGTCCCCGCTGGCCGTCGTCGACGCCGAGCCCCTGCCGCGGCAGGAGGAGGTCCTGACCGAAGCGGCGCTCGCCTTCGTGGCCGAGCTGCACCGGCGGTTCACTCCCCGCCGTGACGAACTCCTCGTCCGCCGCGCCGAGCGCCGCGCCGAGATCGCCCGCACCTGCACCCTCGACTTCCTCCCGGAGACCGCCGCGATCCGCGCCGACGACTCCTGGAAGGTCGCCCCGGCCCCTGACGCCCTGAACGACCGGCGGGTCGAGATCACCGGCCCCACCGACCGCAAGATGACCATCAACGCCCTGAACTCGGGCGCGAAGGTGTGGCTCGCGGACTTCGAGGACGCCTCCGCGCCGACCTGGGAGAACGTGGTCCTCGGCCAGCTCAACATGATCGACGCCTACACCCGGAACATCGACTTCACGGACCCGAAGTCGGGCAAGTCGTACGCCCTGAAGGCGAACGAGGAACTCGCCACGGTCGTCATGCGCCCGCGCGGCTGGCACCTGAACGAGCGTCATCTCGTCGACGCGGACGGCACCCCCGTGCCCGGCGCGCTCGTCGACTTCGGCCTGTACTTCTTCCACAACGCCAAGCGCCTGCTGGGTCTGGGCAAGGGCCCGTACTTCTACCTGCCCAAGACGGAGTCGCACCTGGAGGCACGCCTCTGGAACGAGGTCTTCGTCTTCGCGCAGGACTACCTCGGCATCCCGCAGGGCACCGTGCGCGCGACCGTGCTGATCGAGACGATCACGGCCGCGTACGAGATGGAGGAGATCCTCTACGAGCTGCGCGACCACGCCTCCGGGCTGAACGCGGGCCGCTGGGACTACCTGTTCTCCATCGTCAAGAACTTCCGGGACGGCGGCGCCAGGTTCGTCCTGCCGGACCGCAACGCGGTGACGATGACGGCCCCGTTCATGCGCGCGTACACCGAACTCCTCGTCCGTACCTGCCACAAGCGCGGTGCGCACGCGATCGGCGGCATGGCGGCGTTCATCCCCTCCCGCCGGGACGCGGAGGTCAACAAGGTCGCCTTCGAGAAGGTCCGCGCCGACAAGGACCGCGAGGCGAACGACGGTTTCGACGGCTCCTGGGTCGCCCACCCCGACCTGGTGCCGATCGCCATGGAGTCCTTCGACAAGGTCCTCGGCGACAAGCCGAACCAGAAGGACCGGCTGCGCGAGGACGTCGACGTCAAGGCGGCCGACCTGATCGCGATCGACTCGCTGGACGCCAAGCCGACGTATGCCGGTCTGGTGAACGCCGTGCAGGTCGGCATCCGCTACATCGAGGCCTGGCTGCGCGGCCTCGGCGCGGTCGCGATCTTCAACCTGATGGAGGACGCCGCCACCGCCGAGATCTCCCGCTCCCAGATCTGGCAGTGGATCAACGCCGGGGTCGTCCTCGACAACGGCGAGCAGGTCACCGCCGGCCTGGCCCGCAAGGTCGCCGCCGGGGAACTCGCGAACATCAGGGCCGAGATCGGCGAGGAGGCCTTCGCGGCCGGCAACTGGCAGCAGGCGCACGACCTGCTGCTGACGGTCTCCCTCGACGAGGACTACGCCGACTTCCTGACGCTGCCGGCGTACGAGCAGCTCAAGGGCTGACTCAGTCCGCGGACGGCTCGGCGGACGGCTTGTCCGAGTGGCCCAGGGGCTTCCCCGGGGCCACTCGGTCGCGTACCGCCCGCTTGACGGCCGTCGGCTCGGGGAAGCCCTGCTCGCGCCGGTCCCAGACGACCTCGTCGCCGACGCGGACGACGAACACACCGCCCTTGCCGGGCTTCAGCGCCAGTTCCGTCAGCTCGGACTCGAAGGTCGTGAGCAGTTCCTGCGCCAGCCAGGCCGCGCGGGGCAGCCAGCGGCACTGGGTGCAGTACTCGATCTCGACACGGCCACTCATCCGAGGTGCACCGACCAATCCTGTTCGGCCGCGGGCTTGCCGTGCAGGTCGGGGACCTGCCGGAGCCACGCGGGGCGTCCTTGCCGGCTGCGCGCCGCCCGGCGGGCCTCCTCGGCGGCGAGCTCCTCCCGGCCGGGGAAGTCGGTGGGCAGCCAGGCCTCTGAGGCCCGCACGCGCGCGTGGAGGTACGACACGTACGCCTCGCGTGCCTCCCGCGCGGTGGCGAAGCCCGGCTCGTCCGCGAGCCAGGCGTCCGGGACCTCCGCGAGGATCCCGCGCAGCAGGTCCTCGGTCACCCTGGGAGCGAGCTCGGCGTCGGCGGCCCGGACGTCGGGGCCGTAGTGGCCGAGGGCGTGGTGCCGGAAGTCGTAGGCCTTGGCGGGGTCGCTGCCGTCCCAGCGGTGGTGGAAGACGAGCGCGGCACCGTGGTCGATCAGCCACAGCCGCGGGGGTGCGACGCCCAGCGTGGGCCAGACCATCAGGTTGGAGCTGTGGACCGTGCGGTCGACGTTCACGGTCAGGGCGTCGAGCCAGACGATCCGCCCCGCCTCCAGGGGATCGACGGGGAAGACCCGCGCGATCTCCGGCGTGAAGTCCCGGGCGCCCGGCAGGTAGTCCATGCCGAGGTTCACTCCCGCGCTGGCCGCGTGCAGGCCCCGCACCTCCTGGTGCGGCTCCTCCCGCGCGATCACCGGGTCGAAGTGCACCAGCACCAGCTCGGGGAAGCGCAGTCCGAGGGCGCGGGCCAGCTCCCCCACGATCACTTCGGCGACGAGTGCCTTGCGGCCCTGCGCGGAGCCGGTGAACTTCACGACGTAAGTGCCCAGGTCGTCGGCCTCGACGACGCCCGGTACGGAGCCGCCGGACGTCAGGGGTGCGACGTAGCGGGTCGCGGTGACCTCTCTCAGCATGTCCTCGGGCCTTGCCTCCCCGGCAGTCCGTCCATGGCCGTCCGCTCCTTGCCGCCGGCCTCCGCCGGCATGAAGCGAGCATAGTAAGCGAGGGTAATCGCCGGTGCGCGGCTGGACGCCGGGCGCCTCCCGAGGTGCCGCCGGGCGGGCGTTAGGCTGTGGATCATGCCGGACGACTCCCCTCTCATACAGAGTCTGCGCACCGCCGTCGCCGCCGCTCCCGCGGACGTACCCCTGCGGTTGCACCTGGCCCAGCTCCTGCTGGAGGCGGGCCGTTCGGAGGCCGCCGTCGCCGAGGCGGCCGTGGCCCTTCAGCACGCGCCGGGCGACGCCCAGGCCCGTGACCTGATGGTCCGGGCGATGGGCGCGCCGGCCCCGGCGCCGGCGCAACCCCCGGACCGGCGGCCGGGGTTCGACTGGCGGGCCGCCGAGGAGCAGGTCGGGGACGTGGTGCCGCCGCGGTTCGTCGAGGCGCCGGTCCGCGCGGACGGACAGGACGATCCCGGCGGTGCCGAGGCGTGGGACGTGGAGACGCCCGGCGGGGTGCGGCTGGCCGACGTCGGCGGCATGCAGGACGTCAAGGACCGCCTGGAGGCGGCGTTCCTGGCGCCGCTGCGCAACCCCGAGCTGCGCAAGCTGTACGGCAAGAGCCTGCGCGGCGGGCTGTTGCTGTACGGGCCGCCCGGCTGCGGGAAGACGTTCATCGCCCGCGCGGTCGCCGGGGAACTCGGCGCCGCGTTCCTGTCGGTGTCGGTCAACGACGTGCTCGACATGTGGATCGGCAACTCCGAGCGCAACATGCACGAGGTCTTCGAGACCGCCCGCCGCCAGGCGCCCTGCGTGGTCTTCCTGGACGAGCTGGACGCGCTCGGCGCCAAGCGCAGCCGCACCGCGCACAGCGGTATGCGCAACACGGTGAACCAGCTGCTCACCGAGCTGGACGGCATCGACTCGGCGGCCAACGAGGGCGTGTTCGTGCTGGCCGCCACCAACGTGCCCTGGGACGTGGACAACGCCCTGCGCCGTCCCGGCCGGCTGGACCGGACGATCCTGGTCCTGCCGCCCGACGGTCCGGCCCGGGAGGCGATCCTCCGCTACCACCTGCGGGAGAGGCCCATCGAGAACGTCGACCTGGGCAAGCTGGTCAAGGCCACGGACGGCCTGTCGGGCGCGGACCTGGCCCATGTCTGCGAGGCGGCGGCCGAGCGGGCGCTGCTGGACTCGGCGCGCACCGGGACGGTCCGGATGATCGGCATGAAGGACTTGCTGGCCGCCGCGAAGGAAGTCGTCCCGTCGGCCGAGCCGTGGTTCGCCTCCGCGCGGAACGTGGCGATGTTCGCCAACGAGGGCGGGATGTACGACGACCTGGTGGCCTACCTGAAGAAGAGGCGCAAGCTGTGACCGCGACGGTGCACCCGGCCGTGGAGCGGGCCGATCTGCTCATCGACCTCAAGCGGTACGAGGAGGCCCGCGAGCTGCTGGCGCGGCGGCTCGCGGAGGACCCCGACGACGTCCGGGCCTGGGTCAAGCTCGCCCGCAGTCATCTCATGGACGAGGAGGACGGGCCGAAGGCCCTGGAGGCGACGGAGCGGGCGCTGGCGCTGGACTCCGAGGACATCGGGGCGCTCGTCATGCACGCGCACGCCCTGCGCGCCGCTGGCCGCTTCCTGGAGACCGAGGGCGTGCTGCGCGAGGTGATCCGCCTCGCCCCCGAGAACTGGTACGGCTACGCGCTGCTCGCCAACTGGCTCTGGCGCATCAGGGCGATCCGCTCCGGGCGGGCCAACGGCGGCCAGGTCAGGCGCGAGGACCAGGACGCCGCCCTGCGGGAGGCGGGCGAACTCGCCCAGGAGGCCATCCGGCTGGGGCCGGAGGAGGTGTTCGCCTACGAGGTGGCGTGGCTGATCGCCGACATGGCGGGCAACCGGACCGTCGCCGGTCAGCTCGACGAGGCCATCCTGCGGGTCGATCCGCAGCACGAGCAGGCCCTGGCCCGGCGGACGAAGAAGGCGGCGACCGCTCCCGGCGTCAAGGCGGCGGAGGCCGCCACCCTGTACGCCGACGCGCTGGCCACCGCCCCGGACTCCGCCCCGATGCGCAGCGGCCTGGACGACGCCTCCTACCGTCTGCTGCGCGGCGTCCGCTGGCCGGCCCTGCTCTGCCTGGCTCTCGCCGGTGTGGGCATCGACCTGTTCGCGACCGAGGGCGAGACCCAGCGGGCGCTGCCGCTGCCGCTGGGCCAGCGGCTCTGGGACCTCGTCCCCATGGCCGTGGTCTGGGCCCTGGGCGCCCTGCTGAGGTACCGGAGGCTGCGCGCCGGCGTCCGGGTCAATCTGCGCTCGCTGCTCCGCCGTCGCACCTGGCCCCGTGTCGCCCTGGCCCAGGCGGCGTGGGCCATGGTCTGTGCCCTGCTGATCACCCAGATCCCGTGGACGGAACGCACGGTCCCGCAGATGCTGTTCTGGGCCGGTCTGCTGCCGACGGTGGCGACGATGTGGTTCGACCGGGGCAAGGAAGGCTGAACGGGCATCCGGAGGGGGATGTATGGACACTCGTTTCCTCGGCATACCAGAGCTCGTCGACGTCCCTTCGGTGGCGGTCGTGGTCGACGTGATGCGCGCCTACACCGTGGCTGCCTGGGCCTTCGGCCAGGGAGCGGAGAAGATCGTCCTCGCTGAGTCGCTCGACGAAGCCCTGGCGCTCAAGGCTCGCCACCCGGACTGGATGGCGCTCAAGGACGGCCCGCCCGCGCCCGGGTTCGACATGGTCAACTCGCCGGGCCTGCTGCGGTCTGCCGACCTCGGCGGACGGACCGTCGTGCAGAAGACCACGGCAGGGACGGTCGGCGCCCTCGCGGTCAAGAGGGCGTCGCTGGTGCTGTGCGCCGGCTTCGTCGTGGCGGAGGCGACGGCCCGGTTCCTGCGGACGCGCGAGAGCGACGGCGTCACCTTCGTGGTCACGGGTGAGGACGGGCGGGCCGACGAAGATCTGGCGTGTGCCCAGTACATCGCCCGCAGGGCCACGGAGGCCGAGACGGACGCTGCCGGGTTCGTCCGCCGCGCTGCCCGGTCGCGTGCCGCCGCCGAGTTGGCGAAGGGGGTGCGCCGAGGAGTCCATGCCGATGACATCGCACTCTGTCTCGAGGTCGACCGGTTCCCCTTCGCCATGGTGGCGACCTTGGAGGACTCCCTCATGGTCCTGCGTCCGCACGTGGTGCCCGGCCTGCCCGCCCACCCCGCCGGGTGAAGTCGCCGGACGATCACCCGTCGCCCTCGAGGTCTCCCTCCGTCTCCAGGTACACCTGCCGCAGACCCTCCAGCACGGCCGGATCGGGCTTCTCCCACATGCCGCGGGACTCCGCCTCCAGCAGGCGTTCGGCGATGCCGTGCAGGGCCCAGGGATTGGCCTCCTGGAGGAACTCGCGGTTCACCGGGTCCAGGACGTAGGTCTCGGTGAGCTTGTCGTACATCCAGTCGGCGATCACGCCGGTGGTGGCGTCGTAGCCGAAGAGGTAGTCGACGGTGGCGGCGAGTTCGAAGGCGCCCTTGTAGCCGTGGCGGCGCATCGCCTCGATCCACTTGGGGTTGACCACGCGGGCGCGGAACACCCGGGAGGTCTCCTCGACGAGGGTGCGGGTGCGGACCGTCTCGGGGCGGGTGGAGTCGCCGATGTACGCCTCGGGAGCCGTGCCGCGCAGCGCCCGGACCGTCGCCACCATGCCGCCGTGGTACTGGAAGTAGTCGTCCGAGTCGGCGATGTCGTGCTCGCGCGTGTCCGTGTTCTTCGCGGCGACCTCGATGCGCTTGTAGGCGGTCTCCATCTCCTCGCGGGCCGGGCGGCCGTCGAGTTCGCGGCCGTAGGCGTAACCGCCCCAGACGGTGTAGACCTCGGCGAGGTCGGCGTCGGTGCGCCAGTCGCGGGAGTCGATGAGCTGGAGCAGGCCCGCGCCGTACGTGCCGGGGCGGGAGCCGAAGATGCGGGTGGTGGCGCGGCGTTCGTCGCCGTGGGACGCCACGTCCGCCTGGACGTGGGCCCGTACGTGGTTGGCCTCGGCCGGCTCGTCCAGCGAGGCGGCCAGGCGTACGGCGTCGTCCAGCAGGCCGATGGTGTGCGGGAAGGCGTCCCGGAAGAAGCCCGAGATGCGGAGGGTGACGTCGATACGGGGGCGGCCCAGCTCCTCGTAGGGCACGGGCTCCAGGCCCGTCACCCGGCGGGAGGCGTCGTCCCAGACGGGGCGGATGCCGAGCAGGGCGAGGGCTTCCGCCACGTCGTCGCCGGCGGTGCGCATCGCGCTGGTGCCCCACAGGGAGAGGCCGACGGAGGTGGGCCAGTCGCCGTTGTCGGTGCGGTAGCGCTCCAGGAGGGAGTCGGCGAGGGCCTGGCCGGTCTCCCAGGCGAGGCGGGAGGGGACCGCCTTGGGGTCGACGGAGTAGAAGTTGCGGCCCGTCGGGAGGACGTTGACCAGGCCCCGCAGGGGTGATCCGGAGGGGCCCGCCGGGACGAAGCCGCCCGCCAGCGCGTGCACGGTGTGGTCGACCTCGGCGGTGGTCGCGGCGAGGCGCGGCACGACCTCTCGGGCCGCGAACCGAAGGATGGCGGCGACCTGTTCGCCGTGTTCGGCGGGGACCGCGGCCGGGTCCCAGCCCGCGTCCTCCATGGCCTGGACCAGGGCGCGGGCCTTCTCCTCGGCCTCGTCGGCGGTCGTGCGGGTCGCGGCGGACTCGTCCAGGCCGAGGGCCTCGCGCAGGCCGGGCAGGGCCGTAGCGCCGCCCCAGATCTGGCGGGCCCGGAGGATGGCGAGGACGAGGTTGACGCGGTCCGCGCCCTGCGGCGGGTTGCCGAGGACGTGCAGGCCGTCGCGGATCTGGGCGTCCTTGACCTCGCAGAGCCAGCCGTCGACGTGCAGGAGGAAGTCGTCGAAGCCGTCGTCGTCCGGGCGATCCTCCAGGCCGAGGTCGTGGTCGAGCCGGGCGGCCTGGATGAGGGTCCAGATCTGGGCGCGGATCGCCGGGAGCTTGGCGGGGTCCATGGAGGAGATCTGGGCGTACTCGTCGAGGAGTTGCTCCAGACGCGCGATGTCGCCGTAGGAGTCGGCGCGGGCCATGGGCGGGACGAGGTGGTCGACGAGCGTGGCGTGGACGCGGCGCTTGGCCTGGGTGCCCTCTCCGGGGTCGTTGACCAGGAACGGGTAGATCAGCGGGAGGTCGCCGAGGGCGGCGTCGGGGCCGCAGGCGGCGGACAGGCCGGCGTTCTTGCCGGGCAGCCACTCCAGGTTGCCGTGCTTGCCCAGGTGGATCATCGCGTCGGCGCCGAACCCGCCGTCCTCGGCCCGGGCCGCGATCCAGCGGTAGGCGGCCAGGTAGTGGTGGGAGGGCGGCAGGTCCGGGTCGTGGTAGATCGCGATCGGGTTCTCGCCGAAGCCGCGCGGGGGCTGGATGAGGATCAGCAGGTTGCCGAAGCGCAGGGCCGCGAGGACGATGTCGCCCTCGGGGTTGCGGCTGCGGTCGACGAACATCTCGCCGGGGGCCGGGCCCCAGTGCTCCTCCACCGCCGTGCGCAGTTCCCCGGGGAGCGTGGCGAACCAGCGGCGGTAGTCGGCCGCCGGGATCCGCACCGGGTTGCGGGCCAGCTGCTCCTCGGTGAGCCAGTCCTGGTCGTGCCCGCCCGCCTCGATCAGCGCGCGGATCAGCTCGTCCCCGTCACCGGAGGCCAGGCCCGGTACCTCCGCGTCCGTGCCGAAGTCGTAGCCCTCGTCGCGGAGCCGGCGCAGCAGGGCGACGGCGCTGGCGGGGGTGTCCAGGCCGACCGCGTTGCCGATGCGGGAGTGCTTGGTCGGGTAGGCGGAGAGGACCAGCGCGAGGCGCTTGTCGGCGGGCCGGATGTGGCTCAGCCGGGCGTGGCGTACGGCGATTCCGGCGACGCGGGCGGCGCGCTCGGGGTCGGCGACGTAGGCCGGGAGGCCGTCGGCGTCGATCTCCTTGAAGGAGAACGGGACGGTGATGAGGCGGCCGTCGAACTCGGGGACGGCGATCTGGCTGGCCGCGTCGAGCGGGGAGACGCCCTCGTCGTTGTCCGCCCAGTCGGTCCGTGAGCCGGTGAGGCACAGGGCCTGGAGGATCGGCACGTCGAGGGCGGTGAGCGCGCCCGCGTCCCAGGACTCGTCGTCGCCGCCGGCCGATGCCTCGGCGGGCCTGGTGCCGCCGGCGGCGAGGACGGTGGTGACGATGGCGTCGGCGGCGCGCAGTTCCTCGATCAGCTCGGGCTCGGGGGCGCGCAGGGAGGCGACGTACAGGGGCAGGGACCGGCCGCCGACGTCCTCGATCGCGTCGCACAGGGCGGCGACGAAGGCGGTGTTGCCGCTCATGTGGTGGGCCCGGTAGTAGAGCACGGCGACGGTCGGGCCGTCGGTGTCCCGGCCCTCCCGGGGCAGCGGGCCCCAGGTGGGGGCGGCCGCCGGTGCCTCGAAGCCGTGGCCGGTGAGCAGGACCGTGTCGGAGAGGAAGCGGGCGAGCTGCTCCAGGTTGGCCGGGCCGCCGTGGGCGAGGTAGGCGTGGGCCTCGGCGGCGATGCCGATGGGGACCGTGGAGGACGCCATCAGCTGGGCGTCGGGGGCCTGTTCGCCGGTGAGGACGACGACCGGGCGGCCGTCGGCGAGGAGCAGGTCGAGTCCGTCCTGCCAGGCCCGGATGCCGCCGAGGAGGCGGACGACGACCAGGCCGACACCGTCGAGGAGGGCGGGGAGGTCGTCGAGGGCGAGGCGGGAGGGGTTGGCGAAGCGGTACGGGACCGGGCCGGCGGCCGCGCGGGCGCTGAGCAGGTCGGTGTCGGAGGTCGACAGGAGCAGGATGCGGGGGTTCGGGAGTCGTTCCCCGGCTGAGTGCAGCATGCGGCGGCTGGCCTTCCTCGGGGTGTCCGCGCCCCGGGCGGGTGGTGGGACGGCGGGAGTTCCTGGCTCGCCCGGCCCGTGGGGGCCGGGCTCACAGTGGCGGGACCGCGCCGGACTCGCACCGGGCTTCCTCCCCTGTCGCCGTCGTGGCGTCGGCGGACCGGATGATCCACCGAGGAGCATAGTAAGGGGCGGGGGAAAAGGGCGGGGCATACACCGGGTGTGATGGTAGGTATGCTCGCCGCCATGTCCACGCCTGCCCTCCGTTCATCGCCCCAGGCCACAGCGGTCTCCCGGGACCGCGGTGACGCCTGCCCGGGGACGCTGCGGCTGCACGCGGCGGACGACGGCGCGCTGGCCCGTGTCCGGGTCCCCGGCGGGGTCCTGAGCGTGCGTCAGGCGGATGCGCTCGCCGACGCGGCGGAGCGGCTGGGCGACGGGGATCTGCATCTGACCTCGCGCGGCAACGTGCAGCTGCGGGGCCTGGACGACGGCTGCGGCGGGGAATTGGCCGGGCTGCTGGACGCCGCCGGGCTGCTGCCCTCGCACGGGCACGAGCGGGTGCGCAACATCGTGGCGTCGCCGCTGTCCGGTCTCGACGGGCGGGGCGCGCTGGACGTACGGCCCTGGCTGACGGCCCTCGACGCGGCGCTGTGCGCGAGCGAGGCGGCACAGGCCCTGTCGGGGCGTTTCCTGTTCGCCCTCGACGACGGGCGCGGAGACGTGGCCGGTCTCGGTGCCGATGTGACGGTACGGGCGACGGCGGACGGCGGTGCGCACCTCGCCATCGGAGCGGCCGGAGAGGCGCTGGCTGTCCCCGCCGAGGAGGCGGCGCGGGCCGCGCTGCTGGCCGCGGAGACCTTCCTGGAGGCGGCCCGGACGAGCGGGGCACAGGTCTGGCGCGTGGAGGAACTCACCCTTCCCGAGGGCGAGTTGCTCGCTGCGGCCGGCCGGCGTCTGACCGCCGAGGGCATCCGCCACGAGCGACGGGGCCGGGAGACCGGCCGCACGGACGGACCGCCCCCGGGCATCGTCGGTGACGGCCTCTCCGTGCACGTGCCGCTGGGCCGGCTCTCGGTGCGCCAATGGCGGGAGCTGACGCGCGCCGCCGCCGGTGAGCTGCGTCTGACGCCGTGGCGCGGTGTGGTTCTTCCCACACCGGGGCCCCGCGCCGACGAGTCCCTCGCCCGCCTCGCCGCCACCGGCCTCGTCACCGACCCCCACTCCCCCTGGCTGCGCGTCGGCGCCTGCGTCGGCAGGCCCGGATGCGCCAAGTCGCAGGCAGACGTACGGACCGACGCGGCCGGAACCCTCGGCGCGATCGCCCCGCACGGCCTGCCCCTGTACTGGTCCGGCTGCGAACGCCGCTGCGGGCACCCCCGGGGCGACCGTGTGGACGTGGTCGCCGAACCGGGAGGCGGCTACCGGCTCTCCACCGCCGTACGCGGCGAGGAACCCCGGACCACCTCGATGCACGACCCCGCCCGACTCGCCGCCGCCCTGGCGGAGATCACCTCATGACCCGTACGACGACCGAGAGCAGCGAGAAGACCACCGTGACCACGTACGACTACGAGAAGGACGGCGCGGCCATCTACCGCCAGTCCTTCGCCACCATCCGCGCGGAGGCGGACCTCGCGGCCCTGCCCGCCGACGTCAGCCAGGTCGCGGTCCGGATGATCCACGCCTGCGGGATGGTCGACCTCGTACGGGACCTGGCCTACACGCCGGCCGTGGTCGCCCGGGCCCGTGCGGCCCTGCGCGCGGGCGCGCCGATCTTCACCGACGTGCAGATGGTGGCCAGCGGGGTGACGCGCAAGCGGCTGCCCGCCGGCAACGACGTGCTCTGCACGCTCTCCGACCCGTCCGTGCCGGAGCTGGCCGCGAAGCTGGGCACCACGCGCAGCGCCGCCGCGATGGAGCTGTGGCGGGACCGGCTGGAGGGCTCGGTGGTCGCCGTCGGCAACGCGCCGACCGCGCTGTTCCGGCTGCTGGAGATGATCGAGGAGGGGGCTCCGCGTCCGGCCGCCGTGATCGGCGTGCCGGTCGGCTTCGTCGGGGCCGCCGAGTCCAAGGACGCCCTGGCCGCGCATCCGTCCGGTCTGGAGCACCTGGTCGTGCGCGGCCGTCGCGGGGGCAGCGCCATCGCCGCCGCCGCGCTCAACGCGATCGCGAGTGAGGAAGAGTGAGCGGCGAGCAGTCCACAGCGGGGCGGCTGTACGGGGTCGGGCTCGGCCCCGGTGACCCGTCCCTGATGACCGTACGGGCCGTGGAGGTCATCGCCGAGGCGGACGTGATCGCGTACCACAGCGCCCGGCACGGCCGTTCCATCGCCCGCTCGATCGCGGCGAAGCACATCCGCGCCGACCACATCGAGGAGCGGCTGGTCTACCCGGTCACGACCGAGACCACCGACCATCCGGGCGGCTACAAGGGCGCCATGGAGGAGTTCTACGCCGAGGCGTCGGCCCGGCTCGCCGCGCACCTGGACGCGGGGCGGACGGTCGCGGTCCTCGCCGAGGGAGATCCGCTCTTCTACGGCTCCTACATGCACATGCACAAGCGGCTCGCCGACCGCTACGACACCGAGGTGATCCCCGGCGTCACGTCGGTGTCCGCC
The DNA here is from genome assembly GCF_029813805.1 of Streptomyces sp. DH10. Lineage (NCBI taxonomy): Bacteria > Bacillati > Actinomycetota > Actinomycetes > Kitasatosporales > Streptomycetaceae > Streptomyces > Streptomyces sp. DH10. The sequence continues at coordinate 158,325 of NZ_JARVKU010000019.1, forward strand.
GCCGCCGCGCGGCTGGGCACGCCGCTCGCCGAGGGCGAGGAGGTGCTGACGATCCTGCCGGGCACCCTGCCCGAGGAGGAGCTGACCGCACGGCTCGCCTCGACCGACGCGGCCGTGGTGATGAAGCTGGGGCGGACCTTCACCAAGGTGCGCGGTGCGCTGGAGGCCTCGGGGCGGCTGGGCGACGCCCGGTACGTCGAGCGGGCCACCATGGCCGGGGAGCGGCTCGCCGAACTGGCCGACGTGGACGCGGAGTCGGTGCCGTACTTCTCGGTGGCCGTGCTGCCGAGCCAGGTGGACACCGAGCGGCCCGAGGCCCGGGAGCGGGGCGAGGTCGTCGTGGTCGGCACCGGGCCGGCCGGTCCGCTGTGGCTGACGCCCGAGACCCGGGGTGCGCTGGCCGCCGCCGACGACCTGGTCGGTTACACGACCTACCTCGACCGGGTGCCGCGGCGGCCCGGGCAGGTCCGGCACGGCTCGGACAACCGGGTCGAGTCGGAGCGCGCCGAGTTCGCCCTCGACCTGGCCCGGCGAGGGCGGCGGGTCGCGGTCGTCTCCGGCGGCGACCCGGGCGTCTTCGCCATGGCGACGGCCGTCCTGGAGGCCGCGTCCCACGAGGCGTACGCGGACGTCCCGGTGCGGGTGCTGCCGGGCGTGACCGCCGCCAACGCGGCAGCGGCCCGCGCGGGCGCCCCGCTCGGCCACGACTACGCCACCATCTCGCTCTCCGACCGGCTCAAGCCCTGGGAGGTCATCGCCGAACGGCTGCACGCGGCGGCCTCGGCGGACCTGGTCCTCGCCCTGTACAACCCCGGCTCGCGCAGCCGCACCTGGCAGGTGGGCAAGGCACGCGAGCTGCTGCTGGAGCACCGGGCGCCGGACACCCCGGTCGTGGTGGCGCGGGACGTGGGCGGCACCGGCGAACGCGTCCGGATCGTCCGGCTCGCCGACCTCGATCCGGCCGAGGTCGACATGCGCACGATCCTGCTGGTCGGCTCCTCCCAGACCCGGGCCGTACGGCGCGGGGACGGCGAGGAGATCGTGTGGACGCCGCGCCGGTATCCGGAGGCGTGAGGGGGCACGGGGCCGGGCTCGCGCCGTGCCGGGAGTTCCCTCGCCGCCCGCCCGGAGACCGGGGAGCAGCCGCGGACACGGACGGCGGCGAGGCCGCGCACCGGGCAACCGCGGCCGGGCCGGGGCGCCCCGGGGCCAGGCCGGTTCCCAATACGTGGCCGGGACCTGCGCTCGCGGAACCGCTCCCGGGCAGGCGTCCGACTGCCCGGGCGCCCGGAGAACAGGCCCGCCCGGACACGAGGCGGGGCCGCGCACCGGGCGGCCTCGGTCGGGCCGGGGCGCCTCCCCGCCGGATCGGCTTCCGGTCAGGCCGGATTCAGTCGGTCGCCGGCACCCCGCGTCCGTGGGACCACTCCCCGAGCCACCGGGCCGCCTCCTCCGGCCCGGGCACTACCGGGACGCTCTCGGGGACCGGGGGGCGGCGGATCACGAGGACCGGGAGGCCGGCCTCACGCGCTGCCGTGAGTTTCGGTGCGGTGGCCGCTCCCCCGCTGTCCTTGGTCACCACGACGTCGATACGGTGCCGGCGCAGCAGTTCACGCTCCCCGTCGAGGGTGAAGGGGCCGCGGTCGAGCAGCACCTCCATGCGGGCGGGGTGCGGGGCCTCGGGCGCGTCGACGGAACGGACCAGGAACCACAGGTCGTCCAGACCGGCGAACGCGGCCAGGCCCATGCGTCCGGTCGTGAGGAACACGCGCCGGCCGAGCGCCGGCAGCAGCCTCGCGGCCTCCTCCAGGGAGCCGGCGTCGTGCCAGTCGTCGCCCGCGACGGGGACCCAGCCGGGGCGTCGCAGGGCGAGCAGGGGAACATGGGCGGTGGCGGCGGCCCGCGCCGCGTGGAAACTGATCGTCCCGGCGAAAGGGTGGGTGGCGTCGATGAGCACGTCCACCCGGTGCTCGCGCAGCCATGCGGCCAGCCCCTCCGCCCCGCCGAAGCCGCCGATCCGGACCTCGCCCGGCGGCAGGCGGGGGCTGGCCACCCGCCCGGCGAGGGAACTGGTCAGGGTCAGGCCGGGCGTTTCGTGGAGCAGTTCGGCGAGACGGCGGGCTTCCGTGGTGCCGCCGAGAATCAGTACGTGCATGGAAGTCCAGGTCCGTTCATGAGCAGCGAAGTGAAGGGCGGCCGCAGGGCCCAGCTGGAGCACACCGGCCTGCGGCCCGGCTGGACCACCGGCGCCTGTGCGACGGCGGCCACGACAGCGGCGTACACCGCCCTGCTGACCGGCGAGTTTCCCGACCCCGTGACGATCACCCTGCCCAAGGGGCAGACGCCGTCGTTCGCGCTGGCCGTCGAGGAGCTGGGCGACGGGCACGCGACGGCGGGGGTCGTGAAGGACGCCGGAGACGACCCGGACGTCACGCACGGCGCGCTGGTCCGGGTCACGGTACGGCGGCTGCCCGCCGGGTCCGGGGTCGTGTTCAAGGCGGGCCCGGGGGTCGGCACCGTCACCCGCCCCGGCCTGCCCCTGCCCGTCGGCGAACCGGCCGTCAACCCGGTCCCCCGGCAGATGATGCGCGACCACGTCGCCGAGGTCGCCGCCCGGCACGGCGGCTCGGGCGACGTCGAGATCACCGTCTCCGTCGACCACGGCGAGGAGATCGCCCGCTCCACCTGGAACCCCCGGCTCGGCATCCTGGGCGGCCTGTCCATCCTGGGCACGACGGGCATCGTCGTCCCGTACTCCTGCTCGGCGTGGATCGACTCGATCCGGCGGGGCGTGGACGTCGCGCGGGCGGCGGGGCGTACGCATGTCGCCGGGTGCACCGGGTCGACGTCGGAGAAGACGGTCGTGGCCGAGTACGGGCTGCCCGAGGACGCCCTGCTCGACATGGGCGACTTCGCGGGCGCCGTGCTGAAGTACATCCGCCGCCACCCCGTCGACCGCCTGACGATCTGCGGCGGCTTCGCCAAGCTCTCCAAGCTCGCCGCCGGGCACCTCGACCTGCACTCGGCCCGTTCCCAGGTCGACAAGGGCTTCCTCGCCGAGCTGGCCCGGCGCGGCGGCGCGGACGAGGCGCTGGCCGCACAGGTGGCGGACGCCAACACCGGGCTCGCCGCGCTCCAGTCGTGCCTGGCCGCCGGGGTGCCGCTCGGCGACCTGGTCGCCACGACCGCCCGCGACGAGGCCCTGGCCGTGCTGCGCGGGGCGCCGGTCGTGGTCGACGTGATCTGCATCGACCGGGCGGGGACGGTGGTCGGGCGCAGCGCGCCGGCCTGACGGCGGGCGCCGTGGACGTTCACCGCTGTCAGCACACGTGGCGTTCCCGCTCCGGCGAGTACAGGTGGCTGTCCCGGAACTGTTCCGCCCCGAGCGTCCGCCCCACCATGATCACGGCCGTGCGCAGCACACCGGCCTCCTTCGTCTTCCCCGCGATCTCGTCGAGGGTGCCGCGGATGATCAGCTCGTCCGGGCGGGAGGCGTAGGCGACGACCGCGGCGGGGCAGTCGGCGCCGTAGTGCGGGAGGAGTTCGCCGACCACGCGGTCCACGTACTTGGCGGCCAGGTGCAGCACGATCAGCGCGCCGCTGCGGCCGAGGGTGGCCAGGTCCTCTCCCTCGGGCATGGCGGTGGCCCGGTTGGCGACGCGGGTGAGGATCACGGTCTGGCCGACGGTCGGTACGGTCAGCTCCCGCTTCAGGGCAGCGGCCGCGGCGGCGAAGGCGGGAACGCCCGGGACGACCTCGTAGGGCACCCCGGCCGCGTCCAGCCGCCGCATCTGCTCGGCGACCGCGCTGAACACGGCGGGGTCCCCGGAGTGCAGCCGGGCCACGTCGTGCCCCTCCTCGTGGGCGCGCAGCAACTCGGCGGTGATCTGGTCCAGGTCGAGCTGCGCGGTGTCCACCAGCCGGGCGTCCGGCGGGCATTCGGCGAGCAGTTCGCGCGGGACCAGACTGCCCGCGTACAGACAGACCCGGCAGGCGGCGAGCGTGCGGGCGCCGCGCACCGTGATCAGGTCGGCGGCGCCGGGGCCGGCACCGATGAAGTACACGGTCATCTGTCTGCTCCTGAAGAGGTGTCGGGCGTTTTCCGTACGGCCCACTGGGTCACCGGCATCGCCTGCCGCCATCCGGTGAACCCTCCCACCGGCACGGCGTGTGCCACGGCGAGCCGCACCAGTTCGCCGCCGTGGCGCCGGTGGGCGTCGGCGAGCAGCGCCTCGGACTCCAGCGTCACGGTGTTGGCGACCAGCCGCCCGCCGCCGGGCAGCGCCTCCCAGCAGGCGTCGAGGAGGCCGGGCGCGGTGAGACCGCCGCCGACGAACACGGCGTCGGGGGGCGGGAGTTCGGCGAGGACGGCGGGCGCGGCGCCGGTGACGACCCGCAGTCCGGGCACGCCGAGCCGGTCGGCGTTGCGGCTGATCCGTTCGGCGCGCGCCGGGTCCCGCTCCACGGTGACCGCGCGGCACGAGGGGTGGGTGCGCATCCACTCGACGGCGATCGAGCCGGAGCCGCCGCCGATGTCCCACAGCAGTTCGCCGGGTGCGGGGGCGAGCACGCCGAGCGTGGCGGCGCGGATGTGCCGCTTGGTGAGCTGCCCGTCGTGCTCATAGGCCTCGTCCGGGAGGCCGGGCACGGCGCCGAGCCGCAGGGCGTCCGGGGCGCGGCGGCACTCCACGGCGACGATGTTGAGCGGATCGCCGGGCGGCCGCTCAGCGGGCCAGTCGTCGGCGGTGGCCTCGCCGGTCGTGCGTTCCCTGTCGCCGCCGAGCTGTTCGAGGACGCGCATCCGGCTGGGCCCGAAGCCCCGGTCGCGCAGGAGGGCGGCGACCTCGCCGGGGGTGGTGGCGTCCGCGCTGAGGACGAGGAGCCGCCGGCCGTCGTGCAGGGCGGCGGCCAGCCGGGCGGCGGGCCGGCCGACGAGCGTGACGACCTCCACGTCCTCCAGCGGCCAGCCGAGCCGGGCGGCGGCGTAGGAGACGGAGGAGGGGTGCGGCAGGACGCGCAGGGTGCCGGTCTCCTCGGCGAGGGCGCGGCCGATGCCGTAGAACATGGGGTCCCCGCTGGCCAGTACGGCGATCCGGCGTCCGGCGTGCGCGGCGAGCAGGCCAGCGACGGCGGGGCGCAGCGGCGAGGGCCAGGCGACGCGCTGCCCGGTGCACTCCGGGGGCAGCAGATCCAGCTGCCGGGGCCCGCCGATGACGACTTCGGCGTCTCGCAGCGCGGTGCGGGAGGCGTCGGGCAGTCCGGCCCAGCCGTCGGCCCCGAGCCCGACGACGGTCACGGCGGCGGTCGGTGCGTCAGGTGCGGGGGTCACTGCGCGGTACCTCGGGGTTCGGGGGCAACAGAGGCGCACTCTACTGGGCGCTGACCAGCAGGCCTGTGCTCGGGTACGCCATCGCGCCCGGTCCCCGGCTGCCCGCTCGGCTCCCGCGGCATGAACACCCCGGCTCCCCGTGCTCGTGTGCCGGACCGGTCATGACCCGTCCGGGCGCCGCCTCCCGAGGGGGCTGAACACGTACAGGCCGAGGATCTCGGGCAGGGGGGCGACGCCCGGGCCGCCCTCCCGCACCCAGGAGACGACGTCCTCGGTCGCGGCCGGGTCGTTGACCAGCCCGAGCCACACCGGCCGGGCCCCGGCGGCCCGGCCTTCGGCGGACGGCTGGACGACGATGACGTTGGCCTGGTCGCAGACGTCGAGGCAATCGGAGATCCGCACCGGCCCCGCCGCACGCAGCCGCTCGGTCTGGGCCGCGTGATCGACCCCGGTCACCTTGCCACTGCCACAGCAGCAGTCCCGGCACACGACGACGCGACAGGGCACCGGACCGGTCGCCGCTGCGTCCAGGGGATCGTCGGTCACACCGGCTTCCTCGTCGTTCCGCCCTCACATTGCCGCCGGTCATCATTCCATGAGGCCGTCAGGCGCCAGAGGCTCGGCCCCGACGGGTTCGGATACCGTTCGGGCGGATCCGGCGTTGACGTGGGGAGGCACGATGGGGTCGGACGGATGGCAAGGGCCGGGGAACGTGACGTGGCTGCTCATGGGTGTCGCGACGCTCATCGTCGGAGTGGCCATGACGCTTCAGGTCCGCGGGGCGCTGGACCGGGAGCGGGAGTTCCGTGCCGCGCCGGCCTGTGCCTCCGTCCCGGTGAAGGCGTCGGGGTGCAGGTGGGAGCAGGAGTTCACCGTCCGGAAGGCCGACCTGAACCGCGGCAGGCGGAACGGCTCGCCGGAGGCGGAGCTGCTGCTGCCCTCCGGCAAGCCCTGGCACGTGACGTTCCGGCAGACCGATCCGGTCGTGTCGGAACTGGCGCCGGGCGAGAAGGTCGTCGGTCTGGTCTGGCACGGGCAGGTCGTCGAGGTACGGGACGCCGACGGGCGGCGGCAGCAGACGTCCCACGGCCCCGTGGGCTGGTCCGAGGACCGCCTCGGCGGTGCGCTCGCCTGTTTCGCGTTCGGTCTGCCCGCCTTGGTCGGCGGCGCGTGGCCGCTGTTCGCCCGGGGCGACCGGCGGCACGCGGCGGCGGGACGCGTGGTGCGGTGGCACGGCGTCTGCATGGGCGTCGCGGCCCTCTTCACGCTGTGGGCGCAGTCCGCCAACGGCTGGCCGTTCTGGGTGGTCCCGGCGATCTGGGGACCGCTCGCGCTGCTCGGCCTGGCCTCCATGACGGCCTTCGTCATCGCCGCCCTGCGCGGGGACATGGACGACGAGGCCCCGTCCGCGCATGAGCCGGACCCGGCAGTGACGGGGTGAACTGCCCTCAGGCGCCGCGCAGCGGGTTGGGCAGCGGCAGGTAGCGCGCGTCCGCGCCGTCCGCACCCGTCCAGCGCAGCAGCAGGTTCGTCTTGCCGGGCAGGGTGGGTGAGGCGAGCAGGGCGGGGATCTCGGGTACGTCGTGGCGGGCGAGTTCGCGGCGGGCGGCGGGCCAGGGGTCGAGGCCGGGGTGGCGTTCCGCGAGAGCGCCGGCGATCTCGGCGAGGTGGTTGACGACCAGGCAGTACACGAGCCGCTCCCAGCCGGCTTCCCGCTCCACGTCCGGCAGCAGTTTCACGCCCTCGGCGTCCCGGTACAGCGCCTGCACGGGTGTGCCTTCGGCGTCCACGGCGACCAGGGTGTTCTGGAGGTGCGCCTCGATGACGACACCGTGCCGGGCGAAGGCCGTCAGGGCCGGGGGCACCACCTGCGCCAGGTACGCGGCCCACCACGCCTCGGGGTCGGCGGCCCGGTCGAGCGGGCTGCCGTCGAAGCCCTCGACGAGACCGGCGGCGAGCAGCGGGGTCGCGCCGGGCAGGAGACGGCCTGCGAAGCCGTCGCGGACGAGGACGGCCAGGGCCTCGAAGGCGAAGTCGGCGGTGCGGTACCCGCGGTCGCCGAGCCAGGCCGGGGGGCCTTCGAACGTCTCGAGGGCGGCGCGCACGGCCGCGTCGGTCCGGCACAGGGCGAGCAGGTCGTGACGCCACAGTCGGCGGATGTCGTTGGTGATGCGCACGTCCAGGCTGAACTTCAGGAAGAGGTCGGGCCCGGGCGCGTAGAGCGTGCGGATGGCGGCCGTCGGCCAGGTGTCGAAGGCGGTCGTGCCGAGCCGGACGAGTCTGCCGTCCGCGAAGGCGTCGGCGAGCTCCGGACCGGCCAGGTCGAGCTGCCAGGGGTGGGCGGGCAGCAGCCGGTAGCCGGGCGGGGCCGTGCCGAGGGCGTCGAGGGCCGAGGTGTCGCCCTCCTCGACGACGGTGTCCTCGCGCAGTCCGAGCAGGGTCAGCGGGAAACGGGCGTACGCCTCGGGCGCGTACGGCAGCCAGCCGGCGGCGGGGCCTCCGCCGCGCGCCTTGGGGGCCGGGTGGTGGGTGTGGCCGGTGAGGAGGCACTGCTCGGAGCGCAGATAGGGGTCGTCGGGCGGGGCGGCCCGGGCGCGGGCGGCCAGCAGCGCGGCCACGGCGTCCCGGCTGTCGATCATCTCGGCGGGCAGTTCGTGGTTGGACAGCCCCGTGTGCCGGCGCAGTTCCTCGGCGACGAGTTTGACCAGTTCCGTGTGGCCGACCCGGTGCCAGCCACCCGCCACGCGGACCTCCGGCTCGGCGGGCCGCCGCGTGCCGCGCACACGCAGCAGACGGTCCCCACCGGGCAGGTGGTGGACGCGGTGCTCGCCCGTCTCGCTCACCGGCCGCGCCACCTCTCGCAGCAGGCAGTTCAGCAGCGGCACGGCGGCGTACGCGTCGGCCCGTTCGGCGAACCCGTCGGCGACGGAACCTCCGGCGACCGGGTCGTCCAAGGCGAAGTCGCCGGAGGCGGATGCTCCGGGGGCGGAGTCGTCGCCGTCGGGCGGGGGCATGAGGTCCACGCGTTCCACTCGTTCCCTGCGGTCCTTGAAGGATTTCCGGACTTCCGGGCGGAGATGATCAGTATGCGTGCCGTCGTCATCCCGCCGTGACGCCCTATTCGTACCCGAGGAGCCCGCCCGTGCACCGTACCCCCACCGCCGAGGCCGAGGTCGCCGACGAACTGGCCGTCGTACGCCCCGGTCTGCTGCCGCGGTACGAGGCCGAACTGCCCGGTGCCCGGGCGGCCGTACTGTCCCGTCTGTGGCGCGGTCTCGCCCACGATCCGCTGCCCTGGGTCACCCGCCGTGAGCAGGGCGGGGACGGGCTGGCCCTGTACCTGTCCGACGGCCGCCGGCTGCACGGCCCGCGGCCGGATCCGTACGCGACCGGCGCGTACGTCACCGTCCTGCGGCTCGACGAGGCGGAGTACGACGATCCGGCCCGGCTGGTGACGGACCTCGGCGTACCGCACTCCGCGTCCTTCGCCGGCGAACTCGCGCACAGCGTCGCCTCGTTGGCACTGTCGAGAGCGGGACAGGAGGGGCGCGCCACGGACGGGTGGCCGGAACGTGACTGGGAGTGGGAGCAGCGGATCGTCGACGGGCATCCGTTCCATCCCACCTGCCGGTCCCGGCCCGGCTTCTCGGTGGCCGAGCAGCTCGCCTACGGGCCCGAGCACCGTCCGCTGGTGGAGCTGGGGCTGGTGCCGGTGCGGGCGGAGGAGTGCCTGGTGACGGGCGAGTGGCCGCGGGATCTCCGGGACGGGGAGCGGGTGGTGCTGCCGGTACACCCGTGGCAGGCGGCGCACGTGTTGAAGCGGGTGTGCGAGGAGTGGCGCGCCGGGCATCCCCTGATGGCGCTGCGGACGCTGGCGCTGCCCGGCGGACCGCATGTCAAGACCTCGCTCAGTGCCCGGCTGACCTCGTCGGTGCGGGACATCTCGCTGCCCTCGGTCGCGGCGTCCGCGGTGCTGTCCGAGTTCGCGGAGACGCCGGCGGCGCACACCGACGGACTGCTGCACGTGACCCGCACCCTGGGCGCGGCTGCGGCCGGCTCCCCCGACTTCGCGGCCGTTCTGCGGGAGCCGCCGGAGGCCTACGCGCGGGGCGGCGAACGGGTCCTGCCGGTGGCGGCGCTCGCCACCACCGACCTCCCCCGCTCCCCCGCCTGGCTGGCCGGCTTCGCGCGCCTCGCCCTCACCGTGGGTCTGCGGCTGCTGGAGCTGGGCGTGGCCTTGGAGGCGCACGGCCAGAACCTCCTGGTGGTCCTTTCGCCGGCGGGTGATCCGCTGCGGCTGGTCTACCGCGACCTGGCCGACATCCGTGTCAGCCCGGCCCGTCTCGCCCGGCACGGCATCGCGGTGCCCGACCTGCCCGCCCGTATGGTCACGGACGACGAACGCACGCTCCGGCGCAAGCTGTTCGGCTCGCTGGTGGCGGGAGCGCTGGCCGGCGCGGCGGGGTCGGGGGCGGCGCTCACGGAGGCGCTGGAGACGGCCGTACGGGAGCTGCCCCGCACCCCGGACCTGGCGGCGCTGCGCGGGGACCCGCTGCCCACCAAGGCGCTGACGCTGATGCGGCTCTCGCCGCAGACGGCCGGGGACCAGTGGGCGGAACTTCCCAACCCCCTTTCCCGAGCCCGTTTTGGAACACCGCACCGGTGATCAATAAGATCCGCCGATGATCACAAGAAAACGGCCGGTGGCAGCGGTGTGCGCCCTGCTCGCCGCGTTGACGGCCGGGCTCGCCTTCCCGGCCGGAGCGGCCGCCGGGGAACCCACGGGCCGAGACGCCCCCAAGGTCGACCTCGTCCTCGATGTGAGCGGTTCGATGCGGGCGCGGGACATCGACGGACAGTCGCGGATGGCCGCCGCGAAGCAGGCGTTCAACGAGGTGCTCGACGCGACACCCGAGGAGGTCGAACTCGGCATCCGCACCCTGGGCGCCGACTATCCCGGAGACGACCGCAAGACGGGCTGCAAGGACACCGCACAGCTCTACCCGGTCGGCCCGCTGGACCGCACCGAGGCCAAGGCGGCCGTCGCCACGCTCGCCCCGACCGGCTGGACGCCGATCGGCCCGGCCCTGCTGAAGGCGGCCGACGACCTGGACGGCGGCGACGGCGCCAAGCGCATCGTGCTCATCAGTGACGGCGAGGACACCTGCGCCCCGCTCGACCCGTGCGAGGTGGCCCGCGAGATCGCCGCCAAGGGCATCGGCCTGACCATCGACACGCTGGGCCTGGTGCCGACGGCCAAGCTGAGCAGGCAGCTGAGCTGCATCGCCGAGGCCACCGGCGGTTCGTACACCTCGGTGCAGCACCAGGACGAACTCACCGACCGTGTCAATCAGTTGGTGGACCGGGCGGCCGATCCGGTGGTGACGCCGGTGCCGGTGGAGGGCGCCGCCGAGTGCGCCGGGGCGCCGGTGCTGAAGTCCGGGCTGTTCACGGACCGGGAGGAGTTCGGGCAGCAGCGCTGGTACCGGGTGGACGTGCTGCCGGGCCAGGAGCTGCGGGCCTCGGTGAGCGTGGCGGCCGACCGGGCCGTGAACCCCGCCTACGGGGTGCTGCTGCGGGCGGTCACGGCGCACGGCCGGGAGATCGTGCGCGGCGAGGCGGCGGGCGACGGCCGTACGGATGTGATCTCGACGGGGCTGAGGTACCCCGAGCCCGAGCGTGACGACGCCGACGGCGGCAAGCCAGCCGCGGAGACCGTGTGCCTGGCGGTCACCCACTCCTTCTCGGCGGCCTCCGGGGTGAAGGCCACGCCCGGTCTGCCGCTGGAGCTGACGGTCGACGTCGTGGACGGCCCGAGCCGGGCGGGCGACGTGGCCTCCTTCGGCCTCGGGCGCGGCTGGTGGCTGCTCGGCGCGCTGATTCTCGCCGGCTTCCTCGCCGGTCTCGTCTGGGGCTGGCTGTCGCGCTGGCGGGTCGCGGTCTGGAGGACCAACTGATGCGAACGGTACGCATGTTGAGCGCCACGCTGCTGACCCTCGGACTGGCGGCCGCCCCGGCGGCGGCCGACCCGTGGCCGAGCGCGTCGCGGGACGGCGGGGCGGCGGCCAGGCAGGCGGGCACGTCCTTCCGTACGGCCACGGAGATCGAGCAGGGGCAGCGGGCCAGGGCGAGCGGCTCCACGGGCGACTATCTGTACTGGTCGTTCCCCGCCGACACCGGACAGCGCCCCACGGTCAGGGCGACGGTGAGGCTGCCGGACACCCACGCCGCGCAGACCTGGCAGATCGACGTGTACGACGGCCTGCGCCGCCGCCAGGCCTGCCAGTACGGGGCGCAGACGCGCACCGCGGCGAAGGACGCGTCCTCCGTGGAGCTGGCCTGTGTGCTGCGCACGGTCCGTGCCTGGTCGGAGCCGTGGGCGAACGACCCGCTGCCCGGCACCTATTACATCCGGCTGACGGCGACCGGCGTGCCCACCTCCGACCTCGGCCTTCCGGTCGACGCCGAAGTACGGGCCGGCTCCAAGGACATCGGCGGCTCGGCGGCGGTGGACGGCTCACTGGCCGAGCCGCTGGTGCCGGGCATCGCGACGAAGTCCGAGGATCAGCGGGAGGACGCGGCGGTACTGGCCGGACTCCAGCCCCAGGACGGCTGGGCGTCCGGCTGGTGGTCGGACCGGTGGGTGTGGACGGCGGCGGGTGGTGTGCTGGCCGCGCTGGCGGGGATCGCCGGGTACGCGCTGACGCGCGGCGCGGGACGGCCCGCGCGGGTGCCACCGAGCACCTGACAAGCAGTCAGAAGGCCCGTGTCGCACGGGCCTTCTTCATGCCCGGCTTCACGGAGCGCCTCGGCGAGATCACGCCTCGCGGAGTGCCTTCGCGAGCTCATGCTTCGCGGAGTGCCTCGACGACGTCACGCCTCGCGGAGTGCCTCCGCGAGCTCATGCTTCGCGGAGCGCCTCGACGACGTCACGCCTCGCGGAGCGCCTCCGCGAGCTCATGCTTCGCGGAGCGCCTCGACGAGGTCACGCCTCGCGGAGTGCCTTCGCCAGCGTGCCCTCGCCGCTCACCTCGACCCGGCCCTCCCGCACGGCCCGGGCCACGCTCAGCTCCCCCCGGCTGAGCGCCGTGCACGTGCCGGTGTCCAGGACCAGCCGGGCGTCCGGCTCCCCGGGGGCGGGCCCGTCGCCGTACACGGGTCCCTCCTCGGCACCGGCGTGAAGGTGGAACAGCCCCTCCTCCAGGCGGACTTCGACGAGCCCCTCCCCGTCCAGCAGGCGCAGCAGCGGCAGGGCGAACCAGTGCGCCCGTACCGCGTCCGTCGGCCGCCGCTCCCCGAGTTCCGCCTGACCCCACTCCCCCAGCGCCTGAAGCACGGGCAGCAACTCGCGCCCGCGGGCGGTGAGTTCGTACACGAAGGCCGCGCCGGGCGGGGGCAGCCGGCGGCGGGTCGCCAGGCCGTCGCGCTCCATGTCCTTCAGCCGCGAGGCGAGTACGTCCGTGCTCACGCCGGGCAGGTCCGCGTGCAGGTCGGTGTAGCGGCGGGGACCGGCGAGGAGCTCCCGGACGATCAGCAGGGTCCAGCGGTCGCCGACGACGTCGAGGGCGCGGGCGGCGGAACAGTACTGGTCGTAGCTTCGGCGAGGTGGCATGCGACGCAGTCTAGACAAGTTGTTGGACTTTCCAAGCGGCTACTTGGTAAAACCAAGCAACACAAGTCGGCGAGGGGAAGCGGCGCATGGAGTTCCGGCAGTCGAGCAAACTGAGCGAGGTCTGTTACGAGATCCGCGGCCCGGTGATAGAGCACGCCAACGCGCTGGAGGAGGCCGGTCACAGCGTGCTGCGCCTGAACACCGGCAACCCCGCGCTCTTCGGTTTCGAAGCGCCGGAGGAGATCCTCCAGGACATGATCCGGATGCTGCCGCAGGCGCACGGCTACACCGACTCGCGCGGCATCCTCCCCGCCCGCCGCGCGGTCGCCCAGCGCTACCAGACACTGGGCCTGGAGGTCGGCGTCGACGACGTCTTCCTCGGCAACGGCGTGTCCGAACTGGTGTCGATGGCGGTTCAGGCACTGATCGAGGACGGCGACGAGATCCTCATCCCCGCCCCGGACTTCCCCCTCTGGACGGCCGTGACGACCCTCGCGGGCGGCAAGGCGGTCCACTACCTCTGCGACGAGCAGGCGGACTGGTACCCGGACCTGGACGACATGGCGTCGAAGATCACGGACCGCACGAAGGCCGTGGTCATCATCAACCCCAACAACCCCACCGGCGCGGTGTACCCGAAGGAGATCGTCGAGGGCATCCTCGACCTCGCCCGGCGGCACGGCCTGATGGTGTTCGCCGACGAGATCTACGACCAGATCCTCTACGACGACGCCGTGCACCACTCGGCCGCCGCGCTCGCCCCCGACCTGGTGGTGCTCACCTTCTGCGGCCTGTCCAAGACGTACCGCGTGGCGGGCTTCCGCTCGGGCTGGATGGTGGTCACCGGTCCGAGGCAGCACGCGAAGGACTACCTGGAGGGCCTCACCATGCTGGCCTCCATGCGGCTGTGCGCCAACGCGCCCGCCCAGTACGCCATCCAGGCCGCGCTCGGCGGCCGGCAGTCCATCCGCGACCTCACCCTGCCGGGCGGCCGCCTGCGCGAACAGCGCGACGTGGCCTGGGAGAAGCTCAACGAGATTCCCGGCGTGACCTGTGTGAAGCCGAAGGGGGCGCTGTACGCCTTCCCGCGCCTCGACCCGAAGGTGCACAAGATCCACGACGACGAGAAGTTCGTCCTGGACCTGCTGCTGCGGGAGAAGATCCAGGTGGTGCAGGGCACGGGCTTCAACTGGCCGGCCCCCGATCACTTCCGGATCCTGACCCTCCCCTACGCCGACGACCTGGAGGCGGCGATCGGGCGCATCGGGCGGTTCCTGGGCGGGTACCGGCAGTAGGCGCGATTGTCAGTGGCGGGTCGTAGCCTTCCAGCAGGTGGGGCGAGTGCCCCGGGGCCTGTGCCAGGGAGGAGCGCGCCGTGACCCGACCGCCGACCGCCGCGCAGCGGCGGGTCATCGACGCCGCCGATCCGGTGACCGGCCGGCTGCGGGGTACGGAGGCACAACTGGCGGCGCTGGTGAAGCGGGGGCTCGCCTTCCGCCACCCCCGGCCGCCGCACGACCACTTCCTGACACCGGAGGGACACCGGGTGAGGCAGGGCGTCATGCAGATGCCCGAGCCCGCCGCCGAGGCCCCCGCCACCGCCGGTGTGTTCGCCGCGCGCGTCGGCGGCGAGGAGGCGGCGCCGCAGGCCGGGCCCGCCCGGCGCCGCGAGGTGCACAGCGCCTGGCAGGGGCTGCTGGAGCTGCGCCGGATGACCAACCCGGACGGTGCCGTGGATCGGCCGTGCGGCTGGGAGCGCACGCATCTCGTGCAGGCCGCCGCACTGGCGCTGGAGGCGGCCGGACACCGCCCGGCCGGGCGGGACGACGGGGGCTACCGGGTGCGGGAGACCCCGCAGCCGGAGGCCGTCGCCGTGTACGAGCCGGACGGCGAGGCGCTGCGGACCTGCGCGGCCACCCTGGAAGGGGCAGGCTGGCAGGTGAGCGAGCACCGCGAGCCGCGCACCGGGACCCGCTATCTCCTGGCCTCGCCGCGCCGGGCGTGATGGGCATGCCAAGATCGGTGGATCGTTGCGTACGCCACGAGTGTCCGGTGCGAGAAGGGAAGCCCATGAGCGAGCCGTTTTCCGTCCCGGTGACCGTCCGCGGTTACGAGACCGACGTGCAAGGTCACCTCAACCAGAGCGTGTATCTGAACTACGCGGAACACGCCCGCTGGTCGTTACTGCGAGCCGCGGGGATCAGCCAGTCCGCCCTGATAGGCAGCGGCGTGGGCCCGGTCTCCCTGGAGACGACCATCCGCTACAAACGGGAGCTGCTCGCGGGCGACGAGGTGGAGGTGACCTGCGCCTTCGCCTGGGGGGAGGGCAAGACCTTCCGCATCGAGCAGACGGTCCGCAAGACCGACGGCACGGTGGCGGCCGAGATCACGGCGGTCGGCGGCCTGCTGGACCTGAAGGCCCGCAAGCTGGTCCCGGGCCCCCAGGAGTACTTCAGGAAGCTGGCGTCGGACCCGGGACTGTTCGGACTCTAGGCCGCCTTCTTCCAGACGGTCATGTCCACCATGAGGGAGGCGAGCTCCGGCAGCGCGGTCGACTTCGTCTGGACCACGAGCAGGGCGATGTCCCCGGAGGAGTGCTTGACGCAGATCTGACTGCCGGCCGCCACCGAGGCCAGCGGCCAGCGGTGGCGGCGGTCGCCGCCGAGCAGGAGCCGGCACTCGTCGAGGGAAACCGCCTCATCGGTGAACATCTGGACGAAGACGCTGGTGTCGCTCTCCAGCTCGCAGTTCGGGTCCTCACAGTTGAAGCGGATGTCTCCCTTGCGGTCGTCGCGCCGGAGCGGCCTTTCGAAGCTGAGCGAGCTCTTCGCGTTCAGCAGCAGAGGGGCCTGCGCGATGACCTGCGGTGACTTGGAGGCGTCCGGGGACGGACGGGACGCTTCCGGTGTCCCGCCGCCCACCCTGGACGCGGGCCCGGACACCGAGGGCGACGGCGTCGACGACTCGGGCGCGGACGACCGTCCGGACTTCTCCGGGCCGGGCGTCGACGGTGCGCCCGCCACCCAGTCGCGGAATCTGTTCCCCGCGTCCGCGACCGTCCACGCCAGGCCGGTCAGTACCAGCGCCCCGGCCGTCACGGCCGCGGCCGTGATCAGTGCGCCACGCCGTCTGCGCGCCCGTCTCTCCTCCGGCCCCGGCGGTCGCGTCTGCGGCTGCGTGACGACCAGCGGCTGCCTCTGCACCCGCGTCGGGTCGAGGGGCGCCGGGGAGACCCGGGTGGCGTCGAGGTCGGCCGGGGAGGGAACCGTCACCTCAGGCCCCATGACGTCCCGCCAGACGGCCGGGCCCGCGCCCGCGTCGGCGTCCGCGCCCAGCCGCTGCCGGCACCACTCGACGATCTCGGCCAGGTCCGCCCGCTCCTGCGGGTCGGCGGCCAGGCACCGGGCCATCAGCGGACGGAGCTGCTCGGGCAGCGCGGTGAGGTCGGGTTCGTCGTGCACGATCCGGTACAGCACACCGACCGCGGAGCCGTCTCCGTACAGCGGCCGGCCCAGCGCCGCGAACGCCGCCGTCTGGCCCAGCGCGAAGACGTCGGTCGCCGCCGTGACCTCACCCCCGGACGCCTGCTCGGGAGCCATGAAGTGCGGAGTCCCGACGGTGGAGCCGGTGGCGGTGTGAGAGGTGAAGTCGGCGGCCAGCGAGATGCCGAAGTCGATCACTCGCGGCCCGTCGGCGGCCAGCAGCACGTTCGACGGCTTGAGGTCCCGGTGCACGATGCCCGCGGCGTGGATGGCCTGGAGCGCCTCGGCCACTCCCGCCGTCAGCCACAGCACCGCGGGCACCGGCAGCGGTCCGCGCCGGGCGACGGCCTCCGTCAGGGAAGGACCGGGCACGTACACCGTGGCCGCCCAGGGCGGTGTGCCGTCCGCGTCGGCGTCGATCAGCTCGGCCGTGTAGGCGCCCCGGACCCGCCGGGCCGCCTCCACCTCCCGGCGGAACCTCCGCCGGAAGGCCGGGTCGTCGGCCAGTTCCGGGCGCACCACCTTGAGCGCCACCGGCCGTCCGCCCCGCGTGTGCGACAGATAGACCCGGCCCATGCCCCCCGCGCCGAGCCGGGCGGCCAGGCGGTATCCGGCCACCACGGGCGGATCGTCCGCCCGCAACGGCTGGAACACCTCGGTCGCGTGGTTCATCGGTCCGTCTCCCCCTCGTCCCCTGTCCCCCGGTCAACGGTGAGTTGACCGAGGCAGAAGCCTAAGCGGAGTCGGGAGCCGTTTTGGCCGATCTCACGGTCCTGCCGGGGCCCGGGGGACGCCCGTGATCTCCTCGCCCGCCTCCATCGGGTGGGTCACGTCGTGGGCGTCCCGGTCGCGCGGGCCCAGGTGGTTGAAGACCAGGTTCAGCAGGACCGCCGCGACGCAGCCCGTCGAGATGCCCGAGTCCAGGACGATCCGCGCCGTCTCCGGGAAGGCGTGGTAGAACTCCGGCGCCGTGATGGGGATGATGCCGACGGCCAGGGAGACGGCCACGATCAGGACGTTGTTGTCCTTCTCCAGGCCGGCCCGGACCAGGGTCTGGATGCCGCTGGCGGCGACCGAGCCGAACAGGACCACGCCCGCCCCGCCGAGCACCGGGCGCGGTACGACGGCGATCAGCGAGGCGGCCATCGGGCACAGGCCCATCAGCACGAGGAAACCGCCGCCGGCCGCGACGACGTACCGGCTGCGGATCTTCGTCATCGCGACCAGGCCGATGTTCTGTGCGAAGGCGCTGCACATGAAGCCGTTGAAGAGCGGGCTGATCGCCGAACCGAGGGTGTCGGCGCGCAGGCCGGCCGCGATGGTCTTCTCGTCGGCCGGGCGGTCGACGATCTCACCCAGGGCCAGCATGTCGGCGGTCGACTCGGTCATCGACACCACCATCACCACGCACAGGGAGAGGATCGCGGCGAGCTGGAACTGCGGGGCGCCGAAGTGGAAGGGGGTCGGGAAGCCGACGACCGCCGCGTCCGCGACCGGGCCGAAGTCCGTGGCGCCGAACGGGATCGCGATCAGCGTGCCCGCGACCAGGCCGAGCAGCACCGCGATCTGCTTGACGAAGCCCCGGGTGAAGCGCCGCAGCAGCAGGACGACGACGAGGGTGCCGGCGGCCAGCCCGAGGTTGGTCGCCGAGCCGTAGTCGTGCGCCGCCGGGTCGGGGCCCTGCGCCCAGCCGAAGGCGACCGGGAGCAGGGAGACGCCGATCAGGGTGATGACCGTGCCCGTCACCACCGGCGGGAAGAAGCGGACCGCCTTGCAGAAGACGGGGGCGGCTATGAAGCCGAGGAGTCCGGCGACGATGACCGCGCCGAAGATGACCGGCAGGGCGTCGGACTTGTCCTCGGTGGAGGCGACGATCGCGGTCATCGGGGCGACACCGGCGAAGGTGACGCCGTTGACGAACGGCAGCCGGGCGCCGATCTTCCAGACGCCGATGGTCTGCAGGAATGTGGCCAGGCCCGCGGTGAACAGGCAGGCGCCGGTGAGGAAGGTCAGGTCGGTGGCGGTCAGGCCGATGGCCGCGCCGACGATCAGGGGCGGGGCGACGACTCCCGCGTACATCGCGGCCACGTGCTGGAGGCCGGTCGTCGCCATCTTGAGCGCGGGGAGTTTTTCGTCAACGGGGTGGTCGGCCACGGCGGCTTCCCTCCGGTCGGTTACACGGCTTCGCCGGATGACGGCCGTGGGTGTCAAGGAGGTGGTGCGAGTGGTCATGGGGGTACCTCCCTGCTCGAGCGAAGCCGAGAGCTTGGGGGAGGGACCGGACGTGCAAGGACGGGGGTGGCCGTTCCGGGGCGCACGCGTGTACGCGCGCCCCGGAGACGACCGCCGTGGACCCCGCTCGGGTCCGCGGCCACCGGCCGGGAGCCGTCCCTCCCGGCCGGAGTCATCCGGGTGTTCAGCCCTGCGCGGCGATCCTCGCCAGTCGCCGGGCCTCGTCCCTCGTGGAGCGTGCGATGGCGTCCTCGTCGGCCGTGAGCAGCCGCCCGTCCTCGACGATCTGCCGGCCGTCCACGAAGGAGGCGGTGACCGGGGCCGCCGCGCCGAAGACCAGGGCGGTCACGGGATCGGCGATGGAGGCGTGGGCGAGCGTGTCCAGCTTCCACAGCACGAGGTCGGCGAGTTTGCCGGGCTCCAGGGAGCCGGTCTCCGCCGCCCGGCCCAGCACCTGGGCGCCGCCGTAGGTGCCGAGGCGCAGTGCCTGGCGGGCGTTCAGGGCTGCCTCCTTGTGCGCGCCGAGGCGGTTGATGAGGAGGGCGTTGCGCAGCTCGGTGTGGAGTTCGCCGGACTCGTTGGAGGCGGTGCCGTCGACGCCGAGGCCGACCGGGACGCCGGCCGCGAGCATGTCGGGGACGCGGGCGATACCGGCCGCGAGGCGGGCGTTGGACGACGGGCAGTGCGCGACGCCGGTCCTCGTGCGGGCGAAGGCGGCGATGTCGGAGTCGTTCATGTGGACGCAGTGCGCCATCCACACGTCCTCGCCGAGCCAGCCGGTGGACTCGAAGTAGTCGGTCGGGCCCATGCCGAACAGTTCGTGGCAGAACTTCTCCTCCTCCACGGTCTCCGAGCCGTGGGTGTGGAGCCGTACGCCGAGACGGCGGGCCAACTGGGCGCCGTCCCGCATCAGTTCGGTGGAGACGGAGAAGGGCGAGCAGGGCGCGACGGCGACCTGGGTCATCGCGTCGAAGGAGGAGTCGTGGTGCTGCCGGACGGTCTCCTCGGTGGCGGCCAGCGCGCCGTCCAGCGTCTCGACGGCAAAGTCCGGGGGCAGGCCGCCGTCCTTCTCGCTGCGGTCCATGGAGCCGCGGGCGAGGGTGAAGCGGACGCCCATGTCGCGGGCGGCGCCGATGATCGCGCCGGACAGGTCGCCGGAGCCCTGCGGGAAGACGTAGTGGTGGTCCATGGCGGTGGTGACGCCGCCGCGGGCCATCATCGCGAGCGAGCCCTGGGCCGCCGCGCGCGCCATCGGCTCGTCGATGCGGGCCCAGACGGGATACAGCGCGACCAGCCAGTCGAAGAGGTTGTGGTCCGTGGCCAGACCCCGGGTGATCCACTGGTAGAAGTGGTGGTGGGTGTTGATCAGTCCGGGGGTGACGAGGTGCCCGGAGGCGTCGATACGGCGTACGACGTTCTCCAGGCCCTCGGGGGCTTTGCCCGCGCCGACCGACTCGATGCGGTTGCCGGCGAGGACGACGTGCCCGGAGGCGTACTCGGTGTCGTCGGCGTCGACGGTCGCGATCGCACAGTTCTCGATGACGATGCGCTGGGCTGCTGCCATGGTTCGTCCTTTGCGCTGAGGTGGAGGGGGCACGGCAGGACCCTGGGATTTTGAGTGCCGTGGCCGAGGAGAAGGGTTCCCCGGCCACGGGTGCCGAAAGAGGGAAGGTCAGAGGTTGGTGAGGTCCACGGGGATCCTCGCCTCGCAGCCGTCCCGCAGGATCGTCGCCTCGATCAGGCCGTAGGGGCGGTCGGCGGCGTAGTACACCTCGTTGTCGTTCTTCAGCCCGAACGGCTCCAGATCGACCAGGAAGTGGTGCTTGTTCGGGAGGGAGAAGCGGACCTCGTCGATCTCGCTGCGGTTGTCGATGATCCGCGCGCCCATCTGGTACAGCGTCTGCTGGAGCGAGAGCGAGTACGTCTCGGCGAAGGCCTGGAGCATGTGCTTCTTCGTCTGCTCGTAGGACTTCTCCCAGTGGGGCATGCGCTGGTCGTCGTCGGTCCAGTTGAACCGCCAGCGGCCGGAGACCTGGGTGGCCAGGATGCGGTCGTAGGCCTCCTTCAGCGTCGTGTACTTGTCCTTGACGTAGCCCCAGAACTCGGAGTTGGTCGAGTTCATCACGACGAGGTCCTTCAGGCCCGAGATCACCTCCCACGACGAGCCGTCGTAGGTGATCTGGGTCAGCCGGGTCTCCTGGCCCTTGCGGACGAAGGAGTGCTTGACCTCGTCGGCGCCGATGAACCGCGAGTTGGCGTCGGAGGCCTCGATCCGCTCCCAGGCGTACTCCTCGATGCGGATCCGGGCCCGGTGGATCGGCTCCTGGCTGGTGACGAAGTGGCGGGCGAGGTGGATGCCGAACTGCTCGGCGGACTCGATGCCGTGCTCCTTGGCGAACGCGTACACCGTGTTCTTGGTGGTGTCGGTGGGCAGGACGCTGGCGTTCGAGCCGGAGTAGTGGACCTCGTCCATGTCGCCGCTCAGCGACACGGAGACGTTGAGGTCCTTGATGTGGTGGGTGGCGCCGTCCCGCGTGATCTTGACGACTCGGTTCTCGGCCTTGCCGTACTGGTTCTGTCCCAGAATGGTGGGCATGAGTAGCTAGCTCCCTCGGTATACGGAGTAGCCGAACGGGTTGAGCAGCAGCGGTACGTGGTAGTGCTCGCCCGGTACGACGGCGAACGTGATCGCCACCTCCGGGAAGAACACCCCGGCGCCGCTGTCCCGGTTCGCGGGGGCGTCCTGCTGCGCATCGGCTTGCTTCTTCGCGAACTTCGCGTTCTGTTCGAAGTACGCCTCGACGGCGAAGTCGAGCCGTACGTGGGTGGTCCCCTCCGGCAGGGCCGGGAGGTCCTTGCACCGGCCGTCCGCGTCGGTCGCGGAGCCGCCGAGCGCCTGCCAGTCGGCCGCGCGCCCGCTGCGGGCGGAGAGCTGGACGGCGACGCCCTCGGCGGGGCGGCCGACGCTGGTGTCCAGGATGTGCGTGGACACGGACGCGGAGGCGGAGGTGCTCATGCTGCTGTCAGTCCTCTTCGACGAGTCGGGCCAGACGGATGCGGTTGATCTTCCCCAGTTCGGTGCGGACGATCTCCCGCTCCCGCTCCGGCGTGTTGCCGATCCGTTCCCTGACCGCGTCGCGCATCTGCTCGCCGGTCCGGCCGGTGGCGCAGATCAGGAAGACGTGGCCGAACTTCTCCTGGTAGGCGAGGTTCAGCTCCAGCATCTCGGCCTTGAGCGCGTCGGAGGCGCCGGCCATGCCGCGCTGTTCCCGGGCCGAGGTGGGGTCGCCGGGTTTCGGGCGGCCGATGGGCGGGTGGCCGGCCATCGCCTCCGCGAGGTCCTGCGCCGTCAGTTCCGCCATGGCGGCGTCGCTCGCGGCGTACAGCGCCTCGGGGGTGGCGTAGGGACGGGCGGCGAGCAGCCGCTTCGCCCACGCCGTGGAGGCGCACGCCTCGTGGAGCGCGGTGAAGGCCGCGTGCTCCTCGAGGGCGTTGAACCGGGCCAGGCCCGGCGGCGTGGAAGTGGAAGTCACGGGAGCCTCCGTGGCCGGGTACGGCCTTCGTGCTGAACGGGCGTGCCGATAGCTAACGCCCTCCCGCGACAGCACGTCAACAGTTTGTTGAAAATTCCGTGTGTCGAAACCCGGCGAGGCGGCGGAACCGGGCATGGGCTCGGTCAGGGCATGAGCCCGGTCAGGCGCCCTTCTCGCGGTTGAGGTAGTTGTAGACGGTGAAGCGGCTGACGCCCAGTGCGCTCGCCACGGTCTCCACCCCGTGCCGTACGGAGAAGGCGCCGCGCGCCTCGAGTATCCGTACGACCTCCTGCTTGGCCTTGCGGTCCAGGTCGGCCAGCGGCATGCCCTTGCGGCGCTCCATGGCGGCCAGGATGTGATCGAGGGAGTCGGCGAGCTGCGGCAGCCGTACGGCGACGGCGTCGGTGCCCTCCCAGGACAGGACGACGTCGTCGGGGCCGGCCTCGTCGGGCGGGATCATCTCGCCGCCCATGGCGTCGACCAGGGGCTTCACGGCCGCGATGAACGGCTCGTCCCCGGCGCCGCTCACGCCTCGCCCTCCTCGATCACGTTGACCTGGAGCGAGACCCGGGTGGCGCCCGCCTCCAGGGTCTTGCGGAGCAGGGCGTCCACGGCGGTGAGCACCGCGTCCGCGCCGCCCTCGGCGGTGTTGCCGAACGGGCCCACGTCCACGGCGTCCAGTTCGGCGGCCTCCACGATCTCGCGGGCGACCACCGCGTGCGCGGGCGCCTCGTCGAGGTCGAAGGGCTCGGTGGTGAACTCCACTCTCAGTCGCATACTGCCCCCAGAACCGTTGTGACCTGTGCGACCTTAGCCGACGCCGGGACGGAGCGGACCGCCCGCGCAAGCACTCCGCACTCTGCGCGTGAGCACATCTCCATCAACATACGCACACGCCTCCCGCACATTCGCATGCACGCCCGCCGGCCGCCCCCGTCTTCGCGCGGCGACGCGGACGGTGAAGCACGGACCCACCCGCCCGCAGGCCGGGGTCCACCGCCGACCCCCTTGACAAGCCACGAGACCCGACGGCAGTCTTCCGGTAAGCAGAAAGCAACTTCCACAATGCGGAACTAGCGGAAGGGAGCGCGGCCCGATGGGATTCGCAGACCAGCGCTTCAACGTCAACCTGTCGATCCTCTTCACGGAACTCCCGCTCCTGGAGCGCCCCGCGGCCGCCGCCGCGGCCGGCTTCACTGCGGTCGAGCTGTGGTGGCCCTGGGTCGACTCGCCCACCCCTGAACAGCCGGAGCTCGACGCGCTGAAGAAGGCCGTCGAGGACGCCGGCGTCCAGCTCACGGGCCTCAACTTCTACGCCGGTCGACTGCCCGGCCCCGACCGTGGCGCCCTGTCGATCCCGGGCGAGGAGTCGGAGAGGTTCCGCGCCAACATCGACGTGGCGGCCGGCTTCGCCGCCTCCCTGGGCTGCACGGCGCTCAACGCGCTGTACGGCAACCGCGTCGAGGGCGTGGACCCGGCCGAGCAGGACGCGCTCGCGCTGGAGAACCTGGCGCTCGCGGCCCGGGCCGCCGACCGGATCGGCGCGATCCTGCTGATCGAGGCACTGAACCAGCCCGAGTCGCCGGCTTATCCGCTGACGTCGGCACCGGCTGCCGTCGGCGTCGTCGACAAGGTCAACGACACGACGGGGCTGGGCAACGCCCGCTTCCTCATGGACCTCTACCACCTGTCCATGAACGGCGAGGACCTGCCGCAGGTGATCGAGCGGTACGCCGCGAAGACCGGCCACGTCCAGATCGCCGACAACCCCGGCCGCGGTGCCCCCGGGACGGGCTCGCTGCCCCTCGAAGACCTCCTCGACCAGCTGAACAAGGCGGGTTACGACGGCTGGGTCGGCCTCGAGTACAAGCCGGGCGAGCGCCCGAGCGCCGAGGCCTTCGACTGGCTGCCCCGCTGACCCCCGGACCGAAAGGCACACCATGAGCAACGCACTGCCCAAGATCGCCTGGATCGGCCTCGGCATCATGGGCTCCCCCATGTCCGAGAATCTGATCAAGGCGGGCTACGACGTCACCGGATTCACCCTGGAGCGGGAGAAGCTGGACCGCCTCGCCGCCGCCGGCGGCACGGCCGCCGGCTCGATCGCCGAGGCCGTGCGGGACGCCGACGTCGTCATCACGATGGTGCCCGCCTCCCCGCAGGTCGAGGCCATCGCCTACGGCCCCGACGGCATCCTGGAGAACGCCAGGTCCGGCGCCCTGCTGATCGACATGTCCTCGATCACCCCGCAGACCTCGGTCGACCTGGCGAAGGCGGCGAAGGACAAGGGCGTCCGCGTCCTGGACGCCCCGGTGTCCGGCGGGGAGGCCGGTGCGATCGAGGCCGTGCTGTCCATCATGGCCGGCGGCGAGCAGGCCGACTTCGACCAGGCCAGGCCCATCTTCGAGGCACTCGGCAAGACCATCGTGCTGTGCGGCCCGCACGGCTCCGGCCAGACCGTGAAGGCCGCCAACCAGCTGATCGTCGCCGTGAACATCCAGGCGTGCGCCGAGGCCGTGGTCTTCCTGGAGAAGTCCGGCGTGGACCTGAAGGCCGCCCTGGACGTCCTGGGCGGCGGCCTGGCGGGCTCGACCGTGCTGACCCGCAAGAAGGACAACTTCCTCGGCCGGGACTTCAAGCCGGGCTTCCGGATCGACCTGCACCACAAGGACATGGGCATCGTCACCGACGCCGCCCGCAACGTCGGCGCGGCCCTGCCCGTCGGCGCCGTGGTCGCCCAGCTGGTCGCGTCCCTGCGCGCACAGGGCGACGGCGGCCTGGACCACTCGGCGCTGCTGCGGGCCGTGGAGCGGCTCTCCGGCGCCCGGATCTGACCCTTGTAGACCCTCAGGGACCCGAGGGTCCCTCGTACCCCGGGCGGCGCCGCCGCTGACACCTGTCCTGTCGCGCCCAAAGGGGCGGCGCCGCCCGGACCCACCCATGCCCATCGCTTCAACAAACTGTTGACGCTCCGATCATCCCGACCCTAGGCTCCACAAAGCGGAAACACTTTTCCGCTGCCCTCTCGTACGGAAGGTCACGATGTCGCAGCGCGTGCTCACCACCGAGTCCGGCGCCCCCGTCGCCGACAACCAGAACTCCGCCACCGCCGGCGTCGGCGGCCCGCTCCTGCTCCAGGACCAGCAGCTGCTGGAGAAGCTCGCCCGCTTCAACCGCGAGCGCATCCCGGAGCGCGTGGTGCACGCCCGGGGCTCCGGCGCCTACGGCCACTTCGAGGTGACCGACGAGGTCACCGGCTTCACCCACGCCGACTTCCTCAGTGAGACCGGCAAGCGGACCGAGGTCTTCCTGCGCTTCTCGACCGTGGCCGACAGCCTCGGCGGCGCGGACGCGGTGCGCGACCCGCGCGGTTTCGCGGTCAAGTTCTATACGGCCGAGGGCAATTACGACCTCGTCGGCAACAACACCCCGGTGTTCTTCATCAAGGACCCGGTCAAGTTCCCCGACTTCATCCACTCCCAGAAGCGCGACCCGTTCACGGGCCGTCAGGAGCCGGACAACGTCTGGGACTTCTGGGCGCACTCCCCCGAGGCCACGCACCAGGTGACCTGGCTGATGGGCGACCGCGGCATCCCGGCCTCGTACCGGCACATGAACGGCTACGGCTCGCACACCTACCAGTGGACGAACAGCCGGGGCGAGGCCTTCTTCGTCAAGTACCACTTCAAGACCAACCAGGGCGTCCGCTGCCTGAGCAGCGAGCAGGCCGCCGAGCTCGCGGGCGAGGACCCGAACTCCCACCAGACGGACCTGCTCCAGGCCATCGAGCGGGGCGTGCACCCGTCCTGGACCCTCTACGTCCAGCTGATGCCGGCGGCCGAAGCGTCCGACTACCGCTTCAACCCGTTCGACGTGACCAAGGTCTGGCCGCACCAGGACTACCCGCTGCGGCGCGTGGGCCGGCTGGTGCTGGACCGCAACCCGGACAACGTCTTCGCCGAGGTGGAGCAGGCCGCGTTCTCCCCGAACAACTTCGTGCCGGGCATCGGCCCCTCCCCCGACAAGATGCTCCAGGGCCGCCTGTTCGCCTACGCGGACGCCCACCGCTACCGCCTGGGCGTCAACCACACGCAGCTGGCCGTCAACGCCCCCCGGGCCACGACCGCGCGGAACTACGGCCGCGACGGCCTCATGGCGTCCAACCCCCAGGGCCGGTACGCCAAGAACTACGAGCCGAACTCCTACGACGGCCCGGTGGAGACCGGCCGCCCGCTGTCGGCCCCGCTGGCGGTGACCGGCCACACGGGCACCCACGCGGCCCCCCTCCACACCAAGGACGACGACTTCTTCCAGGCCGGCGAGCTGTACCGGCTGATGTCCGCCGACGAGAAGTCCCGCTTGGTCGCGAACATCGCCGGCGGCCTCTCCCAGGTCTCCCGCGACGACGTGATCGACAAGAACCTCGCGCACTTCCACGCCGCCGACCCCGACTACGGGCGTCGCGTGGAGGAGGCGGTCCGCGCCCTGCGCGAGGACTGAACTCCCTGACCGCGTCCGACCGCCCGGGGCGACCCGGATGAGGGGTGGTCGCCCCCGGGCACGGACGCGGGCAGGGCGCGGACCGCGGCGGAGTGTGAGCCAGTGCGGTGGTGAAGGACCCGGCCGGGCTTCTCGACCTGAGGGAAGACCGTTTTGGACTCCGTCACACCCGCCGCGGTCCCAGTACCGGCACCACCCCACCCCGCAGACCCCGTCCGGTGGCGCGAACGTCCTGTCGCGCCCAGCCTCGCGCCGCCGGACGGCCAGCCTCTCTCCCCCGGGGTGCGGAACCGCTCCCGCGGCAGCAGCCTGAAGGCATGGCACATCCAACCGAGCATCCGCACGTCGTGGTCCACGCTCCCGCCCTGGACGGATCGCGGCGGGTCACGCTGGGCGACGAACCCCTGGGCATCGCCACGCACGTCGACGACGTGGCGGAGATTCTGCGGCTGGCCGACCTCTACGTCACCGACGTCGAGGAGGACGACCTCGTCGAGTGGCAGGGCGGTGGCCCGGACGACTGGCCGGGGCTCTCGGAGCACCACGGCACATGAGCGCGTACGGCACCGGTCGTACATCCCGTACGGAACCCTCAAATGAACCTCTGAACCCGGCCCCGGGGGCTTCAACCGCCCCCGGGGCCGGGCACATTCTCGGCACACGGGGCCCGCCGGCACGGGGGCGGCGGGCCCCGGCACGGGGGTGAAGCCATGGGCGACGGTACGGCGGTCCGGCTGGAGCCGCACGAGATCGCACTACTGGGGGACGGTCCGCGGGCCGCCGTCACCGTCGCCATGGTGGACCTGTATCTGCGGGGCCTGGTGGAGGCGGACCGGCCGGGGACGATACGGGCGGGCATCGCGGACGCCGTGAGCGCGGAGCAGACGCCGTCCGCCCTGGCCCAGGCGGTGCACTCCTGCCTCCACGAGCCCGCCGGTCTCCGGACGTTGGCCAAGGATCCGGACGTACGGCTCGCGCTGGCCCTCCTGCGCATCCCGCTCGCGGATGCGGGCCTGCTGCGCTACCCGCTGCTCGGCCCGACGCGCGGCGCCCGCCGCCATGTGCGGGACCTGCGGCAGCGCCACCCGCTGCCCGCGAGCAGGCGCGGCCTGACCGATCACGACCGGCTGCTGGCCGTCGCGCTGCACGGCGAAGCGGCCCTGCGGCTGCTGGTGCCGCGCTTCGCCCTGCGGGCGGGTCTGATCCGCCGGGCAGAGGTGGGCGGCAAGGGCCTCCTCAAGCACTCGCCGCGCGGTACGGGCGGAGGCGGCGGGGGCTACTCGTACTGCGGCGGGGGCGGGGGCGGGGGTGGAGGCGGCGGGGACTGACCGGGGGGCCACGCACGCGTGAGGGGCGGTCCGTCCTCCCGGACGGGCCGCCCCTTTCCCGCCCGCGCGTCAGACCTTCAGTGTCCTGATCGACGTCGGCGCATGGCCCGGCTCCGTGGCGAGTTCCTCGAACTCCACGACGTTGCCGATGTCGTTGGTCGTCGACATGGAGATGTTGGTGACGCGCTCCAGGATCGCCTCGACGACGACCGGGACCCGGTGCTCGGCGGCGAGCTTCTTGGCCTGCTCGAAGGCGGCGCCGAGTTCGGCGGGGTCGGTGACGCGGATCGCCTTGCAACCGAGGCCCTCGGCGACCTTGACGTGGTCGACGCCGTAGACGCCGAGCTCGGGCGCGTTGATGTTCTCGAACTCCAGGTTGACCTGGAAGTCGATGTCGAACGCGCGCTGCGCCTGGCGGATCAGGCCCAGGTAGGAGTTGTTGACGAGGACGTGCACGTACGGGATCTTGTGCTGCGCGCCGACGGCCAGTTCCTCGATCATGAACTGGAAGTCGTAGTCGCCGGAGAGCGCGACGACGGACGCCTCCGGGTCGGCCTTGGCGACGCCGAGCGCGGCCGGGATGGTCCAGCCGAGCGGGCCCGCCTGACCGCAGTTGATCCAGTGGCGGGGCCGGTAGACGTGCAGCATCTGGGCACCGGCGATCTGTGAGAGGCCGATGGTGGACACGTACCGCGTCTCCGGGCCGAAGGCCTTGTTCATCTCCTCGTAGACCCGCTGCGGCTTGATCGGGATGTCGTCGAAGTGCGTACGGCGCTGGAGGCTCGCCTTCCGCTCCTGCGCCGAGGCCGCCCAGGCGGAGCGGTCGGGCAGCCTGCCGGCCGTCTTCAGCTCGCGCGCCACCTCGACGAACAGCTCCAGCGCGGCCCTGGCGTCGGAGGCGATGCCGTAGTCGGGGGCGAAGATCCTGCCGATCTGGGTGGGCTCGATGTCGACGTGGACGAACTTCCGTCCGGCGGTGTAGACGTCGAGTCTGCCGGTGTGGCGGTTGGCCCAGCGGTTGCCGACGCCGAGGACGAAGTCGGACTCCAGGAAGGTCGCGTTGCCGTAGCGGTGCGAGGTCTGGAGGCCGACCATGCCGGCGTTCAGCTCGTGGTCGTCGGGCAGGACGCCCCAGCCCATGAGGGTGGGGACGACCGGGGTGCCGGTCAACTCGGCGAACTCGACGAGCAGTTCGGCGGCGTCGGCGTTGATGACGCCGCCGCCCGCGACGATCAGCGGCCGCTCGGAGGCGTTCAGCATCCCGATCGCCTTCTCGATCTGGGCGCGGGTCGCGGCGGGCTTGTAGACCGGGAGCGGCTCGTACGTCTCCGGGTCGAACTCGATCTCCGTCATCTGGACGTCGATCGGCAGGTCGATCAGGACCGGGCCGGGGCGGGCGGAGCGCATCAGGTGGAAGGCCTGCTGGAAGACGCCGGGGACCTGCGCGGCCTCCAGCACGGTCACGGCCATCTTGGTGACGGGCTTGGCGATCGAGGCGATGTCGACGGCCTGGAAGTCCTCTTTGTGGATCACGGCGGTCGGTGCCTGACCGGTGATGCACAGAATCGGGACGGAGTCGCCGGTCGCGGAGTACAGGCCCGTGATCATGTCGGTGCCGGCCGGGCCGGAGGTGCCGATGCAGACGCCGATGTTGCCCGGGTGGGTGCGGGTGTAGCCCTCGGCCATGTGCGAGGCGCCCTCCACGTGGCGGGCGAGGGTGTGGTGGATGCCGCCGGAGGCCTTGAGCGCCGCGTAGAAGGGGTTGATCGCCGCGCCCGGGACACCGAACGCGTCGGTGACGCCCTCCCGCTTGAGGATCTCAACTGCCGCGCGGGCAGCGGTCATTCGAGCCATCGAGTACTCCTGCTTCGGCTGTCGGATTCGCACTCCCGTCGCGCCCCGCGGTGAGCTCTTCCGTATTATGGAAATAAACTTCTACGATCTGGAATGAATGTATGCGGGGCCGGCGAAGGGCGTCAAGAGAGGGGGCAAGCGGCGGACAGGCAGGGCCTCGCCGGAGCACGATGGACGCGCTGTCCCGATGTGACGCCGTACTGGAGTGGCCATGGCCGAGAGCGTGCCGGTGCGCTGTCCGTCCTGCCGACGGGAGCACCGCTTCACGGCACCGTCGTACCCGTGCGCGTGCGGAGCGGCCGTCGCCCCGCGGCTCGACCCGGACGGGACGGTGACGACCGTCGCCCACCGTGTCTGGCAGGACGACTGGGTGACGGTGCGGTGCGCGTCCTGCGGCCGGCGCGGGGAGTGGCCGCGGCCGGAGGTGGGCTGCCCGTGCGGGGTGGTACTGCGGGTGCCGGTCGTGGAGGGGCGGGAGATGGCCGGCCCGGGTGGTTCGACGGACCAGGACCCGGCAGCCGGCGGTGGGCTCAGGTCTGATCGGGACATCACCGTCGGCGCGGACGCCGAGGCCGCCGGGCGGGACGGCGCGCCGGGCGCGGGTGCTGCGACCGGCCCGCGCGACGCCGCAGCCGCCGCCGAGGGGGACGCCGCTTCTGTCGAGGCCGGTGCTGGTGCCGGTGCCGCCGACGCCGGTGCCTGTGCCGGCTCCTCCACCGACACCGCCGACACCGCCGACCCTGCCGACGCCGCCGCCCGGCCACCCTTCCGCTCCGTCACGATCCGTACCGCCCTCGACGCCGTCACGGCCGCCGCGCTGTACCTGCGCTGGCTCGGCTACCGGCGTGTCCGGCGGGCGGACCAGCGGCCGCCGTCCGGGATCGGCCTCGCCGCCCGCGGCGTCGTCGCGCTGGTCGACCCGGCCGTGCGCCCGGCGACCCTGCGGGACGTGGAGTGCCTGTGGCTGACGGCCATGACGGAGTCGGCCGACTGTCTGTACTTCTCCCTCGCCGGGTACGCGGACGACGCCCGGGCCCGCGCCGACGCCCTCGGCATCCCGCTGTTCGTCCTCGACCTCACCGGCACGCCGCGGCCGGTGAACGCCCCGGCCGACGCACTGGACGCCACCGGGACGCAGAACCGGGCGCCCTGACACCCGGCAACAGTCGCTGCGGCCGGTCAGTCGGTGCCGGGTTTGCTGAACTCCTCGATCAGCACGGGGTACTGCTTGCCACCGTTTCCGGCGGCGATCGAGCGGTCCGCCATCGCCTTGAACAGCTTCGGCAGTTCGGCGTTGACACCGACGGCCTCGCTCTCCTCGATCAGGTGCGCCATGGCCCGCGCGTCGGTCTCCAGGGCCGACACCTCGGCCGGGAAGGAGCCGCTGTCTATCTGCTCAGCGTATCCGGGCAGCCATTCGGCCACGCCGGCGGCGATCCGCTGCGCGAACGGCGCGTACGTCGCGGCGTCGACACCGGCCGTCCTGAGCAGCGCGGTGCGGTGCGGACCACGGCCTGGCGTCCCTGTGCAGAATCACCGCCTCGGGCGTACACAGGACCCCATACGCACCGCCGCGCATACTCACCCCATGCGTATCCGCCCCGCGACCGCCGCCGAACTCCCCGCCCTCCAGGACATCGAACGTGCCGCCGGGCTCCCCTTCCGCGACCTCGGCATGCCGGAGATCGCCGACGACGAACCGCCCGCGCTCGACGTGCTGGAGCGCTACCGCCGGGCGGGCCGCTGCTGGGTCGCGGTGGACGAGCGGGACCACCCGGTGGCGTACCTCGTCGCCGAACCCGTGGACGGCGCCCTGCACATCGAGCAGGTCTCGGTCCACCCGCGCGCTGCCCGCCGGGGCGTGGGCCGGGCCCTCCTGGCGTACGCCGCCGACCGCGCCCGCGAGGAGGGCCTGACCGCCCTGACGCTGACCACCTTCGCGGAGGTCCCGTGGAACGCCCCCTACTACGCCCGCCTCGGCTTCCGCACCCTCACGGAGGCGGAACTCACCCCCGGCCTGCGCGAGATCCGCACGACGGAGGCCGCACACGGCCTCGACCGCTGGCCCCGCGTGTGCATGCGCGCACCGCTGTGACCGAGCCGCGGTAATCCGCGCGCGGCCCGGCCGCACTGCTGCCACGATGCGCCCCATGAGCGACAACGAACCCGGCACGCTCGGCGTGCGCCGCGCCGAGCCGCCGGACCACACGGCACTGACCGGGACCGACCCGATCGCGGCGGCGGGCGACCGGGCACGCCGCGCGAGCATCCGGCGCTGGTGCGAGCAGGGCCGGGCCCTGCTGGCCGAAGACGCGCGCGGCCCCGTGGGCTACGCCGTGCTGGAGTACACCTTCTTCGAGCAGGGCTTCCTCACCCTGCTCACGGTCGCGCCCGCCGCACGCCGGCAGGGAGTGGCCACACGGCTTCTCACGGCTGTCGAAGCCGCGTGCGCCACGCCCAAGCTGTTCACCTCGACCAACGTCTCCAACCAGCCCATGCAGCACCTGCTCCTGAGGGCCGGCTGGCACCCCGCCGGTCTGGTCCACGGCCTCGACGACGGCGACCCCGAGCTCTTCTATCTCTGCCCGCCCGCGAACCTCTCCCGCAGCTCCACCTTGCGTACCTTCCCGGACACCGTCATCGGGAAGGAGTCGAGGAGCTGAAGTCTGCTCGGGATCTTGTAGTGGGCGAGGCGGCCCTGGCAGAACGCGTGGAGTTCGTCCAGGGTGAGCGGGTCGGCGGGGTCGTGGGGGATGACGCAGGCGAGGACCTCCTCGCCGTAGTGCTCGTGCGGGACGCCCACGACCTGGACGTCCTGGATCTTGGGGTGGGCGTAGAGGAACTCCTCGATCTCGCGGGGGTAGATGTTCTCCCCGCCCCGGATGATCATGTCCTTGATGCGGCCGACGATCTCGACGTAGCCGTCCTCGCGCATCACCGCGAGGTCGCCGGTGTGCATCCAGCGGCCCGCGTCCACGGCCTCGGCGGTCTTCTCCGGCTCGTTCCAGTAGCCGAGCATCACGCTGTAGCCGCGGGTGCACAACTCGCCCGCCTTGCCACGCGGTTGGGTCACGCCCGTCGCCGGGTCGACGATCTTCACCTCGATGTGCGGCAGCACGCGGCCGACCGTGCCGGTGCGGTGTTCCAGGTCGTCGTCGCGCCGGGTCTGCGTGGAGACGGGCGAGGTCTCCGTCATGCCGTAGCAGATGGACACCTCGGCCATGTTCATCTCGTTGACCACCCGCTTCATCACCTCCACGGGGCAGGGCGAGCCCGCCATGATGCCGGTGCGCAGGGAGGAGAGGTCGTAGGACGCGAAGCCGGGGAGGTTCAGCTCCGCGATGAACATGGTCGGGACGCCGTAGAGCGAGGTGCAGCGCTCCTGCTGGACCGCCTCCAGCGTGGCCTTCGGGTCGAAGGACGGGGCCGGGATGACCATGCAGGCGCCGTGGGACGTGGCGGCGAGATTGCCCATGACCATGCCGAAGCAGTGGTAGAAGGGCACCGGGATGCAGATCCGGTCCTGCTCCGTGTAGGCGATCGACTCGCCCACGAAATAGCCGTTGTTGAGGATGTTGTGGTGGGAGAGGGTGGCCCCCTTCGGGAAGCCCGTCGTGCCCGACGTGTACTGGATGTTGATCGGGTCGTCGCAGGACAGGCCGTCGTCCTCGAACCGGGCGCCGGGAGTCCCCCGCCCGAGCAGCGCGTCCCAGCTCGGATCCCCGAAGTACACGACCTCGCGCAACCCGGCGCATCCGCCCCGCACCTGCTCGGCCATCGCCCGGTAGTCACTCGTCTTGTGGCCGAGGGAGGCGAACAGCAGGGAGATCCCGGCCTGCTTGAGGACGTACTCGACCTCGTGGGTGCGGTAGGCCGGGTTGATGTTCACCATGATCGCGCCGATGCGGGCGGTGGCGTACTGGACCAGGACCCACTCGGGGCAGTTGACCGCCCAGATGCCCACCCGGTCGCCCTTGGCGACCCCGGAGGCGAGGAGCGCGGAGGCCAGCTCGTCGACGGCCGCGCCGAACCGCGCGTACGTCCAGCGCCGCCCGGACGGCACGTCGACCAGGGCCTCACGGTCCGGCCAGGTGGCCACGGCGCGGTTCAGGTTGGCCCCGATGGTGTCGCCGAGCAGAGCCGTCCCGCTGGTTCCGTGGCTGTACGAGTTCACCGGAAGTCCTCCTCGCGGTACTCGGCGTCCGATCCGGCCGCCGTGGCCTCGCGCAGCTCGATGCGGCGGATCTTGCCCGAGACGGTCTTGGGCAGGTCGCCGAACTCCAGGCGGCGGATGCGCTTGTAGGGGGCCAGGGCCTCACGGGAGTGCTCGAACAGCACCTTCGCGGTGTCGGGGCCGGGCTCCCAGCCGGCCGCCAGGACGACGTACGCCTTCGGCACCGCGAGCCGCAGCTCGTCCGGCGCGGGCACGACGGCCGCCTCTGCCACCGCCTCGTGCTCCAGCAGCGCGCTCTCCAGCTCGAAGGGGCTGATCTTGTAGTCGGACGCCTTGAAGACGTCGTCCGCGCGGCCGACATAGGTGATGTAGCCGTCCGCGTCGCGCGCGCCGATGTCGCCCGTGCGGTAGTAGCCGCCGGCCATCGCCTCGGCCGTGCGGTCCGCGTCGCCGTGGTAGCCGGTCATCAGGCCGACGGGGCGGTGCGACAGGTCGAGCGCGATCTCGCCCTCGCTCGCGCCCGGCGCGCCCGAGACGGGGTCCAGCAGCTCGACGCGGTAGCCGGGGCTCGGCCGGCCCATCGAGCCGGTCTTGAGGGGCTGGCCGGGGCTGTTGGCGACCTGCACGGCCGTCTCGGTCTGGCCGAAGCCGTCCCGGATGGTGACGCCCCAGGAGCGGCGGACCTGCTCGATGACCTCCGGGTTGAGCGGCTCACCGGCGGCGACGATCTCGCGCGGCGGGGTGCGCAGCTGCGCCAGGTCGGCCTGGATGAGCATGCGCCAGACGGTGGGCGGGGCGCAGAAGGTGGTGACGCCGGCCCGGTCCATCTCGGCCATGAGACGGGCGGCGTCGAAACGCGTGTAGTTGTACAGGAAGACGGTCGCTTCGGCGTTCCAGGGGGCGAAGAGGTTGGACCAGGCGTGCTTGGCCCAGCCGGGTGAGGAGATGTTCAGATGCACGTCGCCTGGCTTGAGGCCGATCCAGTACATGGTCGACAGGTGCCCGATCGGATACGACGTGTGGGTGTGCTCGACGAGTTTGGGCCGGGCGGTGGTGCCCGAGGTGAAGTACAGCATCAGCGGGTCGTCGGCCCGGGTCGGTGCGTCGGGCGCGAAGTCGGCGGGGGCGCCGTAGGCGTCGTCCAGCGGCAGCCAGCCCTCGGGCACGGCCCCCGCGTCCGTCGCGGCGATGCGGGTGTAGTCGCCGGGGACCCCGGCGAACTTGCCGGTGTCCTCGGGGCGTGCGATGACGTGCCGGACCCGGCCGCGGTCGACGCGGTCGCGCAGGTCGGCGGGGCCGAGCAGCGGGGTGGCCGGGATGACGACGGCCCGCAGTTTCATCGCCGCGAGCGCGGTGATCCACAGTTCGGCCTGGTTGCCGAGCATCACGAGGATCCGGTCCTCGGCGCGCACGCCCCGGGCCCGCAGCCAGTTGGCGAACTGGGCCGAGCGTACCGACATCTCCCCGAAGGACAGCTGTGTCTCGCGGCCGTCCTCCTCGACGATGTGCAGCGCGGTGCGGGCGTTGCCGTCCGCGATCTCGTCGAACCAGTCGAGCGCCCAGTTGAAGCGGTCGGGACGGGGCCAGCGGAAGCCCTCGTAGGCCGTGCCGTAGTCCTCGCGGTGTTCCAGCAGGAAGTCCCGCGCGCCGCGGAACACCTCCGTCGCCGATGCCATTCGTCCTCCTTGGTGCCGGACCATTGCCGGGCGGCTCCGAACCATCGTGTAATCCGTGATGCAGGTCTCACTACCCCCGAACGGGGGTGCGCCCGCGCAGGAGCCGTAGTGAAGGGGCGAGCAGGTGACAGCAGACGCGTCCGACGCGGTCGAGATACGGAACGCGCTGCTCCGTCTGCGGCGCGCCACCGGCCTTCCGGTCGCCTTCGGCGGCCTGCTGGAGGCCGGGCAGCGGACGCGCATCAGCGAACTGAGCGGCACGGCGACCCACGCGCTGCGTTCGCTGGTGGTGACGTCCGGGACCGGGCTGGGCGGCAGGACGGTGGTGCTCGCCCGGCCGTGCGTGGTGACGGACTACTCGGCGTCGCGGCAGATCAGCCACGAGTACGACGCCCCGGTGGCGGTGGAGGGGCTGCGCTCGGTGCTGGCCGTGCCGGTGGTCGTACGGCGCTCGGTGCGCGGGGTGCTGTACGGGGCGCTGCGCACGGCCCTGCCGCTGGGCGGGCGCATGCTGGACGAGGCCGTCGAGGCGGCGCGGGACGTGGAGCGGGCGCTGGTCGTGCGGGAGGAGGCCCGCTCGCTCGCCGCGGAGGGCGGGGCCGGCGTGGGACGGGAGCAGGTGCGGGAGGCGCACGCGGCGCTGCGGGCGCTGGCCCCGAAGATCGCGGATCAGGAGCTGCGGGCCGAGCTGCTCGACGCGTGTGCCCTGCTGACGGCCGATTCCGTCCCGTCGGACCGGGTCCGGCTCGCGCCGCGGGAGGTGGACGTGCTGGCGTGTGTCGCCGCGGGGGCCACGAACGCGGTCGCGGCCGAACGGCTGGGCGTGACGCCCGAGACCGTCAAGGGGTATCTGCGGTCGGCCATGCGGAAGCTGCGGGCCCGGACCAGGGGCGAGGCCGTGGTCGCCGCGCGCCGGGCGGGATGGTTGCCGTAGGTTTGCGATGTTTTCCGATACCCTTGCCCGTTCGATATGCCGACGGGTTCCCGGCCGGGCGTCACCGGCCTGTTCCGCCGCATTCGGGAGCCCCATGAATTCGCGCCCGGACCTGCGTTGTTATTTCCCTCACCACGCCGTCCGTCCGAAATTCAAAGAGCTGTTGCCTAATATTGGCCAGGACACGACACACGGAGGGGAGCGGTGACCGTGCGACGGGACTTCCAGGAGCCTCCCAGGAGCCGCCCCGACGTGGTCATCGGCCGGGAGGACCTGTTCACGTCGGCACGCG
This sequence comes from Streptomyces sp. DH10, assembly GCF_029813805.1. Taxonomy (NCBI): domain Bacteria; kingdom Bacillati; phylum Actinomycetota; class Actinomycetes; order Kitasatosporales; family Streptomycetaceae; genus Streptomyces; species Streptomyces sp. DH10. The sequence goes on from NZ_JARVKU010000019.1 coordinate 195,271, forward strand.
AACAGCTCGGCCGAGGCGGAAGTGTGCTGCTCCACGGCCCCGCGGGAATTGGAAAGTCCACGGTGCTGCGGGCGCTGGCCGCGGATTACGCCGGCGCGGGCCGGACCGTGTTGCGCTGCTCGGCCACCGAGTCCGAATCCCACCTGCCCTTCCTGGCACTGGCCGACCTGTTCGGCCTGGTTCTGGACGAGGTCTCCGGTGCGCTGCCCGCCGCCCAGCGAACCGCCCTGGAGTCCGCGCTCACCGGGCGCGGCGAGTCCACCCTCCAGCGCGACGGGCTCGCGCTGCGCCTCGCCGTGCTGTCGGCGCTGCGCGCCCTCGCCGCCAAGGATCCGGTGCTGATCGTCGCCGACGACCTCCAGTGGCTGGACGCGGCCAGCGCCGAGCTGCTCGGTTTCGCCGCCCGCCGGCTGGGCGACACGCCCGTGCAGATGCTGTGCGCGGTGCGGACCGAGGGCCAGGAGTACGACCGCCATCTACGCGCGTCCCCGCCCGACACGCTCGCCGTCCGGCTGGGCGCGCTGACCCGTACGCAGGTCTCCGCGCTGCTCGACCACCGCGGCTACACCCCCTTGTCCCGCTCCACGATCCGCGACATCCACCGCACCAGCGGCGGCAACCCGCTCTTCGCGCTGGAGCTGGGCCGCGCCCTGGCCGAGAGCCCGACGCGGCCCCGGCCCGGCGAGCCGCTGCCCGTGCCCACCTCGCTGCGGGCGCTGGTGCTGAGCCGGCTGGAGATGCTGTCCGACGAGGCGCGCCGCACCCTGCTGGTGGCCAGTGCCGGTGCCCGTCCCACGCTGGCGCTGCTGCACGCGGCCGGCCGGGAGCACGCCGAGGCCGAGACCGCCCAGGCCGCCGCGCTCGGACTGCTGGCGACGGAGCCGGAGGGGCCCGCCGTACGGTTCGCGCATCCGCTGATCTCGGCCGCGCTGTACGCGGAGGCCCCGGCGCGGGAGCGGCGGGCCGTGCACGCCGCGCTGTCCACGGCGGCCTCCGACCCGATCGAGCGGGCCCGGCACCTGGCCCTGGCGACCACCGGCACCGACCCGGACGTGGCGGCCAGGCTCGCGGAGGCCGGTGCGCTGGCCCGGGACCGCGGGGCGCCGTCCGTGGCCGCCTCGCTCGGGCTGCTCGCTGCCCGGCACACCCCGGCGGACAGCACGCCCGGCCCGGACGAGCGGCGGCTCCAGGCCGCGGAGGACGCCATCACCGCCGGTGAGGCCGACCTCGCCCGGGACATCGCCCGGGACGTGCTGACCCGGGCCAGCGTGCCCGCGGAGCGGGTGCGGGCCTGGATGGTGGTCATCGAGGCGGCCGGGCAGGCGCTCGGCGACGTCGACGCCGTCTTCCCGCAGGCCCTGGCCGACGCCGGCGACGACCCGCGGCTGCTCGCCCTGGTCCACTACCAGCTGGCCTGGCGCGGCCTGGTCGTCGAGGGCGACTTCGCCGAGGCCCGGCAGGAGGCCGCGCACGCGGCTGAGCTGGCCGCCCGCGGCAAGGACCGGCGCACCGAGCTGATGGCGCTGTCCTTCCAGGCCTCCACCGAGACCCTGATGGGCCACCCGGGCGCCCCCGAGACCGTCAAACGGGCGCTGAGAGAACCGCAGGACCCGTATGTGGCGTGCCACCACAACGGCGCCGGCTCGGCCCGGTTCCGCTGGCTGATCATGAGCGACCAGCTGCCCGAGGCGCGGGCGACCATCACCGCGCTGCTGCGCGAGGTGCGCAGGCGCGGCATGGTCGAGAGCGAGGTGCACTTCCTGCGCTTCCTCGCCGACACGGAACTGCGCTCCGGGCACTGCGGCCGGGCCCTGGACCTGGCCCGCGAGAGCCTGCGGCTCGCCCGGGACGCCGGGATCGGCGAGGGCGCCTCGGCGATGCTCGCCTCCCTCGCGGAGGCCTCGGCCGGGGACGTCGACCGGGCGCTGGTCCTCGCCCGTGAGGCGGCCGACCACGCCGAGGTCGACGGCGACCAGATGTACCTGTCCCGCGCCCTGGCGGCGCTGGGCTACGCCCAGTTGGTGGCCGGGGACCCGGCGGGCGCGGTCCGTTCGCTGCGCCGGGTGCGCGAGCTGGAGCAGGGCCTCGGCATCAACGACCCGGCGCGCGGCCGCTGGCACGGCGACCTCGCCGAGTCCCTGGTCCGCATCGGCGAACCGGGCGAGGCCCAGGACGTCATCGACACGGCACGGGTGCACGCGCTGCGGCTGGGCCGGGAGAGCGTGCTGGCCGTCCTCGACCGGGCCGAGGCGCTGGTGCGGGCGGCCCGCGGCGAACACGAGGCCGCCCTGGTCCGGCTGACGTCCGTTCAGGACCGGCTCGGCAGGCTGGGCTACGGCCTGGAGGAGGCGCGGGCCGCCTTCGCGCTGGCCCGGCTGCGCGCCCAGACCGCCGCTTTCTCCCGCGGCGGCGGGACTCCCCTGCCGGGGCCGGCGTCGTACGACGAGGCCGCCCGGCTGTTCCGGCGCTGCCGGGCGCTGCCCTGGCTGCGGCAGGTCGACGCGGCCGCCGCGGCCGGACCCGCTGCGGTGGAGCCGGCGTCCGTCGCACCGCCCGTCGCGCTCGACGCGCTGGAGGGCCTGGCGTCGATGGAGCGTCAGGTCGCCTCGCTGGTGATGGAGGGCGCGACCAATCGGGAGATCGCGGCCCGGCTGTTCATCAGCGTCAAGACCGTCGAGGCGACCCTGACCCGGGTCTACCGCAAGCTGGGGATCCGCTCGCGGGTGGACATCGTCCGGCTGGCGGCGGGCCGCCGCCCGACCTGACCCCACCTGCGTCCACCAGGGTCTGCAGGGCCCGACCGAGGGTTTTCCCTGCCCAACTCCCTTAGGGGAGTCCCTCATTGGGAGCCCGCCCTCGCGGGCTCTAGCTTTGTCGCGTGCCGCTCGCCGGACACACGGAGATCCGAACAACGGAGTCAGGGTCACCGTGCACCACCCACCCGCGCGACCCCCCACCGGCAACTCCCCGAGGAGACCCATGTTCGGGTTCAACCGTGTCAAGAAGGCCGCAGCCGTCGCCACGGCGACCGCTGCCGCCGCCGCGACCGCGCTGCTCTCCGCCCCCGCCGCCGTCGCCGCTCCCCAGCCGATCGTCGGCGGTACCACGACCACGACGACCGCGTACCCGTTCGTCATGCAGATCACGGATGCCTCGCAGAGCCAGTTCTGCGGCGGCACGCTCGTCTCGCCCACCAAGGTCGTCACCGCCGCCCACTGCATGGTCGGCGAGACCGCCGGCAGCGTGCGCGTCGTCGGCGGCCGAACGTATCTCAACGGCACCAACGGCACGGTCGCCAGAGTCAGCAAGATCTGGATCCACCCGAACTACACCAGTGTCACCAACGGCGAGGACGTGGCCGTGCTGACGCTGTCGACGTCGATGCCGTACACGCCGGCGAAGTACGTCTCCTCCTCGCAGACCTCGGTGTACGCGGCCGGCACCACCGCCCGCATCCTCGGCTGGGGCACGACCTCCTCGAACGGCAGCTCCTCCAACCAGCTGCGCACCGCGACCGTACCGACCGTGTCCGACTCCAGCTGCGGCAGCTCCTACGGCGCCGACTTCGTGCGGAGCGACATGGTGTGCGCCGGATACACCTCCGGCGGCGTGGACACCTGCCAGGGCGACAGCGGCGGCCCCCTACTCATCGGGGGCGTCCTGGCAGGCATCACTTCCTGGGGCGAGGGCTGCGCCCAGGCCGGTTACCCGGGTGTCTACACCCGGCTGACCACCTTCTCCAACCTGGTCACGACGCAGATCAACTCGTAACCCGGCAAAAGCTCCTGAGCACCCCTCAGGTG